>NZ_NFHE01000050.1 GCF_002161235.1 Pseudoflavonifractor sp. An85
TCCCCACCCCGGGCAGACCTCTGCCCACCCAGTCCTCCGCCCCCGGTCTCAACCTGCAAAAGGGGGACAGCGTGCAGCACAAGGCCTTTGGACACGGTATGGTGCTGTCCGTGCAAAAGATGGGGGGCGATGCCCTGGTGGAGATTGCCTTCGACACCGTGGGCACCAAGCGGCTGATGCTGAAATCCGCCAGCCAACATTTGACCAAAGCCTAAGGAGGGTTTTCCCATGTTTCGCATGATTGGTTTTGACCTGGACGGCACCCTTGCCGACACCCTGCCCCTGTGCATCCAGGCCTTTGGTCTGGCACTGTCCCCTTACGCCGGACATACGTTGAGCGAAGAAGAAATTACCGCCACCTTCGGCCTGGACGAGGTGGGTATCTCCAAGATTTTGGCAGGAGACCAGTGGGAGGCTGGCGTGGCCGACTACTGCCGGGAGTATCGGCGGCTCCACCCCCAACTGGTGCCCGACCTCTTCCCCGGCATCCGGGACCTGCTGCTCACTTTGAAGGATCGGGGCATTCCCCTGGTGTTGGTCACCGGCAAGGGCACCCCCACCTGCACCATCTCCCTGGAGGAGTGGGGCATTTCCCATCTCTTTCACGAGGTGCTGTGCGGGTCCGATGTGGCCCCCAACAAGGTAGACCATCTGCGCTATCTGCTGGACAAGTACCAGCTGGCCCCGGAGGAGTTTTGCTACATCGGGGACACGCCCACCGACGTGGACGCCTGCCACCAAGCGGGAGTCACCTGCCTGTCGGCTGCCTGGCAGGACGGGGTCACCGAGACCCTGGAGCAGCGCAACCCAGGCAAGGTATTCGCCCGGGTTGCCGACTGCGGAGCGTATCTATTGTGTAATACCTAACTCTTTTCCCACGTGATACCAGGAGGAGGCGAACAGTAAACAATGGAAAAGGAATCCATTGCAGATCTCCTAAAATATGGAGAACACATCACCCTTGAGTGCAAGAAAGCAGAAGGGAGCTTACCTAAGTCACTTTGGGAGACATATTCTGCCTTTGCAAATACAGTGGGAGGCACCATATTATTGGGAATAGAAGAGAATCCAAAAGCTAAGGATATATCTCAACGATTTTGTATTGGCACAATCAAAAATCCAGACCAGCTTCTAAAAGATTTTTGGAATACAGTAAATAGCGAAAAGGTTAGTTCAAACGTGCTTGTCTCCACTGATGTCTCCATAGTGCAGTACGAGGGGCAAAATATCATTCGCATTGATGTTCCTCAAGCCTCCTATCACCAGCGCCCTGTGTATATCAATGGAAATCCATTAAAAGGAAGTTTCAAAAGAAACCACGAGGGAGACTATCACTGTACAGAGGAAGAAGTTAAATCTATGCTCCGTGATGCCAGTGATACCGGAAACGATGGTGGCCTATTGGATGGGTATACCATGGACGACATAGACCCTGAAACATTGAAAGCCTACCGAATTGAATATGAATTGCACAACCCCGATCATGTTTGGAACGGTATTGACAACAAATCATTTTTACGTAATCTGGGCGGCTACACGGTTGACCGTATAACAGGCAAAGAAGGTCTTACAACCGCCGGTTTGTTGATGTTTGGATCAGGTCTTGCCGTGAGAGAAAGATTCGAAAATATCCGCATGGACTATTTGGATGAAAGCAATTTAACCCCCGGAATTAGATGGAACGATCGTCTGACCTATGACGGCATGTGGGAAAACAACCTCTACAACTTTATTAAAAGGGCCATGCCTAAATTGGTCAAGGATATTCGCAGACCCTTTCATCTCAGCGGAATGAGCCGCGTTGATGACACTCCCGTCCACAAAGCGATTCGAGAGGCTGTTATTAACCTTGTCATTCATGCAGATTATCACATTACCGGCGTACTGAAAATTGTAAAACGAGACGATGGTTTTCTCTTCTCCAATCCCGGAAATCTCAAGCTTTCTGTTTCATCCATTTATGAAGGTGGAAATTCCAGGGCTCGAAATCCCCATATTCAAACCATGCTTCGAATGATTGGTATGGGCGATAACATCGGCTCTGGCTTCCCCACCATTCTCAATGCCTGGAACGAGGAAAACTGGCGTAAACCAGATTTAAGCGAGAATACCGAACTTCATGTGGTAGAACTGAAATTGTGGACACTTTCCCTCATGCCCCAAGAATGCACCGAGTATTTGCATCGGCTAATGGGAAAACAGTATGACCGTTTGCCTCCCGATGACCAAATCATTCTTTGTACCACCTATCTGGAACGCGAAATTACGAATGCACGAATTCAAATATTGCTGAACATGCACAGCACAGATGTTGGCAAGCACTTATATGAACTGGTTCAACAGAGAATGCTTCTTGTATCCCCCAATGGCCGATGGACCACTTACCACTTGAACGAAGATTATAAAACACAACCTGAGCAGATCAAGCTATGCGATATGGCGCCGTCTCAGCCCAAACTCATCGACACAGATCAATTAATCTATGAATACATCTGCGAAAATGGTTTTATCACAACTCAGCAGGTGATTTCTATCACCAGAATCACCACAAAAGCTGGTGCATCCATTGCCTTAAACCGATTAATAAAAAAAGAATTGGTAAAACAGAAGCGCAATGGTCGGCATATTTACTATGTGAAAGCCTAATTTCATTGTTCAACTGAATCAGTTAACCAATGAATTAACCTATCCCATTCCAGTTAATCTATCAGTTGATGTATTTTCATATGATGATCAAAACAGCCCTATCCCCCCTCTCATTGTACGGTGGAATAGGGCTGTTTCTAATGTGATAGGAATTTTAGATTTATTGTTTCAACAGGGCATCTCATCCCTCCCCTGGGCATTTGACCGCTCCATGGGTTGCCAACCGCCCCGATGCCCTTTATCATGGGATCACACACCACTGGAGAAAGGAGCGTTCCATGAAACTCACCATACAGCAAGACGTCTCCATCCCGGAGACCGAGGTCATCCTCCGCTGCCCCGTTCTGGATGCCCGGCTGGAGTCCCTCATCTCCCACATTCGGCAATACAGCTTTGTGCTGGTGGGCTATCAGGAGCAACGAGAGTTTCACCTGCCCCTGGAGAGCATCTATTATATGGATTCCACCGACGGAAGGACATTTCTCTACCAAAAGGATCAGGTGTACCAGTGCCGGGAGACCCTGGCCGCTTTGGAGGGGAAGCTGTGTCAAACCACCTTTGTTCGTATCAGCAAAAGCTGCATCGTCAACACGGCTTTTTTGCAGCATGTGGAGCCACACTTCAACCACAGGCTCAAAGCGGTACTGAAAAATGGAGAACAGCTTATCATCACCCGCAGCTACATCGACGCCCTGCGCCGCAAGTTGAAAGGAGGCAGTGTATCATGAAACAATTTCTCTTCGCCCGGATTCCCTCCATCTGCATCTGCTTTACCGGGATTATTCTGGGCAGTCTGGTGACAAACCTGCTGACCGGCTGGCCTGTCTCCCCCTTCCCGTTCCAGCTGCTGGGGTGGATCGTGGTCTGTCAGGGCATTGACTGGCTGCTGTCCCATCTAGACTTTCAACGCTGGCTGCACTACTGCCTGGTGGAAGGCATCATTCTCTATGTCGTCTCCCTGCCCGCAGCCCTGGCTTTTCACTGGGCAACTGTCAGCGTTGAAAGCATCGTGGCGTACTCCCTCATTTTCCTGGCGGTGTACCTCCTTCTCATCTGGTACTTCCGCCGCCGTCAACAGCTTTTGGCTCAGGAACTCAACCAACTTCTCCAAGAGCGGCAGCAACAGGCATAAGCTGAACGCTTCCCTTGTATGGAGGTCTCACCCCTCCACCAGTTCCTCCAAGGAGTGTACAAACCGGTGGCAGCTGTCCTTCATGTTCTCCCATCGGGAGGCGTAACAGGGGTCATACACCCCGATGGCGTGCATGCCCGCCTTCTGAGCGGTGGCGCAGTTGAAGGGGGAGTCGTCCAACAGCGTGCACCCTTCCGGCTCCACCCCCAGGGTGTGGCTCAGGGCCTCAAAACACCGAGGGTCGTGCTTTTCCAGCCCCAGTTCCTCGGCGTACACCACATGGGAGAAATATCCCTCCAGGTTGTGGCGATGCAAAGCCAACTGGCATAGTTTCGGGCGACAAGCCGTAAACAGGGCCATCTCTTCCCCCCGGCCCCGGTACTGCTCCAACAGGGCCCGGGCTCCTGCCTTCAGCTCTACCAGATCACGGTAGTGGTGAGCCGCCAACTGCTCCCACTCATCCATGATCTCCTCCGGCGTAAGATTCAGCTGGTAGTAATCCCGGGTGTATACAGCTGCGGTGGGAAAAGTGGCCTTTGTCACCACTTCCTCATATTCCTTCGTCACCTGGCAGTGGTGGCGGGCCAGAAACTCCAGATCCACGTCCACCCACAGGTCGTTGGAGTTGAGCAAGGTTCCATCCAAATCGAAAATGATCATGGGTCTTAAAATCCTCTCTGTCTTGCGTTTTTCGGGGTTTTCTGCTATGATAATCGGGTTCGCAACATCTTCACAGCAGCGCATTGTGTTGCTCGATTATACCACACTGCCCCTCTCTCGTCCATGGGGGCAGATTGGGAGAGGGGAACGAAGTTGGTATGGATATCTTATTGGTTATGTGCTTGGGCATTCTAGTCGGGCGATTTTTCTTCCCCCAGAAGGCCAAGAAGTGGAATGAAGTGGCCTCCCTGCTGTGTACCCTGGTGCTGATTTTCTCCATGGGGGCCATGTTAGGCCGGAAAGAGGGCTTTCTCCACCAGCTGCTTACCCTGGGTACCCAAAGTTTTCTCTTTTTCCTCATCCCCACTGTGCTGTCCATCGTGGCGGTTTATATCCTCACCAAACGGTTTATGAAAAAGCACGACGGTAAGGACAAGGAGGAAAACGCATGATTGTCCTACTCACCATTCTCTCTCTGATTTTGGGCCTGGCCTATGGCCTGTCCGGGCTGGAACTGCCCCTGCTGACCTTTTTCAGCCAACACACAGATTTGGTGCTCTACCTTCTGATGTTCACCGTGGGCATCAGTGTGGGGCTCCACCGAGGCCTCTTCCGCAAAATTCGAGAGTATCACATTAAAATTTTCATCATCCCCATTGGCATTATTCTGGGTTCTCTGGTCGGAGGCCTGGTGTGCGCCGCCATGTTCCACATTCCTCTGGGCCAGGGGGCAGCCATTGCCAGCGGCATGGGCTGGTATAGTCTGGCGGGCGCCACCATCAGCCAGATTGGCGGCTCCGAGCTGGGCAGCATCGCTTTTCTCAGCAACCTGATGCGGGAGATTTTCTCCTTCATCATCATCCCCATCGTGGCCATTAAGCTCAACTTCTACACCTGTATTGCCCCCGCCGGGGCCACCAGCGAGGACACCACCCTGCCGGTGATGCTGAAATATACCAATGAGGAGACGGTAGTGCTGTCGGTGCTCAACGGCATCATCTGTTCCTTCTTCGTCCCCATTCTCATTTCCCTTTGCTTCCAAGTGTCGTAAACATGATAAACCCCGTGTTTCGCAGAAAAAAACTGTGAAACACGGGATTTTGTTCACTCAAGTATGTTTTTCCAGCCACGCCAGCACGTCGGCGTAAACCTCCATGCGGTTTGTCTCGTTGAGGGTCTCGTGGCGAGCTTCCGGGTACAGCTTCAGGGTCAAATCCCGAGTGCCATGGTCTTTGAAGTAACCGTATACCTTTCGTACTCCTGCCCCATTGCTGCCCACCGGATCCTGATCCCCGGAAAAGATGTAAATGGGGGTATTGGGGTCCATCTGGGACAGGGCTTTTTCACTGGAAATGTACTGCAAGCCCCCCAGCATATCCCGATACAGCCCTACGGTGGGGGTAAAGGTACAGAAGGGGTCGCGCAAGTAGGTGTCCACCACCTGCTCATCCCGGCTGATCCAGTCCGCCGTGGTGCGGTTGGGCTTGAACTGCTTGTTGTACGCCCCCAGGGCCAGGTCGTTGACCAGGCCACTCACCGTATCAAATCCCCGCAGATGTCCAATGAGGGATGCCAACAGCTTTCCTCCCGCCACCAGCAGAGGGTGTTCCTGCCCGGTGCCCGAGAGGATGGCCCCGTTGACCGTTCCGGGACAACGGCACAGGTAGGTGCGGGTGAGAAAGGAGCCCATGGAGTGGCCCAACAGGAAGTAGGGTATGCCGTCAAACTCCTCAGACATCAACGAGCGGAACACCCACACGTCAGCTGCCACCGTGTCCCAGCCATCGTGGCGGGCAAAGTAGCCAAACTGCCCCGCCGCCTCCCCGGTCTTCCCGTGGCCCAGGTGGTCCTCGCCGCACACCGCATAGCCGTGCTGGTTCAGGTAGCGGGCAAAGTGGTCGTATCGCCCCATGTGCTCGGCAATGCCGTGGACGATCTGCACCACCCCCCGCACCTCTCCCTGGGGCCTCCACAGGTACCCGGCGCATTGATGTACCCAGTCGGTGGAGTTAAACCAAATCTGTTCTGGCTGCTGCATATACTTCCGCTCCCTTCTGTGCCCCTGAGATTCTTTAGTCCATCTTCATCTGTTCGCCGGCCAGACCGTCCTTTTTCAGCATATTTTCCAGCACCTGTACATCGGCGGCAATGTCCATGGCATCGGAGCTGAACAGCTTATCCAGCTGCTTTTCAAACCCCTCCACCACCTGGTCCATCATGCCCTCGATACGCTCCTTGGCGGCGGAGATGTTCTCCCCCTCCACTCCCTGGGCGTCCAGGCGGGCATAGGAGCGGAGAATCTTCAAGGTGGTGGGCAGGTAGTAGCTCAGGAAGGTGCGCAGTTGGTCGCTGCGCTGGGGATGGGTCTTTTGATATTGGAGAATCTTATGGGTGATCTCCTCAATGCGGTCAATTTTGGCGCTGATCACCGGGTCTGGGATCAGGTCGTTGATGAGGCGGATCTCCCGCAAAATCTCGTCCTCCTGGCTGTGCTCCTTCTCCTGGGGCTCCGGTTCCGGCTCAGGCTCCGGCTGGGTGTAACCCATTTCCGTGAGCATCAGCATACCCGCCTTCATGTCCAAATACCCGGTGGGTAGGATGTGGGCAGCCAGCATCCGCCGCAAATCCCGGGTCAGACGGCGCACCGAGACATCCATGGCGGCCGCCATGGGGGCCAGACTCACCTTGCGGTTGGCGCCAATGTAGGCCAGATAGTTGATATACCGCTCCTCCCGGCCCCGCTCCTCTTTTCCGCTGAAGAACATCCCCACACCCACGCCAAAGACGGCCAGACACAGCACGGTGTTGAACAGCTCATCGCTGAAAAAGTAGCCGTAAAGCAAGCTTTCCACAAAGATGGCAAGGGCCCCCACCGACCCCAGGCCGAACATCAGTGCCAACACGCCGCCTGCCACCATTTTCAAGGTGCCTGCGCGCAAACCTTTCCGTGACCCTGTGGGCCCCCAGTTTTGTCCCGCCTGCTGGAAGGTGGCATCTGCCTTGTCGCGGACAAACTGCGCCGCCTGACGGGCCTGGAAGGCATAGTTTTGTCCCCGCTGGTTGATGATGGTCCGAATTTTGCTCCCCAGCCACACCAAAGCTACGACCTGGGTCACTCCAAAGGGAATGAGAAAGAGCACCACAATGCCAATCCAATCCTGCCAATCTCCATTTCTCCGGGGCGGACGCTGAGGATTGGGGTTATAGTGGTAACCGCCTCCCGGATCGTAGTGATATGATCTTGCCATAAAACCTGATTCCTTTCTCTCCGGGTCTGTGGGTTCTCCCGGTTGCTTTCCCTCACATTATATACATCTTTTTACGCAGTGTAAATAGGGCCCAAAAATGATGACAGTTTGTAAATCTTTTTTACCGAATTGTTCTTGTCTGTCCCACTGGTTGGTGTTACAATGATGTCGTTGCAATTCCATTCCATTTCAATAATTTGTTGGCAACGCTTACATGGATTAACATATGGAGGAAGTAATATGGAACAAAGAAGTCCCCTAAAAAAGCTTACCCCGCCCGTCCTGGCCGGAATCATTGCCGGCATCGTGGTGCTGGTGTTGGTGGGAGCCTATTGCGGGCTGTGCGCATGGGTCAGCGGCAATGGCCGACTGCTCCCCGGTACCGTGGCGCAAAACAGTGCACAAACCGTCACCCTGGAGTTGGGCGGCATGACTCAGGATGCCGCTGTGGAATTTATGTCTGACTCCATGCAAGATCACCTGAGTGAGCTGTCCCTCACCCTGAACTACGGCGAGGATCAGACCCTCACCATCCCCGGTACCCTGTTGGATGTGGATCCCCAAGCCGCCGTGGAGTACGGCATAGAGGCCAAGACCTACCGCTCTTTCCTCTCCTTGGGTCTGGCCTGGTTTGGCATTGGCTCCGATCCCGTCTCCCTGTCCCTGTCCTCCTCTTCCTTCACCCCCGAGGGAGAGAAGCAGGTATTGGAGTACATTGACCAGATCGCCGAGGCTGTGTATGTGGCCCCGGTGGACTTCAAGTACGAGCTTGTGGACAATGCCTTGCAGCTGACCCTGGGTACCGAAGGCGCTCAGGTGAACAAGGACAAGCTGATGGAGGATATCACCGAGGCTCTGGCCGCTGGCGAGACCTCTCTGACCGTGGAGACCGAACCCCTGCCCAGCGCAGAGCTCACGGGAGAAATTCTCAGCAAGCTGGTGTATCAGGAGCCCAAGGCCCCCAGCAAGGATGACAATGGTAACATCACCCCCATGGTCATCGGCTGTGAGATCGACCCCGAGGAGGCCCAGAAGATCATCGACGAGACCAAGCCCGGGGAGACCTGCTCCATTCCCGTCACTCTGACCCAGCCCGACCTGGGCAACTCCGCCTCTCTGCTCTACCAGGATCTGCTCTCCAGCAACACCAGCTATCTGGACGGCGTGGCTTCCCGCTCCTTCAATGTGGCTCGGGCCGCCTCCTTCTGCAACGGCAAGATCCTCATGCCCGGGGAGACCTTCTCCTACCTGGGCACCATCGGTGACCCCTCCCAGGCCAACGGCTATAAGCCCTCCACCGGCTACTCCAATGGCCAGACCGTGGCCATGGACGGCGGCGGCGTGTGTCAGGTGTCCTCCGCCATCTACTACTGCGCGGTGTACGCCAACCTGGACATCACCCTCCGGGCCAACCACGCCTTTACCGTGGGCTACGTGCCCGACGGCCTGGACGCCACCGTGTACTATCCCAGCCTGGACTTTAAGTTCCGCAACGACACGGACTACCCCATCAAGATCGTCGCTTACGTGTCCGGCGGCAAGCTCACCGTCCAGATTTACGGCACCAACCCCAAGGGTACTTACGTAAAAACCGAGCGTTACACCCGCTCCACCACCGCCTATCAGACCGTGTATGAGCCCGACTCCTCGGTGCCTCGCGGAACCACTAAGGTCAAGACCACTCCCTACACCGGCAAGGTGGTGGACGTGTACCGCTGCGTGTACGACGCCAACGGAAAACTCATCTCCCGCACCTTTGAGAACACCAGCCGCTATTCCAAGCGGGACAAAGTGATTCTCTACAACCCCGCCGACTCCGGCCCCTGGGGTTCCGGCACCGACTCCAAGCCCAGCCCCACCCCCGCGCCTACGCCGAAGCCTACCCC
>NZ_NFHE01000051.1 GCF_002161235.1 Pseudoflavonifractor sp. An85
GCTAAAACTTCTTCTTTGTCTGGACATAGTAATGAATCCTCTCTTTCGTATTGATTTTAGTATATCAGATTCATTAAAAATTGTCCGAAAAAGTGTCTTAATTTATGAGACCATTATAGAGACACAACGGAGCCAAGGTTTTCGGGACCCTCCCAATATTTAATCAACTTCTTTTTTGCAAGCTCTTTAAACTCTTCCAGTTCTTCTTGCTTAGCGGGATCATTATCACATTTACCGCTAGGAATATTAGCTGGACTCTTAGGTAAAAAGGAAATAATCGGTTTTCCCGTTTCTAATGCATATTCAAACTCCATTTGCGTGTAGCTAATGCCGTTTTCGTTTATGCTTCCATAGCGTCCTCCAATAATGAGCAGATAATAGTCACAGTCATCGATCACCCTTTTAATCAGTGTCCATTGGTCATCATTAGAGGCAGGGAACAGTTCCATTCCCGCAGGAATACAGTCTAATTCCAGCAACGCCTGCATAACCTCTTTGCGCTCTTCTTGAAGGTCTTCAAAAGTTGAACTCACAAAAACTTGATATCGTTTATCCATACCTTCTACCTCATCTAAAATGTTACTGTTTTGTGTCCTTTTTGATGCGCTAATTCAACACTTTGAAATGATATTGACAATTCATAAAATGTAAATAAGAGCAAAAACCGATCGTATAGCTTTCCTCGCTAATATCTAACAGGCACCTGAGACGATAATATAGCTACATCATAACCGTTTGAAGCAAGTAATTGCTTCAATACATTCACTTGAAGGTTTCGTTGGTTTTCTGTCCCACGAAAAGGCCCGAGAGTAACAGATTCCATTGCTGTTTTATCGATTTCCAGTTCAATATATGGGATGATATACCCAGAATTTGTTCTATACTTTACCGGCAGGACATCTCTGAATTTATTTGCAACCTTTACAATAATTCGAACTTCCTGCTCGTGCTGGAAGTCTTTTTGTTTGAAAAGCATCTTCCACGATGTGAGTTTCATGGAAACAATCGCTCTTACTGAATGATTGTAAGATTCATCGTATTCCCTTGCTATTTCTAAAAGGAATTCTCTCATCAACTTTTCTTGGTCTTCTTTGGTATAAATCACAGGACAAATCTCTATTGACACTCCTGCCTCTACAAAATCATTTATCAGGTTGGAAAAAATGGATTTGGCATTCATCCCCAGATTTATTCCCTCGAACATGTCTCCTTTCGAATAATAATTCCACATAGGGAGCAAATCGTTCGAATGAGAAAAAGATGCAATATATGTCGTGTATTCCCCTCGATGAATTCTGAGCTTCCCATTTTTCCTAACAAGAAATGTTTCATTGGGCGAGGCGTTCACATCCACAATCGCATTAAACAACTCTTCTGAGATTAGTGATTCATTCTTTAGCTTGTGGCATACTTCACGATAGATTTTGTCAACCACAGTTCCCTCAGAGAAATCATTCAGGCAATCAAACTGACTGGCCCATAAAACAATGTGATCCTTTGGACCTAGCAACATTGATTCTATATTTTTCAGAGCCGTGTAGTGAAAAATTTCCCCACTATAATTAGCGTTGTTGGGTATTGCTTTCATACTCAACTTCATTACAAATTTTTCTAATTGGCTTTTCACAAGATAACACACCTCTTTTTATGCATAAACATCTGCATTAGAACTTTCTCATTGTTACATCTTTTCGCGGCTACTATTGAAACAACCATCTCTCCGAAGGCGGTAAATTAGTGGTCTAAGATAAGAAAATCAAAGTTGGTGATACTGTTACCCAATACACCAATTGGTTCGATATGTAATATTCTTTCTTCCTGTTGTTAAGATGAATCGTAAGGCACCCCTTTTTTCCTGGGAATTCCATCTGTATCCTTTTAAACGAATTTTGAAAAGAAGGGTTTTTTGGGGTTCCAGTAGTCGATCATCAATCAAAGTTGTGTTTGGAATTTGTTTGCACTGCCCAATTGTTTTGAAAAAACCGTCTTTTGCAATCAATTTATCTATGTACACCGGACAACTTCCCACGTTACTCACATAGACAGTAGCAATAATTTCATTGGTTTCATCGCTGTCCAAGTAGTGATAAAAACTTAGCTTTTTCTGATATGGCAATCTACCAATCTTTACAGATATGAGTATTGTGATAACTGCTAAAATGGCTGAGATAAACCCTGCGTTGTCATTACAAAGTGCAATGAGATTTTTGGCCAAACCTATAAGATAGCCTAATATGCTACAAAACATAGTTAAAACACCCCCCCTCACCCAAAATATTGCTGCATCAAGGCCTTCTTCAGCGTCTCCAGATTTTCAAAGCTCAGTTTCATATTGGCCTTTTCTTCATTTACCTTCTCGACATATTTACAAAAGTCCAACTGAACATCCATTGTAGGTACAGGCAAACTAATTTTCCTGACTTCTGACAAGTTTAATGTCTTTTGCGCCACTCCTTTTACTTTTTCTTCTATCTGCCTTTGCACATCGTAAGACAAAAGCGCAGAATGAAGATATTGGCTACACACCATATCATGATTGGGTTTTAGGTATGCAATATGGCGTTGAAACAGGAATTTCTTATTGTCTTTGACTATTGCAGGGTGACCATATGAGCCCACCGTTGACAAGAGAATATCCCCCGGCTCAATCGGAGTTCGTTTAATCAGTTCGTCATAGGTTTCTTGTGAAATGTATTTTTCTGTTTCATAAGTAATTTCGTTTGAGATCACGTTAGAAACAAACAAGAACGGTATCCCTTCAGGAACAAACTTAGGCGGTTGATGGGTTCCATCTGTTATGATACTACAAATATCAGAAATGGTCTTTCGCCGATTTTCTTCCTGAAACATCTCCACAAACTTTGCCTTCACCAACAAATCCAGCTTGTCCAACTGCGCCCGGCGCTTGGCAATCAGATCGCTAACCTTGTCCAGCAGGGTGGCAATGCGGCGCTGTTCCTCCAGAGATATATCTGGCACTTGCAAATTTGATAAGGTATCTATTTTTATCCCCTTTATGGTTGCACCTCGCGCTTGCGAAAGCAAAAAATCGTTCTTTGCTATGATGAACTTACATAAAAAAGCTTTATCCCAACTTGCTGTATCAATATCTAATAATGATATAACATCTTGGCTTGTTGACATAGGCCCCGAATTGATAGCAACTTTCCCGATTCCTACTCGTGTACCAATCATAATGGAGTCTTGCGGGACGATCTTAGCAGCGCTCTCTTGAATTGCTTTGTCCGTTATCCACTCGACTGCATTTGTGCTATTAATAATGCCACCATTTAGTGCTACTGTTGTAATCCATGGAATATTTCCTCCAAAAAAGTCTGGATTACTTTTGCTTGGTGTACCACCAGATTGAAATTTGCAAATATCCCCCAATCTCGCCATCACACCATCTCCTCCAGCTCCGCCAGCCCCTTGGTGATCTCCATCTCCAGCTCGTTCAACGCCGCCAGAATCTCCTGGGTGGAGGGGTACTCCACAGGGACATATTCCACCTTTTTGTACTTGTTGATGGACAGATCATATCCATTTTGGGCAATCTCCTCTTTTGGCACTAGGAAGGACTGCTGGGTGCGCTCCCGCTCCTTTTCTCCCTCCCGGTTGTGGAACCGGGTCACGATGTCAGGGATGTCATTGTCCTTGACCTCGGTGCGCTTATCGTCCAGGGAGAAGCCGTCGTCCTTCATGTCGTAAAACCATACATCATCTGTCCCGCCGTGGCCCGTCTTGGTGAACACCAGCACCGCCGTGGACACCCCGGCGTAGGGCTTGAACACTCCGGAGGGCATGGAGATCACCGCCTCCAGCCGGTTGCCCTCCACGATTTCCTTGCGGATGTCTTTATGAGCCTTGGATGAGCCAAACAGCACACCGTCGGGAACGATGACGGCACACCGTCCGCCCACCTTGAGCATCCGCAGGAAGAGGGCCAGAAACAGCAGTTCCGTCTTTTTCGTCTTGCACACCTTCAGCAGGTCAGCGGACACGATGTCCGCATCCAGGCTGCCCTTAAAGGGGGGATTGGCCAGAATCAGGGTATATTTGTCCCGGTCGGTGTTCTGATCGGACAGGCTGTCCCGGTACTCAATATAGGGGTTGTCGATGCCGTGAGTCATCATGTTCATGGCCCCGATGCGCAGCATGGTGCGGTCCATGTCGTAGCCGTGGAACATGTGGTTCATATAGTGATCTTTTTTCACCCGGTCAAAGAAGATCTCCTGCTTGCGGTTCTCCTTCAAGTACTCCCCTGCTGCCACAAGAAACCCAGAGGTGCCACAGGCTGGGTCACAGATCACATCATCCGCCCGAGGAGCCATCATGTCCACCATCATGCGGATGATGTGCCGGGGGGTGCGGAACTGGCCGTTGACCCCGGCGGTGGCAATTTTGGAAAGCAGATATTCGTAGATGTCGCCCCGGACGTCGGCATCGTGAAGCTGCTCTGCCTGGGCGCAAATCTCGTCCATGGCGGTGACGATCTTATCCAGCATCAGCGGGGTGGGGATTTTGAAAATGGCATCCCCCATGTACTTTGCATAGGCGCTGTCCCTGTCGGCGTGGAGGTTCTTGATGAAAGGAAACACCCACTCCTGCATCACCGAGTACATCTGTCCGGCGGGAAAATCATGGAACACGGACCACTTGAGCTGATTGCCCGGAATGGTCCGCTCCCCCACCTGCACCTCATTGGCAAAGATGCTCTTGTGGGGCAGGCCCAGCATGGCGCTCTCCTTAGCTCGCTGGTTGTCGGTGGCGTCCAGGTCGTGGATGAACATGAGATAGGTCATCTGCTCCACCACATCCAGGGGGTTGGTGATGCCGCCGGTCCAAAAGGTCTCCCAAAGGCGGTCAATTTTATTTTTCAGTTCGCCAGTAATCATATGTTTACTCCTTCTCTCGGTTCCAGACATAGGCGGTATATCGTCCGCCGCTGAGTTTCAAAATTTCCCCGCTCTTTTGCAGGTCGGCCAGAGTGCGCTGCACGGTGATCTGGCTGATGTCGGGGCACTGCTTGATAATGTCCGCCTTGGTGATTTTCCCCAGGGTGCCCTTGATAATCTCCCGAATGCGGTCCGGCTTACTCATACCGCTGACCGCCAACGCCTGCACCCGGGTGGAAAACTCCCGATAGGCCGCAGCCACTACCCCCAGGGTATAACGCACAAAGGGGGCGTAGTCATTTTCCTCTTCCAGCCAGCCCTGGGAACTCTGTTGCAGAGCCTCATAATAGGTTTCTTTGCTCTCCTCAATGAGTTTCTCGATACTGATATATTTGCCCACGATATAACCCGCCCGATAGAGGAACAGCAGGGTCAATAGACGGCTCATGCGCCCATTTCCATCGTTGAAGGGGTGAATACAGAGAAAGTCCAGAATGAACATAGGAATCAGCAGCAGTGGGTCCATCTCCCCTGCCCCCACAGCTTCCTCATAGGCCCGACACAGGTTGTCCATGGCCTCCGGTGTCTCCCAAGCTGGGAGAGGTTGAAAGCGCACAGTTTTGTTCCCCTGGGCGTCGGTTTCGGCGATCACATTGTCCGAAGTCTTGTAGTTCCCGCCGTAGGACATACCGCTGAATTTGTAGAGATCCCGGTGGAGCTGCAAAATCATGGAGGATTTGGGCGGGATATAATCAAAGCTCTCATGGATGGTGGACAGCACATCCCGATAACCGGCAATCTCCTGCTCATTTCGGGTGCGTGGAGTAGTCTTGTCCTGCACCAGCTTTTTCAGTCGTTCATCCGAGGTATAGATGCCCTCAATTTTGTTGGAGGCCTCGGTGCTCTGAATCTTGGCGATCTCCACCAGCTTGGTCAGGGTGTCCGCCTTAGCCTCGATAAACAAGGCCTGTTCTCCTTTGTACTCGTGGATTTGGGTCAGCAGGGACACAATATCCGGCGTGAGCAATGTGGCATAGTTTTTTGCAAAGTTGTAGGTTCGCATCTTTGCTCCTCATTCCGTTTCATTTTCATCATTTTGTTTGTAATGATATAATTGAAGTGTACCAGGATTTAATTGCACAGTCAAGGTTTATCTACATCATTTCGATAAAAATGATATAGATAGAACCTGCCTATAAGGATTATTTTTGTCTATGGTTTTCTTTCTTCCATTTGCCATTTCCCGAAAATCAAATTATAATGTGCAACGAAAGAAGGTGTTACACATGGCATATCACATATTGCTGGTGGATGATGAAAGCGAAATCATTACCATGCTTCAACGCTTTTTGCTCCAAAACAACTATCGGGTCAGCTGTGCTATGGATGGAACAGAAGCCATAGAGAAGCTAAGAGAAAAACCAGACTTGATTCTATTGGACATCAACATGCCGCAAATGGATGGAATTGAAACGTGCAAAGCCATCCGCGACATGGTTTCCTGTCCCATTTTGTTTTTAACAGCTCGAGATGAAGATGCCGATAAAATCGAAGGATTCGCTTCAGGGGGAGATGATTACATCACAAAACCCTTTTCCCTGCCTGAACTAAATGCCCGCATCCAAGCACACCTGCGCAGAGAACGCCGCAGCAAGGACATCCAGAGAAAAGTGTTTGGATCAATTACCATTGACTACTCGGCTCGAGAAGTCTTTGTGGGTGACAAAAGCATTCATTTCAACCGCAAGGAGTTTGACATCATTCAGCTGCTGTCTCTCCATCGGGGCCAAACCTTTGAACGTAGCCGTATCTACGACCGGGTGTGGGGGCTGGAAGGCTCCGGGGACGATACGGTAATCATGGAGCACATCCGAAAAATTCGGTTGAAATTTACTCAGGCTGGATGTGAACCATGTATTGAGACAGTATGGGGGATTGGTTACAAATGGGTTGCATAAAGACATGGATGAGCAAAGCATCCATTCCCATGGCGTTCATGGTGTGTGGTCTTGTTTGCTTGGCAGCTGCCCTTTCTCTGACCAAATTGACGGTATGGGTCGCCCAAGTGAGCCGTGCCGAAATTGAAGACAAATACGAAATGACGGTGTATATTCCCCCAGAAGACATGGTTTTCACCGATGAAATTCCGTTGACAGAATCGGATGATATGGCACTCTGGCAAGAGGTCACTTTGGTGGACGCAGAAGATTTTCAGGACGGAGACCGTCAGGCCTATGCCTTCTTTGGAAATTTGGAGGATGTTGCTGCAATTCTGTGGTATTCCATATGTCTGGTACTGGCTGCGTTGATTTTTTATCACTGGAAAATCAAAAAGCCGCTGTCCATTTTGAACCATGCCGCACAGGAGATTACAGACAACAATCTGGATTTTCAAATTGATGACAGTGGAACGGACGAGCTGGGTCGCCTGTGTCACGCCTTTGAGATTATGAGACGGGAACTGGTTCAAAACAACCGGAATATGTGGAACGCCGTGGAGGAGCGCAAACGGCTAAACGCTGCCTTTGCCCACGATTTGAAAACACCTCTCACCGTCATTCAGGGGCATACCGATTTGCTCGTCCATGAACTTGGGGATCATCTGGAGGCACAACCCGAACTTCTGGAGTCCATCACCTCCATTCAAAAGCAAGTAAAGCGCCTCAATTCCTATGTGTCCACCATGGGGGATTTGCAGCGTCTGGAAGATTACGATCCCCGTCCTCGGGAAATTCCTGCCCAGCGCATCACAGAGGCAATCTCAGAAACCGCACAGCTTCTGTTCCCACATGGGGAGGTTGAGTTTCATTCCTCTATCACGGAACAACTGCTGGTGATGGATTTGGAGGCATTCCTACAGATTTACGAAAACATTCTCTCCAACGCCGCCCGATACGCAAAACACAAGATTGCGGTATCTCTGGATCGAGAAGGAGATGTTCTCACACTCTCTATCACAGACGACGGCATCGGGTTTTCCCAAAAAGACTTGCAATACGCTTCTGCTCCCTACTACCGGGGAGAAACACATACACTGGGAAGTACGCCACACTTTGGACTGGGGCTATACATCTGTCATGTTTTGGCGGAAAAACTGGGCGGAAGCCTACACCTTGCAAACAGCACTGAAGGTGGCGCACAGGTCACCGTAAAAATCTGCTGCATTTGAGAATTTGTTGAGATACTTCCATTATGATTCTGGCATAAGGCGAACAGGTCTTATGCCAGAATTTTTTTGGAGGTTATGAGATGAACAAACTGCTAATTCTAGGTATTATTCTTGCTTGGATCCTGATGGGGTGTAGTACGGGCTCCGATGCGCCACCCCCATCCCCCACTCCATCCGCCTCAGCTTCAGCCCTTCCC
>NZ_NFHE01000052.1 GCF_002161235.1 Pseudoflavonifractor sp. An85
GGCGAATGGACGCTCCCGCAGGACGCCACCGGTGTCGTTCTGAAGAACGTGCCCGAAGGCTGGAACGTCTCGCTCGTCAACGAACCGCCCCTATCCATGGACAAATCTTGGCTGTACACTGTCAGCAGCCCGGACGGGAAGATCAGCGTGACCTACCGGTTCACCGTGCCCCACGTCTACACCGTGGACGAGCTGAAGGGCGTGACGGCCACCGTGGACGGGGAACCGGTAGAAGGCTTCGATCCAACACAGACAGGCACATGGACGATTCCCCATGGCGCTGCGGTAAGCCTAGAAGGGATTCCCTCGGATTGGGTGACGACCCACGAGGACGGCACCCTCGTGTGGGCGATCACCGCGCCGGATAACTCGGTCAGCGTCACTTGGACGTTCGAGCAGGAGCAGCCCGCTTCGTCCACGGACGATCTGAAGGGCGTGACCGCCACCGTGGACGGCATTCCAGTGGACAACTTCGATCCCACACAGTCCGGCACATGGCTTGTACCCTCCGGTTCGACGGTCAGCCTCTCCGGCATCCCATCGGACTGGCAGGTGACCCATGAAAAGGGCACCCTCACATGGACTGTAACCTCGCCGGATGGTTCCCTCAGCGTCACATGGACGTTTGAGGAGGAGCGGCCCACGCCCAGCAAGGATGATCTGAACACCGTCACCGCCACCGTGGACGGCAAGCCCGTTGAGGGATTCGACCCGGTGAACGGCGGCACATTCCCCGTCCCGGCAGGCACCACCAGCGTGGACCTCGATGGCATCCCCGAAGGATGGAACGCCACACCCATGCAGGACGGGCTGGGCTTCACCATGACCAGCGAGGACGGCAGCATTACCGTGGAGTACGTGTTCCAGCCGGAAACCATCATCCACACCGTCACCTTCGACTACGGCATCGAGGGCATGACCGGCAGCCAGCAGGTCACCGACGGCGGAAAGGCGACCGAGCCTGTCGCCCCGGTGCGCGACGGATACCGGTTCGATGGGTGGCTGCTGGACGGCCAGACCTACGATTTCGCCACTCCGGTAACCGGTGACATCACCCTGACCGCCGGGTGGACCATCAACACGTACACGGTCCGTTTCGATACGGCAGGCGGCAGCAGCGTACCCGAACAGGCCATCGACCACGGGCAGAAGATCACGGAACCGGCAGCGCCCACCCGTGAAGGCTACACCTTCACCGGATGGCTGCTCGACGGTAGGCCGTTCGACTTCTCCACGCCCATCACGGGGAACCTGACCCTGACGGCGGGCTGGCAGGAGAACGAGCCGCCAGCACCCGTCACCCACACGGTCACATTCGACAGCGCCGGTGGCAGCACCATCCCCGCTCAGACCGTCACCGACGGCGCGGCCGCCATCGACCCCGGCACCCCGACCCGCGACGGCTACACGTTCACCGGCTGGCTGCTGGACGGCAAGCCGTTCGACTTCGCCACGCCCATCACGGGTGACATCACCCTGACGGCGGGCTGGGAGGAAAGCGGGGAACCCGCACCGACCATCCACACCGTCACATTCGATGACGGCACCGGCAACACGGTCACGGTGAACGTGCAGGAGGGCGAAACCGTGCAGGAACCCTCCGCACCATCGCGTGACGGCTACGAGTTCACCGGCTGGCTGCTCGACGGAACACCGTATGACTTCACCACGCCCGTCACCGGGGACATCACCCTCACCGCAGGCTGGGAGAAGACCGAGGAACCTGTAACCACGTTCACGGTGTCGTTCCGCACCAACGGCGGCACTGCGGTGGAACAGCAGACCATCACGGAAGGCGGCACCGTGGAGAAGCCCATGGACCCCACCCGCGACGGCTATACCTTCACCGGCTGGCTGCTGGACGGCCAGCCCTACGATTTCACCACGCCGATCACGGGCAACATCGTCCTCGACGCCGCATGGGAGCAGAACACCCCCATCGATGAACTTGCGGGCGTGACGGCCACCGTGGACGGCAAGCCCGTGGAGGGCTTCGACCCGGCCAAGGACGGTGAATACCGGATCGATGAGGGCGCGAAGGTCGAACTGAACGGCGTGCCCGAAGGCTGGACCGTGATCCGTCAGGAAACGGAGGACGGCTACATGTTCACCCTGACCAACGGTGAGCGCACCGTCGCCTACACTTTCGCCGCCACGCAGGGGCAGGAGACTGACACGCCCGGCGAACCGGACGGGAGTACCCCTGCGGACTCCGGCGATACCAAGACGGACGTTCCCGGCGACGAGGATCGGAAGGATGGTCTCGCTGACACCGGTGCCTCCATCGGCATTGTCGTGTCTGTGCTGGCGTCTGCGGCGTGCTTGGGGGCGGGCATCCACCTGTTCCGCCGCACCCATCGTGATCGCCGCTGACCGTCCCTTGGACGTAAGTCCGGTGTAGGCAACAGTAAAGCCGGTGAGGATTTTGAATGTCCTCACCGGCTTTACTCTGGGGAAAGAGGAAGGGCGTCGGGAATAGGAGAAGACCACGCCCTCAGTGATATACTAAACCAGACACCAGACGGACGATCATCCGGCGGTGAAGATCAGGTCCGTGGTGTTGTCCTTATCCAGCGTGAGCCTCATGCCATCCGACAGGACTTCCAGCTTGTAGGTGGTCTCCGCGTCGCCGATGGTGAGGGAGCCGATGAACTTGGGATTGTCGCTCGTCTCAACGGTGGAGAATTGATCTACGGTCACCTTGTATTCTCCGGAGTGATCGGATACGCCCCATTCGCCGTCGTTCGGGCCTTGGTGAAAGACGTAGCTGCCCTGATCGTAGACGCCCTTGGCGAAGCTGGCCTCGCCGTCCTTGAACGAGATCGTCTCCGGCTGCTGGCAGGAGCTTCCGGCGGACACTTCCTTCTTCCAGTCGGCGGATTCCAGATAGTCCATAACGGTGTTCGGCAGGTTTTCGGTGAACTCCTGCGTGGCGTCCTGTGCCTCCTCCTTGCTCGGGTAGAAGCGGGTGCCCAGCTTCTCCTCGCCCGCATACTGGTATCCGTCGCTGCCCTCGATGGGAGTCAGGGTGATGATCTCGCCGTGGGACTCGTTCAGGGTGATGCCGCCGTTTTCGGCCTGCTCCCATGTGCCCGAATACCAGTTGTCGTCCTCCGTCATCTTCCATGTATCGCCATCGAAGCTGATGGAGCTTTCGTCGCCGTCGATGGCGGAGACGCTGTAATAGGTGTGGCCGCTGAGGGACAGCCCGCCGCATCCGGTCAGGATTCCCGTCAGGCCCGCCACGGCAACGAACACCGCAAACCCGCGCTTGATACTTCGATTATCTGTCATGATCGTGTCCTTTCCATGAGAGTCAGGCTGCACAGCCTCGCCCACCATTATACGGAACAACGGACGGGCCGGACGTCTTGGAATCCATTGAAAAGGACATCATAATGTGGTAAAATAGAAAAATAGCAGAATATATTTTGAAGTGCACCGCACAGGAAGGCGATGATTATGAGATATGAGCCGGGGGTGTATGACCCCAATATGCGCGTTCCCGTTCCCACCGGATTCGACCGGATCGTATGGATCATAGTCGGATACTGGTTCAACCTCTTCGGCCCGCTGCTCGTCTGGCTGCGCTGGCGGAAGAAGAACAGCTTCATCGGCAAGATGGCCGTCAGGTGGGCGTTCCTCGGCACCGCGCTCAACATCATCACCATTATGGTGTATCACATGTTGTTCTGACGGTGCCGGTTATCGTTGACGCTCCATCCTGCCATATCCTTGGGGGAAGAGCGTATAGGGAGGTGGAAGAGTATGGATACATCCGGAATCCTGCGGCCTGAACAACTGCCGTTCAAGGTTCCGCCCGATCTTGAATATGCCATCAATGAACTTCTCGCGGCATGGGAACGTGACGAAAAGCTGAATCTGGACTGCTACCTTGACGAGGTGCAGGCTGCGGCGAGAAGCGTCAGCGAGGAGAATGATGCGTGGGTCAGGCGCTATTATGTTCAGTATGGATGGAGGAAGAACGATTGACAAGAACGGGGCGATAAATGTGAATAAGATACAGAGAAAACCGTGGAGTTTCACCATTGTGTTTGATGAAGCCAAGGCGGTACGTCATGGGTACAGTCTGGATGCGCTCTACGATCATGTGGGAAAGATCGCGGAATCGTTCGGCAACGTGCGTATTGGTCGCGGTTCGTGGCAGGCGAAGGATGTTCAGTCGAACCATTCGGCGCAGCCAGTGGCGTTGTGCTGCCTGTGCGAGCAGAAGTGGGTGATGGAGAACGTGAAGAGCTGGACCACCTATGAGGATGAAAGACCGAATGGAGAGGATTATCTGCAACTGCTTCGCCGCCACCGTCCTTACCTCATTTGCGCTGAATAGGCGAGCACGTGATAGAAAACAGCCGAAAAGAATTTGTTTTGATTTGGACGATGACGCACTAGAAAAGACGCATGGAAAAGCGCATGGTCGGACGCGCCTCATCTCCTAAAATCCGCAGCGATGATATAGCAAAAGCCCCGTGGGGAAGAATCCCTCCGGGGCCTTTCAATTTCCGTCACTCCGTTTCGCCGTCCTCGTCGCAGGGGTGCATCACGAGCAGGGCGATGTATTCAGATACGGACATGTCCAGTTCCTTCGCCTGCCGTTGCAGATTTCTCTTGACCTCGGCATCGACGCGGATGGTCATACGAACCTGTTCCTCCTCCGTCTGCTGTACTTCTTCGATGTCGGACACACAGTAGTAATCAAAGGTGCGCTTGGCACGCGATGAGGGGTGCATACGAACTGGCCGCGCATCATCTTTCGGATATAAGTCCTGTTCCTCCCACTGGTTGCGGGTCTTGAACCCGGCCTCCACTTCCGGAGGGAGCCTGCTCTTCACCGGCAGGCCGTCCCATTCGCTGAGCATGTTCCGTTCGGTGAAGAGCGGAATGGCGGACAGCACCTCCTCCATGTGTTCGTCCGATGCACCGGACAGCCCGAGCAGGGTTTCGACAATCCTATTGTTTTCCTCTTCCATCATCGTTCCTTTCCTTTGGATGGATTTATTGACTATCCGTGCTGTACAACGTCGCCGTGGTGCCGTCGAAGCTGAGGATGAAGCTGTACACGTGGCAGCGGTTGCCGTACTCCATCAGCGCGTTTGGATCGAGTGTGAACTGTTTCCTCCACGCCTCACTCTCCGGCAGCCTGCCCACTTGGATGGGATCGGAACCAGCCGGACAATGTTCGGGCAGTTTGGCCTCCACGGTGCCATCCATGCCGATTTGGAACTCGCCGTATTCATCAAGCAGCGGCCTGACGGAATCAATGTTGGTGACCTCCCACTGCATCGAGACCGGCTTCCATGGGAAGAATACTCGCCAATTCTCTTTCAGGAACCCATAGCCGCAGATGAGGCTCAGCACCGCGAACGCCACGGCTGCCGCAGCCCAAATCCCCTGAACAAGACGCGGTGTCTCCGGACACCGTTGCCACACCATTTTCACAATCCACACAAGGCCAGCCGCACCCATCCACAGTGCCATCGCCTTTATCGGGATCACATTCAATTGCGAGGGAAGGGAGACGATGCCCACTGCTTCCAGTGTGATCGCCACCATCACGCTTAGAACCATGAGAGCGGAGATCAGCATGGACAGGGTGAACAACACCGTCACCACAATGTCGATCCGTGCGAAAACGGATGACCGCGTTTCACCAGCTTCCTTCCGCTCCGCGGTGACTTCAAAATCCGTCACCTCGATTACCCCAGCCATTTCGATCACGTCCTTTCCGTGATGTGGATTCCGTTCAACAGCGTGGCCGCCGTCCCATCCGGCGTCACATACCGATCGTCGCCGGTGACGGTGAGGCAATCGGTGCAGCAGTGGCGTCCATCCTCGGTGACGCCCCACCGCTCGTACTGATCCTGTAGTTCCGCGTTGATGCCGTCCACCGTGTCCCAGCCGACGAACTCGCTTTCCCGGTCGGGAATGCGGCGTCCACACCAGTCGCATTCCAGCGCGTAGCAGGTGATGACCTTCAGACTCATTGCTTGACCTCCATGAGTTTCCCGTTCTCGTCGTACAGGTAGGCACGGCTGTCGAGGATGATGAAGTTGAGATTACGGGTGACTTTGGTTTTTACCATCATGTCGGCGTTCTCGGGAACGGCGGTGCATGTTGTGAAGTCATCCATACCTTCGAGATAATCGTCGGGCAGGGTACAGTCGAGTTCGGCAAGACCGTACCCATCAGCCACGTACCGGTTGAACTGTGTCTCCGACAGTTCGGTTCTATGGTAGATACCTGTGGGTGTCCCACAGATCAAGGACAGACCGAAAACTGCCAGAGAAAAGGCGAAGGAGATTCTTTTCAGCTTAGATGGTTCACTGCCGAATGATGTGACAAATACGAAGAAGCAAAGTCCGCCCGAGATGAGGGCTGCGACGGCGCAGACCGTCTGAATCATCCCCACCGTCGATGCCTTCTCGATCCACGAGGTCAGGTCTAGTCCGTTCATTCTTACACTCCTATCAATCTAACAACTGTTCCAATAGCGAGGGCAGGGAGATGGTGCCCGTAGCCAATAACGTGATGAAAACTGTTGTGACGATTATCAGACATCCAAGAAAGGTGAAGAGCGTTTTGCGCTCTTTCCTGCACCTATCAGTATAGCTATACATAACTAAGACCATCCCTATCACAATACTGATACTGAAGAAGGTATACGACGCTTGTTCATATGTCATTGCTGCTCCTCCGTCCGTTCCGCTGTCTGTTCATCCGATGACAGCTCCGCAGTTTCGGAAGTGCCGGGCAGAAGTCCCATGGCGTTTCCGTCACGCTTCGGATTCACCGCGTCGATCTGCAAATCGATGAGCGCGGCAAGTCCTTCCAACTTGTGGATCGTTTTCTTGAGCGAGTCCAACAGTCCACTCAATTCGCCAAGCGCGTTGGCAAGCTCGGTGTACCGCTGCTTGACCCGATCCATCTCGTTCTTTTCCATTATGGGTTCCTTTCCCTTGTAGGATCGACTTTCTGATTTTGCTCATCCCATCATCATGGTCCACACGATGTGGCACAGGATGATGAGGATGAGGAAGAGGGCCGTCCACTTCCCGAAGTTGAACAGGCGGTCCGGGAGTGTGACCATCTTCAGCCGCTCGATGCGGCGCTTGGACTCCTGCGTGAGAGCATCGATGTACTCGATGTTCTTCTTCGACACCTCATCCAATCGCTTGATGGTCTCCTCCTGCGCCTTCTCTTGCGCAGCGGTGACGCCGTTCAACGCTGCCTGCTGCGCCTGACTGGTGATGTCATGGAGGCTGCTGCGGATGGCCTCGATCTCCTTCAGCGCGTCGGCGACCGCCTTGGTGGTCTGCCTCAGTTCGATGGTCAGGTTCTTCTGCTTTCTCGCCACCTGCTCCATTGACCGGGCCGCCGCCAGCAGATCACTGTTCCCGTTACCTTCCTCCGCC
>NZ_NFHE01000053.1 GCF_002161235.1 Pseudoflavonifractor sp. An85
GCCCACTCCCACCCCGGCGCCCACGCCCACGCCTACCCCTACTCCCACGCCTACTCCCACTCCGGCACCCACTCCCACTCCTACTTCTGATCCCACACAGGAGAGCCAGCAGCCATGAGTGGAACCTTTCAAGGCTTTACCCCGGAGACGGTAGAATTTATGTGGGGCATCCGGTTTCAAAACGAGCGCAGCTGGTTTGAAGCCCACAGGAATGTGTATCTGAAAGAGCTCTACCGCCCCATGCAGGAGTTGGGCCGTCAGGTGCAACTGGCCATGGTGGAGCACTTCCCCAAGGAGCCGTGGAATTTAAAGGTGGCCCGGATCTACCGGGACGCCCGTCGGCTCCACGGCCGGGGGCCCTACAAAGACCACCTGTGGTTTACCCTGGTGCGTGGAGACGACTCCGCCGGGGATACCCACCCCGCGCTGTGGTTTGAACTCACCCCCGAGGGCTGGAGCTGTGGCATGGGCTTCTGGTGTGCCAAGGCCAGCGTCATGGAGTGCCACCGCCAGGAAATTCTCCGGGATCCCAAGCCCCTGTTGAAGCTGGAGCGCGCCCTGCGCAAGCAGGACCGTTTCTCCCTGGACGGCCCGGAATACCGTCGGCAAAAGCCCTGTCCTCAAGAAGAGCTGAGCCCATGGTTCAATAAAAAATCCCTGTCCGTGGGCCATGAAGAGGAACTGTGTGAACTGCTGTACACCCCGGAGCTGGCAGACCAGCTGGTGGAGGACTTTCTCTTCCTCAAGCCCTACTACGATTACTTTTCCGCCCTGGCCGCCAAGTTACCTACACAACTATAAACAAGGAACCCCTCGGCTTAGCCGAGGGGTTCCTTTTGCTATGTTCTGGGCTGGGCTGCCAGCTCATTCATCTCCCGCAAGGTCTGCATGCAGTTCACAGCCAGGGTGTTGAAATACAGGCTGTCTTGCAAGCGTCCAAAGGTGCGGAAGGAGTCGTCGGTCTGCAAAAAGGGCTCCAACTCCTGGGCGGTGTAGCTGCGCTGCACCCGCAAAATGGCATCTTCCAGGTTGTCCAGCACCTCCGCAGCGGTTCGACTGTACCCGGTGCCTAGCAGCTGAGGGCGGGAGCGAAGATAGGCGTTGATCTGCTCCAATTCGCTCACCAGCTTTCGGTTGATGGGGAGCAGCTGCCGGTAATAGGTCTGTTCCGGGCCGCTCATCCCCTTCCAATGGGCCTGAATCTGGTCCTCCAACAGGTGGATGCGCACCAGGCGGTCGGTCATCTCGCTTCCGTCCTGGCCTCCCTTCTGACACAGAGCCCGCACCTGCTGCAAAAAGCTGCGGTCCAAATCAAACAGCTCCTTGACGCTCTGGCGAAACTCCCGCCCGGCGGTGTTGGGCAGCAAAAAGCGGTTGGCCAAGGTGGCCGTCACCGCCGCCAGAGCCACATAGGCAAGGCGCAGCCCGCTGGCCTGCATCAGCCCCAGGCGCAGGTGGGCCAAGGTCATGCCGTAGCAGGTGGTGTACACCGTCATGGTCCAGGATGTCACCGGAGCATAGTACATAAAACAGGTCATCACCGTGAGGATGGCCAGATACTCCGGCATAGTGTGGAACAGGCTCATCAGGCACATGGACACCACCACCCCGCCCATGGTGCCCAGGATACGGTTGCCGATCTTCATCCGGCTCTCCTCGGCGTAGGGCATGAGCATTAAGAAGGAGGTCATGGGATACCAGTAGGCGTGTTCCCATCCGGTGAGCCACACAAAGCCGAAGCCCAGACACAGCACCGTGGACAGGCTCAGGGCAAACCGGGTGGAAAACTGATCCAGGCGGAACAGGTTGCCCAATCCCCGCAGCTTGTGCTGGTCGGGGGGTAGCTTCCACTTGCGCTGGGGCTGGGCCGGGCTGGTGTCCTCCATGGCCTGCAAAGCAATGGCAAACAGCCGCAAAATCTCTCCCATGGCCTCGTACTGGGCCGGGTCCGACGGCCCCGGGCCACGGCGCAGCTCCTCCACCCGCTGACGCAGCTGGCCGTGGTTCTCCCCGCCCAGGTCAGTCTCCGCCTGGGCAAACACCTGGCTGAGCCGAGCAAAAAACATGCGGTCCCCAGAGGGGGGCAAGGTGCCTAGGCGCACAAAGTGCTGGCTGAAGTAGGAACAGCGCTGGAAGAGCACCATAAACAGGTAGTAGATTTTTCCGTACCCGTTGGCCAGATAGGTGTAGCCCCGGCTGTCGTAGATCACCTGATTCATGTGCACGATCATGGGAGCCAGGGCCGCGCGCTGGGCGGACACGTCTCCGCCACAGGCCAGGGTGCGAAACTGGAGCCCCAGGTTGCGCATTCCTTTGCGCACGGTGCCGTAATGGCGCCGCCGCCGGATAATACGGGCATAGAGCCATAGCGCCACCGTCACCACGCCCAGGCCGCAGCACAGGGCCAGAAGCTGGGTGGGCAAATCCTCCGGCGCAATGGGCATGAGTTGGAGAAAGACAAACTCCATGCTGAACACAAAGTAGGCCTTGGGGGAGAACTTGGAACTCAAGAGGTACACCAGCACAAAGGGCACCACCAGATTCATCCCCAACGCCCACCACAGGCCGCGCCCAGCCATAAAGGCCGCCAAATCCACCAAAACCATGGTGGCCCCGGCCCTGACCAGGTCCCGAGGTCGAAAATCCTGCTTGTGGCGGGTGCGGAACAGCAGGGTGAGAAAGGCGGCCATGCTCACATACTTTACCCCAAAGATCCCCCACAGACCAAAGAGCAAGATCAGGGACACCACAATGATGGGCAACGCCGCCAGCCATCGGGTGCGGATCACCGGCAGACGCTGGGTACAAAACCCCTGCCATCGCTCTCTCATAGACGCCTCTCCTTTCTTCCAGAATTCCCCTCCCCCTCAAAACGGGCAAAACGGTGCGACCTGTTTTTGTCGCACCGTTTTGCGTCTCCAGGGGAGATTTAGTTTTTCAAGCTGTGCATAGGGGCGGGGATGCGGCCGCCACGGGCCACAAACTCCTCCGCCGAGCCGGTGTGGCAGGGCATCACCGGGGCAGAGCCCAGCAGACCGCCAAACTCCACGGTGTCCCCCACCTTCATGCCGGGGGCGGGAATGATACGCACAGCGGTGGTCTTCTGGTTGATCATACCGATGGCCGCCTCGTCGGCAATGATGGCGGAGATGGTGGCGGCGGTGGTATCTCCGGGCACGGCGATCATATCCAGGCCCACGGAGCACACGCAGGTCATCGCCTCCAGCTTCTCCAGGGTGAGAGCGCCGGAGCGAGCTGCAGCAATCATACCCTCGTCCTCACTCACTGGGATGAAAGCGCCGGACAGGCCGCCCACGGAGGAGGAAGCCATCACGCCGCCCTTTTTCACCGCGTCGTTGAGCAGAGCCAGCGCGGCGGTGGTGCCGTGGGTGCCGCACACCTCCAGGCCCATTTCCTCCAGAATCCGGGCCACGCTGTCCCCGATGGCGGGGGTGGGGGCCAGAGACAGGTCCACAATACCGAAGGGTACGCCCAATCGGCTGCTAGCCTCCTGGGCCACCAGCTGACCCATACGGGTGACCTGGAAGGCGGTTTTCTTGATGGTCTCGGCCACCACGTCAAAGGGCTGGCCCTTCACGGCCTTCAACGCGTGGTGCACCACGCCGGGGCCGGACACGCCCACGTTGATGACCCGTTCCGCCTCGCCCACGCCGTGGAAAGCGCCGGCCATAA
This sequence comes from Pseudoflavonifractor sp. An85, assembly GCF_002161235.1. Taxonomy (GTDB): domain Bacteria; phylum Bacillota; class Clostridia; order Oscillospirales; family Oscillospiraceae; genus Enterenecus. Next base: position 3,694 of record NZ_NFHE01000053.1, read on the forward strand.
AGGGGTTGTCCTCCACGGCGTTGCAGAACACCACCAGCTTGGCGCAGCCAAAGCCGCCTTGGTGTGCGGTGCGGTCGGCGCAGGCCTTCACGGTCTCGCCCATGAGCTTCACCGCGTCCATGTTGATGCCCGCCTTGGTGGAACCGATGTTCACAGAAGAGCACACCAGGTCGGTGACCGCCAAAGCCTCAGGAATGGAGGCAATGAGGTTGCGGTCTCCCCGGGTCATGCCCTTTTGCACCAGAGCGGAGAAGCCGCCGATAAAGTTGACCCCGGTCTCCTTGGCCGCCCGGTCCAGAGCCTGGGCAAAGGGCACGTAGTCGTCGGTGTCCGAGGCCCCCGCCACCAGGGCGATGGGGGTCACGGAAATGCGCTTGTTGACAATGGGGATGCCGAACTCCGCCTCGATGTCCTCCCCGGTTTTCACCAGGTTGGCCGCCGAAGTGGTAATCTTGTCGTAAATCTTGTCACAGGCCACCTTGGCATCGGAGTGGCAGCAGTCCAGCAGAGAGATACCCATGGTAATGGTGCGAATATCCAAATTCTGCTGGTCGATCATGGAGATGGTGGAGAAAATGTCCTTTTGATTGAGCATATCTCGTCACCTCAAATCCGATGCATGGCGTTGAAGATGTCCTCCCGCTGCACCCGGATGTCCAGGCTGCGGGCCTTGCCGTCGTCGGCCAAATCCTGAGCCAGCTGGGCAAAGGGCACGGTGCACCCCGCCACATCCACCAGCATCACCATGGTGAAATAGTCCTGCAAAATGGTCTGGCTGATGTCCAGCACGTTGACATTACGCTCACTGAGCTGGCTGCACACGGCGGCAATGATGCCCACCTGGTCCTTGCCCACCACAGTTACAATGGCTTTCATAAATCAATTCCTCCCTATGTTCTGGGGCTGTCCCCAATGTATACCCGTTAACCCAACTCGTCCAGGGTCAGCCCAAAACTGTCCCCCAGGTGGTCCAAAAACCAGGTCACTTCTTCCATCTCCATGTCCTGGAGGGCACGGAGGGTCTCCCGTTCCGCCTGCACAAACTCCCCGTTGCCCGCCTTGCGCTCGTCCAGGCATTTCAGCCACGCCGCCAGCTTATCGGCTGCCTTCACATAGCGGCCCACCTGGGGATCTTCCCCCCGCACCAGCGGCTCATAGGCCCCGGTGAGTTCCTTGGGGAGCATGGCCAGCAGCTTATCCTGGGCCACCGCCTCCACCTGGTCGTAGGCGGACTTGATGGCGGGGTTGAAGTACTTGATGGGGGTGGGAAGATCGCCGGTGATGATCTCCGGGGCGTCGTGGAACAAAGCCACCGTGGCCACCCGGTCCGGGTTCACCTCTTTACCGTACACCTGCTGGCCAATCACTGCCAGGGCGTGGGCCAACACCGAGACCTCATAGGAGTGCTCTTCCACATTTTCCGTGCGGGTGTTGCGCATCAGCGCCCATCGGGCAATGTAGCGCATACGAAAGAGATACGCAAAAAAGCTGGACGACATGGTTCCGCCTTCTTTTCTCAAAGTAGGATTTTTCGGCTATCATACCACATTTTTGGTGAAATGTAAACCTGTACAAAACCCTAGGAAAATGGTATCATTAAGAAAACGATTACATTTTGGAGGCCCTTATGGACATTGCCATCTACACCTTGGGCTGCAAGGTCAACCAATATGAGACCCAGGCCATGGAGCAAGAGCTGCTCCGCCGCGGCCACACCCTGGTTCCCTTTGAGGACCTGGCCGACGCCTACATCATCAACACCTGCACCGTCACAGCGGTCAGCGATAAAAAGTGCCGCAACGTTATCCGTCGGGCCAAAAAAATGAATCCCCAGGCGGTGGTAGCCGTGTGCGGCTGCTACGCCCAGACCGAGCCGGAGGCGGTGGCGGCTCTGGGGGTGGACTTGGTGTCCGGTACCGCCGGACGCATGGCCTTTTTGGACCTGCTGGAGGAGCAGCTGGCCCACCACTCCGCCCCCATCGTCCAGGTGGACGAATCCCTGCGCCGCCGGGAGTTTGAGCGGCTCACCGCCGGAGGCCAGCAGGGCCGCACCCGGGCCATGCTGAAGGTGGAGGACGGGTGCACCAACTTCTGCACCTACTGCATCATCCCCTATGCCCGTGGCCCCGTGCGCTCCCTGCCCCTTCCCGAGGCGGTGGCCCAGGCCAAGGACCTGGAGGCCCAGGGATACCGGGAAATCGTGCTCACCGGCATTGAGATCTCCTCCTGGGGCCGGGATTTGAAGGAGGGACAGACCCTCATCGACCTGGTGGAGGCCCTGTGCCACGCCGTGCCCCAGCTGCGGGTGCGCCTTGGCTCTCTGGAGCCTCGCACCATCACCCCCGATTTCTGCCAGCGGGCCGCCGCTCTGCCCAACCTTTGCCCCCACTTCCACCTGTCCATGCAGTCCGGCTGCGACGAGACCTTAAAGCGGATGAACCGCAAGTATGACACCGCCCGCTATTTCCAGTCGGTGCAGTGGCTGGGCGAGACCTTTGACCGCCCCGCCATTACCACCGACCTCATCGTAGGCTTCCCCCAGGAGACGGAGGAGGAGTTCGGACAAACTCTGGACTTCATCCGCCGCTGCGCCTTCTCCTCCATGCACATTTTCCCCTACTCCCGTCGCTCCGGCACCCCCGCCGCCACCATGGCCGGCCAGATTCCCCATGCCGTGCAGGAGGAGCGTGCTCACCGGGCCAATGCCGTGGCCCAGGAGATGGAGCAGGCCTATTTGCAGGCGCTGGTGGGCTCCACCCTTCCCGTCCTTTTTGAGGAAGTCAAGGATGGCCTGTGGCAGGGCCACGCCCCCAACTATGTGGCTGTGCGGGCCCAGGGGGAGGAGTTGCACAACCAGTTGCGGCAAGTGACCATCACCGGCGTGGGAGATGGGATTTTGCTGGGAGAGATTCAGGAATAAAGCTACCGCCCTGGACTACGGTCCAGGGCGGTTTTGTCATTCCATCCGGGTGCAGGTCACTACATATCGGTAGGTGTTGGTGGGATAGGGGTGGCAGGAGATCAGGGTGAGCAAATCCGCTC
>NZ_NFHE01000054.1 GCF_002161235.1 Pseudoflavonifractor sp. An85
CGGGACTTCAATGATGACCCGGACGAATCCTTCGAGGAGTTCGCCGGGGATGTCCTCGACATCTTCAACGCCGCGCCGGACGCGGTGTACTCCTACGATCCGCAGATCAGGCCGGGTTCAATCCAACGTCTGCCGGAGCCAAACCGTGAGAAACTGCTGGGGTTGTGCAGCCTCGCCAGCACGCAGCTCATGAACAGGGCGCGGAACTGCGCGAACCCGCATGATATGGTGCGGTACGCGCTGGCCGCCGAATGGATCGAAAACGACAATGCGGAACTTATTCCATTCCTCACACAGGAGGAGCGAAACCGCATCACCATCGAACTCGCCAAGAACAACCGTACCGGTGCGTCCGGGGTGTTGGAGGACAGCGCATTGGAGAATGTCACTGATGCTTTCGGAATGCTGCTGGCGGACACCCCTTATGAGCATGTCATCGACACCCGAAGCCCCATGGGCAAGCCCTCCGCCGAAAGGCCGGAGGTGTTCTGCACGATCCAATGGGCAAGGGACGACATTGCGGCGGCCATCGAGGACGCCTGCGACCCGTCGTACGACGTGGAACTCGACCGGCACGGCCCGCAGGGGGAACAGGTGGAAGCCCTCATCGATCAGGTCATCGACGGGATCGGCAGCGATCTACAGGACCGTTCCATCGCAATGGGGTGGAGCGTGATCGCCAACTTCCTGCCGGATGAGGTCATCCGGCAGGCGGCAGCTCTCGGCGTTCCCGAGGAGGAGCGCAACGCCCACGCCGAGCCTGCGTCCGGTCATGGGCCGTCCATGCCCCGGCTCGCGGATGAGGCTGAGGCGTCCCGCACGGCATCGGACATGCTGGCCGGGTCCAGCGGCTCTGCCAGCCGTTCCCCGCAGCAGGAGAAATGACGATGATCCCACCAATGAAGGAAAACATCAGCGGATTCGGGAAGGAAGGTTGTGTCATGAAGAAGACCGTTTGGAAAAGGATAGTTTCGGCTACGGCGATGGCGGCAATCGCCGCCGTCACGCTCACGGCGTGCAACAGCCCGGAGGCCGCGATCCGCGACGACCTCACGAACCAGCTTGAGACGATCAAACAGGGGGACGATTCGTTCGTGTCCGGGATCGAGGAGAATGCGGGCGAGGACTTCGCCTCGCTGGGCATCGATACGGACGAGTTCGTGACCGCATATCTGGACGGGTTCGATTACACCGTGGAGGACGTATCGATCAAGGACGGCGTGGCCACCGCCAAGGCCACGATCACCTGCAAGTCCCTTGACGGCATCATGACGGATTTCCAGAACGACTACTATTCGCGTCTGGATTCCTTGGATATTACGGAGCTGTCCGATCAGGACGCCCTCAGGCAGCTCGCAGGGGAGACCATGATGGATGTGGTCGAGACGGCGGAGACCGCCGAGACCGATTGCGAGTTCACCTACACGCGCACGCCGAAGGGCACATGGAAGTGCGACAACGGGGACGAGGCGCTTGCACAGGCGATGAACTGACAGCCGCCATTCCATGCAGGGGGATGCACGATCTTCCAGCGCATCCCCCGCACGGGGGCGATACCGTGCGAATAAGAGAAGGATTCGCGCTTTTGATTGACGGTGTGCGGTTTCCGCAGCCGTTTGTTACACCGGGTTTACCCTCATTCGAGGATTTTCGATTTCCCAGTCTCCCGAATATTCTGCCGCAGCGCTGCGGTTTTACATAGATGCTCACAATGATGTGAAAAACGAAAGGAGACCATCATGAACCATTTCAGAGAAAGAATCCGCCGTCTCCGGACGGGCCTCATGGCGTTCCTGCTCATGCTGGGAAGCCTGTTCGGCGTGCTCACGCCCGCCATGCAGGCATACGCGGCGGAACCCACCATCACGGGCACCTGCCATATCGAGGTGGACGACCTCGGGGCCAACACCGGCGGTTCGGAGCCATACACCACCTTCTTCGTGACCATGCCGGACGGGCAGACCTATCACGGGGAGTGCATCGACCACGGGAGCTACATCCCCTTGGCCGGGGACTACCCGTTCACCGGCACATGGAACGGCACCAGCTATGACATCATCGTGGAGAGCCGGTACTTCGCCGACACCAGAGAGGATGTCTGCCCGGAGGAGCGCCCCAATTTCGACCTGTACGGGCAGGGCTACACGCAGCGCGTGGGCAACTTCACCTATATGCCCTACGGATACGTGCGGATCGTCAAACAGAGCGCGGACCCCGCCCTCACGGCCGGGAACGCCATGTACTCGCTGGCGGGCGCGGAGTTCACCGTCACCAGTCAGGACGGCAGTGTGCTGGGCACCCTCACCACAGAGGAGGATGGCACCACGGGCACGTTGGAGGTGCCCGCAGGGCAGACCGTCACCATCCGTGAGACCAAGCCCCCGGAAGGGTTTCTGCCCGCAGCGGAGCAGGCCGTCACCATCACCGCGCAGGAGACCGCGACTCTCACGTTCAGCGACGCCCCGGCCTACGATCCCGCCGGGCTGATGGTCGCCAAATACGACGGCGAGAGAACCTGCAACGATGAAGGCAACCTGCCACAGGGTGCCGCCACGCTCGAAGGCGCGGAGTTCACCATCGAATACTACGGCACCCTCAGCTATGACGATTACGACACTCTCAAGGAGGCCGGAATCGCCCCGGCCCGCGCATGGATCGTCGCCACGGACGCGAACGGGTTCGCCTTCCTCGATGAAGCCCATCTGGTGTCCGGGGATGACCTGTACAGGGACGCCAGCGGACAGGCCGTGATCCCGCGCGGCACCCTCGTCATGTACGAATCCAAACCGTCGGAAGGGTATCTGCTCAATAGGGACTTCCTGAACTTCCAGAAGATTCAGGAACAGCCCGTGGAGAACGCCGTCACCTACCAGACGCCGCAGGTGCCGGAACAGGTGGTGCGCGGCGATCTCACCTTCAGCAAGAAAACCGGGGACAGCGCCGACCGGATGGCCGGAATCCCCTTCAAGCTCACCAGCCTGACCACCGGGGAAACCCACGTCATCGTCACCGACGCCAACGGGTATTTCAACTCCGCGTCCTCGTGGAACCATCACACGCATAACACCAACGGCAACGACTGGGCGCTTGGCGAATCCGAACCCATCGACAGTGTTCTGCTCGATCCCACCGCAGGCGTCTGGTTCGGCCTCACCAGTGAGGGCACCCTGACCAGCCCGGACGACGGGCACGGCGCGTTCCCCTACGACTCCTACAGCATCGAGGAGCTGCGCTGCACCGCCAACGAAGGCTACCGGCTTATCCACACCACCGTCACCATCACCCGCGACGGCGTGGTGTACGACTACGGCACCCTCGACGACCAGCCCCAACCCACCGTTTCCATCACCACCAACGCCTACGACCCCACCGACGGAGACAACTCCATCATGGCCGGTGACGTGAGGATCGCGGACAAAGTGACCTACACCGGCCTCACCGCAGGCGAAACCTACCGGCTCACCGCCTCGATCGTGGACACGGAAACCGGCGAACCCGTCACCGTGGACGATAAGCCCGTCACCGCCACACATGAGTTCACCGCGCAGACTGCGGACGGCTATGAGATCGTGGAAACGACCCTGCCCGCCACCGGCTTGGGCGGCAGGACCATCACCGTCTTCGAGGAGCTTCACCGCGTGAGCGACGGCACCCTCATGGCGGAGCATAAGGACAAGGACGACGTGGACCAGCAGCTCCGCGTCATCGCCCCGCAGATCGGCACCACCGCCACGGACGGCACGGACGGCGACAAGACCGTGACCGCCGATATAGAGGCCACCATCGTGGATACGGTGGAGTACGCGAACCTCATCCCCGGCGAGGAATACACCCTCACCGGAGCGCTTTATGTGAAGCATGTGGACGAGGAAGGCAATGTGACGGAGGAAGCCCTGCTGGATGCGGACGGGAACCCCGTCTCCGCCGAGACCACGTTCGCACCGGAGTCCCCGGACGGTTCCATGGAGGTCAGGTTCACCTTCGACGCCACAACCCTTCCGGACGGTACGGAGCTGGTGGCGTTCGAGATCCTGACCCATGACGGCGTGGAGGTCGCGGCCCATGCTGACATCAGCGATGAAGGCCAGACCGTCATGGTGGAGAACCCCAAACCGGCAATCGGCACCACCGCCACGGACGGCGCGGACGGTGATAAGACCGTGACCGCCGACGCGGAGGCCACCATCGTGGATACGGTGGAGTACGCGAACCTCATCCCCGGCGAGGAATACACCCTCACCGGAGCGCTTTATGTGAAGCATGTGGACGATGACGGCAGCATCACCGAGAAGCCTCTGCTGGATGCGGACGGGAACCCCGTCTCCGCCAAGACCACCTTCACACCGGAGAACGCCAGCGGCTGTGTGGAAGTGACGTTCACGTTCGACGCTTCCGCCATTGCGGACGGTACGGAGCTGGTGGCGTTCGAGACCCTGTTCCACAACGGCGAGGTGATCGCCGTCCATGCGGACATCACCGACGAAGGCCAGACCGTCACCGTGGAGCACCCGGAGGAGCCGGAGACTCCCGACACCCCCGAACAGCCCGAACCGGAGCAGCCCACCCCCGAGCCGGACAAGCCGCAGGGGTCCACCTACGGCAAGACCGGCGTGAGCACCATGCCCATCGTGGCCGGGATCGTCCTGCTGATCGTGGCGGCGGGCGGCACCACCTTCTGCGCGCACCGGCTGCACCGCAAAGACGGGAGCGACGGCCATGACGAATAAGACGAAATCCCGCATCCTGTTGGGCATGAGTGTGGGCTTCGCACTCATGGCGGCAATCCTGTGCTGGCTCCTCCACTCTTGGGGAGGAGCGGCACAAACGCCGCCCTCGCCCAGAATACTGTCCCCCACACAGGGGGACACGGCAGACCCTTCCCTGACCATAACCTCCGACGCATCCTCCTCCACGGGGGAGGATGATGCCAGCGAGGCGGCGGATGATGGGTTCCCCACAGTGGACTGGGCCTACTGGCAGGGCGTCAACCCAGATGTCATCGGGTGGATCACCGTGCCGGGCACCACCATCAATTCCCCCATCGTGCAGGCACCCACGGATGACCCGGACTTCTATCTCAGCCACGACGTGTACGGGAACTACAACGTCTACGGAGCCATATATCTCGACGCGGAATGCGTCGAAGCAGGGCTGGACAGCCGCAACGCGGTCATTCTCGGCCACCATTCTGGGAATCTGGAAGCCGCGCCCTTCGGCGTCATCCAAGAATACGCGGACGAAACCTTCGCCGCCGGGCACGCCACAATCCTTCTTCAGACTCCGGAGTGGAAACGGGCCTACGAGGTGCGGTTCGCGCAGATCGTCAACGGTCTGGAACCATCCAAGAGGACCGTTTTCCACAATAATGAGGATTTCCGCATGTGGTACGACGCGATGCGGATGGACGCCTCCATGACGCTGGACGGCACCATGGAACCGGAACAGGCCGTCTCCCTTGTAAGCTGCTCCTACTATGTCCACCCGGAGAACGAGCGCACCGTCGTGGTGGCAAGCGAAAGCGGTGGAGACCAAATGGTACCCTGATAGAGGTATCTGCAATGGACAGAAAGGAAACCAACATGACAGAACCAAACCCATGGCAGGCCCCCGAACAGCCTGTGCCCGCACCGGCGCTGCCGCAGGCGGACGACACCCTGCCGGTGACGGGATGCTCCTTCAAGGACGCCATCATCCGATACTGGAAGGGCTACGTGCGCTTCCGTGGCCGTGCCAGCCGTAGCGAATACTGGTGGGCGATGCTGTTCACCTTCCTCGTGTGGTTCGCCTTCAGCCTTCTGGATCAGTCGGGCAGCGGCTTGGGCGCTCTGTTCTCCCTGTTGAGCGCCTGCTGGGGACTCGCCACCATCCTACCGACCATCGCCATCTCATGGCGTCGCCTCCATGACGCGGACAAGCCCGGCACGTTCATGTTCATCGTGTACGGCCTGTACCTTATCGGGTACATCATGTTCTTCTTCGGCCTGTTCGG
>NZ_NFHE01000055.1 GCF_002161235.1 Pseudoflavonifractor sp. An85
GATGTCCTGCAGGACATCTATGCGCTGGATGAAGAACACACCCAAGCCGTGGGTGAGTTGGAGCAACTCTGGGATGAGGGCTACACCGTAGCGGCACACCAGCTGGGCAAGTTTTTTCGTGACTCCCTCTCCACCCTGCGGAACCATGAAAAGGCAGAGCATTGGTTCCGGCTGTCCGCAGAGGCGGGAAATGACTGTTCAGAATATGCCCTGGGCAAACTGCTCCTCACCCAGAAGCGCACAACGGAAGCAGTGCAGTGGCTGGACAAAGCAGCCCATCACGGAAACCAGTTCGCCCAGTATCGTCTGGGCAAGCTCTCCCTCACCGGCGAAGCTGTTCCCAAGGATGTGTGGAAAGCACTGGAGTACCTGAAGTCCTCAGCCGGACAGGAAAATCAGTTTGCACAGTACACCCTGGGTAAGCTGTATCTCCTGGGCCGGGATGTAGCACAAGACCGAAAGCAGGCCCAGGAGTGGCTGTCCCGGTCAGCATCCCAGGGCAACCCGTATGCTCAATTCCTCCTCGACCGCCTGGACCAGTTCCGCGATCCCTCTGTGATGCTAGCCGCAACGAAGCTCCTCCACCACATGGGCAGGATCTTCCGGGACAACTCTGTTCCGCCCCAAAACCCGGCAGGCATTCGCATTGACTCCAAACGTCGAAGGCGGCTCACAGAGAAGCGTATGGCCATAGGCCACAAGGCAGACGATCACGAGGAGCCGCTCTTCTATCAGCAAACCATGTAACAGGAGGAAACCATGTCAACCTATATTCACTTCACAGAAGAACAGAAGGAACGGGCTGCCACCGTAGACCTGGAATATTTTCTCCGGCAGAGAGGTGAGAAACTGCTCTCCTCCGGTCGGGACAAACGTCTGGCCTCGGACCACAGCGTCACCATTCGTGGTTGCCAGTGGTTTGACCATGACAGTCGCCAGGGTGGCAATGCCATTAGTTTCGTCCGCTTTTTTTACAATCGTACTTACCCGGAGGCGGTCACCATGCTTCTGGATGAGATGTGCCCCTGTGCGCCCAAAGCGGCAGAGGCACCACCCAAGCCCTTTGCCTTGCCACCGGTCCATTCCGATATGCGCAGGGTCTATGCCTATCTGGTGAAGCACCGGAACATTTCCAGAGACGTGGTGGCGCACTTCGCCAGGAAAAAACTCCTGTATGAAGATGCCAAATACCACAACGTAGTATTTGTGGGCACCGATGAAACCGGTGTTCCCCGCCATGCCCACAAGCGCAGCACCAACAGCTCCGGCAAAGGCTTCCGGCTCAACGTGGAGGGCTGTGACCCCCGGTACACCTTTCACCACATGGGTACCGATGGGAGCCTCTATGTGTTTGAGGCCCCCATCGATATGCTGTCCTATATCACCCTACATCCGGTGGACTGGCAACGCCACAGCTATGTGGCCTGCTGCGGCACCTCCATCCAGCCGGTGGAAAAGATGCTGGAGCGGATGCCACGAATCAAAACCGTCCTGCTCTGCCTGGATAATGACGAAGCAGGACACGCAGCCAGTCAGCGTATGAAGACACAGCTGGAGGAGAACTACACCGTGGAACGGCTCACTCCAGAACACAAGGACTGGAACGATGACCTGACCGCACAGCCCCAACCGAGAAATGAGGTGATGCCCTTGTGCCAAACTTTTGGCTAAACTTCGTGGAAACTATCCAGTCATCCAAGGTTGCCCCTCTCATCATCCTAGGGCTCGTCATGGTGTTGGTCATCGGCGGGCTGTCTGCCCTCTCCCACCACTACACCCTCAATGGCATCAAATCCCGAACGGTGGGTGATGGCCAGCACGGCACCGCCCGGTGGGCCACACCCAAAGAGATCAAGAAAACCTACGCCCACATTCCCTTTCAGGTCAAGGAGTGGCGCAGCGGACAAAACCGTCCTACCCAGCAGGGGCTGGTGCTGGGATGCAAAGGCAAGAAGAACAAGCCCATAGCCCTGGTGGACAGCGACGACATCCACTGCCTGATGATCGGCGCCAGCGGCATCGGTAAAACAGCCTATTTCCTCTACCCCAACCTGGAATATGCCTGTGCCAGCGGCATGAGCTGGCTGGCCCTGGACAGCAAAGGCGACCTGGCTCGGAACTATGGGACAATCGCCAAGGAGTGCTATGGGTATCACGTCTCTGTCATCGACCTGCGTAACCCCACCCGCTCGGATGGCAACAACCTGCTGACCCTGGTCAACCGATACATGGACATTGCCCGAAGGGAGCCAAGCAATCTGGCGGCCCGTGCCAAGGCAGAAAAGTATGCCAAGATTTTATCCAAAACCATCGTCAACCCAGATAGCGATGACGGCAACCGAGGGCAAAACGCCTTTTTCTACGATGCCGCAGAGGGTCTGCTCACCTCAGTCATTCTGATGCTGGCTGAATTCCTGCCACCCGATGCAAAGCATTCCCAGGAGCGCCGACACATTGTTTCGGTGTTCAAGCTGGTCCAGGATCTTCTGGAACCCAGCGGGACCAAAGGTAAGAGCCATTTTCAGATCCTGATGGAAAAACTGCCCCCGGAGCATAAGGCCAGATGGTTTGCTGGTGCCGCTCTCAACAGCGCCGATCAGGCCATGGCCTCCGTCATGTCTACAGTGCTCTCCCGGCTGAATGCCTTTCTGGACTCTGAGCTGGAGCAAATTCTTTGCTTTGACAGTGCCATGGATGCCGAGAAGTTTGCTTCGGAGAAGTCCGCCATCTTCCTGATCCTTCCCGAGGAAGACACCACCAAAAACTTTATGGCGGGACTAATGATCCAGAACTTGAGCCGGGAACTGTTTGCTGTGGCAGACGAAAATGGCGGCAAGCTGAAAAATCGGGTGGTGCTATTCTGCGATGAGTTTGGCACTATGCCCCCCTTTGACATCCTGCCCCTCTTCTCTGCTGGCCGCTCCCGCCGTCTCACACTGGTACCCATCATTCAATCCCTGGCACAGCTGGAGAAAAACTACGGAAAAGAGGGCTGTGAAATTATAGCTGACAACTGCCAGGACACCATTTTCGGTGGCTTTGCCCCCAACAGCCAGACCGCCGAAGTGCTGTCCAAAGCCCTGGGCAGCCGTACCGTTCTCTCCGGCTCCGTGAGCCGTGGTAAGAACGACCCAAGCCAGTCCCTCCAGATGATGGAGCGTGCCCTGCTCACTCCCGACGAGCTGAAATCCATTCCCAAGGGAAGCTTCATCGTTATGAAAACCGGCACCCATCCCATGCGCACCCGCCTCCGGCTCTTCCTGGATTGGGGCATCACATTTGGAGCGCCATACACCGTGCCGGAGCGAGCCAATCGAGAGGTGGCCTATGCCAATCGTGTGGATCTGGAACAGAACCTCCCCCAATCCAGCAAGTTCGTGGGGCAGGATACAACCTGGGATCAAACTGCGGTCAAGAGGAAATCCAGCCGCACGAAAGCGTTTGGAGATGATGAGATATGAGTTACTTCGGAACCATTTATGCAGACACCGAACTGCCCTCTCGGGCTAAGGCAGTTTATATGTACCTGCGGGATCGCTCCGATGCCGAGGGCAAGTGCTGGCCAGGCATCAACACCATTGCTTCGGACATGAAGCTGTCCCGCTCCACGGTGAAGCGGGCGCTTCATGATTTGGAGCAGCACGGATATCTGGAGAAGGCTCCAAGACATCGAACCAACGGCAGCAGTACATCCAATCTGTATACCATCCGATAAGGCCGCAAAAAGCGTAGCTCCCCACCAAGGGGGAGCTGCGCTCATCTGCTGGACCCAGGGGTGGTTCATGGTGGACCGCCCAGAAGGACTCACTCTAACTGAGTATTAGTTCAGAGATAAGGGCTATTCTAAGAAGTAATTCTCTCCCGCACTTTATGCTTTCATATTCTATAAAACGGCAGATATTGGGAACTACCAGAACCAATACTGTTTTTTTATAAATATGTAAATAACCGTGCATGCGAAAATAGCAACTCCACCAACACCCATCCACCACCAAACAATGCCCATCTCGTGAGGATTTTGCTCACTTAACATATATGTTCCCGCAGATGTCAAACTCCACTGGCCTTCTCCATCCCTTCGTATCTCCTGATAAGTGTCCTTATCCGGGTTATACAAATAGAGTTGCTCGGCAGCTGTGGTGTTTTCCAATTTTAGAACAATTTTTCCACATAGAGACTCACCGTCATTTAGAACCAATGACAGTCCGTCATCTGTGCTGTGCAGACCAAGGTCCGTTATCAATTCGTTGTTATAGTTCTTTATTTGATCACCCGAAATAATAAGTTCATATCCTTCTCCTGAGACAGTAAGAGTCTGTTTAGTCTCGTAAAGGTATTTGAGCATATTAGAATCGATCTGTGGAAACTCCTTTGCAGTAACCGCCAGGGGGTATACTTTCTCTGTTTCAATGGCTATATCACCGTCCGTTGTATCGTCACCATCCGCTACCGTTCGTTGGTTTACCACGACTGTTGCAGAAGCAATGCAATCCTTATTTGACACCGTAATCGTTGTAGTACCATAATCACCAGCAGTAACAAGGCCGCTTGAAGACACTGAGGCAATGTTGGGATCGAGTGAAGAAAAGTTTATATTTTTATCTGTAGCATCGGAAGGATACATTTCAGCGCACAGTTGGAACGTTTCTCCTGGCTTTAGCACAATAAATATAGAGTTTATCTTAATCTGTGAGGTTTTAACTTCCACCTTTAAGTCAATAGTCTTTACATAACCACCAGCAGAAAGCTGAATTGTAACACTTCCCGCAGAAATACCTGTTACAGTACCAGTAGATGATACGGTAGCAACGGCCTCGTTTAACGACTTATATTCAATTGTCTGTTCAGTTGCATCTGCTGGCAAAACACGCGCAGTCAGAGAAAGTGTTCCCCCAACATACAGTGTCTCTTCATACGCATCTAATTCAATATTTTCTACCGCAATAGCAGTCGGATATTCTGGTTCATCAGTTAACAAATCATTCCCCTCTTCACCATTCAGTTCGGTACGAGGACTTTCACCATCGCCCCCGTCCACGAACACCTCATCTTGCACGAAAGAAGGATCAGGGCTCTCTATAGCGTAGCTGAAAGAGATTGTAACGACAAACAACATAAACGTCATAAAAAGCGAAATTATTCTCTTCATTTTTCTCATCATATCACTTTTCATTTATAAATTTAACCAGCTTTTACTCCCAGCTTTTGCATAACATAGTCAAAGTAGGTTATTCCCTTATATTGTATTCTTGTTTCAACCGTCATGCCATTGGTCAAATCTACCTTGTCGCCATTGTTGCTAATAACATAGAGCATATCAGGATGGATCAACACCTTGAATACTAGCTGGCTGGAGCCGTCACTACCTTCCTGCGTGGTCGCATCACTGCTAATTTGTGTCACAGTACCCGAAATGGTCCCATAAACTGACTGCATCAGGCCGGTCACTTCCATCTCGACAGAGTCCCCTTCATGGATGCGGGATACTTCCGCAGAGGAAATATATGCCTCGATCAAAGCTCCGTCATTATCAGGCGTGATTGTAGCTACCGCAGATCCAGTATAATGGTCTCATAAATTAAGACACTTTTTCGGACAATTTTTAATGAATCTGATATACTAAAATCAATACGAAAGAGAGGATTCATTACTATGTCCAGACAAAGAAGAAGTTTTAGCG
>NZ_NFHE01000056.1 GCF_002161235.1 Pseudoflavonifractor sp. An85
TTAGCATATATGGGAATGGGAGTATTCCACCGTCCTATACCTCATCCCTGTAACTTATCCACCGTATCAGTTCATTATAAAAATCTTAGATTTTTGTCTTGACAACTGAGCCACTATATTAGGCCTTTTTCGGTGGTTTAGATTTGCAAGGGTCCTTTTCTCTTTTCCCCGCTTAACCCCTATTAAATGGACTTGACCCAAACGCTGACCCATACCGGAGTTTGGAGCGGTGGGGAGGGAGTGCTAGTCAGTCTCAACACCGATCGGAACTGCGTCAATTGGCACTTACATAGGATCTATTAAAAAGCGAAAAAAGTCAATAAATAATTGAATATTACTGAATTTTAATATATAATCGAGCCAGTTGTAATAAATTCGAATTTTGGGGGGATACACATTGTATACGCAGGACAATAATTTTAAAAAAGAATTGTTTTTTTCTGTTATATGCATAGCTATATATTTTTTGTCACTCATATTGGCCAATATAGCATCTAATATTGTAATAAAAATACCCAATAGC
This sequence comes from Pseudoflavonifractor sp. An85, assembly GCF_002161235.1. Lineage (GTDB taxonomy): Bacteria > Bacillota > Clostridia > Oscillospirales > Oscillospiraceae > Enterenecus. The sequence goes on from NZ_NFHE01000056.1 coordinate 524, forward strand.
ATTAACGCTTTGGTAGAAATTTTATTTCCAGCAATCATACTTATATTGTTAAGAAAGAAAAAATTACTGTCATATTACGGGTTGAATAGCTTAAAAAAACTTAATTACAAGAATTTACTTTTTTGTATTCCCATGATAATTATTCCGATCGTTAATTTATGTTTTGGAATACACATAAATTATTCATGGCAAGAAATTTTCTTAATTTGTATAACTATGCTGGGAGTAGGTTTTTCGGAGGAAATACTATTTCGTAGTTTTTTAATTAGGACAATCGCAAACAAGAATTCAAAAGCAGCAATTGTATTGCCAAGTATAATTTTTGGAATAGTTCATATTACGAATTTCTTTGGTGGAGAAGATATAGCAATGACTATATTGCAAATGGTTTATGCTACTTCATTCGGATTTATGTGTTCAGTGTTTTTTTATAAAACAAACAATATAATACCATGTATAATATGTCACAGCGCTACAAATATAACAAATACATTTCTACCAAATAATTTGCCAATTGAATATGGATATGTAGAATGTATTGTATTTATAGTTCCTTCTGCATTCTACGCTTGGTACTTATACATTACGAAGAAATGTTTAACAAAAGATACTTAACGGTGTAGCATTTATATTTTGTTGACCTATACAGGAGTTTTGTCCAGTCAGCCTTGAATCCTCCCCGCCAGCACGTTTCCCATGGTCTGCACCGCCTGACGCTGGGCGGCACTGGTGATGTGGGCGTAGGTGTCCAGGGTAAACCCTGCGGAGAAGTGGCCCAGCATCCCGGACACCGTTTTCACATCTACCCCGTTTTGCAGGGCCAGGGTGGCGAAGGTGTGTCGCAAGTCGTGGAACCGCACCTTGGGCAGCCCTGCCCGCTTCAATACTCGGTGGAGCATATGCAGCACACTGTCCGGGGAGATGGGCCCACCGTTGGGAGAGGGAAACACCCATGGGCTATTGCCCACTTTCTTTCTCTGCTCTTTCAGCACGCTTACCGTATCCTCTGCCAGGGGCAGGGTACGGTAGGCGTTTTTCGTTTTCAGGGGCGCTTCCACCACTTCCCCGTTGATGCGGGAGACTTGCCGCCGCACCCGGAGGTCACCCCGTTCTAAATCAACATCTTCCCATTTCAGCCCCAGCAATTCGCCCCGCCGTAGGCCCGTAGCCAGTTCCAGGTAATATAGCTCAAACACGCCACTCTCCCTGGCCTCCTGGAAGAAGGAGGCCAGCTGCACCGTGGTCAGGGTTTTCATCTCCTGGTGCTCCACACGAGGTAGGGCGCAGCCCTCGGCTGGGTTTGTGAGGATCAGCCGCTGCTCCTGCGCCAGTTTTAGGGCAGAGGATAGAATTTGGTGGATGTTCCGCACCGTCTTGGCACTGAGGCCCTTGGGCTGTCCCTTGGCCTCCAGCCGGTCTACCCTGCCTGTGGTCAGTAGCTTTTTGTAGAACTTCTGCAAGTCCAGAGAAGTGAGTTTTTCCAGCGGAATCTCTCCGATGTTGGGGCGGATGTGGTTGTGGATGTAGCCCTGGTAGGTCTGATGGGAGGAGGGCCGGACTTTGATCTTGGCATAGTCCTGGAACCACACCTCCATCCACTCCCCTACCGTGTACTTCCCCGCCTTGGTGATGTCCAGTGCTTGGATTTCCCCGATGGCCTGTTTCAGCTTCTCCTTGACCTCTGCCTGACTTCTGCCCAGCACATTCTTGTAGATGGCTTTCCCCGTCTCCGGGTCATGCCCTGCGGTGTATCGGCCTTCCCAGCGTCCGTCTTTTCTCTTGCGGATGCTGCCTTCACCGTTGGCTCGTTTCTTTGCCATGTGTGTCGCCTCCTTTGCAACGACACAGCATACCACAGACATCTGAAATATCCAGGGCACACGGGCAGAGTTAAGAGAAAGTTATCAATTTGCAATGGAGCTTTTCATTGTTAACACTGTGCTAGTTAGGCGGGTGTCTTTTCTTTGTTTATGCAGCGCAAATTTTGACACAGGGCACCTTCACCCATAGAAACATGCAGCGGGGTTGCCACATGGAATTCTAGTGTGGCAACCCCGCTTTGCTTTAACGCAAATATGCCCAAGTCGTGCCTAACTGGGTTTCAAAGCCCAAGGATTGATACATCGTTTCGTCACAGGGAGCACAGCAAACCGTCAAACTGGACATGCCTTGCTCACGACTCCATACCTGTGCGGCTTTGATAAGCTGCCGAGCAATTCCCTTCTTGCGAAATACCGGCTCCACATAGAAGTCATCGAATATCCCCGTGTCTGTACAGGCAAAGGTAGAGAAGCATTTGACGACGCTACACATTCCAACTGCCCGGTCACCACGTCTTGCCATAAAGAACGTGATTTTCCCAGCTCGAATGGCCTGAGCCAGTTGCTTCTGTTTTTCTTTCGTCAGTGTCTGCTCACCAATCTCCTTCAAAAATCCATTTTCCAGCTTTTTCAGTTGCCAATCCTCGGGATCAGTGAGAATTTCAACAGCAATGGGAACCTCCTCTTTTGGGGGGAGCAGCATCAGGGCATCTCCCCATTCATCCACACCGTTTGTGACAAAACCCACACTCTCCCAAAATCGGCATCGACGCTGGTCCCCGCCGTAGTTCAGCTCGGCATAGTGCGCCCCGTTGACTTTGGCCCAAGTTAGAAGCGCTTGGGCACACGCCTTTCCCGTGCCATTTCCGCGGAACTCAGGATAAACGCAGAATTCCAGGATAAAGCACTTGCCGTCCTCCGACGTAAAGATTACCGGCAACGCGAACCCAATGTTCTGGCCGTCTCTGTGAAAGAACAGATAGTAGCATGGATCCTGCACTCTATCATGGATTTGTTGCATCTGTGCCTGACGCTCTCGGCTTAGGAAGAACTCCCTGTCCGTATCCTTTGGATCAGGAAATATGTCCCGCCTGTAATAGGCCCGAAGTTGCTCCCAAAAGGCTGCAACTTCCAATTCTGTGACTGCTTCTCCAATGGTGATTTGATGTTTCATAGGTACTCCTCCAAAAAATGATTCGGAGGGTTAGGAAGCGTGCACCCTCCACACACGATTCATCTTCATAACAAACCACCCTTTCTATTCTGAATTTGTATTTCAACACCCATGGGATGTAAATACCGCTGGTTTGATTTTAGGTCAAATCCACATTCTATGTCAAGCATACCCAGCGGTCGTACTACAAGAGGTACAATTTCATTCCACTTTGACAAAGCCTCACAATCTCAGCAAGGTCTGGCACCACTCCGCTCCAAATTACGGCAAACGGCATTGCTTCACGCCACTCCCCAGTAAATTCATTGCGGCTCTGGGAATACAGGGAGTCAGGTCACTCCTTGGCGATTCTTTTGCCATTTACAACGCCCTGGTTAACCCTTATGAAAATGTCCGAAAGGAAACTTCTCGAGCAACCATAAATTTCAGATGCTTCCGCATCTGGAATTTACTTTTTTGCATATCCACTAATATCCCTCGTATTTTAAAGCTTTTTCAACGGATTCGGTCCATAGTTTTTGCACTTCTGGCCTAAACGCGATGAGAATTCATATAATGTCATTTTCTTCTTCGCTTTGTAAACCAATAATTTACAAAAAGTGGTGGACAAAGATAGCCAACCGATATATCCTATAAAAAACAGGAGGATACTTCGATGGAATTAAAAGACAAATTAAGAGAATTAAGGACCAGCTTTCGCTATTCTCAAGAAGAAATCGCCAATTACCTTAATGTCAGCAGGCAGGCTGTATCACGATGGGAAACCGGTGAAGCAAAGCCTTGTACCGAAAACTTAATCAAACTGTCCCAACTTTATGGGGGTTCATTATATGAATTGGAAGACACCGTCATAGATAGCTTATCATTTCAAATAAGGCTATTAAATGACTTGTTAAAAACAACCGTCCCCCATAGTATTCTTAATCAAAATATAGAATATTTAGTTATGGAAATCCGGGAAAACCCCGGAACCCGCATGAAACCGGGGGTTCCGGCTCATGGAGCCAGCCAATTTACAACACATTTACCACTTTTGCAAAGACAGGACGGGCCTTGATATGCCACCCGACCGGGAGCAAAACGCCGTACAGGGATTCCACTCCCCATACGGCGTTTTTCCATTGACCCCACCGGGACCCGTCCAACGGCGGCGTCCTCCACTGTGAACCATGCCGCGCGGGAGCGTGGTCAAGCCACCGTGGAATACCGGAGCGAGCGAAGCAAGTGAGGATATGCCGCGAAAGGGCTTGACGAAAGCGGAGCGCCACACTCGAACACGGAGGAAAGACGGCCTGTCTTTCCTCCTGCCCCACGGCGAGTGTGGGGTGTGGGGCGACGCCCCGCAGGAAAAGTTTGGGGCTGCCGTCCGGCCCGCCCTTTCCAAAGGGCAAAGAGGACCTACCGCACGATGACGGCATGATCCGCTATCGAAATTGCCGTCACTGCCGTCATTGCCGTCACAGGTTCGGATGGTGGAAGCTCGGGAGATTCCTGTCCCCTGTATGCGAGGGGAGCAGGGTGCGATGGTTCGGACGGAGCCAAGACAATCGAAACCAGCCGGGGTCGTTACGCCCGGAGAAGCCGGAAAACCCCCTGAACGCCATTTTTGAGGTCCGGTAAACCAAAGCGGATGTCGGGCATCCCTTTTATGCCATCCGCGATTCAGGGGTCTGTTGAGGACCTAGCCTCTGACGCCTCCCACCGGTGGTCGTACCCCTCAGCCGGGCGGGCCTCTTATATACCGTGCGAAAAATCTCCCGAGCGCGCCGGTGTCGCCGTCATCACCGTTACCAGCGGTGTGCTATGATGGCTATGTTTTTAGATTCGTTGACCCCGATGTTACCAGCATCGGGGTCTTTTTCTGTCCACCATCTCCCCGGCGTGTCCTATCCCGACGGCGTATAGAGTGGGGAGCGCGGCGGATGGCATACAATGCTCGGAACAGACTCATCCATCCGCCGCACCACCTTTCAAAACCGGATTCCATTTTTCGGCGTGTCGGGTAAG
>NZ_NFHE01000057.1 GCF_002161235.1 Pseudoflavonifractor sp. An85
ACCTTCTGCGCGTAGTCGTCGCCCTGCTTCCAGTCGTCGGGCATCATCGTACCGGCGTCCGCCGTCACGTCGGGGTCGCCGCCGAGGTTGTCGGGCGACCAGACCTTGAAGCGGAACTGGTAGGTGCCGGGATCGGCGGGCGTGTCGAGGGTCACGGCGATGTCCGTGTCCGTCACGTCGTGGTCGAGCGTGACGCGATCGGTCTCACCGACCTTTTCGTCGGTGTTCCCGTCATCGCCCACGGTCCACGTCTCCACCTGATAGGCGCTGCCCTTGCCGAGGGTGCCGTCCACATGCAGGGTCTCCTGCACATGGGGCATGTCGGTCGTGACGATGGGTTCCGCCGCAGTGGAGGTGACGCGCACGACCTCGAAGCTCTCGCGTTCCACGCGCTTCGGGGACTCCCACACCAGACCGTCGGACTGGATGCCGATGGCCTGAAGGTTCGCGGCGTCCTGCGTGTTGGTGACGCGCAGCATGTAGTAGTGCGTGCCAGCAACCGTGTCCTCGGGGAGCGTGAACGTCTCGCTCTTGAGCTTCTGCGAATACGGTTCCTTGCGGTCGCCGATCTTGGGCAGGTCCATGGTCTGGCCGTCGAGCACCTTCACGTCCGTGACCGCGTTGCCGTCGCCTTCGCGCCAGATGCTGAACTGGGCCTGCGTGCCCTTGGCGGTCGCGCCGAAGTACACGCTGGTGGAGGAGCCGGTCTGGTCGTCCTCGCCCCACTGCGTGTAGTACTTCTGGGTGAGCACGTCGAACGTGTTCACGGTCTTGTCAGCGTATTCCGCGTCGTTGGTGCTCAGCCATGCCTTTGCGGCGTCGGTGTCGTACTCCTGCACGTAGGTGCGTTCGGTGTCGTCACCGTACTTGCCTTCGGCGATCACGCCGCCGTCAGGCCCGATCAGGCGTTCCACCCAGTAGTAGGTGCCAGCCGCCGGATAGGTGCCGTCCATGAGGGCTTGGAAGCTGTAGGAGCCGGGGCGTTCGCCGAGCTTCGCGGTGTCCACGGGGAACGTCTTGGTCTCCACGAGCTGGCCCTTGGTCTCCTGATTCTGGCCCTCATGCTTGTACACGCTGACCTGAACGGTGGAGCCGTCGGGGATGTTGCCCGCGTCGTCGCCGTCGGTGTCGTCGGACACAGTGATGATGTCCCACATCTGTCCGCCGACCGCGCCCTGCTTCTGGCTGACCGAGCTGATGTCGCCGCCGCCCTTGACCACGGTGGTCTCATCCTCGATGCCCAGCTCGTGGGTGGCGAGCAGGGTGCCGTCCGCAGCGTAGATCGCAGCCTGCCAGTACACGTTGCCGCTGGTCGTGGCCTTCACGGGATTGCTGGTGACGGTGATCTGCTTGCCGTTGTTCAGATCGTCGATCTGTTCGGCGGTCAGCTCGTGCCTGTCGGAGTCGAGGAGCTTGCCCACGCTGGGATCGGCCTCGCCGGGGACGGGGTTGTAGGCATCGAACAGGACATAGGCCCCTTCGCTCACCGCGCCGTCGCTGTTGCCGGTGCCGCTGATGGTAGCGGTGTCGCGCATCTCCTCGCCCACCTTCACCGTGCCCGGCTTGGTGCTGGACGACAGGGTGAGCATGGGCGTGTCCTTGCTGACGAACGTGGCCTCGAACCGGTTGTCGTAGTCGCTGGTGAACGCCTTCACGCGGTCGCATCCGGCGTACTTGGCGATGAACACGTAGTAGCCGGTCTCGTCGGCGGTGATGGTGAAGTTGGAGCCGTCCGCGAGCGGGCTGCCCGCATCGCCGCCGCCTACGAGGATGTCGAGGCGGCCATTGAAGCCCTTGCCCTCACGCTGGATGAGCTGCTGCAAATCGTAGGTGTAGGTGCCGAGCAGCTTGTGGTGCTCGTCCTGTGCCGGGGGTTCCTTCGTGCTGGGGAGGTACTTTTCGTCCTCCTCCTTGACACCGGTGCCGGAACCGGCCCACCACACCTCCACGTCGAGCTTCGTGTTGTCCGCGCCGAAACCGTACTCGTCATTGCCCTTGAACTCGCCCAAATCCTCGGGCAGGTTGTTCAAATGGATGACATCGCGCACATCGGCGTTCTCCGTGGCGGAGGGTTCCGCGACCTCGCTCCACTCGCTGACTGTTGCGGTATGCACGGCGGTCTCGGACACCTTGCCGAACTCGTCGATGTAGTTGTTCTTGATGTACTGCTTGTCGTCGTCCGACTGATCGTCCTTGATGATGAGCCACAGCCAGCCGCCGAACAGGCCGTCCTGCGGGTTCACGTAGTCCGTGCCGTCCGCGGCCTTGGCGGTGACCTCGTTGGTCTGGCCGGAACCGTTGAATTCGGTCTCGGCGGTCGCCACCGGCTCACCCAGCTCGTCCTCCACACGCTTGAGATAGTCGTTGGGGTTCTCCGGGTTCTCCACGGTGCCGTTCTGGTCAATGGTGCGGAGGATTGTATCACCATCGCCGGTGAAGTAGTAGCCCTTCGCCTTGACGGTCGTATCATCCACCCAGCTATCGCCCTGCGCGACGCCGCTGGTCACATTGTCTTTGATGGTCTCACCGGCGTTCAGCTTCTTGTTGGACACCTGCGTGCTGACGGTGGGCTGGAAATCCTTGACCACATCAAACTGGATGTTCCCACTCACATTGGAAGGGTCACCAACCCGGAATAGGTCCTGATCTGGAGAATTCATTTTCACGCCGCTTAACGCCTTATACGTGATGCTGAACTGGGCTTGTCCATTGCCGGTAGCAGTCCATCCAATATGTTCTGCGTTGCCAGACGTTACACCAGAATACGTTGTTGTTCCAGTGCTATCGAAAACTGCCAATCCATTTGTAATAGTGACAGTATATGAAACACCAGCAATATATTGTCCATTGGCATTTTTGATACCCGGATCAAATGTGCCCTTTCGCTTGCCCTGCGTGTACTGGTAGGACGCCTGAATGTTGTCCGGCATGTTCAGCGAGGCTTCGTTCCAGAGCTGGTTGGCGAGCTGCGCGACGGCGTTGATGTCCGCGCCCTCCAAGCCCACGGCATTGAGCTGGCTGAAGTGGCTCTGTCCCCGGTCAAGATGCGCGTGGATGGCGTAGGCGACTGCCGCCTGCGTCATGTCGCTCCGGTCGTTCTTGTGCTGATCGACCATAAACGCGGCGATCTTGCTGTCACGGTCGGTAGCAGGCTCCCATGTGCCTTGACCACTGTATACGATTCCGGCCTCAATACAGTAGATGGGGGTATCGCCTTCATAGGTCACTACGCCCAGAGACGTACCATGCCATGCGGTGAACCAGCCGCTGCCGTCCGACGCCGGGTTGTACCAGTAGCCGGGCAGACCGTTCGCCTGTGTAGCCAGTGCTGTGGATGCGCCGGTGAGCAGGGTGGCCGCCGAGACGATCAGTGCCACAATGGCGCGGAGGATGCGCCGGAGGTCATAGCCCCCTCCGCTGTCCTTGTTTTCCATGGGTTTGGTTGGTCGTACCATGGATACTCCTTTCATAGGTTATGGGTACCACGGAACACTATACCATCCTCAAGAAAGAAACACCTGTTTGATAAATGAATAAAGGCTCTTCCTGTTCGGCTGAATTGACCTAACAGAAAAGCCTTCATGTATTTATTTAGATGATGATTTTATTTACTAATACCATGGATTGTCATTGAAGTCGGCATCTCCTTCAACCCAATCAAAACTCATATCGCCACCAGTATCAGGTGCGGGTGTGGAAGCACTATTGCTCCCACTAGTATTGCCACTCGGAGCAGTATATCCATTATTAGAGCCGCCAGTATTACCGTTGTATCCAGTGGAACCTCCGGTGTATCCTCCTCCGTAATACGAGTCACCACCGGAATACCCACCGGTGGAACCGGATGAAGCAGCCGCCTGTGCCTCGGCTTGCGCCTTGGCTTCGGCATCGGCCTTCTCCTTCGCCGTAATGGAGTCGTTCACCGTCTTCACCGCGTTGTCCACAGCGGTCTTCTGATCCGTGTATTCCTTCGCGTCGGTCACACTGTCATCCGCCAGCACCTTCTTCGCGGCGTCCAGCGCGCTCTTCAGCGCGTCGCGTGTGGCGTTGTCCTGCACCTTCCCGTCGGAATCGGTGTAGGTCTTGTCCGCATTGTCCACGGTGGATTGCAGCGCGGCCTTCGCGTCAGCCAGCGTCTTCGCGTCCATGGAGCCGGTCACGGCATCCATGGCCTTATCCAACCGGCTCATGGCATCCGATGCATCCGCAGAGTCCGCGTCATACGCGGCCTGTGCGTCCATCTCCTGCCAGATGAGCCATCGGTTCGCGCCTGTGTCGGTCACGCCGGTCTGGGCCTGCGCCTTGTCGATGGCGTCGGACAGGGCGGTGAGCGTCTGCGCATCGGCCACCTGCTCCTTCTCGGTGCCGTCAAGGAGTTCCTGCGCGTCCCCGATCTTCACGGTGAGCTGCTTGTCCACGGCCTGCGCGTTCGCTTGGGCGGCATCCGCGCCCTTCAGCACGTTGGACGCGGCGTAGGCGTAGCCTCCCGCGCCGCCCGCCAGCACCACCACGGCGGCGATCACGCTGGCGATGGCGATGTTCCGCCTGCGATGGTTTCTACGATGCCGGACGGGGCTGGTGACGCCCTTCGTTTCACCGGTATCGGTGTCATTCTCCGCGCCGTTTTCTTCCGGTTCGATGTCGGCCACAGCGCTCAGGAGTTCGGTTTCGGCGGCGTTCCCTGTCTCGGGAGCCGTATTGTCATTCATATCCGCACGGAGGGCGTCTTCGGTGCCTTCCGCGTTATGCAGCGTTGTATCTTTGTATTCGTCCATGGTAGGGTCCTTCTTCCGGGTATGTTTCGGCAAAGCCAGCCATACTAGGATGGCAGCTTTATTGCTTGCCATTATTGTAGCATGATAGCAGAAATAGCGTCAAGGCGTGGAATAGGCGAAGGGGGCGTCCCTTGGATGGGACGCCCCCTGTACGGGCCTGTTATCAGGCGAAATCAAACGGAATCATGGGATTCTCCTCCGTTTCTCCGTCTTCCTCCTCCGGCGTGTCATCCTCGTCCGGTTCCTCGTCGTCGTAGCCGTCGTCCTGCGCAAGCTCCGCGTCCTGTATGCGCTGGATCGCGGCGGGCGTGTAGCCCATGCTGGCGGCAACGGTCTCGTCGCTGTCGTCCGGGTGGACGTGCTTGAGGTAGTCGAACACGGCCAGAGCACGCTTATTGATGGACACGGTGGCCGCGTCGGAATAGCAAAGCTGTTCCATGGCGAAGAACCGTTCGCCGTTGATGAGGTCGTCGCCCTCACGCCACAGTATCTTCTCCCCGTCCTTTTTGAGCCACACGATGCCGTCCAACTCGTCCGGGGCGACGAGGAGCATGGCACTGCCGGGGCGGCGGACGGCGGCGGTCACCATGGTCCCGTCGTCGAACCGGAAGCTGCCCCGGTTCTCGCCCTGCTGGGGCGGGGTGCCGTCGTACCAGTGCTGGACGAGGATCACGCCCTG
>NZ_NFHE01000058.1 GCF_002161235.1 Pseudoflavonifractor sp. An85
CCCACCGGCAGGGAACTGCCCTCCACCACCCCCACACCAGCGGTGAGGGTGGTGGACTGAGTTCCGTAGTACACGGGGAGAATCACGTCGATGGCGGGAATCTCCAACGTGGCCAGCATACCGCCTCCGGTGGGGTCCAGGGCGGTGAGAATGTCATTGTCTGGGGTTGGGGCACCGGAGACAGAGAATCCGGCAATGGAACAGCTCTGCTCCAGCAGATCCCGGTTGTAGGCTTGGGCCAGCTCCAGGGCTTGTTGGGTAGCCTGGTTGTCCAGCACCTCCACCGCCGTCTCATATTCTGTAATGACCTGGGAGCGTGTTTGCCCCGAAAGCCAGTTGCTGGCCATGGGGTAGAGCATCATCCCCACAGCCAGCACACAGCCCAGCCCCAACAAAAGAGGCGCTTTACTTCTTTTCATCCAGCTCACCCTTCCGCTTCCAGTAGCGAAGGGCGATACACCCGGTGAGCATCCCGCTGGCCAGCACGATGCCCACCACAGTGGTCACCATGGTGCCTTGGCCGCCGGTCTCGGGCAGATCAAAGCCACGGGTGTTGAGGACGGTCAGGGGAACCAGGGCATTGCCGCTGTCCCCCATGGCCTCCATGGTGGCGGAATAGCCGTCCACAGTGGCGGTGGCGGTGAGGGAGCCCACCTGCACACCGGGTGTGTACTTGGTGCCAATGTCCACGGTGATCACATCCTCCAGCAGGGTGTAGCCAGCATCGGTCTGGGTCTCAGTAAGTTGGTAGGTGTCCTCCTCCACACCATACAGATACAGGTGGCCGGTCTCATCGGGGGTCATGCGGGTGGCCTCGTCCACGTTGGTGGTGGTTCCGGTGGCGTAGTACACACCCTTGGCAGGGTTGGCCTCTGCCACCACATAGTAGTTTCCGGTGGCGTTGGTCACATTCTTGGCAATGAACTGGACGGCATCAAAGTTGGTGCCTCCGGCGGAGAACTTCTTGGTGAGGTGGATGCCATAGCTGTATACCTTGGCTTCGTCGGTGAGGGTGTCGATATAGTCCTGGCTGGTGCGCTCCCAGGTGAGGGTGACGGTATTGGGATTGCCCTCGTCACCCAGGATCATGTCCTCGGTGCTGTTGATCTTGGCAGTGTAGTACACCACACAGGTCCAGTCGGAGTAGCGGCCTTCCTGTTGGCTGTTGTCCACGGGGGTATTAATGCGTTCCAGACCAGCCTCGTTGAACTGAAGGGTCATCATGGTAGAGCCATCGCTGCCGTCCGCATAGGACACATCGAAGTAGGTGCCATGCCCATGCTCGTCACACTCCCAGATTTCCACGGCATTGGTGCCGTTGGTGGCCGGGGTGTTAGGAGTGGCAACGGTGTAGTCCTTCTGGGCCGCCTCATAGCTCTCATACCAGCACACAATCACGTCGTTCTGGTTGTACTCCAGGCCGGGAGAGAGAATATCCTCGAAGCGGTACTGGGTGAGCTGGGTGGCGTTGGAGGTGATGGTGGGCAAGGTGGACAGGTAGCGGTAGCCCATCACGTCCCCGGTGCTGCCGGTGGCCACATCCCGGTAGCCCAGCCCGTCGATGTCGCCGGAGAAGCTGATGCCGTGGGCCAGGTCTGCCACCTCTTTCTCCAGGGTGGGGTTCCCGGTCTGGTTTTTGGGGTAGACAGTCACATCATAGAACCATCCATCCCCGGTCTCAGTGTCCGTCATGGGCAGGGACACCAGGAAGGGGTTGACGGTGGAGGTGACATTCTCCGGCACCTCAGTCTCCACCACCAGGTACAGGCCCAGGTCCAGGCCGTCCACGGAAGTGGTGCCCGTGATGTCATCGGTGAGAGGCATGGCAGTGCCGCTCTGGTTGGCCTCCGCCTCTAGCGCATCCTTGGTGGCTCGGCGGTTGGCAGTGAGCTGTTCCTCCAAAGCGTCAATTAGGGTATCGGAGGTATACCAGGGGATGCCATCCTCGGTTTTCACCACGTCCTCCGAAGTGAGACCCAGCGTGTCCCGCACGTCCTCGTTGTCCACCCCGTAGATGACCTGGACGGTGGCATTGGCGGCATCCTGATCCGAGTACATATCAATGCCGCCCAGGCGCAGGTAGGTAAACTCCACACCGCCCAGGGTGTAGTCCTGGAGCATGGTCTCTGCCTCGTGGTTTTCCTTGCCGGTGGACACCAGCCCACCGGTGCTTACCCCGGCCTGAGTGGCGGCGGTGAGGTCATACTTGGTGACGGTGAGACTGGCAGTGCGTCCGTAGTCGATGGTGGCATCCTGGGGGGTATAGGCCAGGGCGGTTCCGGACAGGCCAAGGGCGGCACACAGGGCCAGCCCCATGGCGGTAAAGCGATGTATCTTCTGTTTCATGATCGATTGTCCTCCTTAATGTTCAGTTTGATGTTTTTTATGCATAGCCAGCCCAGTGACACACAGGCAGGCCAGTGCCAATCCGGCACTCATCAGCCAGATGGCATAGCCTCCTGTGGCAGGCAGGCGATACACCAGGGTGTTGCGCAAGTCGTAGGTGAGATGGCAATAGTAGTTGGTGCCGTTGCTGTAGTACACCTCATCACTGGTGGTGTCCTTGGCACCGGCTACCCCATAGGGCAGGGTGATGGTGATGGGCTGGGGCAGAAGCTGATAACCTTCCTCTGTCTGGATTTCCCGCAGGGTGTAAGTGCCAAAGGGGATGTTCACCAACTCCACCCGGCCTTCCTCATCGGTGATAAGGGTGTCGGTACCTTGCCCAGGGACAAACTGGCCGCCCTGCACCACCAGAGCGGCATAGCGTCCATCCTCCTGCTGGCTCCAGGTCACCACGTTTCCCTGGTTATCCAGCAGTTGGAGCTTCACCCCAGACAGGTCCTGGTCTCCCTGACCGGGCTTGTGAATGGTGAGCATCCCCAAGGGCTGGGTGCGCAGCTGCAAATAAAAAACCACCGGGTCTTGGACTCCGGTGGCTAAGGTCTGGCCCACGCCGTTGGACCAGATGAGCAGGGCTCCTGTATTTTGGGGGACATTCTTTCGCACGGTCAGGGTAACGGGATCGGTGATCTCCTGGGTGGTGGAGAAGGTGTAGGTGTTTCCCTGACGGGAGACGGTAATCCCGCTGGTGGAGGGGAAGGTGATGTCACAGCCGGTGTTGTTGGTATCTGTGAGGGTCACTGTGTATTTACCGCTGATGGCATCATACTGCATGGTATGGGTGGTCACGCTCCCGGCATCAGTGGATGCAAAACTGGGAACGGTGCGGTGCTGGGCCATTTGCGCCAGAATCCAGTCATAGCAGTTCTTGGCCGGATGTCCCTCAATCCACTTCACATAGTTGTCTGCCTCGATGGTCTTGCCCCCATAGGATAGATCGGAAATGGATGTAGGGCTGGTGCGGATGCCGCTCTGGGCCTCCCAGATGATGATCTGGGTGGCAAAAGCAAAGTCGTCCACGTTGAAGGCACATCCCACCTCACTTTCGGTGGGCATATAGCTGGGGTTTTCCGGGTTGTAGCCGTAGAGCATGGCCAGCATGATACCTTCACGGGCTGTGGGGGAGAGCAACTTGAGGTAGTCTGATGTACCAGCTTCTCCAGAGGTGTAGTCACCTCCGTCAAAGGCTTTGCCGGACTCGATGCAGTAGGCCAGGGTGTCTCCCACATAGTACTTGTTGTTGGTATAGCTGCTGGTTTGGGTTGCCGTCATAATCTTTTTACTGCCGTCAGTGTAATAACGCATGAAACTGAATTTTAACAGAGCGTACTTATGGCCGGTGATGGAGGTGTAGGGCTCTCCCTCCCAGGTGTTGACCACCTCACCGGGAGACCAGGCCGACATGGTGGCCAGCAGGGGCATTTCTTCCTCTGCTGATGGTTGATCGATGGGCTGCGTGGATGGCTCCGTTGTCTCAGCTGTTACGGCTTCGGTAGGCTGAGGGTCCGGAGGTGCCGCTGCCCCAGGCAGTACCCCGAGACACAGGGCACCGCAAAGAGCTGCGGCGAGAATGCGTTGAATGATTTTCACTTGTCTCACGTCCTTTCTGAGTTAAAATGATCTGTCTCGCCTTCTAACATTAGAATGACATCTCCGTATCTGGCCAGAAGCAGAGCGCAAATAATCAAGTGGAACGCCTCATCTGTGACCAGTTCGGGAGATGCGAGATCAGCAAACGTAATGTTGCAGGTGCCCGTAGAGATGGACTTTGCGGCTTGGTAGACACTGTACAGCTCCGGTTGAATCCCGGCCAGTTGGATGGAAGAAAAATCAAAGCTATCATCTTCCATATTCCATACGACCCTGTGCCAGATGTCATCGTAGGCTGTGAAAAGAAATAGCGCAGCTTGGTTGCGTTTAGAGATTTTGGCGTGTCGGTTACGCCAGTGCAGCCACCGTCTCCAATGAGCATGATTTCGGAAAAAGAGAGTGCAGGGTTGATGGAAGTGCAGATGTAACCGGTCCAGAAACAATGGATCGCATTCTGTGAAGAAACGCTCTTGCAAGAAATGCCGCAGATGCAGGACACCGGCCTCAATGCGTTCTTCCAAACAAATACATTGGGTCAGCCGACAGGAATGTCCGGGAGAATACTTGGTACAGTAAATGCAATCCACATCTTCGGCACGATATCGAAAGCCTTTGTGGAATGTTTGGTGGCTTCTGGACTTGCAGTAGGGCGGGGTCATCATCTGCTCCTCGAATTGACGAAGGGGAGTGTCCCGCATGAAGTAGTATGGCATGGGCTATGCCCTCCTTTCGGTGAAATAAAAAAAGCGCCGGAGTCTTACTTAAAACTCCGACGCGATATTACATAGTCTGCTGTTGAATGTAGGGTTCTGTGATTGGATGCTCCTGCGCTCTGGTGTGATTTACAACATCTGGTATGCCACTTTCAATCTGCTCTTGGATGTCGCGAATACACGCTTCCTGTTGTGGGGTCAGGTTCAGGTCAGCATCCAGGGTGACAGTGCAGCATCGGAAGACCTCCGTGAGCTGCTCCTGGCTGAAAACTTGGTGTTGGGGGATTAAACCGGAGCGGATGGCGAAGTCCTGCTTGGCAGCTAGGTAGTTTTCTTGAAAGTAGTGGCCGTAGTTGAGACCTGTCCAGCGGAAGTCCCGGTCCCAGGTCACAAAGTGAATGCCGAATTTGGTCTGGTGTCCAGCCAGCACAGTCCCTTTGAAGTCGGCCAGCACTCGAAAGTCTCCAGTCAGTCCCTGGGCCCTCAAGGGGGGAGCCTGCTCCAGCAGGGTAGTGTATTCCCGCACCATACAGGCCAGATCTGCGGCTCTTTGACAGGCTTGTTCCCGTTCCAAATTTGCCACATTCTCCTGCCAGTA
>NZ_NFHE01000059.1 GCF_002161235.1 Pseudoflavonifractor sp. An85
GCGGATGGCTGGTAGATGTCCTTGAGGGGAATGTTGGTGGTGATGACCATGGGCTTGCCGGACCGGTAGCGCCCGTCGATGACGTTGTACACATGGCCCAGCATGTATTCGGTGCAGCGTTCCGCGCCAAGGTCCTCGATGAGCAGCAGGTCTCGATTCAGGATGCGGTCGAGATTGGCGCGGCGGTCCGCGAAGGAGGATTCCATCAGCGAGGCGATGCCCGCAATGTCGGTCTGGTAGGCGGAGAAGCCGAGGTCGATGACGGCGTTGGCGATGCAGGAGGCCATGAAGGTCTTGCCAGTGCCCACACCGCCCCACAGGAGCAGCCCGCCGGGATCGGACGGATCGAAGGTCTCCGCGTAGCGCTTGCACAGCTCCGACTGGCGCGGGGTGCGCCCGTCATCCGTGGCGAAGGTGCAGTCCCGGAGGAAGGGGCTGCCGTGGAAGCAGGCGTCCCGGAGCCGCTTGGCCCGTTCCGCCGCCTTCCTGAGCCGTTCCTGCTCCTCCCGCTCCCTCTGCTCCCGCAGATCGCATTCGCACAGGACTCGCACGATGCGCTCCTTCCCGCCGAACAGGTCCATAGCAGGCAGCCTCCGCTCCTTGGGCTGGCCGCAGCGCCCGCAGACCAGCAGGCCGGTTTCGTCCCGGTGGTCCTCCCCCGGCACAACATGCTGCTGTTTCTCCTCCATGTGATCCACTCCTTTCCAAGTCAGTAGAGGCCCGCGTCGAGCATGTCCTGCGCCACGCTGCGGTCCACCTTGTTGTCCTTCATGATCTGCTCCACCGTGGGCACCTCACGCCCAAGGTCGGGTGCTGGGGCCATGGATGGCGCTGGCAGTTCGTGCTTGGCCCATGTGCGGGCCATGCGCTGCCAGTCGTCCAACGGCTTGCCCGTCTTCGTGGCCCAGCCGTGCCGCTCGAACCAGTCGAAGAACCGCTGCGGGTCGATGGGCAGGCGCTCCGCGTGGATGAAGGCCGTGACCTCCTCCAATGAGGGCCGTACCGCCCGTTTTGATGGGTGCCCATTCTTTTTGTCCCCAGCTGTAGCTGTAGATGTATTATCTATATCTATATCTAATTCTTCATCTTTACCGGGATTTTGGGCACCCTCCCGGAGGCCAGTGTTTCCAAGGGTTTCCGGGGTGCCCACAGGGGTGCCCGTCCGGGTGCCCATGGGCAGGGGTGGGCAGCCCATTTGGGCACCCAAGTGGGCACCTTTTTGGGCAGGGGTGGACACCCCTGTCTGGGCATCCCCGCCGTCGGGCAACGCCCGGCAGGTCTTGAGGTAGCGTTGGACGGAACTGCGGGGCACGCCCGTCTCACGCGCGATCTGCACCTGCGAGGCGTCCGGGTGCGCGGCAACGTATTCGTGGACCACCTGCTCCCGGCTTTTCTTCGGCTGGGCGGCTTCCAGCCGCTTGGCCTCCCTGCGGGCCTCAAGCCTGCGCAGACGCTCCTCGTCCACGATCCGGTCCCAGTCCGATATGACGTAGACGCCATCCACCGCCTCGATCATGCCGAGCTGTTCGTAGGTGCGCAGGGCGAGGCGCACGGTGGTGAGGGATTCGTTCACGATACCCGCGATGATCTCCTCGTTCAGCGGCATTTCGGACTCCTTGCGTCCCGTGCGCAGCACGAACCTGCCGCCGGTGTTCTGCCCGCCCACAAGGGCGACCAGCTTGAACCAAATGGCGATCATGGTGTTGGACTCCGGCATGGTCTCGATGACCTTCACACGGGGGTCATCGAAGAAATCGAGATGGAATTTCACCCATGTGAGCTTCATCGTGCGGCTCCTTCCGTCTCCGAAGGGACCACGCCGAACCTGTCCAGCACCGACAGTGCGTAATGTGTGGCCTGCGGCGGGTTGTGGGTGATCCGGCACAGTTCCTCCTCGGTGAGCGTCCTGCCGTCCTCGCAGCGGAGGAGGTAGTCCCCATCCGCATTCATGTCCATCGCCCGGACGCGGAGAAAGAGGAAGCGTATCCACAGGCAGATGATCGTGTCACCCGAGGGCATGGCCTCGATGACCTTCACGCGGGCGTCGTCGAAGAAGTCCAACGGGAACCGGACGCAATACTCCTCGTCCTTCATGTTCCGCTCCTTTCCTGCCATCTCAACAGAATCCTGCATTGCTATTTTGCTATCTTACTATATGGGGTGGATGGCGAGGCCCCGGAAACGACACGCCGGATGCCGTGCCTCCTGCCAAAGGCAAGTGAAGCGCCGGGTAAACCGTTGTATGATGGAGGCGTCCTTTCTTTTGGATTGGGTTACCAACTCAAAAAGGATCGAAGCCCACCGATGCTTTCGCGCCGGTGGGCTTCGTCCCCCTCGTATTCAAGCTCAGTTCCACCCCTGCTGGGGCTGCCATGACTCCCCCTGCGGGGTCCACGGCGTGTCCTGAGTCTCATTGTCATTGCCGTCAGCCGTCACGGAATCCGTGGTGGGGATGGCCGTGCCGCCAGCGTCCGTAGCGGAAGCCTCCGTGTTGTTCTCCGGTTCCGTTGGCCCGGCGGCGGGCGCATCCTCCTGCGGGGCGTCAACCTCCGCCTGCTGCGTCTCCTGCTTCACCTCCGCGGCCTGTCCGCGACGGAAGGCGATCAGCGCGTCGTGGGCATCCTCGGGGGTGCGCTCCGGGCCGACGAGCAGGGTCTGCATCTCCCCGGCGTGATCCACCAGCCATTCCCGCAGCGCTTCGAGGTCGAGCCGGGTCCAGTCGCAGCCGGTCACCGTGAGCACGGTTTCGCCCAGCGTATGTGCGAGGTCGGTGCGCCATTCGCGGGCCTGCTTCTGCTCCCGTGCCAAAGCCTCCCTCTTGTCAAGTTTGGCCTGTTTGAGCTGTTCCTTCAGTTCGGCGATGTACTCTTCCAATTCGCCGCTGGACTTCATCTTCGTTGGCTTCATGGGCATGTCCTTTCGTGTAACGGTTATCGGTACCCATTTTGTCACAAGCCATGCACAGGCACCGCCAAACGGCGGTGTCCTTTGGATACCGGTGCCGGTAAAATGGAAACGGCGGAGTCACCGTTGCCACACGAAAGGAGACGGAAATGAGTGCATTCAACCCCGCAGGACTGGTAAGAGAATACGGTCAACTGGATACTTTGCTGACGGACGGTCAGACGCCCGGCAGCCATGCGGATGACCTGTTCCTCAACATGCTCGACCAATACGATCAGGCGACCGGAAGCGACGGCTACTTCGACCACGACGGCATGGTGGACGAACTGCTGGACGCCCTCAACCGACGGCTGAACCCCATCGGACTGGAAGCAAGCCGCAGCGGCGTGGTGTTCTGCAACGTGATGGACGCTCCCGACCTGCACGAGGTGGTCGGCGCGGTGGAGGCGTTCATGGAACAGGACTGGGACCGCATCACCCAAAATCATGATGCCAGCAAGCGCCCGGAGCTTCGGGACCTGTGGTACGACTACGCACCGCTCGAAGGCATCGACCAAAACGGTGTTCGGCACATCATAAGCCACGATCAGGTCACGCTTGACGAAAGCGGCGGATTCACCGTGCATGACGACGACGGCAACGCCGTCACCTACGACAGATACCGGTTCACCGTGGACGTATCCGATGATTTTAAGAATCCGGAGCATGTGCATTACGACTTCACACCCGAGGAGATGGCCGCGTTCGTCACTGGCGAGTTCGCAAATCCGGATCATGCAGCCCGTGAGGTCGCCGCCCGCAGCGTTCACCAGCATCCGATTGATGTAGAGGTGTCCGCGTTCATTACCGGCGAATACGCATACCGCCTTTCCTACGATGAGATGGAGAACGGGCTGGAAGAAGGGGAAAACCCCTACACGGGGCTGCCCGAGGCGGCTCCCACCGGTGAGGGGTTCCACACCATGGTCCGGCTTGAACGCTTCGATCCCGAATCATGGGAATGGGACGAGATCGACTCGGAAAGCGTGGACGGCCCGGATGCCGAGGCGTCCGAACCCTACGACGCCGCCGAACGGCGCATCCTCGCCCGCAACGGGCTTGAAGACCGGCGCATCGAAGTCACCGCCCCATGGGGGGATCACACCATCGAACCGGAGCCTTCTCCCGCCGTATCGGAGAAATCCGTGAGCCTCAGCGCGGAGGCCAAGACCATGCGCGACGCCTCACAGGCCCTCGACGGCCATGACGCGGCGGCCAACGAACGACCGCTGGATCGATGAACGCTTCGGATTACGCCAACACCTCCGGCAGCTTCGGATGCCGGGGGTGCTTTGCAATCAAGGAAAGGAGTATGGATGACGCCTGCTGAGAACAAGGCTCTGCGGGAAAGCATGGGCCTGACCCTGAAATGGCTGGCGAACCGGTGGGGCGTGACGGTGCAGAGCGTGAAGCGCTGGGAGGGCAGCCGCACGCCGCCACCGCAGATCGCCAAGGATATGCTGGACCTCAAAAGGAAGTTCGACGCCGAGGTGCAGCGCCTCGTGGAGGACGGCGGCGACATCGTGGAGGTGCCCCGGCGCGACCGGGACTGCACCGGCTCCGAACAGTCCGCCGCATGGGCGCGGGCCGTGGCCCAGCGTGCCAAGGAACGGCGCGGACTCACCATGGAGTTCCGGGACGCCAACGATACGGAAAAGCAGTAATAAAGCAATCCACAAAAAAGGTAAAATGGTTTGATAGTATCGACCGGAACAGCCGGTTTACGTCGTGGCCGGGGTGTGGATCAAACCCGATGGGAAAGCCCTGCGCGCTTCGCGCTCCGGTCTGCTTTCCCTCGGGCCTAAACCGGGGCCGACCCTCCCGTGGTGCGAACGGCAGGGCTGGTCAGGCAGATGGACACGCCGGAGGACACACTTAACTATCTACCCACATTCTTATCTTCCTATTATGATAGGATGATAGTAGACGGGAAAGGAGCGTGCACGGTGGTTTGGCTGCGGAAACTCGAATGCAGGATCAGGGATGCGCTTCAATCTCTCCGGGGGCGGATAGACCGGAGCCTGTTCGATGTTCTAAAGGGCTTTGCTGAGTACCAATACAGGATTCTGACCATGATCTCCTCGATACCGCCGGTGGCGATGTATCTAGTCCTCGGCGTATCCCTCGTGGCGTATCTGATTCTGGGATGCGAATAAAGCAAAATGTCATTACATCTTGCTATCATGATAGCATTCCATAGATCGATAAGGAAAGGAACCAAGATGACGGACAAGAACGTGATCGGGGATACCGCCCCGGAGGGAGACATCCCCGAGGACAACGCCAAGGCTGCCGACGGTAGCGGCTGGAAGCAGTGGAGTCTGATAAAACGGT
>NZ_NFHE01000006.1 GCF_002161235.1 Pseudoflavonifractor sp. An85
GCCCGCCATGAGTCAGCAATGCAGTTGACCGACCCATTCGGGGCCCCTTGAGGGGCGTTGTCTGTATTATGCCCTTCTAGGGCTTACTCAAGCCCCCGGCTTAGCCGGGGGTCCTGACTACGAAAAGAGGCCCCCGGCTTAGCCGGGGGCCTCTTTTGGCTGTAATCAATTTTTTGGGGAAGCCGCTGCAACGTCGATAGTAAGGGAATAGCCCTGGAGAATGGATGTAGCATCCTCCAGAACTTGATGCTCAATGGTTACCTGATCGCCCACATTGAGGATCACGGCGCTTTGGTTATCTCGGGCCGAGAGGGAATAGAATACCTGTTCACCCTCCAGACGTACATAATAATAGGTGTTGCCGTCCAATACGGCGCTGCGAATTTCCGCCACCACGCCCTGAGCGGAGGTCTGAGGCAATTCCTCTTCCTCGGTCAGACCTTTATCTGTGAGCATACGGATGTATTCCTGCTCACACTGGGAGACAGTGTTGCCGGTGGCTACCAGCTGGTACTGGGCCACATTGACCATGGCGTAACTCTTGACCAGCAAGGTGTTGTCCTGCAGGGGAATGAAATAGGTGGGCTGCCCTGCCACGTTGATGAGCAGAGGGAAGGTTGCGGTGTAACCCAAGTCCTGCACCACGCCCTCAGCAGAGGCCTTAGCGGCGTTCTCCGTGGCGCCAGGGGCCACATAGAACGTAGTCTCCTTGGTGCGCTGATTGGAGAGTAGGAAGCCCAGATTGGACTGGTCAGAGTTGGCGGAGGTGACGCCGGTGTATACATACACGTCATCGTTGATGGCGATGTAGTTGTATCCTTCGGTGGTGACGGTCACATCTTTCTGGCCAAAGATGGAGTTGAGGAAGCCGTTGACCAGTGTACCGTAGTAGTTGTATTGCTCCATAATCAAGGCAGGGGTGTACAAGTTGTCTACCCAAGAGGGAACCTCATCATAATACTGGCACTCACCGGTGATGGCGTTGCACAGCACTGCGCCCTGAATATCGGTGCCACCAAACAGGCCGATGGTTTTGACCACACGGGGAGCAATCCACCAAGGCTGGCCGTTCTCGTCAATTTCAAAGCGGGGCGTGGAGAACATGAAGGTGGGATATTGGAATCGGAGATGGCGCATGATGTTTCGGTTGAGGGGCTCAGAGAAGGAATACTTCATGCCCTCATTCAGCCGCACCACCTGTGCCTCCTGGGTTACCATGTCCACCAGCACATAGGCAGGCAATCCCTCTCCGCGGTTGGTCAGCCACTTGAACAGGTCGGCATAGGCGATGGGAGCCACACGGACGGGGCGGCCCTGGTAGTTGATCTGTGTGGAGTCCCCACCGTATTCAAATTGACTGACCATGTCGCTGAGGGTGCCCATCTGACGGTCACCCAAATATTCCGCCGAGGTGCGATCCAGAGTTGGAATTTCATCAAAGGAGATCTGGCTGATATCCTGGGTGAATTCCCCGTTTTTCACAGTGAGAAGCTCCCGGTAATCTTGAGCACGGAAAATGGGTAGAGAAACGATCTGTCCCACCACACCCACCACAATAAGGGCCAGCATGAGAAGGCCTACGGGGAGGCATTGCTGTTTGATGAAGTGAAAGTAATGCTTCAACTTCTCCTTCCCGTCCATCACCACGTGGGTGTCCTGGAAACCAGAGGTGACTAGGGCACAGATCATGTAGACGAGACATAGGAGGAACACAAAGCCATAAAACTCCGTGGATTGGGGATTGATGGCGGGGAGAGTGATATAAAAATAGAGGAAACCTAGCACCGCCGTAATCAAAAGGTTGATGAGGATTTTGCCCAGTTTTCCCTTGGGCCACGGGATGGATTTTCCACTGTGTTTTTTCATAGACACAAGGCTCCTTTCGCTTTGGTGGGGTTGAGGTCAGTATACCCGTTTCTACTGGAAAAAGCAACGAGAATAGGAAGAAACCCCAGCAGCTGCACAGGCAACCGCTGGGGTCGATGGGCTATTTACAGCATGCGGAGAATGGCTTCCTTGGGCTGAACACCCACGGACTGGGCCACAGCCTCGCCGTTCTTCATCACCACCAGAGTGGGAATGCTCATCACGCCAAACTGGCGGGCCAGCTCAGGCTGCTCATCCACGTTCACCTTGCCCACCTTGATGTCGGTACGCTCAGCGGCGATCTGATCCACCACAGGGGAGAGCATACGGCAGGGGCCGCACCACTCAGCCCAGAAGTCCAGCAGGACGGGCTGGGAAGCTTGAAGTACTTCAGTATCAAAATTTTCCTTGGTAATGGTCATAGCATTCATAGGAACATCTCCTTTGTTCTTGTTGTTTGATAGTGTTATGATACACCGTCAGGAATCCTTCTTCTGTGACAAAATCACACAGAGGACTTCTCATAGTATTTCTCGCCCAGTAGAATTTTTTCCGGAGTGATGGGCAGCTCCCGGTGCCACACACCGGTGGCGTTGTATACCGCATGGGCAATGGCGGGGGAGGGGGTGTTGATGACGATCTCACCGATGGATTTGGCGCCAAATGGACCGGTGGGCTCATAGCTGGGCTCGAATTCCACGTGAATGCGTCCCACATCCTGACGGGTGGGGATCTTATATTGCATGAAGGAATTCTCGCGGATCGCGCCCCGCTCATCATAGGTGATGTCCTCATAGAGGGCCATGCCAATCCCCTGGGCAATGCCGCCCTCGGTCTGTACCCGGGCCAGATTGGGGTTGATGACGGTGCCACAGTCCACGGTGGCCTCGTAGTTGATAATCTCAATGGCTCCGGTGGCCTTGTCGATCTCCACTTCCACCATACCCACCATATAGGGAGGCGGGGAGACGGGAGAAGAAGTAGTAGAAGTGAACTGGGTCTCGAACTCGTTGTTGACCATGGAGGCAGTGGCCACATCGGCCAGGGACACTGTGCGCTGAGGATCGCTGACACAGCGCACTTCTTTGCCGTCAAACTCCGTATCCTCCACATCGCACTTCAAAAGAACGGCTCCGATTTTCTGAATGCTCTCCCGCAGCTTCTGGCAGGCTTCTTCCACCGCACGGCCGGTGAGGTAGGTGGTAGAAGAGGCATAGGAACCGGAGTCATAGGGGGAGGCGTCGGTGTCTGCGCCATAGACCACAATGTTGTCCACGTCACATTCCATAACCTCTGCGGCCATTTGGGCCAGGATGGTATCGCAGCCCGTGCCCATATCAGCAGCACCGATGGTCAGGGCATAGAAACCGTCGTCGTTGAGCTTGATGGTGGCGCCACCAATGTCCACGTGGGAGATGCTGGAGCCCTGCATGGCCATGGCCACACCCACACTGCGCACCTTGCCGTTGCCCATATCCCGACAGGGGTATTTTTCATCCCAGCCCATGCGCTGGGCGGTCTCTTTCAAGCAGCGGTCCAGAGCACAGGCGTTACAAGGCTCATAGTAGTAGGCGGGAAGCACCTGTCCCTCAGCCACCAGGTTCATCTCACGCAGCTTCACCGGGTCCATCTTCAGCTCAGAAGCCAATTCGTTGACGATGCTCTCTACGGCAAACAGACCCTGAGTGGCGCCGTAGCCACGGTAGGCACCGGCGGCCTGCACGTTGGTGTATACCACATCATAGGTGAAACGATAGGCTTCCTGATTGCGGTTATACAGGGGGATGGACTTATGGCCGGACAGGCCCACGGTGGTGGGGCCGTGCTCGCCGTAGGCACCGGTGTTGGACAGAGTATACATGTCAAAACCACGGATGCGCCCATCTTTCATGGCACCGATGCGCACGGTAATCTCCATCTCGTGGCGAGGGCTGCCTGCGGTCTGACTTTCCTGACGGCTGTATACCAGATAAGCGGGCTTGCCCGTCTTCCAGGTAACCAGGGCGGGGAAAATTTCGGTGACACAGCTCTGCTTGGCACCAAAGCCGCCGCCGATACGGGGCTTGGTCACCCGCACCTTGGATTTAGGGATGTCCAGGGCGTGGGCGATGATGCGCCGGGCGTGGAAGACAATCTGGGTGGAGCTGAGCACATTCAGTCGCCCATAGGTGTCCATATAGGTGTAGGTGCGGAAGGTCTCCATCATAGCCTGGCTGTTAGCCTTGGTGTGATAGGTGCGCTCCAGCACCACGTCACAGTCGGCCAGCACAGCCTCGATGTCTCCGTGGCCGGTCTCCTCATGGGCACACAGGTTGCGGTGATTGTCCGCGCCCACGGGGCAGTGGGCCACCCAGTTGTCCTCGGGGTGGACCAGCACCGGGTTATCCTTGGCGGTGCGGAAGTCCAGCACCGCGGGGAGTACCTGATAGGTGACTTTGATGAGTTTCAGGGCCCTATCTACGGCCTTCACATTTTCTCCGGCCACCACGGCCACAGCGTCCCCGTGGAAGCGCACATGGCGGTCCAGAAGCAGTCGGTCATAGGGGCTGGGCTCGGGATAGGTTTGACCAGCCATGGTAAACCGCTTCTGGGGAACATCCTTATAGGTGAAGATGGCCTCAATGCCGGGAACCTTCATGGCGATGGAGGTGTCGATGTTCTCGATCATGGCATTGGCGTGGGGGCTGTGGAGCACCTTTACCACCAAAGCCTTGGGGTCATACAGATCCCCGGTGTACACCGGCTTGCCGGTGAGCAGGGCCATAGCGTCCTTTTTGCGGACGGGTTGATTCACGTGACGCATGGTCTCAGGCTCCTCCTTTCTGAGCATCCTTGAAGGCCAGGTAGGACTGAATACCCCGCAGCTGGCCTTCATAGCCGGAGCAGCGGCACAAGTTGCCGCTGAGATAGGAGAGAATTTCCTCCTCCGTGGGGTGGGGATTCTCTCGGAACATGGCAATGGCGTTCATCATCAGACCGGGATTGCAAAAGCCGCACTGCTCCGCGCCCTGATCGGCAATGAATGCGCCAAAATCAGCGGCCTCGTCCTGAAGGCCTTCCAAGGTGGTGACCCGACGGCCTTCCACACGAGCAGCCAGCACCGAGCAGGACAGCACCGGCTTGTCGTCCACAAACACGGTACACAAACCGCAGTTAGAGCTCTCACAGCCTCTCTTAACGCTGGCGCACCCCAGGGAGCGCAGTACATCCAGCAGCAGGCTGTCGGCTTCCACCACAGTGGCAATCTTTTTGCCGTTGAGTTCAAACTTCAATTCCATGTTACTTTACCTCACTTGCTGCCATAGTGGCTCGCTGCACCAACACGCCGCAGATTTGGCGACGATACTGGGCACTGCCCCGCATATTAGAGCCAAAGTTCAGCTTCTGGCTGACATACTCTCCGAACTTCTGGGCGGACTCCTGGTTCACACCTTGGGACAGGATGCCCTCCTGATCCTGCACCAGAGCAGCCTTGTGGGGACGTGCACCCACTGCAGCCTGCCATACGCCATCCACACAGGAGACAGCACAGGTGAGAATGGGGAAGTCGGTGCGAGCGTGACGCATGGCCTGATAAGCCACAGGCTTGGGCTGCTTGTCCACCACCAGCTTGACCAGAATATCCCGGTCAGCGGGCATCTGGGCATACTCTTCCAAAGAGAGTTCACCGGCGTGATGGCACACCACTTTGGTATTCAGGGCCAAAAAGACGGTGAGCACATCGGAGAACCCATAGCGGCCAAAAATCGAGCCGCCAACGGTGGCGGTGTTGCGGAACTGCACGCCCACAATGTCCTTCACAGCATGAGCCACGGCGTGGTTGGTAAAGGTGTTGAGGGCAGGGTGCTGCTCCAACTGGCGCAGAGTGACCATGCAGCCGATCTCGAAAGCCTGGTCGGTCTCCACAATGGTGTCCAGACCCAGACCGGACAGGTCAATGGCAGTATCTACATTGCGGGTGGTCATTTTCATCCAGTGCATACCGCCCAGGATGAGATTGGTCTTTTTTTGGTTTAATTCATAGGCTTGTTCCAGGCTCTCCGCCCGGACATATTGTCTGATGGTCAACAAGGCACTTCCTCCAAACCTAGTATATTCGCATGTTTCGGCCAACGCACAACAATATATATTATATTGTAACCTAATTCGAATGGTATGTAAAGCAACAATAAGCACATCCCCAGGAAAGATCAGGGATGTGCCTGTAAATATTGTTGTATTTTGGATAATTTATCCGGGGTGTCTGCGTCCCACAGTTCTTGGGGACAGAAGGCCTCCACGTAGTGCACAGGAGTGTCTCCCGCGGTAGCCATACCGCCCCGCTCGCCATGCAGTTGCATCAGCGCGGGAAACAGGTTTGCGGGGAACAGGGTGGGGCTGGAAGGTTGTCCCTGGTAGGACAGGCGATGGACGTGTTCCGGCTGTGCCTGGAAGGAATGCACCAATCGCTGGATACTCTCAGAACTGCATAACGGCTGATCTCCCAGCACAAAAAGACATCCGTCCATCGGTTTGAGGGCCTGCAATCCTGTGCGAATGGACTGGCTCTGGGGCCCACCCTCATAGGCGCACACCTCCACGTCGAACTCTCGGCAGAGTTGAGCAACTTGAAAATCGCTGACCACGGCCACCATCTGGGAAAATAGAGCGGTGGGGATGGCCTTCACTGTGTGGGCTAGAAGTGGTACCCCGTTGAGAGGTGCCAGTAGTTTGTTGCCGCCAAACCGCGTGCTTTTTCCGGCAGCTAAGACGACACAACCGATTTGCATGAGGGCCCTCCTCCTGTCCACAGAGACTTCAGCGCAAGGTGCGCCGCAATCCCTTGGGGAAATGATTTTTTAAGACGCCATTGCTTCCCTTGACCCAGCCCAGAGAGAGGCCGTCCACTTTGAGGAGGGTCCAGCCGGTCTGAGGCCCAGAGATGGTATTACCGGAGAGATATGCGGCAATTTCCGGGCTGTCTACGGGATAGTCCACCTGGGAAGCGGCTTCTTTGAGCCAAAGAGCCAGGGCATGGGAAGGTTCAAAGCGATTTTTCAGCAGCTGGCCTAGCTCCAATCCCGCACGAAGCACCTTCAGACCCTTTAAGGAAGGCATTTCCTCTGGCACCAACCACAGATTTTTGCCAAAGGAAATCAACCGACCTTTAGGGAGTGAAATCCTGGTAGCAGAGCAAAATTCGGTGAATTCCTTGGGACAGGGAAAGCCTGCTTCCAGAGGCTGGTCTTGGGCCACCCCATCACCAGCACGTTCCAGCACCGCTGCGAAGTGCCCCTCTCCGTGGAGATGGTGGGGCCAAAGGCGGAAGGTATGTTCCAGACCGCAGTCAGGGGCATCCACCCAGTCGGGACGGCCAGGGGAGAACCAGGGGGCATCCACCTGCACCAGGGTGAAATCCGGGTGGCTTTGGAGGAACGCGGCAATGACTCCCTCATTTTCCTCCGGGGCAAAGGTACAGGTGGAGTACACCAAACGTCCGCCGGGACGGAGCATTTGGGCTGCAGAGTGGAGAATCTCGCCTTGGCGATGGGCGCACATCTGCACCGTCTCCATGCTCCAGTCGGTGGAGGCGGCCTCCTCTTTGCGGAACATTCCCTCGCCAGAGCAGGGAGCATCTACCAAAATACGGTCAAAGTATTCCTGAAACCGGTCAGCCAACTTGCGAGGATGTTCATTGAGCACCAGAGAGTTGGCCACCGCCATGCGCTCTAGGTTGCGGCTGAGAATCACGGCTCGTTTTGGCTCGATTTCGTTGGAGACCAACAAACCCTTTCCGTCCAGTTGTGCGGCAAGCTGAGAAGACTTTCCACCAGGGGCGGCGCACAGGTCCAGTACCCGCATACCGGGCTGTACATCCAAAAGCCCAGCAGGGGCCATGGCGCTGGCTTCCTGGAGATAGTAAAGTCCTGCTTCATGATAGGGGGAAAGCCCGGGCCGGGTATTGGGGTCGTAATAATACCCTTGCTCGGCCCAGGGTACCGGCGTCAGGGCCAAAGCATCCAAAGAAGGGGGCGTATGCGTTTTCAGCTTGTTGATGCGCAGGGCCACCCAGCGTGGGTGCTCCGCTGCGGCCAGAAATTGAGCCAACTCCTCCTGGCCTAATTGATCGTTCAATCGTTTGAGAAATCCTTCCGGAAACATAGTTCCCTCCTAAATTGTGGTAATGCTTTTACAGGAGCTCTCCGGTGTCCAGCCAATGGCGCAACACGTCTTCTACCCGATGGCAGGTAGTAGGGAACTGCTTGAGCAGTTCGGGATGGGCGGAATCCATCAGATAAGGATGGCCCACTGCGGAGAGCATGGCCACATCGTTCCAGTTATCTCCGAAGGCCAGAACGTTCTGCGGAGATACACCCAAAATGCGGCACAGTTCCACCACACCTTGTCCTTTATCAGCCATGGTGAAATCCAGCCAGTCGTGTCCAGCCACAGCCATGTGAAACACGTGGGACCAGTTGGGGCCCAAATGATCTTCGGCAGACTGAGTTCCTTGGGGACAGTGTGCGGATACCTTCAGGATGTCTTCCTGAACTTCTTCCAGGTTTTCGATGATTTTAACTTGGAATCCCTTGAAGTCTCGCATATGCTCCACGTATTCCTGGGGACACTGATGCCACAGATAGGCGTACTTGGCTCCCGTGATTAACAGTTCACACTGGGGGAGTGCAAGAATTTCCTCAGCCAAGGTCAGTGCCGTTTCCCGCTCCATGGGGATAGAGGCCCAAATGGGAGCGGTTTCTTCCTTACCGGGGCCAAATACCACGCCGCCATTTTCACACACAAAGGGCACTTCATCGGCCAGAGCAGGGAAGAGGGAACGCATAGAATGGTACTGTCGGCCAGATGTGGGGCAAAAGGGAATCCCGCGCTCCTTTAGCTGCTGAATCAAGGAAAATATATCATCGGACAAAATGGTTTCGCCATAGGGAAGGAGAGTTCCGTCAATATCGCTGACAATAAGTTGGATCATATTTGTCTTTCCTCCGTCTAATAAAGCTATAAACTCCGGTGATTATATCATATGTATCACAATTCTACAAGGGAGAACGGCAGGAGTCGAGCAGGGTGGACAAACCAGAGGGGGTGTGCTATAATATCATGAATCAATTCAGCAAATTTGCAAAAAGTTTCAAGGACTTTTGTTCGGAATCTGTGGAATTGACGGATAAATTTTCATGAAGAGAATGAAAAAGTAGGACCAAATGGGCGGTTTCGCCCAAATACATCGGAGGTACCCAATATGTCAGAGATGAACTACAATCGGCCATCACCTGAGCGCAGACCCAGGCGGAGGCACGACGCATCCCGGACTCAGGGCCACAGCACGGAGAGAACCACCCGCAGCAGCTCTGAACGGAATGCTCGTCCCAAAAAGCAGCAGTCCCAGGCCAGCACCATTGCGCTGCGAGTTGGGAAAGTGCTGGGGACGCTGTTGCTGATCGGGATTGTAACCGGGGCATTTATGGCTTGTTATGCTGCGGTGTATATCAAAAACGTGATTATTCCCGAGGCGACCTTGGACCTGTCTGCTTATACCCTGAATGAAAACTCCGTGATCAAGTATCAGGACAAAAACACAGGGGAACTGGTGGAACTACAAACTCTGGTCGGTGCGGAAAACCGCCAGTGGGTGGACTATGAAGATATTCCCCAGGACTTGATCAACGCCGTGGTCGTGGTCGAGGACAAGCGTTTCTACGAACACAACGGTGTGGACTGGTACCGCACAGCGGGAGCTTTCGTCAACATGTTCATCGGTATGCGCAATACCTTTGGTGGCTCCACCCTGACCCAGCAGTTGGTGAAGAACATCACCGAGTACGATGATGTCACGGTCAAACGTAAGATTCTGGAGATTTTCACCGCTTTGGAATTGGAGAAGAACTACTCCAAGGAGGATATACTCACCTGGTATCTCAACGAGATCTACTTGGGCCAGGGTTGTTACGGTGTCCAGTCTGCCGCCCAGATGTATTTTGGCAAAGATGTCTCGGAACTCTCTTTGGCTGAGTGTGCCAGCTTGGCCGGCATCACCAACAACCCCTCTCTGTACAGTCCCTATTCCACCTTGGAGGTCACTCGTTATCAGTGCACCAACTGTAAGGCCTACTCTCTGACCAAGGATGATGTGTGCTCGGAGTGTGGAGCCAAGAACAGCTTTGACGATGGTACCGTGTGGACCGCCCGAGATTACAACAAGGCTCGTCAAGAGATGATTCTGAACTTGATGGCAGATCCGGAGGAGAGCGGTGATCGCGTGATCCCCAAGGAGACTGCCGAACAGGCCAAGGCAGAGAAGTTGGTGTTCCGCACGGACTGGGATGAGGAGACCCAGGCGGAGCATAACAACGCCGACACCAGCACCAAGACGGTCTACTCCTGGTACGTGGAGGCAGTCATTGATGAGGTAACCAAGGACCTTATGGAGCAGACTGGCCTGTCCTCGGAGGTTGTGACCAAGATGGTGTACAGCGGCGGCCTGGAGATTATTGTCCCTTATGATCCGGATGTCCAGGCTGCAGTGGATGCAGTATATAATGATGCCAGCAACCTGAACTATGTCTCCAAGAGTGGACAGCAAATGAAGTCGGCCATTACCGTGGTGGACAACGAATCTGGAATGGTGGTGGCATTGGCCGGTGATGTGGGCGAGAAGACCATCAACCGCGGCTGGAACTATGCCACCGACACGGTTCGACAGCCCGGATCGTCCATCAAGCCGTTGTCGGTGTATGCGCCAGCTATTGAGGAAGGCTTGATTACCCCTGCCACCGTCACCGATGACGTGCCCCGCTGGATGGGCTTCTACTGGTTGCACAACTACCCGGATCGCTACCGCGGTCTGACTACGGTGTTGGAAGGTGTCACAAGCTCTATCAACACCATCTCGGCCAACGTGCTGGAGATGTTGGGATTCCAGAAGTCTTTTGACTATATGGCCAACAAGTTCGGTATCTCCACCATGGTGGAAGAGCGCGTGGAGGAAAATGGCGATGTCAAGTCCGACTTGGGATACAGCCAGTTGGCTGTGGGTGGTTTGACCGACGGTGTCTCCACCTTTGAGATGGCGGCAGCTTACGCCACCTTCCCCCGCAATGGTGCCTTTACCGAAGCGACGATCTATCTGTCGGTGAAGGACAACAACGGAGATGTTCTCATTGACAACACTCCCAGTACCGAGTATATCCTCAGCCAGCGCACCACTTTCTATATCAACCAGATGCTTACCAACGTCGTTAGCTACGGTACCGGTACTGCGGCTCGTATTTCTGGCCAAACTGTGGCAGGTAAGACGGGTACCACCGATAACGCTTATGACCAGTGGTTTGTGGGTTACACCTCTTACTACACCGCAGCTGTGTGGATCGGCTACCCCTATGGTGAGTCTGTGGGCGACATGTGGCCCAGCCCCTCTACAATTTTGTGGCAGAAGGTCATGAGCCGCGTCCATGAAAATCTGCCCCAGAAGTCTTTCTCTCAACCCAGCGGTGTGACTACTGTGAGCATCTGTAAAGACTGTGGCAAACTGGCCACAGACAACTGCACCATGGATATTCGAGGAAATCGCACGGTGAGTATGCGCTTGCTCAGCAGTGACGTACCCAGTGGGTACTGCACCTGCCATGTGTTGGTGAGCATTTGCACGGAATGTCCCATTCTCAATGCCAACGGCAAGGAGACAAAGGCTTACCACATTGCTGGTCCCTACTGCCCGAAGGAGTCGGTGAAGCAGGTGGCTATGGTGGACTACGCCCGAGAGGCCATTGAGTCTGGGGATACCATCGAGGACTACTATGCACTGCTTTCCATCTACAACGGTTTGGAAAATGAAGGAGCATGTACCTTGCATACAGAAGCTACCACTGAGCCGGAGCCGGAACCCTCTGAACCTGTAACATCGCCGGAGCCGGATGTCTCACCAGAACCCTCTGAACCTGTAACATCTCCGGATCCACAGCCCAGCGCATCGCAAAGCGTGGACGGATAGAACACGGCGAGAAGAGAAAATGCTCCCTGGTTTCTCAGGGAGCATTTTCTCATACCTATGGCTAGATAGATACAAAAAGACTAGATGTAAGCTGGAATTTTGTATAACTTGATAAAGAAAGGAAATTGCCATCTGTCCATCTCTGTGATACAATGGACCACAACAGAAAGACATCAGCGATGTGCTTTGCAAAAGGGAGGATCGAAGATATGTCGCAAAGACCCAGGTACTTTATTGTAGAGGCGTCAGCGTTGCCGGAAATATATTTGAAGGTAGCGGATGCCAAACGGATGCTGGAGACGGGAGAGGCACAGACGGTCAATGCTGCCACCCAGCGTGTGGGGATTAGCCGCAGTGCATTTTATAAATACAAAGACGCTGTGCGTCCCTTTCGGGATATGCTCCATGGCCGCATCGTGACCATTCAGATCTTATTGTGCAATCGTCCGGGCGCACTGTCCGGTGTGCTGAATATGTTTGCCGATTGGGGTGGAAATGTGTTGACCATCAACCAGGCCATTCCCGGCGGCGAGGCTGCTGCTGTGACCCTGGGCTTGGAGACATCTGGGTTGAGCATGGAACTGGAGGATTTGTTGGCCACACTGCGGGAACTGCCTGAGGTACTGCGTTGTGAAGTGTTGGCTGGATAAGAGGAAGGTATGAGGTGACAAGCATGGTAAAAGTAGCAATTTTGGGTTACGGAACCGTGGGATCTGGGGTTGCCCAGGTTCTTTTTGAGAATAAAGGTTCCATTGCTGCCAGCGTGGGGCAGGAGGTGGAGGTCAAATACATTCTGGATGTGCGTGATTTCGACCACTCTCCCTATGGAGGCAGTTTTGTTAAGGACTTCTCGGTCATTGAGGAAGATCCTGAAGTATCTATTGTGGTGGAGACTATCGGCGGGGCTACGGTTGCCCTGAACTTTACCCAGCGTGCTTTGCAGGCAGGAAAGAATG
Organism: Pseudoflavonifractor sp. An85; assembly: GCF_002161235.1. Lineage (GTDB taxonomy): Bacteria > Bacillota > Clostridia > Oscillospirales > Oscillospiraceae > Enterenecus. The sequence goes on from NZ_NFHE01000006.1 coordinate 12,811, forward strand.
TCGTAACCTCCAACAAAGAGTTGGTGGCCTGCCATGGCTTGGAATTGACTCGCTTGGCCAAGGAGAAGGGTGTGTGCTACCTTTTTGAGGCCAGCGTAGGCGGAGGTATCCCCATCATTCGCCCCCTGACGGTGTGTTTGGCCGCTAACCAGGTGGAGGAAGTGTGCGGCATTCTCAACGGCACCACCAACTACATCCTCACCCGGATGATTCAGGCAGGACTGCCCTTTGAAACTGCACTGAAAGAAGCCCAGGAGAATGGCTATGCTGAACGGGACCCGTCGGCGGACATTTTGGGCTATGATGCCTGCCGCAAGATCTGCATTTTGGCAGACCTGGCTTTTGGAAAAAATGTGGACCCTCAGCTGGTGCCTACCGAGGGAATTACCGGTATCTCCCTGGCTGATGTGGACTATGCGGACGCAGCGGGCAAGAAAATCAAGCTTTTGGGGCGCGCTGTACGCCAGGCAGATGGACGGGTGTGCGCCTATGTGGCCCCTCATCTGGTGGATGGCACCCATCCCATTGCTGCGGTGGAGGATGTATTCAATGCGGTGTTCGTCAAGGGGAATGCCGTGGGTGATGTCATGTTCTATGGCCGTGGTGCCGGTAAGCTGCCCACCGCCTCTGCTGTAGTGGCGGATGTGATGGATATCGCCCGCTGCGGTGGTTACCGGAGCCCCATTACCTGGGAAGAGGGTAACGCTGCCTTAGTCTGCGGCACTCAGGAGCTGGAAAGTCGCTTCTACGTGCGGGTACAGAGCACTGCAGACACCCTGCGGCATCAGGTGGGTGAGATCAAGCTTTTGGCCCGTAGCGGAGCCACACCCAGTGAGGCAGCAGGTATTACGGAGTTGGCCATGACGGAAGCGCAACTGCGAGAAAAGCTCAACGGGATGACGGTACTGTCCCTGATTCGAGTGCTCAACTGACTGGAGCCACTGACATAGAATGGGGCAGAACTACGGCCCGAAAGGATGGAAAGAGCAATGGCATTGATCGTACAAAAATTTGGCGGCTCATCTGTGGCCAATGCAGAGCGGGTACGCAATGTGGCCCGTATCATCACAGATACCTATCAGAAAGGCAACAGCGTTGTGGTTGTCCTGTCTGCGCAGGGGGATACCACGGATGATCTGATTGAAAAAGCACAGGAGTTAAATCCCAATCCCTCGCGAAGAGAGATGGATATGCTCTTGTCTACCGGAGAACAGATCTCTTGTGCACTGTGTGCTATGGCCATTGAAAAGTTGGGATATCCGGTGGTGTCCCTCACAGGATGGCAAGCAGGGTTTCACACCAATTCTGGATATACCAATGCCCGCATCAAACGAGTCAAGCCCGACCGCATCATGGAGGAGCTGGATAAGCGACGCATCGTCATCGTCACAGGATTCCAGGGCCTGAACAAGTACGGGGATATTACCACCTTGGGCCGAGGTGGCTCAGATACTTCTGCGGTGGCTTTGGCAGCGGTGCTCCACGCCGATCTCTGCCAGATCTATACCGATGTGGATGGTGTCTACACGGCCGATCCCCGCCTGGTGCCCAGCGCTCGAAAGCTGGATGAGATTACGTACGAAGAGATGTTGGAATTGGCCACACTGGGCGCCCAAGTGCTCCACAACCGCTCGGTGGAAATGGCAAAGCGATACGATGTGAAGTTGGAGGTGCTCTCCAGCTTCTCGGGAACACCTGGTACAAAAGTCAAGGAGGTAGTCAAGCGCATGGAAAAGTCTCATATTAGCGGTGTCGCCAAGGACAAAAATATTGCCCGACTGGCCCTGGTGGGCTTGGAGGACACTCCGGGTATCGCCTTTAAGATTTTCTCTCTGCTGGCCCGGAACAACGTGAACGTGGATATCATCCTTCAGTCTATTGGCCGCAGTGAGACCAAGGATATCAGCTTTACCGTGGCCAAGAGCGACATGGACTTGGCCCAGAAGCTGCTGGAAGAGAACCGGGAAGTGATTGCCTTCGATCACATCGACGTATCGGACAACATTGCCAAGGTGTCCATTGTGGGTGCTGGTATGATCAACAATCCCGGCGTGGCTGCTGCCATGTTTGAAGCGTTGTTCAATGCGGGCATTAACATCAATATGATCTCCACCAGTGAGATCAAAGTATCCGTTCTGGTGGACAGCTGCGATGCCGATCGTGCAGTACAGGTGGTGCATGACCGGTTCTACGATGAATTCAACGGCGCACGATAAATACGTACAGGGGCTGCCCATTCTGGGTGGCCTCTGTTTGCATATTCCATAGAAAACAGGGGAAGTGGTTGCAAAAATGCGGGTGGAATGATACAATCAATCTGTATTGTCTTGCGAACTCATCCAAAGTTCCAAGCGCGATCAGACCTGGAGATAATGGGGTGCATGGATTGTATTTGAAAGCACTGGAGATCCAGGGGTTCAAGTCCTTCCCGGAAAAGACGGTGCTGACCTTTGGCGCCGACATCACGGTGATTGTGGGCCCAAACGGATCGGGAAAATCCAATATTGCCGATGCCATTCGTTGGGTCATGGGGGAACAGTCTACGCGTACCCTCCGGGGCAACAAAATGGAGGACGTCATTTTTGACGGCACGGCCAAGCGCAAGAGTTTGGGTTTTGCGGAAGTGACCTTGGTCTTGGATAACAGTCAGCACCTCTTGGCTTTGGAGGAACAGGAGGTGGCGGTGACCCGACGGTATTATCGCTCCGGAGAAAGTGAATATTTCATCAACCGTCGCTCTTGCCGCCTACGAGATATCAACGAGCTGTTTATGGACACGGGCCTGGGGCGTGAGGGCTATTCCATCATTGGCCAGGGTAAAATTGATGAGATACTGTCAGTAAAAAGTTCGGACCGACGGGAAGTATTTGAGGAAGCAGCTGGTATCTCCAAATTCCGCCACCGGAAGGAAGAGGCGGAGCGGAAGCTGGAGCGCACCCAGGAAAATCTGATCCGCATCAATGACAAAATTGACGAGTTGAAGTTGCAGGTGGAACCTCTTCGCATCCAGGCAGAAAAGACCCAAAAATACCTGGTGATGCGGGATGAACTGCGGGGCTTGGAGATTTCCGTATGGTTGGATCAGCTGGAGCAGCTGAGGGCCAACAGTATTCAGCTCAATACGGCGCTGGACACAGCTAGGGCACACCGAGAACAGCTGCGGCAAGAGTTGGAGAATCTATACCAAACAGCCGAAGACTATGCTCAGCAAATGCAGGACTATGAGGTACAGGCGGAGGAAATCCGCCGACGTCAGAGCCAGTTGGAACAGCAGTTGCATCAGGGACAGAGCCAGTTGGAATTGCTGCGCCGGGATCAACAAAACAACACCGACAACATTTGCCGTATTCAGGATGAATTGGAGCAACAGGCTGGACGGGCAGGGTCTCTAGCCCAGCAGGTGGCCCAGCGCCGGGAGCGTCTGGCGGAATTGGAAGGGGAACTGGCTCGACTCCAAGCTGAGTTGGATCGGTTGGATGCCCACAGCCAAGAGCTGCTCCACTGCGCAGGCAGCTTGAAGGAGGAGCTGGCCCAGCTACAAGAACAGGAGCGACTGGAGCAAGCCACAGCCAGTGAGACCAAGGCCCTTTTATCTGCCCTATCTGCGGCCGGACAAGAGTTGATGGATCGGGAAGAGAGTGTTGTCCGAGAGTTGATGGAGCAGGAAAGCCAAAAGCAGAAGCAGGAGGTCGAACTGAACCAATGCAATGCAAAATTGGAGCGACTGACAGCAGAGCGTGATAGTATATCCAATACATTGGCAGGCTATCAGGTCCGGGTTCAGACCAGGCAGCGGAAAGCACAGCAGGTCCAAGAGACCTGCCGTCGCCTGGAGATGGAGCAAAATAACCTACAATCCCGCATTCAGATGCTCTCTGAAATGGAAAAGCTATATGAGGGATATTCCAAGTCGGTAAAGCTGCTGATGGGAGAGGCCAAGCGGGGGGGGATTTCCGGTGTGCGCGGCCCTGTGGCGGGGCTCATTCATGTGCCGGATGCTTACACTGTAGCCATTGAAATCGCCTTGGGCGGAGCCATGCAGCATGTGGTGATGGAGCGCGACCAGGATGCCAAACAGGCCATCGGCTGGCTCAAACGCCGGGATGGAGGACGGGCCACGTTTTTGCCCATGAATACCATCCGCCCGTCTACTCTGCGAGAATCCGGCTTGGAGACCCAGAGAGGCTATGTGGGTCTGGCCCATGAGCTGATTGAATATCACTCGGATTATCAAAATGTGATGGCCAACCTCCTGGGACGGGTGGTCATTACCCAGAATTTGGACTGTGCCATGGCCATTGCCCGCCAGTACGGCCATCGGTTCCGCATTGTAACTTTGGACGGTCAAGTGCTCAACGCTGGCGGTTCCATGACCGGTGGTTCGATCTCTCGCTCTGCGGGCATCCTATCCCGTGCTAATGAGTTGGTGCGTCTGCGAGGACAGATGAGCGAGTTGGAAGCGAAGGCCGGGGAGGCCAAGGCGCAACTGGTACAGGCCCAACGGGAATGGACAGCCGCTCAATATGAGTTGGATGCCGCCGCCAATCAGTTGCGACAGGCTGAGGATGGGGTACTGACCCAGACCCAACAGGTGGAACATTGTACCCAGCAAGTGGAGCAGATCCAGAAGCGTTGCCAGGTGCTGCGTCAGGAACGAGCCAGCTTGCAGCAGCGCAGCAGAGAGAATGCAGAGTCCATCCAAAAGGCCCAGACCCGCATTGTGGAGTTGGAAGGGTCGGCGGCAGTGCTCCAGGCTCAATCACAGGATAAAACACATGGACAGAGCCAGTTGCAGCAGCAACTGGAGGCGTGTAGTCAGGAGAAAGCCACCATCCGGGCGCAATGGGCCGGACTGGAAGGCGAACAGGCTGCGATGCAGGTGAATTTGAACCAGTTGGAACAGCTACAACGGGATCTCTCTGGAGATACCGCAGGGCGCCAAGCTCGAATTGCACAGCTGGAAGAGGAAAATCAAGCTCTCCAGCGGCAGATGGTGGAGCAAGAGCGCTTGGTCCAAGGGTACTTGCTGAAAAAGCAGCAGGGAGAAGGGGAACTTTCCGCCATGCAGAGCGAGAAGCTGGAACTGGAAGGGAAGCGCAACCAAGCAGACCGGCTGGCCCGGGAGAAGAACAACCATATGCTTTCCATGGAACGCGAAGTGTCTGTGCTGGAGCAAAAGGCTATGACTGCGGCCATGGAGGAAAGCCAGATTTTGGACAAGCTGTGGGAAAGCTATCAGCTCTCCCACGAAGCGGCGCGGGCTCAACGGGTAACTCTGGAATCTGTGCCCCGAGCACAAAAGCGGATTGGCGAGCTCAAACGCGGCATTTCTGCCCTGGGCAACATCAATCCCGATGCCGTGGAGGAGTACCGGCGCATTTATGAGCGGTACAGCTATTTTACCGATCAGAGGGATGACGTGACCGCCTCCAAAAAGGAGTTGGAGGAGATCATCCGGCAAATCACCCAGGAAATGAAGGAAATCTTCCAGGAGAAGTTCCTGCAAATCCAGGAGGCGTTCCAGGAGACATTCCTGGAGCTGTTCCGCGGCGGCAAGGCGACCTTGGAGCTGGAGGACCCGGAGGATATCCTGGGTTGCGGCATCGAGATCAAGGCACAGCCGCCAGGGAAAGCGCTGAAGATTATCAGCCTGCTATCAGGCGGAGAAAAGGCCTTTGTGGCCATTGCCTTGTATTTTGCCATTCTAAAGGTTCGGCCTACTCCGTTTTGTGTGATGGATGAGATTGAAGCGGCGCTGGATGACAACAACGTGGTGCGCTATGCCCAGTATCTGCGGCGCATGAGTGATCGCACCCAGTTCATTGCCATCACCCATCGCCGAGGCACCATGGAAGAGGCAGACGTACTATACGGCGTGACCATGCAAGAGCAGGGGATCAGCCGCATTCTTACCATCAACCTCAATGAGATGGAGGAACAGCTGCAGTTGCAGGATTGAGAAAATATAGAGGTGAAAAACGTGGGATTTTTTGATAAGATAAAGAAGATAGGAATTTTTAACGGTTTCTCTCAGCTGGATGACGACTTCTATGACGAGTTGGAGGAATCTCTGGTCATGGCAGACATGGGGGCAGAGACCACTATGGAAGCGGTGGAGGAGCTCAAGCAGCGGTGTAAGCGTGACAAGATCAAAGATACCGAGGGTGCCAAGGCCTGTATGAAGGAGATTTTGGCCGAGTTGCTCACAGTGGGTGATTCCAGCGTAGATATGAGCCGCCCCCCTGCAGTGGTGCTGTTTATCGGGGTCAACGGCGTGGGCAAAACCACCTCCATTGGCAAACTGGCTGCCCGTTGGAAGGGAGAAGGGAAGCGTGTACTGCTGTGTGCGGGAGATACCTTCCGCGCCGCCGCCGCCGACCAGCTCACCATCTGGTCTGAGCGTGCCGGCGTGGACATCATCAAGCAGCATGAGGGTGCCGACCCCGCCGCCGTGGTGTATGACGCCATGAGCGCAGCTAAGGCCAGAAAGACCGACGTAGTACTGGTGGATACCGCCGGGCGTCTGCACAACAAGCAGAACCTGATGAATGAGCTCAACAAAATCTCCCGAGTCATTGATCGGGAGTGCCCCGATGCCAGCCGGGAGACTCTGCTGGTGCTGGATGCTACTACAGGTCAGAACGGTCTCATTCAGGCCAAACAGTTCGGGGAGAGCGCGGGTATCACCGGCATTGTGCTCACCAAGCTGGATGGCACCGCCAAGGGCGGCATTGTCATTGCCATTGCCAAAGAACTTGGTGTGCCGGTCAAATACGTAGGCGTTGGCGAGCAGGTGGGCGATTTGCAGCCCTTTGATGCCAAGGCGTTTGTGGAGGCGTTGCTGTAATGGTTTGGTTGGTACTCAGTCTTTTGGTGACGGGATATGGCGTTTGGTATGCCATCAACCCGGTGCCCTATTTACAAAAGCGGATGAATCGGAAAGATGTGCCCGAGAAATCGGTGAGAACCGCACGCATCGTGGGAATCGCTCTGGCAGCTATGGGCGTCATTTCGGCCATCTGTCAGGTGGTTGGCATGACCATTGCGGGATAACGGTAAGGAGGAGAACATCATGACTCGTTTGGATGGAAGAGCAGTAGATCAGCTTAGAGACATTCAGATTGAAACCAATTTTGTGAAGTTTCCTGAGGGAAGTGTATTGATTACCTGTGGGAACACCAAGGTGCTGTGCTGCGCCAGCGTGGAGATGACCGCTCCCCGCCATGTGCCCGAAGGAACCGGCTGGGTCACCGCGGAGTACTCCATGTTGCCTCGGGCCAACCGGGAGCGCTCCCGCCGGGATGTATCCAAGCTGAAACTCTCTCCCCGCTCAGCAGAGATTCAGCGTCTGATTGGTCGTTCCCTGCGGGCGGCGGTGGATATGACCATGTTGCCGGATATGACCATCACTGTGGACTGCGACGTGCTGCAAGGGGATGGTGGTACTCGTACCGCCAGCGTCACCGGCGGATTCTTGGCTCTGGCCATGGCCTGCAACAAGCTGGTAAAGGACGGCGTCCTGCCCGCCTCTCCGGTGAAGCACTATGTGGCTGCCATCTCTGCTGGTATTGTGGATGATGTCCCCATGCTGGATCTGTGCTACGAGGAGGATTCCTCTGCCATGGTGGATTTGAACTGCGTGATGAATGAGGAAGGCGCCCTGGTGGAACTGCAGGGCACCGGTGAGGGCCGCGCCTTCACCTTGGCCGAGCAGCAACAGCTGGTGGCTCTGTGCCAGAAGGGCATTGAGGAGCTCGTCCAGCGGCAAAAGGAAGTTTTGGAGGGTGTGCAATGAAACTGGTACTGGCCAGCCAAAATGAGAAGAAGCTCAAAGAGATGAACGACATTCTCTCCCAACTGGGTATTGAGGTGTGTTTGCAGTCTCAGCTGGGCGTACATGTGGATGTGGAGGAGACCGGGGATACTTTCGAGGCCAACTCCCTGCTCAAGGCCCATGCGGTGATGGAGGCTACCGGAATGCCCGCCATTGCCGATGATTCTGGCCTGTGCGTGGATGCCTTGGGTGGAGCGCCCGGCGTCTACTCCGCTCGGTACGGCGGCCCCGGTCTGGATGATGTGGGTCGGTATCGCCTGTTGCTGGAAAATATGCGTGGACAAACCCCTCGTACTGCCCGTTTTGTATCGGTGATTACCTGCTGTTTTCCCAACGGGGATGTTCTCGCCGCTAGAGGTGAGTGCGAAGGTACCATTGCCTATGCGCCTCAGGGTGAGGGCGGCTTTGGCTATGATCCGGTGTTTTTCCTGCCTCAGCGGAAAAAGACTTTTGCACAACTGACGGCAGAGGAGAAAAACGAGATTTCCCACCGTGGAAAGGCTTTGGCCCTGTTTCGGGAGAAGCTGGAAGAATATTTAAAGAAGTAAAAGGAGTTCACACATGGATTTGACAAGCAAACAGAGAGCACAGCTGCGTGGGCTGGCCAACAACATTGATACCATTCTGCACATTGGCAAGGATGGCATTGGAGAGAATCTTATCCGCCAGGCAGATGACGCCCTGGAGGCCCGAGAGCTCATCAAGGGCAAGGTTCTGGAAAACTCCATGCTCTCCGCCCGGGAAGGGGCAGAGGAACTGGCTCGCGCGACTCGGAGCCAGGTGGTCCAGGTCATTGGTACCAAGTTTGTGCTCTACCGTGAGACCCACAGCAAAGAGAAGGACAAGCGTATCAAACTGGTAAAGTAACTCTCGTTGGCACATACCATCCAAAAAGGGAAAGGAATGTGATGGCAAGATGAGAATTGGTATTTATGGTGGAAGCTTCAACCCGCCCCACTTGGGGCACATGGCAGCTGCTCGGGCGGCGATGGCCAGTCTGGAGCTGGACAAGTTGGTGTTGGTACCCAACAGCCAGCCTCCTCACAAGCAGCTGCCTCCAGGCAGCCCAACCCCTCAGCAGCGCATGGCCATGACCGCTTTGACTGCGGATCAACTCGGCCCCCAGGCAGAGGTCTGGGATGTGGAGCTCCGACGGGAAGGGAAGAGCTATACCGTGGATACCCTGGAGGAAGCGGTGGAGCGGTGGCCGGAGGATGAGCTGTGGCTACTCATGGGCTCTGATATGTTCCTCTCTTTGGAGGACTGGCATCGTCCCCAGCGCATTATGGAGCTGGCTGGCATCTGTGCCTTTGCCCGCACCCGCGAGGACATGGAGCGCTGCCGTACCCATTGTACGGCCTTGGCTCAACGATACCATGCCAGGGTTCAGGTGATTGAGATCCCTGACCTGCGCGAAGTATCCTCCACCCAGATTCGTAGTCTTTTGCCCCAGGGTGGGGGTATGGAGCACCTCTCACAGCCGGTATACGGCTATATTCTGCGGGAGCATCTCTATCACACCCACGCCAATCTGGCCCAACTGTCTGTGGAAGAATTGCGGTGTGTCTCCAACTCCATGGTCAAGGCCAAGCGTTTGGCCCATATCAAGGGGACGGAAGAGGAGGCTGTGCGTTTGGCGCGCCGCTGGGGTGCGGATGTAGAGCAGATGCGTCGAGCCGGCATTCTCCACGATTGCACCAAGTATTTCCCCCTGGAGGAGCACTTGGCCATCTGTGACCGATATGGATTTTCTCTGGATGAGATGGAACGCAGATCCGAAAAGCTACTTCACTCCAAGAGCGGCGCTGCCTTGGCCCAGCACATGTTTGGGCAAGAGTCCATTGTGTGTCAGGCCATCTCCTACCACACCACAGGTCGTGACCATATGACGCTGGAAGAGATGATTTTGTATATGGCCGACTATATTGAGCCAAATCGAGTGTTTGATGGGGTAGAGGAGATGCGGACCTTGGCCTATCAGGATTTAAAGGCTGCCATGCTCATGGGTGTGGAGATGTCCATGGAAGACATGAGAGAGCGCAACCAGCCCATTCACACCAATACGCTTCGTGCCTATCAATGGCTGAAAGATGAACTTGCACTGCAACACCCCTAATGGGTAATGACGAAAGGAGAAACAACCATTGCTGACATCAAAGGAAATGATCGCTGTGGCCGTGAAGGCCTTGGACGCAAAAAAGGGTAAGGATATCAAGGTGCTTTACACCGCCGACCAGACCACATTGGCAGACTACTTCGTGCTGTGCACAGGTACGTCCAATACCCAGGTGAAGGCTCTGGCCGATGCCGTGGAGGACGCCATGACCCAGGCTGGTGAGGAGCCCCATCACGTGGAGGGACACCGGGGCGGTCAGTGGACCCTGCTGGACTACTCTGCAGTTGTGGTTCACGTCTTCACCGAGGAAGCCCGGGAGTTCTACGCTCTGGAGCGGCTGTGGTCTGATGCTACCATGGTCAACCTGGATGAGTATCTGGTGAAACCTGAAGACTAATGTAAAAGAAGCACCTCGGTAGGATGCCGAGGTGCTTCTTTTATTTAAGACTTAATACTTAATAATTGGTTGCGCGGCGCTCAAAGTAGGCCTGGGGATGGGCGCAGATGGGACATTCTGCGGGCGCATCGATACCCACATGGACGTGACCACAGTTGCGGCAGATCCAAACCGTCTGCTCGCCAGCGGAGAACACCATATCGTTCTCCAGGTTGGCCAGCAGCTTCAGATAGCGCTCCTCATGCTCCTTTTCGATGACGGCAACGCCCTCGAACAAGTCGGCAATGCGATCAAAGCCTTCCTCGCGGGCAGTCTCTGCCATCTCCTTATACATGGTCACCCACTCATAGTTTTCGCCCTCGGCAGCAGCCTTCAGGTTCTCACGGGTGGTGCCGATACCGCCCAGTTCTTTGAACCAGATCTTGGCGTGTTCCTTTTCGTTGTTGGCAGTCTCAGTAAACAGAGCAGAAATCTGCTCATAGCCTTCCTTCTTAGCCTTGCTGGCAAAATAGGTGTACTTGTTGCGAGCTTGACTCTCTCCAGCAAAAGCAGCCCACAGATTGGCCTCGGTTTTGCTTCCTTTGAGTTCCATAGTAATACCTCCTTCAGTGAAGCTCATCTTAGGATGAGCTTTTCTTCATCATACTACGCCTATGGATTGGTGGCAAGAAAAAATTTCTGATATATTTTTTAACGTTCTGTTACATACTTCTAGTATCTCAAAAAGGAGTGTGAGGATATGAGACGAACATGGTCAATGTTAGCGTTAGCGCTTGTAGCGTGCTTTGTATTTGCTGGATGCTCCAGCAAACCAGCAGAAATGACCCCGGATGTGATCCCGGCCAGTCAGACACCCAATGATGCCGATCAGGGCGGCGGAGCCGGAGGCACCAGTGATCAAAACAATGACGGTGAGCCGGACTCCACTCCCGGCCTGGACGAGCGTGTGGAGGATGGCATGGACGATGTGAAGGAAGGCATCGAGGACGGGGTAGATGATGTCAAAGATGGCGTCGAAGAGGGAATAGATGATGCCAAGCGTGGCATTGAGAACGCTGCAGATAGCGTCCAAGATGAGATGAATCGGATGAAAGACGATATGACCAGATAAGCAAAGCAGCTGCCAAGGGTGAGTACCCTTGGCAGCTTGCTTTTTGTTTATTCGTGGTGGATGTACTTTTCCATAGTGTCCAAAACACCAGTCCCGCCAAGTTCTTCCCCAATTTTGTGAAATTCATGGCGGTGGTAGAAAGCCTTGGCCCGCTGGTTTTCCGGGGCGCAGCGCAACAATAGACGCTTACGGCCCAATTTCCGATAGGTGGAAACCGCTTGCCCCAGCATTTGCACGCCAAAACCTCGAGAACGATAGGGAGGAAGGACGCAAAAGAAAGGAATACGTCCCACGCCTTCTTCCGCCTGTTGTTGCCAATCCATTTGGAGAATGCCCACAGGCTCCTGGTCCAACATAGCCACCAGGACGCTTTCAGGGGCGTACTCAGAATTGCGCCGGACAACATCCAGAAACCCTTGGCCGTCAAAGCAATCCATGGTGCCGTGGCTGGTCATCCATGCTTCTCTACGGGCTTCCTGATAAAACGCCTCTTCTTCCGGTAGTTGCAAAGGACGGAAGCGTAGGGAAGTTTTGCGCAGAGATTCCAGAATGTCCTGGCTTGAGTTGTTTTTGGGATGAATGCGATTGGCCAACTCGCCCAAATGGCTGTTGTCGTTGTAATAACACACATGAACCTGTTCGTCCTGGATTTCCAGTTTGGCCACACAGGTGTTGTCACCCAAGGGGAATGTGTCAATTTCCTCCAGCGGAATACCCAGCCATCCCGAGATAGCGGTGCGAATGGCACTACCATGGGAAAAGATCGCAACGGTTTGATTGGGATGGGCAGCAGCAATGCTGGTGATGGCGCACATCATACGTTCCCGCACGCCGGGGAAGGTTTCACTTCCGTCCACGTGCCACTGGGGATCACACAGGCAGAACTGTTTTAAGGATTCCGGATCGGCATAGAGTAAATCCCCCCAGGTGTGGTCCTCCCAACAGCCGGATCCCACTTCCCGCAGGTCAGAGTCCAAATGAAGGGGCAGCCCCCGGGAGAGACAAACCGACTTGGCGGTTTCCATGGTACGGGTCAGATCGCTGGAATAGGCAGCGTCAATGTGCACCCCTTCAAAGCGGGAAGCCAGAGCTTGCACCTGGCGACGCCCCAGGGCGGTGAGCAGGCCATCGTACCAGCCTTGACAGCGGCGGTACAGATTGCCCTCTGCTTGGGCGTGCCGGATGAGATAAATTGTGGTCATGTCGTTCTTCTCTTCTTTCGTGGGGCAATTACCAGGGGCGTACGCCACCCGTGAGCTGGGCAATGGAATCCAAACCTTGAGCAACAGCCAGCTCTTTCAGACCGTCCCGCACCCGCACAGGGGCATAGGGATCGGCAAAGCAAGCGGTTCCAACGGCTACGGCATTGGCACCAGCCAACATCAGCTGGGCGGCATCATCAGCCTTTGCCACGCCGCCCATACCCAGAATAGGCAGGTTCACAGCCTGAGCCACTTCCCAGACCATACGCACAGCCACAGGGAGTACGGCAGGACCGGAGAGGCCACCGGTGTTCATTTTCAAAATGGGGCGGCGTGTATTGATGTCAATGCGCATGCCTCGCAGAGTGTTGATGAGGGAGAGCGCATCAGCGCCAGCGTCCGCCACAGCGCGGGCAATCTCGGTGATGTCGGTGACATTGGGGGAGAGCTTCACCATGACAGGGACGGTGGAGTGAGACTTGGCCATATGGGTGACCTCGGCTGCCAGCTCGGGCTTGGTTCCGTAAGCCAGTCCACCCGCCTTGACGTTGGGGCAGGAGATATTGACCTCGATCATGTCCACGCCGGCAGCAGACAGCTTTTCGCACATCTCGCCGTACTCCTCAGGGGTGTTGCCCGAGATGTTGGCAATGACCTTCACGTCATACTGGCGCAGGAAGGGAAGCTCCTCGGCAATGAAAGCGTCCACGCCTGGATTTTGCAGGCCCACGGAATTGAGAATACCCATGGGAGTTTCTGCAATGCGGGGGGCAGGATTGCCCTCACGACGCTGGGCAGTGAGGCCCTTGACACAGATGCCTCCCAGCTCAGACAGGTTGTAGAACTGGCCGTACTCGCGGCCAAAACCAAAGGTACCAGAGGCCACAACCACCGGGTTTTTCAGCTCAACGCCGGCCAAATTGACCTTCATGCAGGGTTCAGTCATCCCAAGCCACCTCCTTAGAGTCGAAGACGGGGCCGTCTTTGCACACATGCTTCTGGTGTCCGTCAGCGCCCTTACAAGCGCACACCAGACAGGCGCCTACGCCACAGCCCATGCGCTCTTCCACGGAGACCTGGCAGGGGACGCCAAAAGCCTCAGCCACTTTGGCCACAGAGCGGAGCATAGGCTTGGGGCCACAGGCCAACACAGCGGTATAGCCGGGGTTACGCTCCAGCTCCTCTCGCACCAGGGCATCCACGAAGCCGTGGTGCCCCATGCTGCCATCATCGGTAGCCACACGAACCTGCTCACAGCAGGTGGCGAACTCCTCCACCAACATGGAGTTGGATGCAGAGCGGAAGCCCAAAATCGCGGTGTTGTGCTCTCCGGCATGCTTGGCACAGCCCAGCATGGGAGGCACACCGATGCCACCGCCCACCAGCAGGTAGCGGCCCTGAGGTTCCATCTGGAAGCCACGGCCCAGAGGGCCCAGCACGTCCAGAGTTTCACCCACCTGACGCTGAGCCAGCCACTGGGTGCCCTCGCCGCGGGCCTCAAAGACCATGCGGATCAGGTCGCCTTCTACAGACCAGCTGCAAATGGAGATGGGGCGGCGCAAAAGCAGGCCCTCTCCACAGCGGACGTGGACAAACTGACCGGGGCGGGTGATTTGAGCCGCCATACCATGGCTCTGGAAGGTCATAGATACGCCACCGGAGGGAAGCTGAACGGCCTCCACGATGGTACAAGTCTGTTCTACTTTCATGTCATTCTCCCTCTCTTGCGCGTTACCGGACGGTGATGAATTGCTTCAGCTCGTCACGCATCTGGATGGCTGCGGCACGGGCAGCTTCCTGGTAGTCCACACCGTCGTTGCCGGTCTTCTTCCAGGCGCACATGATGGAACGAGAGGCGTTGATAATGGCGCCGTGGCCCAGTTCATCAAAGGCGTTGCGCACATCCTCAGCGGTGCCGCCCTGCGCACCGTAACCGGGCACCAGGAAGAAGGTCTTGGGCAGGCGGCGGCGCAGCTCCTTGAGCACAGAGGGGTGGGTAGCGCCCACCACAGCGCCCAGAGCCTGATAGCCACAAGTGCCCTCAGTGTCCTTGCCCCAGCGTTCGATGAGATCGCCCATCACGGTATACACCAGGCGATCACCGGCCACCATGTCCTGCAACTCCACGGAAGAGGGGTTGGAGGTCTTAGCCAGAACAAAGGCGGATTTGTTGTGGGCCACGCACTCCTTGAGGAAGGGGTTGATGGCATCGGAGCCCATGTAGCCGTTGAGGGTCACACAGTCCGCGTTGAAAGCGGGGAGAGCGGTGCAGCCCACCTGGGTGGTGCCCAGCCAGCCCTCTGCGTAGGCGGTGGCAGTGGTGCCAATGTCGCCGCGCTTGATATCAGCGATGACGTACAGTCCCTTGCTCTTGGCGTAGGCCATGACTTCTTCCATCACCTTCATGCCGCGCCAGCCCAGCATCTCAAAGTAGGCGGCCTGGGGCTTCACAGCGGGAACGATGTCACACAGGGCATCAATGAGGCAACAGTCAAACTCCCGCACAGCTTCAGCGGCAGCTTCCAGCGTTTCACCCAGCTGATCGGTGTATTTTTTCAGGATGTGAGGGGGGATGTACTCCACGCGGGCATCCAGACCGGCCACAGTGGGGTTGGACTTCTCTCGGATTTTTTCTTGCAGAACATCGAATGACATAGCTCAATCCTCCTGATAAATAATCTGACCCATAGAAATGGTATATTTCACTTTGCCCTGGAGTTGGAAGCCGTGGAAGGGGGTATTGCGACCCTTAGAGGCAAATGCCTCCCGATCCACCGTCCATCTCTCATCCAGGTCGAAGATCACCATATCGGCGTGCTGTCCCACCTGCAATGTGCCCTTGGGCAGGCGCAGCAGGGCAGCAGGAGCGGTGCTCATGCGATTGATCACATCCAGCAAGCTCATATGTCCGGCATGGTACAGGTACGTCAGAGACAGACCCAGAGAGGTCTCCAGTCCCACCATTCCGCTGGGCGCCTGCTGCAGGTCCTGGGCCTTTTCCCAGGCGCAGTGAGGGGCGTGATCGGTGACAATGGCGTCGATGGTGCCATTCTTCAAGCCTTTCAAAATGGCCTCCCGGTCTGCGTGAGTTCGCAGGGGAGGGTTGACCCTGGCCATGGTGCCCTGGCGCAAAACTTCTTCCTCAGTGAGCGTGAAGTACTGGGGACAGGTTTCGCAGGTCACAGCCACTCCGTCGGCCTTGGCGCGGCGGATGATTTCTACCGTACCAGCCGTAGAGATGTGGCAGATGTGTACCCGGGCTCCGGTATCCTTGGCCAGCATCACGTCCCGCATCACCTGCAACTCCTCAGCAATGGCAGGGCGGCCGGGAATCCCCAACTGCTGGGATATAACACCCTCATTGACCGCATAGTTGCGCACCATGTCTCTATCTTCACAGTGGTCCAAAATAGGCAGCCCCAAGGTGCGGGCTTGCTGCATGGCCTGTCGCAGCAGAGCAAGGTTCTGAATGGGCACACCATCGTCGGTCAGGGCGGGGACACCTGCCTGCCAAAGGGCCTGAAAATCGGTGAGCGCTTCGCCCTTTTGACCTACCGTAACGGCGGCAGCAGGGTAGACGTTAATTCCAGTTGAGGCAGCCTTCTCCTTGACCCGTGCCACCATCTCCGGACAGTCGGTGGCGGGGCGGGTGTTTGGCATGGCCACTAAAGTGGTTACACCGCCCCGAGCAGCAGCTGCACATCCGGTGGCGATGGTCTCTTTGTCCTCAAATCCCGGCTCTCTCAGGTGGACGTGGAGATCCACCAGGCCAGGGGCCACCACCAATCCGGTGGCGTCCAGCACGGAGCAGTGCTCTTCTGGTGTGGGGAGAGATTCACCCACGGCGGCAATGCGTCCGTTGTCCACAAGTACGTCACAGATTTGATCCATTCCGGTGGAGGGATCAACCACGCGTCCACCTTTCACCAGTAATTTCAAATTCATCACTCCTCGTATTGCTTCTACTAAATTCGTTCTATTATACACGATATAGCAGAAGGATGCAATTCATAATTCCATAAAAGTGCGATGATATTCCCAAAAGATTCGGAGAAGATGACAGGAAAAACGGGGATTCCCAGCAAGAAATATAAAAACAGGGTGACGCATTCCATCATATGGAATGCGTCACCCTGTAAAAAAGAAAATTGAAAGCTTACTTGCCTACCTCGATACCAGCCAGATAGGCGCTACGGGTAGCCTGATCTACTTTGCCAGGGGCGATGGCATCACCAATCACCCAGGTCTTCAGGCCCTGGGTCTCTGCCGCCTCCTTGAGGGCGGAGATGTCCACGCTGCGCATACCCAGAGCGTAGATGACGGTGTCGGCCTCCAGCGTCTGTACGCCGTCGGCGTTCTCCACCTTCACGCTGTTGGGGGTGATCTCCAGACAGCGGGTCTTGGGCATCATGACCATGTGGTTCTTCTCCATCTCCCAGACCAGAGCCTCCCGGTACATGCCGAAGGCCTCGTTGGCCACACGGTCCACCATCTCGATCACAGTGACCTCATGGCCGGTTTTTTGCAGGTGTAGGCCGGCTTCACAGCCCACCAGGCCGCCGCCAACCATGACAATCTTGTGGCCAGGGACCACCTTGCCGTCATACATGTCCATAGCTTGATGTGCGTGCTCAATGCTGCATACGGGAGGACAGCTGGGCAGGGAGCCAGTGGCAAAGATGACGCCATCTGCGCCGAAGGAGCCAATGTTCTCAGGGGTCACAGTGGTGTTGAAGCGCACGTCGATGTTCCGGCGCTCCACCTCCCGTACCAGCAGGTTTTTAAAGTTGCGCAGGTCAGGCTTATCCACGTCCACGTCAGTGAAGCGCAACAGGCCGCCCAAGTAGTCATGCTGCTCGGCCAAAATCACTTTCTGTCCCCGGTCGCAGGCAGTGATAGCGGCCTGGAGACCAGCAACGCCACCGCCCACAATGAGGACGGTCTCGCACTTGGATGCGGGAGACAGAGTGTCGGGATTAAAGGGCAGGTGAGCCAGGGGGTTGATGGTGCAGTGGCCCACGTACAGGGCCAGCTGCTCGCTGGTAAAGGGCAGATCATCGTAGCCCTCCTCAGGTGAGCCAGGGAAACATTTGTAGCAACGCAGGCAACGGCGAATTTGATCGGCGCAGCCGCTCTTCGCTTTGTTGGCAAATTCAGGGTCAGCCAGCATCTGGCGGCCCAGAATGACAAAGTCCACCTTGCCATCAGCAATGGCTTGCTCGCACATTTCGGGGGAGTTGATTCCGCCCACAGCGCCCACAGGCAGCTTTGTGTATTGCTTGATAATAGCTGCAGTGTCGATGTTCAGGCCATGAGGATGGAACATGCTGCTCTCGGTGCCAGACTTGACAGACTCCTCATAAATGCCGCAGGTGACATGTACAGAAGTGATGTAGGGTTCCGCCATGGCAATAAACTCGCCGGTTTCCTCGGGGGTAATACCACCGGGCTGGTGGTCGGTGCCATCGATGCGCAACTCCACCAGGAAGTCAGGGCCTACCGCCTCCCGGATGGCTCGGAGAATCTGCAGGGGGAACTTGGCCCGGTTTTCCAGACTGCCACCATACTCGTCCGTGCGGGTGTTCATCAGTGGGGAGAGGAACTGAGTGAAAATGAAGCCGTGTCCACCGTGGACCAGAACACCGTCAAAACCAGCCTTCTGCATATAGGTGGCGGCAACGGAAAAATCGTTGGCGATGCGCTCCATGTCGTCGGTGTTCATGGCGCGGACCTTCACACCGGCCAAGTTGACGGACTCCACAGGGCCAATAGCCTCCTGGTCGGGAGCAAAAGGCACCTTCTCCTTGCCGCAGTGCACCAGCTCGGCCAGAGCCACAGCACCGTGCTTCTTGATGCGACGGGCGTACTCGCCTACGGCATTGAAGGTCTCCATGTCCTCCTCGGGCTTGGCGAAATCGAAGGGGCGGAAGCCGGGGATACGGATGGCGTCTGTGAAGTTGACATCGGTCTCACCCACGATGACACAGGCGTTGCCGCCCTTGGCGGGGCCTTCCAGCTTGCGGTAGGTGAAGTCCCGAGCCTCGGGATTCTGTACTACCAGGCCAAAAGCCATGGGAGCGCTGACAATGCGGTTACGGTAAGTAACATTGCCCACCTGCATGGGGCTAAACAGATTTTTGAATTCCATCTTAACTGCTCCTTTCTACCTTAGTCCAACCCTGGGAACTGGATTTCCTTGTACTTGGGGAGCCGCTCGGCCACCAACTTGCGCTTCTCAGGGTTGGAGAAGAAACCACCCTGGGTATCGGCAATCTCATCACAGTGGACGCCGCGGCCTTCCTCGGTGGTGCGATCCCGCTCCAGACCGTTGGAGGCGATGACAAAGCGCCATTTCCCGTCCTCGGTCTTTTCCAGGTCACCGCCGGCACCGCACACTACGCACTCAATGGGGTAGTGCAGGCCGCCCCATTGGGGCTCGCCCAGACACAGGGCATTGCTGTGGCAGTTGGGGCACCAGCCGTAGTCGGGATCGCCCAACCACTTGCGCTGGTCCGGCTCGGTGTTCAGGGCGTACATGATGTTTACGCCGATCTCGTGGGCTCGGTCCAACTTCTCCTGGTGGAGGAGTACTTGAGCAGGGGCAGGAACCTGGGTAGCCATATACATATCCACCACCTTAAAGCTGTTGGTAAAGGTAGTGGCCTGCATGCACTCCAGAGCCATGGACTGCCAGGCGCGAGTGGAGCCACCCACAGCAATCAGGCCGGCCACACGGTCCTTGTGGGGAATGGCACCGATCTTGGTCAGAAAGGCGGATTCGTAGGCCAGGTTACGGTGCATGAATTTCAGGAACAAGGAGGAAGGCATCAAATCATAGGTGGGAGCGGCAAAAATCACAGCGTCCTGATCCAGCATGACTTTCATGATTTTGTGCTTGTCGTCTTTGGTTTCCAGAGAGCAGGGGACATGCTTGCCCATGGACATCCCCATGGTGCAGGCGGTGCATCCATTGCAGTCCAACAGTTCATAATCCTTGAGGTTGATCATTTGCACCTCAGCGCCCATCTCCTGACAGGCGAGAAGCGCCTCTTTGAGCAGAATTTCACAGTTGCTGTCCTTACGGCCAGCGGTGATTCCCATGACTTTGAAGGCCATTGGTCCATCTCCTTTGTTGTATTGATGTTAAAATATTAACATAAGCTGTGAAGGAAGTGAAATTTTGCTTTTTTTGCTCATTGATAAAAAAGTTTATTAATGTAGAATAGAGAATAAGAGAGGTGAACGGACAGTGAATACCGAGCAATTGCGCTATTTTTTGTCAGTGGCGGACCACTGCAATTTTACCGAGGCTGCCCGGGAGAACTATGTGACCCAGCCCGCCATCACCCATCAGATCTCCGCTCTGGAGCGAGAACTGGGGGCCAAGCTCTTTTTGCGCACGACCCGCAGCGTGAAGCTGACGGCCGCAGGAGAGCTGTTTCTGGAAGATGTCAACATCATGTTAGAGCAGCAGGAGCGGGACATTGCCCGGCTTAGACAGTTGGAGAGTATGGGGGATGTGCAGCTGACCATCGGCTACTTGAGCAGCGCCACCCGGCACTTTTTGCCTCAGCTTGTCCGGGCTTACCGACAGCAGTATCCCCAGGTGCAAGTGAAGCTGATGTGCAATGTGGCGTCGGGGCTGCAAATGGGTGGGGAACAGTGCGCCTACGACGTGTTGTTCTCTGTCCTTTCCGACATGGATGGCTGGGAGGGCTATTTGCACCAGAAACTGTCAAGCGACCACTACTGCATAGTGTGCCCTCAGCAGCACCCGTGCCTGGAGCATACCACTTTAGACATCAGAGACCTCTCCAAAGAGACCTTTGTGTGCCTGGCCAAGTCGGCGGCGGGGTATATGTATAAGCAGTTTTATCAGATTTGTCGGGCGATGAATTTCACACCCCGTTCTGTGGTGGAGTGTCCCACCATGGAAGAGGTGCTCTTCTCGGTGGAGACGGGCCAGGGCATCGCGTTTTTGCCTTACCACATCCACAACTACATCCACTCCGATCTGGTGTATATCCCCCTCAACGGGGCGGTGCCCAGCATTGACTTAGGGGTGGCGTGGCGACATCCCTCGGACAACCCGGCGGTGGAGTGGTTTATGGACATGGTAAGGCGCAAACTCATCCAGGACCCGGGGTTTTTCTAACTGGAAACGGCCGGACATCCTCAAAAGAATGTCCGGCCGTTTCCGGTATGGGCAATATGAAAAAGCAAAGATCCCGGATGCTTTTGCATCCGGGATCTTTGGTACGGCTGGAGGGATTCGAACCCCCGACCTTTTGGTTCGTAGCCAAACACTCTATCCAGCTGAGCTACAGCCGCAAATTGACTTGTGGAGCTGGTGACGTGACTTGAACACGCGACCTGCTGATTACGAATCAGCTGCTCTACCAACTGAGCTACACCAGCATTCCGTGACGCCATCGTGGCAGAGGCGAGGCTCAAAAGCTTGTTTATTCTAGCACGAAGGCAAGCAGCTGTCAACCCCTAAATGAAAAAATTTCGACGACATTTCATGAGAGTAGGGAACAAAGTGGCCCCCTCCACCGTGGGCGGGTGGAGGGGGCAAGGTTTTCAAAAGAGAGAGGGAGGAGTTGTCATTTCTGACATCCTTAGAATACCACATCCCGATTTCGGAGAGTGGATAAAGTTTGAAGAAATTTTGAAAAAATTATGAATAAGTCAAATGGAGTCATGAGGGCGGTTCTCTGCAAGGGGGGCACACCCATGTGCCAGGGTTTGCAGGACACTCCAAGCCCACATCGCCTGACGGGGATGTGTGATGGGCACCCATACATGTTCTGCTGGAATTTGTCGCTCTAGAGGCTCCCGTTCAAACCAGGGTGATGAAGTCTGCGCTTGCATAACCTTCGGTGCCATCCAGGGACACCAGATACCAATCCTGCCACTGGTTGAGAATGGTGAGTGTGGCCCCGTCGTAGGCTTTGGCGATGACTGGGGCAGATAGAGAGGGCCGTGCACGGATGTTGAGATAGCCCCAGCTCACATCTACCACACCTTGACGAGGAGCATTGGGGGTAAGAAAGGGGATTTGGAAATATTCCGCCAGGGCTCGCACGATGGTTTGAGCAATCAAGTCCAAGTTGCTTTGTACCCACACTGCATCGTCCAGATTGTCATGGTAGCCCAACTCCAAAAAGACGGAGGGGGCACGGGTGAGCCGTACTTCGCCAATGGTTCTGGTTGGCTCTGCTCGCACTAGGTCTGGGATGGGGTAGATCTGCTTGAGTTGATCGGCCATAATGGTAGCTGCCCGGGTTCCCTGGACGCTGCCGGGATAGTGAAAGACCAACACGCCACGGGTTTGACCCTCCAGTCCAGGTGGAGAGGCGTTGGAGTGCAAAGCCAGGTGCAAATCATAATTTCCGGCATTGGATGCCCGGATGGAGGACGCCGCGGTCATATCGGGGGTATTGCGAGAATATCGAATGCCAGTAGCATCCAGGTATGGAACCATCGCATCGGCAAGGCGGTTCATCCACTCCTCTTCGCTGCCGCCGTTGACGTACAAATTACTCTCCTGGGTGGAGGGGGATAGATAAATGATAGGCATAATGAGACCTCCTTCACCCCAGTGTATGCCTGGGCCAGCAAAGTGACAGCCCTTCCCGGTGGAATACCTGAAAGGGCTGAGTACTTACATGTGTTGATACAGGGCGTGGGTCAAAGCGGAGAATTCCTCCAGCCCCAGCTGTTCGCCGCGCACGGTTTCCGGGAAGCCACACTGAGCCAAAATCTGCCGAATCTGATCCTTGGTCAACTGACTGCCGTAGGCGGAGGAGAGGGCATTGAGCAAAGTCTTTCTCCGTTGGGCAAAAGAGGCTCGGATGACCGAAAACAGTTGCTTAGGCGGGCAGTCCACAGGGGGAGTGTCCCGGAGGGTCATACCAATCACCGCAGAGGTGACCTTGGGGGCGGGAATGAAGCACTGGGCAGGAACTTCAAAGAGATACTCACAGTGGGCGTGGTACTGACAGAACAGGGAGAAGGCACCAAAATCCGATGTACGCGGTTGAGCGCAGATGCGCTTGGCCACTTCTCGCTGGATCATCACAGTCACACGCCGGAAACAACCGCTTTCCAGCAGCAGAGTGATGACAGGTGTGGTGATGTTGTAGGGCAAATTGGCACAGGCCATGGGGGTCAAGCCCTGAAACTTTTCTTCTACCAGCTGGGGAATGTTCAGCTTCATCACGTCGCCGGGAACGATCTCCACGTTGTCATATCCGCCTACTGTCTCCGCCAGGATGGGGAGCAGAGACCGGTCCAGCTCCACAGACACCACCTTGGCAGCCTGCTGGGCCAGCTGAACGGTGAGAGGCCCAATGCCGGGGCCGATTTCCAAAACGCCGCAGGTATCATCCAACCGAGCACTGTGAGCAATGTCCCGAGGCACCCAGTCCTCAATGAGAAAATTCTGGCCCATGGATTTGGAAAAGTGGAATCCATGGCGGGCCAATAGGGCCTTAATATCTGATAAGTTGGTTAAATCCATGTTTGGTTCTCCTTTGCCAGCAATGCTGTGCCGATGGCAGTGGCGCAGTCGGCGTTGGGGACGATCTGATAATTGGGGGTATAAAACCGCGTGAAAACCTGAAAACGCTCTTTGGCCTGGGGAAGCTGGGTCAAGGCCCCCAGCAACACCACCTCTGACACCTGGTGTGCCCCACAAGCCAACATGGCCATGGTACCGGTGCACTCCAGCACCAGATTCAAAAGGCCTGCGGCCCAGTCTGCATGGGTGGAATCCGGGGATGCCTTGGCCAGATTGGAGGAGGTGAGGGTGGGGTCCAAGGTTTCCGATCCGACAAACAGGTCTCCAATACGCAAATCCACATGTCCCATATCCCCCTGGTTGGCCAACTGGAATAGTTCGTCCGGGGTGTGTACACCCAGCAGCCCACGGCCCAGTCCCATGAGGGTTCCTCCGCCAATTCCAGTTCCGCCCAAGTGGGTGTAGGTTCCATTTTGGGCCAGCACAAAGGTGGTGCCTGTGCCCATGTTGACTACCAGAGCCTCACTTTTTCCAGAGAGAAAGGCGCCAGCGCATCCGATAGCATCCAGTTCAGATACAGTACACCGGGGCAGGCCCAAACACTCAGCCCCGCAGCGAGAGCCGTTGAGACCGGTGACTGACACATGGGTGATGGGCAGAGCGTTGATTTTGGATTGCTCCAGAGCCTGTTGTAAGGTGTGGGCTGTAGTATCATGATTGGGTTGATAATGGGTGGCACAAACCCGCCCTTCGTCCAGCACTGCCAGCTTCACCGCGCTGGTACCTGCATCAATGCCCAAAATCATAGCTGGTACCTCCCAGTCGTTATTTTAACCGCAGCTCATAGGCCACTTCACGGGTCTGTCCTCTGGAAAGGTTCCCACGGTATTGAAATCCGGCCGCTTTCAGGTGTTCCAACTGTGCTTTCTTCCTTTTGTCCGCTGCGGTGCGAATCCAGCCTATTCCTGCTTCACGGGCCAAATCTCTGGCGCAGGAGAGCACATGCTCCATCAAATTGGTATGCACCAGCGCAGGGTCCTGGCCGTGGAACTGGAGCCACAGGCTGGGCTCCTGGGCAGACCATTTACCGTCTTGAATACCCAGGGCCTCTTCTGCGTTTAGAGGACTGAGAGAGATACAGGCGGCGGGCTGATCCCCGTGCCAGATCAGGTAACCATGGGAAGGCATGGGTGAGGCGTAAGACCAAGAAATGTTCTCCCAGTCCTCACAGGTAGCAGGGGTACAGGAGACGGGAAGGGTAAGGGGCTTTTGCAACTCCTCCGCCCGAATTTCCGCCAACAGCTTCTGATCTTCCTTGGAGGATAGGTCCAGTTTGGCGTACAAATCGGGACGACGGTCCCGGGTACGAATGAGAGACTGCTTGCGTCGCCACCGCTCCACCTTCTTGTGATCTCCGCAGGTGAGCACCTGGGGCACCTCCATGCCATGCCATTGAGCAGGGCGGGAATATTGGGGATATTCCAATAAGCCATTCCAGTGGCTCTCGTCCTCAAAGCATGCGTCGTGGGAGAGCACTCCCGGGATAAGACGGCACACGGCGTCTGCCACAGCCATGGCGGCTATTTCGCCGCCGGTGAGCACAAAGTCACCCAGGGAGATCTCCTCGTCCACATACCCATCAATAAATCTTTGGTCAATGCCCTCATAGTGGCCACAGACTAAAATCAGATGGTCATATTCCCGGGCCAGACGGCGGGCATCCTCCTGGGTAAAGGTTTTGCCGCAAGGGGAGAGGTAAATGGTGTGCGGCTTGCTCTGGTGCTGGCCGCAAATGTGCTTCCAGCACTGGTAGAGGGGATCGGCCTGCATCACAGCCCCTTGGCCGCCGCCGTAAGGGTAGTCGTCCACTTGCTTTTGCTTGTTTTGCGTGTAGTCCCGAATTTGGTGCGTGAGAATGCGAATGTAGTCCCGCTCTTGGGCGCGACCTAAAATGGATTCACTCAGTACATCCCCCACGGTGTCGGGGAACAGAGTCATGATATCAATGTGATACACGGCTCTCACATCCCCTCAATGAGACGAACCTTGATATATCCGGCCTCCACGTTGGTCTCCAGGATGAACTCGGGCACGGCAGGAATGAGAATTTGACGCTCACCTTCCACCACATATACCTGCTGACGGGAGGGGGAGAGAATATCTTTCAAAACACCCAGCTTGACGCCCTGCTCGTCCACTACATCCAAGCCGAGGATGTCGGCGAGGAAGAAGGTCCCTTCGGGGAGCTTGGCATCCTCGCGACGAATGTGGACTACCTTGTTTTTCAGCAGCATGGCGGTATTCACGTCGGACACGCCTTCCAGCTGTGCAATGACGCTGCCTTTGTGCACACGGGCGTTTTGCACCTTGACCGGAGAGCCGTCAATATACAGAGTGGAAAACTGACAGAGAAATTCTGCGCTGTCGGCCCAGGGGACAATCTTTACTTCGCCACGGATGCCGTGGGTGTTGACGATTTGGCCGCATTCCAGATAGGGATGGATCATAGTTTGGTTCACCTCTTGTGAATAGAAATCAAAAAGGCGGGGGCAAGCCCCCGCCTCAGCGGCTGTGTCAGTCGAGAATATCAACTGAAACCTTCTTGCCCTGACGCTGGGCAACCGAGCGCATCAGCGCTCGAATCTCTTTGGCGATGCGACCCTGACGGCCAATCACCTTACCCATGTCCTCGGCGGCCACACGCAGCTCCAAAACGGTTTCTGCGGGAGTCTCGTGCTCGGTCACAGAAACCTGGTCCGGATGTTCCACCAGGTTTTGGGCAATATAAGTGAGCAATTCCTTCATGAGGACCTCCAATCGCGCGCTTACACGCCAGCCTTCTTCAGCAGGTCACGCACGGTGTCGGTGGGCTGAGCGCCGGTCTTAATCCAAGCCTGAGCACGCTCCACATCGATGTTGATGGCAGCGGGATTCTGGCGGGGATCATAGGTGCCCAGCTCCTCGATGAAACGGCCATCGCGGGGATAGCGGGAATCGGCAACCACAACGCGGTAGAAGGGAGCCTTCTTGGCGCCCATGCGACGCAGTCTGATCTTAACCATTGTATTTTCACCTCCATAGATTCTATCGTATATGGCAATGTCCGTGGGGGACAGAAACCAACCTTAAAATGGCAACCCCATGCCTTTGATGCGGCTGAGCAGGCCTTTGGCCTTCTTGGGGTTGGAGAACTGACGGGTGAGCATCTGAATCGCCTCAAACTGCTTGAGCAGGCGGTTGACGTCCACCACTTGGGTACCGGAACCGGCCGCAATGCGCTTTTTCCGGCTGGAGTTGAGGACCGAGGGATTTTCCCGTTCATAGGGGGTCATGGATTGAATGATGGCCTCGATCTTGGCAAGACCAACCTCGTCCACGCTGAAATCCATCTTCTTGCCTCCCATACCTGGGAGCATGGAGGCAATATCCTGCATGGAACCCATTTTCTTGACCTGCACCAGCTGGTCATAAAAATCGGCCAGAGTAAACTTGTTTTTGCGCATGCGCTCCATCTGCTCGGCAGCCTTTTTGGCGTCCAAGCTCTGCTCTGCCTTCTCAATGAGGGAGAGCACGTCGCCCATGCCCAAAATACGGCTGGCCATACGGTCGGGATGGAACACCTCGATGTTGTCTAGCTTTTCACCGGTGCCAGCAAACTTGATAGGCTTTCCGGTGACAGCCCGAATGGAGAGGGCAGCACCACCACGGGCGTCACCATCCAGTTTGGTGAGCATCACACCGTCGATGTCCAATGCCTCGTCAAAGGCCTTGGCCGCATTGACGGCATCCTGACCGATCATGGCATCCACCACCAAAAGGATCTCGGTGGGGTTGACCGCGGCCTTTACCGCTTTCAGCTCGTCCATCAACTGCTCATCGATGTGCAGACGGCCTGCGGTATCCAAAAACACCATGTCGTTGCCGTGCTTTTTGGCATGCTCCACGGAAGCTTTGGCGATGTCCACGGGATTAGTCTGGCCCATCTGGAAGACGGGAATGTCCAACTGCTCACCCACCACCTCCAACTGACGGATGGCGGCAGGGCGATAGATATCACAGGCGGCCAACAGGGGTCGCTTGCCCTGCTTTTTCATCAGACCGGCCAGCTTGGCACCGTTGGTCGTCTTACCGGCGCCCTGCAAACCCACCAGCATCACTACCGTGGGCGGGGCAGAGGCGATGGTCAATTTGCTGTCACCACCGCCCATCAAAGCAGTCAGCTCTTCGTTGACGATCTTCACGATCATCTGAGCCGGGGTGAGGGACTCCAGCACGTCGGTGCCCACGGCACGCTCCGTCACAGAAGCCACAAAGTTTTTAACCACCTTAAAGTTGACGTCCGCCTCCAAAAGAGCCATCTTAATCTCTTTCATGGCGGCCTTCACGTCCGCTTCGCTGATGCGGCCTTTGCCTCGCAAGCGGCGGAAGGTGGCAGAAAGTTTTTCAGTTAAGCTTTCAAATGCCATGGCTTACTCCTGTTTGAGCTTTGCGGTGTGTTCCTTAATACTTCGGGCGATCTCCTCCAGGGTGGAGGCGGTGCAGGATCCTGCATGCACAGCCTGAAGCAGACGATCAGCCGCCTCATCAATGGCCATCAGCTCTTTCTGGCTTTGGTGGAACCGGCGGATCAGGTGGGTTTTCTCCTCAATCTCATCCATGGCGGCTTCCGCACGCACAATGACGTCGCGCACACCCTGGCGAGAGATGCCGTAGTTCTCGGCAATCTCGGAGAGGGAGAGGTCCTCGTTGTAATAGAGGTCGTAAAACTCTTTTTGACGGTCTGTGAGCAAATCACCATAAAAATCATAGAGCATGGCCATTCGGTATGCCTGATTCTTCATGGATTTGCACCTCCCAAACCGTGTTGTGTAAAGCAAGTCGGCTTTACAATTAGATACTATACCATAGCCACATCCTGCTGTCAAGGAAAAACACTTTCCAAAGATGCAGTCATTTTTTCCTAAAATGCACATACTTTTCTGTGGTGTTTTGGGAATTTTGACGCAACAGGCAAAAATAACGTGGAAACCAAAGTTTGTGGTGGCAAGAATGGGGAAATGATGTATAATGTACCTTACACTTTATACCCTTAAGAAGGAGGACGCTTATGGAGCGATTCCACAAAACCCTGGCTGAAGGGGTTGAGTTGGTAATGACTCAGACCAAGCAATTTAAAACTGGCGTGTTCAGCGTCACACTGACCATGCCGTTGCAAGAGGATACTGCCACAGCCTACGCCCTCATCCCAGACGTTCTCTACCGGGGCAGCCGTAAACACCCGAACATTGAGGCCCTGTCTGCGGCCACTGACGAACTCTATGGGGCTTCCCTGGGTCCTGCGGTGCGCCAGCGTGGGGAGAGCCAAAGTGTGGGCTTTCAGTGTAGCTTCATTGACGACCACTATGCCTTGGACGGTATGGCAGTGTTGGAACCTGCTGTGGCGCTTGTGGGAGAGATTCTGCTTGACCCCTACACGGTGAATGGGGTGTTTGATGGAGAATTTGTCTCCAGTGAAGGTGCCAACCTGGCCGACCGCATTGCTGCCCGTATCAACGACAAGCGAGGCTGGTCCATTTTCCGCCTGGTACAGGAGATGTGCAGCCAAGAGCGGTATGCTGTGGACAAGCTGGGAGACGCACAGCAAGCCCGAACCATGACGGCCCAGCAGCTATGGCAACACTACCAAACCCTGTTGGCTCAGAGTCACGTTACCTTTTATTATGGAGGTTCCGCGGGATTGGATCGGGTGGAGCAGGCCATTGTCTCCGCCTTTGGCTCCTTGCTTCGGGATCGGCATGCCCCGGTGGAATGCCAGGTGGTAGCCAAGCCCATGCAGGAGCAGGTGCGGGAAGTGACAGACATTCTGGATGTGACTCAGGGTAAGCTGGCGCTGGGCTTCCGTACCGGCGGGATTACAGTCAATCATCCCCAGCTCCCAGCGCTGTTGGTGTGCAACGCCCTGTATGGCGGGACGGCACACTCCAAGCTTTTTACCAATGTACGAGAGAAGATGAGCCTTTGTTATTTCGCCTCCTCACTGCTGGATAAGATCAAGGGACTGATGGTGGTGTCTTCGGGCGTGGAGTTTTCCAAGTTCATAGTGGCTAAGGAGGCCATTTTGAACCAGTTGGATGCCATTCGTCAGGGTGATTTCACCCAGGAGGAGATGCAGGCAGCCATTCGATCGGTGGTCAATGCGCTTATCAGCCGCAAGGACAGCCAAGGCCTGATGGAGGATGACTGTGTCACCACAGCACTCACCGGAGGCGATCCCACTCGGGCAGACGATTTGTCTGAGCAGGTAGAGCGAGTGTCCAAGCAGGACGTGGTGGCCGTGGCCAATATGCTGACTTTGGACACCATCTATTATCTCACAGGAGAGGAGGCGTAAGATCCATGGAACTGCGGGAATATACGCTACTGGGGGAAAATGTCTACCGCCAGCGTTTGGATAATGGTCTGGAGATTCTGGTGGATGTTCGCCCGGAATATGGGAAGCAGTTTGCCTTTTTTGCTACGCGATATGGCGGTATGAACTTGCGGTTTCGCAGCGAGGACGGCCATTGGGTGGACACTCCCGCCGGTGTGGCTCATTTTTTGGAGCACAAAATGTTCGACTCAGAAGAGGGAAATGTGCTGCAAATTATGGCGGCCAATGGCGCTGTAGACAATGCCTTTACCGCTGCGGCCATCACAGGCTACTATTTTGAATGTACCCGAGGCTTTGAGGAGAATCTGCGTACCCTGCTCAGCTTTGTCTCCACCCCCTATTTCACCCAAGAGAGTGTGGACAAAGAGCAGGGCATCATTGCCCAGGAAATACGCATGTGCCTGGATGATCCGGACGTGGAAGTGTACTACCAGCTTATGGAGAGCATGTACCAAAACCATCCGGTGCGGGTGCGGGTGGCAGGCAGTGAGCAGTCCATCGCCCAGATCACTCCGGAGGTGCTCTACCGCTGTCACGAGGCATTTTACCGTCCGGAAAACATGGTGCTGTGTGTGGCTGGCTCTGTGGATCCAGAGAAAGTGGTAGAGTTGGCACAGCAAGTGCTGCCCAGCAGCGGCGGATATCTGGGCCAGGTAGATTTGGGAGAGCAGGAACCTGTGGGCGTATCCCGGAGCTACGTGGAAAAGGAAATGCTCGTGTCGGTGCCTGTGTTCGAACTGGGTATCAAGGGAACCCCCGCTCCCGCCGGTAAGGAATTGCGCCAGCAGTTGGTGGGGGATCTGATGTGTGACGTGCTCTTTGGCTCTTCCGCGCCTCTGTACACCAAGTTGTACGAAGAAGGGCTCATCAACAGCAATTTTGGCGGGGACTACGAGTCTATACTCGGTTGTGCTTATCTCATGGCAGGAGGAGAGAGCCGGGACCCCCGTGCGGTACGGGATGCCGTGGTGGCCGAGGCTCAGCGGCTGTGCCGAGAGGGTATTAATCCTCAGCTCTGGGATCGCCTCAAAAAGGCCGCCTACGGAAGTATGGTGCGACGGCTGAACTCCCTGGAGGACACCTGCATCGAACTGGCTCAAAATTACTTCCGGGGCGAAGATTATTTTTACTTCCCCCAGTGCTTCCAGAGCATTGAGTGGGAGGACGTGAAGGCTATGCTGGAGCAGTGGTGTGTGCCAGAGCGTGTGGCACTGGCTGTGGTGTGCCCGGTGGGTACCGCTGGGCAGGAAAGGTGGGAGTGAGCATGGTTCAGACAGTGACTTTTCCCGGCCTGGGCCTGGAATTTACCCTCAATCGTGTGGCCATTGAGCTGTTTGGCAAAGATGTCTATTGGTATGGTGTCATCATCGCCTGTGGATTTTTACTGGCCACGTTCTACTGTTATCGAAAAGCCGCCTACTTTGGTGTAGATGGGGAAAAGTTGACGGACATGCTCTTTTTCGCCGTTCCGCTCTCCATCCTTGGCGCCCGGGCGTATTATGTGATTTTCTATCCCTCTCAATTTCAAAATGCTGATGGCTCTCTGGACTGGGGACGAGTGATTGCCATCTGGGACGGCGGGCTGGCCATCTACGGCGGCGTGATCATGGCAGTGGTCACTGTGGCCGTCTACTGCAAGGTGCGTCGCCAATCTTTTTGGAACTACGTGGATGTGGGCTGTTATGGCCTGCTCATTGGCCAGGCCATTGGCCGCTGGGGCAATTTCATCAATGTAGAGGCATACGGTGGTCTGACCACCCTGCCTTGGCGCATGTGTTCTCCCTCCATCGCCAATGAACTGATGGGGAAAGGGTTATTGGAGTCTGCAGACGTATACCAAAGCATTTTGGATGGTACCGTGGGCGTACATCCCACCTTTCTCTACGAATCTTTGTGGAATGTACTGGGTTTTGTATTACTGGTACTGCTGGCCCGGAAGGGGCGGAAGTTTGACGGACAGATGTTCCTGTGCTACGTCATCTGGTACGGCGTGGGACGGGCATTCATTGAAGGTATGCGCACGGACAGTCTGTATTTCTTCGGCACAGGGCTGCGCACATCTCAACTGTTGGGCATCCTGTCTGCTGCGGTGGCACTGGTGATTATGATCATTCAGTTCAAACGGGGAAAACCGGCCACTCCACCCTTGGAGGAAGAGAACGAGAAGAAGGAGCAAGAAATCAATGGCAATTAAAATGGATGGCTTGGCCTTGGCCAAAAAATTGAAGGCACAGGCAAGGGAAGAGGCAGCTCAACTGAGCCGCCGTCCGGGGCTGGCAGTCATCATTGTAGGTGATAACCCCGCCTCCCGGGTGTATGTCAACAGCAAACGTAAGGACTGCGAGGAGTGCGGCTATTACAGTGAGGAGTACGCCCTTCCCGAAACCAGCACCCAGCAGGAGCTGCTGGAGCTCATTGGTGAGCTGAACCGCCGGGAAGATATCGACGGTATTTTGGTGCAGCTGCCCCTGCCTCAGGGCTTCTGCGAGGAAGAGGTGTTGCTGGCCATTGACCCCAGCAAGGATGTGGATTGTTTCCACCCCTATAATGTGGGGCAGCTTACCATTGGCCAGCCTGTGTTCCAGCCCTGTACCCCCGGCGGTGTGATGGAAATGCTGAAAGAGTACCACATCGACCCCATCGGAAAGCGGTGTGTAGTACTGGGCCGCTCCAACATTGTGGGCAAGCCTATGGCTATGCTGTTGCTCCATGCTCACGGAACCGTCACCGTCTGCCACTCCCGTACCCCGGATATGAAAGAGATTGCTGCTACCGCAGACATTCTGGTTTCCGCGGTGGGCCAGGTTGGCCTGGTCACTGGTGACATGGTAAAGGAGGGCGCTGTAGTCGTTGATGTGGCCATGAACCGCAATGCCGAGGGCAAGCTGTGCGGCGACGTGGTAGTGGAAGAGGTAGAGCCCAAGGCCTCCTATCTCACCCCGGTACCCGGTGGGGTGGGTCCCATGACCCGAGCCATGCTCATGCTCAATACCCTGACAGCCGCCAAAAACCACTTGAAATGAAGCAAGCCCCGCCGAAATCGGCGGGGCTTTTCTTTTTACTGTTTGGCGGCATAGTCACACACCGGGGCCAGAGGGCACATGCCGCATTTTGCTTGACGTGCGGTACAGATGGCCCGCCCATGGAGCACCAGGCGATGGCAGAAGTTATTGGACTCCTCCGGAGGCAGGATTTCCCGCAGCTGTTTTTCCACCTTCGCCGGGTCCTTGGTCCCATCGGTGAGACCCAGACGTCCGGCAATGCGGATGCAGTGGGTGTCTGCTACCACCACGCCGGGAGTGTGGAACACATCACCCAAAATGAGGTTGGCTGTTTTACGACCTACTCCAGGCAAAGCCACCAGCTCTTCCATGGTGCCTGGCACCTTGCCTCCATGCTGGGAGAGAAGCACCTGAGCACACAGCACCAAGTCTCGGCTTTTGGCCCGGAAGAATCCGCAGGAGTGGATGTATTCCCCCACTTCTTCCACGTCTGCCTGGGCAAAATCCTCCAGAGTAGGGAAGCGGGCAAAAAGGGCAGGAGTGACCTGGTTGACCCGTTCATCCGTACACTGCGCGGAGAGCCGTACGGCAAAGAGCAACTCATAATCTTTCTCATATTGCAAGGAGCAGATGCCGTCGGGATAGAGTTTTTTGAGACCGTCCACCATGGCTTGTACCTGCTTCTTTGTTTTCATATGTATCACCTCTGGCGATATCATACCATAGCGCTGGGAAGAAATCCACGAAAGTTTACGGATTGTCTATTGCTTTATTTGAGTAAAGCGGATATAATAGGACCATCTCAACCGAAAAGGGAAGGTGGAACGACCATGGTTTTGGAATATATGGATTTTGTATCCAAAATGGACCCTGAAGTAGGCGCTGCCATTCAGGCCGAGTATCAGAGACAGTGTGATAACATTGAGCTCATCGCTTCTGAAAATATCGTCTCTGAGACGGTGTTAGCCGCAGCCGGCAGCGTGCTGACTAACAAATACGCCGAAGGATATTCTGGCAAGCGCTATTATGGCGGCTGCCAGTGCGTGGACGTGGTGGAAACCCTGGCTATTCAGCGGGCCTGCCAGCTCTATGGAGCCAAATTTGCCAATGTTCAGCCTCATTCGGGAGCACAGGCCAACTATGCGGTGTATATGGCCCTGTGCCAGCCTGGAGACACGGTTCTGGGCATGAATTTGGACCATGGCGGCCACCTGACCCATGGCAGCCCGGTGAATTTCTCTGGCAAATACTACAATGTTGTGGCCTATGGCGTGGACGAGGAGACTGGTTATATCGACTATGACCAGTTGGAGCGAGTGGCCAAGGAGTGCAAGCCCAAGATGATCGTAGCGGGCGCCTCTGCCTACCCCAGAACCATTAATTTTGCCCGCTTCCGTGCCATTGCTGACGAAGTAGGTGCCTATCTGTGGGTGGATATGGCCCACATTGCCGGTTTGGTGGCTGCGGGGCTGCATCCTTCTCCGGTGCCCTATGCCCATGTGGTGACCACCACCACTCACAAAACACTGCGGGGACCCCGTGGTGGCATGATTCTCACCAACGACGAAGATCTGGCCAAGAAGATCAACTCCGCCATCTTCCCCGGAGCCCAGGGTGGCCCCCTGATGCATATCATTGCCGCCAAAGCGGTGGCTTTGGGTGAAGCCTTGAAACCCGAGTTCAAGGTGTACCAACAACAGGTGGTGGCCAATGCGCAGGCACTGGCTCAGGGCCTGATGAACCGAGGCATGAATCTGGTTTCCGGCGGCACCGACAATCACCTGGCTCTGGTGGATCTGCGCAACTTGGGCGAGCTTACCGGCAAGGAGTTGGAACGCCGCTTGGATGAGGTTCGCATCACCGTCAACAAGAACAAGGTGCCTGGAGATCTTCGTTCTCCCTTCCAGACCAGCGGCATTCGAGTGGGCAGCCCTGCGGTGACCAGCCGTGGCTTTACCACCGCCGACATGGACCAAGTGGCCCAGTATATTGCGTGGGCGGCCACAGACTTCGAAAATAAGGCGGAAGAAATTCGCCAGGGCGTAGCGCAGTTGACCCAGGCCCACCCCATTTACCGATAAAAGAAAACATGTGCCTGACGCGTGATGCAGTCAGGCACATGTTTTCTTTTAACCAACCACCTGTTTGCCGTTGACCCAGACAGTGCGGATGTGACTGTCGCTTACCATAGGGTCCCCGTCCACCAGAACCAGATCGGCATCCTTGCCCGGCTCCAAAGAGCCCACCTGGTCTTGGATGCCTAGATGTTTGGCAGGGTTGATGGTGATGGCTTTCAGGGCCTCAAAGGGATCCATGCCCGCTTTCACGGCCAGTCCAGCGCACAGGGGAAGATAGGACTGGGGAATGACGGGGTTGTCGGTGATGATGCTCACCTGCACACCCGCCCGGGCCAGCACCCCGGGGGTTTCAAAGGTCTTGTTGACCAGCTCGATTTTACTGGCGTTGGTGAGGGTGGGGCCTACCGCAGCGGGGAAGCCGGAACGGGCCACCACATCCGGAATGAGGTGCCCCTCTGTGCAGTGCTCCAAAGTCATTTTAACTCCAAATTCTTTGGCAATGCGGATGGCGGTGCAGATATCGTCGGCGCGATGGGCGTGTGCCTTGAGAGGAATCTCGCCACGCAGCACGGGGATCAGCGCTTCCAGCTTCATGTCGTACTTGGGCTTTTTCAGAGGATCATCCCCGGCCGCTTCTTTTCGAGTCATGTAGTCCTGAGCGGCAAAGAGCATTTCCCGCAGTTTAGCGGCCGTGCTCATGCGAGCGGAGTTACCTTTGTTCTGGTAGCAGCGCTTGGGATTTTCGCCGAATGCGCACTTCATAGCCACCGGGTCCCGAAGTACCATGTCGTCCACACAATTGCCGTGGGTTTTTACCGCAAAAAACGTACCGCCTAGTACATTGGCGCTTCCCGGGCCGGTTCCTACGGTGGTCACGCCACCTTCCAGGGCTCGACGAACCCCCAACTCCAGAGGATTGAAGCTGTCGATGCCACGCAGGTGGGCCGCTACAATGTCTCCCATCTCATTATAATCATGTCCTTCAAACCCCATTCCGTAGTTGTCCAACCCCAAATGGCTGTGGGCGTCAATAAATCCGGGGTAGAGGCGCAGTCCCTGGGCGTCTATTACATCTTCCCCGAGAGCGGAGAGATTGGGGCCGATGGCTTGGATTTTAGAGCCCTGTACCAGTATGTCACCCACATAGGGCTGTGAGTGTATGGCATCGAAGATGAGTGCGTTTTGGATCAACATGATGTGATACCTCCTGATCATGGTGGAATTTCTCAAATTATACAATAGGCTGAACCATAAGGGAAGAGGAGAAGGTACGTTTTGGCCATCCCTGGGAAGAAATGAAGTTTTGACCACAGTTGGCTTGCCAATTTGTGATTTATGAGCTATAATACGTAAGATAGCCGTATTATCGAAAGATGCCAGGTGGTTGGAGGCGAAGAAATGGAATACGTGGAGCAGTTTTTCAACACGGCAACCGAATATATAAAGCTCATTGGGATATTCGACGTGATCGACATGGCCATTGTGGCCTTTGTGGTGTATCACATCTTTTGCTTTGTGCGGCGCAGTCGTTCCGGACAGGTGGTCAAAGCAATTCTTCTGATAGTCCTTGCCATGGGCATTGCCAATATTCTTCAGCTTCAGGTGGTTCGTTTTGTACTCAACAACGCGGTGGAGTTGGGATTTATTGCCCTGGTCATTATTTTTCAGCCGGAAATTCGTCGCTTTTTGGAGCAAATGGGCAGCGGGAAAATCAAAGAGATGTTTGTCCATGAGGCTGTTGATGACGAATTGGAATATGCCATCCGGGAGACGGTGGAGGCGTACACCTCTATGTCTAAGGACAAGGTGGGCGCTCTGATGGTGTTTGAGCGAAAAACTATGCTGGATGATGTGCTCAAAACCGGAACCCCCATGGACGCCCGGGTGTCTGCGGAACTGTTGAAGAACCTGTTTTGGAACAAAGCACCTCTGCATGATGGCGCTGTGATTGTACGAAACGGACGGATTGTGGGAGCAGGCTGTATGCTTCCCATGTCCGGCAATGTAAACATCAGCCGTGACCTGGGCATGCGTCACCGGGCAGGTATTGGAATCAGCGAAAACTCCGATGCCGTAGTGGCTCTGGTATCCGAAGAGACCGGGTCTATTTCCGTCGCCATCAACGGGATGCTCAAGCGTCACTTGGCCCCTGCCACGCTGGAACAAATGCTGCGCAATGAATTGATGCCGCAGCAGGAGGAAAATAAGCCTGTGGGCACAGCGTGGCTGACTAGCATGTTTAAACCAATTAAGGGGGATAAGCCAGATGGGGAAGAAGATTCTCGACAGTAAGGCGCTCTATGTGGTATTATCCATAGTCATTGCCATAACCATGTGGTTCTACGTCACCTCCATGGATGGAAACCAGCGCAGCAACTCCATTAACAACATTTCGATCACCTTTATGGGTGAGGAGCAGCTGGCAGGGCGTGGATTGATGATTGCCGGCGAAGCGCCTACAGCCAGCATCACCGTGAAAGCAACTCCTACGGTATTGGCACAGCTGACAGACGACTCTGTGGAACTGGTGGTGGACGTGTCCACCATAAACAAAGCCGGTGAGTACACCCTGGCCTATACGGTCAAACTTCCGTCCAATGTCAGCGCCAGTCAGGTTCAGTTTGTCCGTGGCGAGACGGGTAATGTAACCTTTACCGTAGCTGAGTATCGGCAGCGTGAGATTGAGCTTCGTGGTAAATTTGTGGGCACCACTGCCGAAGGATATCTGGCTGGTGACCAAGAAGATTTCGTCTTTACCCCCAGCAAGATTACCATCAGTGGCCAAGCATCTTTGGTCAACCAGGTGGCCTATGCCGAAGTGGTGGTGGACGGAGAAAACCTCACCGACACGGTGCATGGTGATTTCCCCTATCGCTTCATTGGAGCCAGCGGAGATGTGATTGAAAATCTGGATGTAGAGTGTTCTGTTGCCACCGTGCAGACCACCTTCTCGATTTTTGCCACCGCCGAAGTTCCTCTAGAAGTGAAGTTCCTGGAGGGTGGCGGCGTATCCCTGGATCAAGTGGATTATACCATGAGCCTTGATACGCTTACTGTAGCCGGCAGCAAAACGGCTGTGGAGGCCATTATGTCCGAAGGCTCTATCGTGTTGGGCACCATTGACTTGGGCACCGTTCACGACGGGGACGAAATTGTCTTTAACATTGCGCTCACCGATGAGCTGAGCAACATCAGTGGAGTGACTCAGGTCACAGTGACCATCGACCTGGATGATTCCCTACAGAGTAAGAAGGTGGAGGCCACCAACATCAGCTGCATTTCGCCCCCCAGTGGATGGGCGGCGAAGGCCTTGACACAGATGCTGGAGGTAGAAATTCGTGGCAGCAAAGAGTTATTGGACGCTGTCACAGGGGACAATGTACGTGTGGTGGCTGATCTCAAAGATATCAACCAGGCAGCCGGACAGTATACGGTGACCGCCAATGTATACCTGGACAGTGTAGGTACCAAAGACCAGATTGATGTAGTGGGGAGAGACTATAAGATCGTCATTTCCCTGTACAGGGCTTAAGTTATGTTTGGATACGTCAGACCCGCTTTGGATCGACTGTCTCAGGAGCAAAAGGAGATGTATCAGTCTGCCTATTGCGGACTGTGTCATGCTATGGGTATGCGTCATGGGTTCTGGGCCAGATTTACCTTGAACTATGACTTGACGCTTCTGGCAATCTTACTGCAAACCTGTCAGCCGGAACAGACCCGTACCTGCCATCGCTGCCCTGCCCATCCATTACGCAAGCCAAAAGCTTGCCTGAGCGGTAGCGGCATGGAAAAGGCCGCGGATCTGAGCATGATCCTCACATGGCACAAGATGGACGACGATGTGCGGGATCGAGGATGGCTCGCGGGGCTTCCGTACCGATGGATACGCTGGTGGTTTGCAAAAGCTTATCACAGGGCTGCGCAAAGCTGTCCCAGCTTTGATCTTCAGGTTCGGCATGGCTTGCAACGTTTGGGCCAACTGGAAGCGGAGAAGTCCCAGCGTTTGGACGAAGTGGCCCACCAATTTGCCTGTATTTTATCCTCTGCCGCTCAGAATTGGGAAGATGAGACCCAAGAGCGTATTTTATACCAACTGTTTTAC
Organism: Pseudoflavonifractor sp. An85; assembly: GCF_002161235.1. Taxonomy (GTDB): domain Bacteria; phylum Bacillota; class Clostridia; order Oscillospirales; family Oscillospiraceae; genus Enterenecus. The sequence goes on from NZ_NFHE01000006.1 coordinate 51,611, forward strand.
CACGTGGGTCGTTGGATTTACCTGATGGATGCTTGGGATGACCTGGAGGAGGACGAAAAAAGCGGGCGATATAATCCGCTGTACCAGCGTTTCCAAGGAAAGGCAAAAGAAAAACGGGAGTATGTTGCCACCACATGCACCCACTCCATTCGATTGGCAGCCAATGCGGCCAGATTGCTGGAGCTGGGAGAGTGGTCGTCTGTGATAGAAAATATTCTTTGCGTTGGCATGCCAGCCGTGCAGAGTGCTGTGCTGGATGGCCGATGGAAAGAACTAAAAAAGTTACACAAAGGGAGATACACGCATGAGAGATCCGTATGAGGTGTTGGGTGTCAGTCCCAACGCCAGTGATGAGGAAGTAAAGCGCGCCTACCGGGAACTGGCACGAAAGTATCACCCGGACAACTATCAGAATAACCCATTGGCGGATTTGGCAGAAGAGAAGATGAAAGAGGTCAATGAGGCTTACGATGCCATCACCAAGTCCCGAAGCAGTGGCGGAAGCTACCAGGGGGGTGGATATCAGTCCGGATATTCGTCTCAGTCCTATGGATATCAGAATCAGTACAGCGGCGGGTCGGGTGCATTTTCCCAGGTGCGCCAATATATCAACATGGGAAATTTGGATGGCGCGGAGCAACTGCTGCGTGGAATTTCCACCAAGAATGGCGAATGGTATTTCTTGATGGGCAGCATTGCGTACCGTCGAGGCTGGCTGGACGAGGCTCGACAGAACTATCAGATCGCGTGTCAAATGGAACCTGGAAACATGGAGTACCGTCAGGCTTTTTCCATGATGCAGCGGGGCGGATACAGCTACAACACCAATATGGCCGGTGGGCAGTGTGACAGCCTGGACTGCTGTACCACCATGCTCTGCCTGAACTGTCTGTGTGGGGGATGTAATTGATATGAAACCAGGCAAATCTGCTCGTAATGTCACCTATCCCGCCTTGCTGGGCGCTGCGTCCATCATCCTTCTGTATGGCTCGGCCATCTCGCCCACTGGAGCCATTGGCCTGGTGGCCTTGGCGGGGGTGCCCTGCGCAGGTGTGGTCATCGCAGGCGGAACCTCCGCTGGACTCCTGTGTTGGGCTTCTGTGTCTGTATTGGGACTGTTGCTGGTACCGGATAAATTCTGTGTGCTTCTGTACGCTGCGATGTTCGGCCTGTATCCGGTGGTGAAATCCAAGGTAGAGGCCTTACGTCGCAAACCCTTGGAGCTGGTTTGCAAACTGGTCTTTTTTAACCTATCCTATACGGTTGTGGTTTGGGTGACCAAGGCTGTGGCCCTGGATGGGCTTCCTTTGGAGCAGCTGCACCTGGGGCTGGTTTATCTGTTGGGCAATGTGGTATTTTTACTGTATGACTTTGGATTTAGCGGGCTGATTGCAGCCTATCTCTCCCGCATGGGAAAGGGAAGAAACTGGAGAAAGGGCTGATAGAACCATGGTGAAAAGCATGACCGGATACGGACGTGGAGAGTGTAGCTACGAAGGCGGCACCTTCACCATCGAAGTACGGTCGGTAAATAACCGTTATTTGGACTGCGGCATTAAGATGCCTCGCAGCTTTATCTTTGCGGAAGATGCCATGAAAGCGCAGGTGCAGGCATCTATTTCCCGCGGTAAGGTAGATGTGTTTGTCACGCAATCTGCTGTGGCAGAGGATGATACCACCGTAGTGGTCAATGAGGCTCTGGCCAAATCCTACATTGAGGCATTGGAACACCTGTACAATCTGGGCGGGGGCCACTGGGTGAAGGGCAATTACTATGCTCCGGATTTGGCCCGTTTTCCTGACGTGCTGACCGTGGAGAAAAAAGAGCAGGATCAGGAGCAGGTAAAGGCTGGATTGCTGGGTGCTCTGGCTCAGGCCCTAACTGATTTCGACTCCATGCGGGTACGGGAAGGTCAACGGCTGGCTCAAGACATTCTGGGCCGCGTGGAGACCATCGAGAATTTGGTTTCCAAGGTGGAGGAGCGTTCTCCCCAGACTGTGGCAGAATACCGGGTACGTCTGACAGCGAAGATGAACGAGATTCTGCAAAGCACTCAGATTGAAGAGAGCCGTATTCTCACCGAAGCCGCTATTTTTGCGGATAAAGTGGCAGTAGACGAAGAGACCGTACGCCTGCGCAGCCACATTGCCCAGTTGCGAGAAATGCTGGAGCAGGGCGGCGCTGTGGGGCGCAAGCTGGACTTTCTCATTCAGGAGTTCAACCGCGAGGCCAACACCATTGGCTCCAAATGCAATGACATTGAAATTGCCCGTGTGGTGGTGGATATCAAAGCCGAAATTGAGAAAATCCGTGAACAGGTGCAAAACCTGGAGTAAGATTGACAGGCATTGTGTGGTAAGCGAGGTGATGGCATGCAGTTAATCAACATTGGGTTTGGTAACGTGGTGTCTGCCCGGAGGGTGATTGCCGTGGTCAGCCCAGAGTCTGCTCCCATCAAGCGATTGGGGCAAGAGGCCAGGGACCGTGGTATGCTCATTGATGCCAGCTTTGGACGAAAGACAAAATCGGTGCTGATTATGGACAGTGGCCATGTGGTGTGGTCCTCCTTAACGCCGGACGTCTTGGAGCAGCGCTTCACCACACAGACACAGGAAGATGGGCAGATGGGAGAGGAAGAATGATGCGAAAAAAAACAAGAGGAGAGCTGATTGTGCTCTCCGGTCCCTCTGGGGTCGGAAAGAGCACTGTAATTTCTGAGTTGCTCAGTAGCCGTCGGGACATTCATTTTTCTGTCTCTTTTACCACACGGGAGCCTCGAGTGGGAGAAGAGAACGGAGTGAATTACAACTTTGTTTCGAGGGAAGAATTTGAACGGATGATCCGGGATGGAGAACTGCTGGAATACGCGGAGTATGTAGGCAACTATTATGGTACGTCTCTGAAAATCATTGAGGATTACTTACAGCAGGGAATTGATGTGCTGCTGGACATTGAGGTGCAGGGTGCGGCAAAGGTTCGAGAGAAATGCCCGGAGGCGGTGCTGATCTTTATCATCCCCCCCTCTCTGGAGGAACTGTCCCGCCGTCTGCGCAACCGCAACACGGACAGCATTGATGTCATTGCTCAGCGTCTGGAGAAGTCCAGGGCAGAATGCAGAGAGAGTGTGAAGTATGACTACCTGGTGGTCAATGATAACGTGGTCTCTGCTGCTCAGGAGATTTTGGCGATTCTGGAAGCAGAGCGATGCCGTGTGAAAAAGAGAATTCATCTGGCCGATAGCATCATCGGCGCCCAAGAGTAACCCATCGAAAGGAAAGGATTGAAGATTATGTTGTTGTATCCCCCCATGAAAGACTTGCTGAAGAATGTACCCAGCCGTTATATGCTGGTAAATGTGGTGGCACATCGTGCCCGCGAGATTTCCAGCGAGGCAGAAAAGACTGGTGTGCCTCTCAACGATAAGGCTGTCACTCTGGCTGTGCGTGAGGTTGCCAACGGCGAGCTGAAGGTAGAGGAGCCCGAGGAATAAGATTCATACAGGATCGCCTGGGCAGACAGGGCAAGCGGTTGTACACTGCTTGCCCTGTCGTGGTACAAGGGAGGAGGTGGCGGCTTGCCACAAACAGCAAAAATAGCAGTCGCGGCGGCCGTTTACTCCATTGACCGACCTTTTGATTACCAGATTCCCCAGGAGATGGCGGAACGGGTACAAGTGGGTGTGCGTGTGGCGGTCCCCTTTGGACGTGGGAACCGGCTCAGCGATGGCATCGTACTGGCATTGGGGCAACAGGAGGATATCACAGGCCTGAAGCCCATTCAAACCGTCTTAGATCAACAACCTGTGCTGACACAAAGAGCCATTCAGCTGGCCCTTTGGATGCGGGAACGCTACTTTTGCACTGTCTATGAGGCGATTCGGGTGATGTTGCCTGCTGGCCTCTGGTATTCTCTGAAAGAGAAGTGGAGTATCGCCCCGGGTGTAGACCGCGAGGAACTGTATCGCATTGCCGGAGACCACAAATCTTTCATCCATCTGGTCGAAATTCTATACGCCCATGGAGGTACTGCTGAACTGACAGAGATCCAGCAGGGATTCGGCTCTTCCGACCCATGGCCCGCTCTGCGCCACTTTGCACAGGCCGGTGCTATTATCCGGCAGGCGGATGGGATTCCAGGGGTCAGAGATAAACTAGAACAGCGAGTCTCTTTGGCCATAGAGCCAGCCGATGCTTTGGCGCAGGTACAGGGACGTCAAAAGCGGGCCCCACTCCAGTATCAGGTGATCAAGGTGTTGGGGGAGATGGGGGAAGTTTCCGCCAAAGAGTTGTGCTACTTTACTGGTGCTTCCATGTCCACCCTCCGTTCCCTGGAAAAACAGGGGCTCGTGGCATTGCACAAGCAAGAGGTGTATCGCCGCCCGGTTTCTACCCAGACAGAACCCACATTTCCCACCCCAGTTGTGCTCAATCTGCAACAGCAGCAGGCTGTGGATGGCCTGTGGGCACTGATGCAGTCTCCCAAACCCTCGGCCGCTTTGCTCTATGGGGTCACTGGCAGTGGGAAAACCCAAGTATACATCCGTTTGATCCGCATGGCATTGGAGCAGGGAAAGGGTGCCATGGTTTTGGTGCCCGAAATCTCCCTCACGCCCCAGCTGATGGAGCTGTTCACCTGCCAGTTTGGGCAGCAAGTAGCAATCCTTCATAGCGGTCTCTCCACCGGAGAGCGGTACGACGAGTGGAAGCGGGTGCGGGACGGGAAAGCCATGGTGGTGGTAGGCACCCGTTCGGCGGTGTTTGCGCCCGTCCAGAATTTGGTGTTGCTGGTGTTAGACGAGGAGCAGGAACCCACCTATCAGTCGGAACAAAACCCCCGATACCACGCCAGAGATGTGGCCAAGTTCCGTTGCGCCAAGGAAGGTGCGCTGCTGCTGCTGGGCTCTGCCACCCCTTCGGTAGAAACCATGTACCACGCCCGCAACGGCCCCTATCACTGCTTCACGTTGAACCATCGCTTCAATGAGCGACAGCTTCCTGCGGTGACCGTGGTGGATATGCGGCAGGAACTGAAAGTCGGACATAACATGGTCATCAGTCGCCCCTTGGAACAGGCGTTACGAGAAACCATCCAGCGGGGTGAACAGGCCATTCTATTCGTCAACCGGAGAGGCAGCAGTAACTTGGTACTGTGTGGAGAGTGTGGGCAGTCCCCCACATGTCCCAGGTGTTCGGTACACCTGACTTATCACAAAGCCAACGGACGGCTGATGTGCCACTACTGCGGCTATTCCCAGCCCCTTCCCCAGAGTTGTCCTGAATGTGGTGGAATGTTCAGCTTTTCCGGCATCGGAACCCAACGGGTAGAGGAAGAACTGCACTGCCTGTTTCCAGACACACAAGTGCTTCGTATGGATACTGATACCGTCACCGGAACGCAGGGACACAGCAAGCTTCTAGCCCAGTTTCGAGAGGAGAAAATTCCTGTCCTGGTTGGCACCCAAATGGTGGCCAAGGGCCTGGATTTTGAAAATGTAACCCTGGTGGGTGCCGTGGCGGCAGACCAGACCCTATACGTGGAGGACTACCGTGGGGGAGAGCGAACCTTTTCTCTCCTCACCCAGGTGGTGGGACGAGCTGGACGCGGCGCCAAGCCCGGCCGAGCCATCATCCAGACCTTTACCCCGGAGCATGAGGTCATTCAATGTGCTTCGGTTCAGGATTACGATGGGTTCTACGAGCAGGAGATTCGCATGCGTCAGTTGCGAGATTATCCGCCCTTTGGTGACTTCTATGTGCTTCATGTCACAGGAGAAGAGGAGCACGAAGTGCTGGGTGTATGTCTGCGCCTGCGCAAGGTTCTGGAGCAAATTCTCTCCCAGCCCATGTCACCCCCGATTTCCTGTCGGTTGTTAGGCCCTGCTCCTGCGGGTGTGGTGAAGGTAAACAACCGGTACCGATATCAAATCACCTTACAAACGCAAAATTCCAGGCAAATCCGTGCCTTAGTAGCCCACGTGGTGCGCCAAGCGCAAACGGATAAGGCCAATCGACGGGTTTGTATTTATGCAGACCAAAATACGCAAGATTAATTACTTCCAAGGAGGAGACATATATGTCACTGAGAACGATTTTGACCCAAGGCGATCCTGCACTGGAGAAAGTTTGTCGCCCGGTGGAGCAGTTTGACCAAAAGCTCCACGATCTGCTGGACGATATGAAAGAGACGCTGATTGATTCCAATGGCGTTGGTCTGGCTGCCCCTCAGATCGGCATTTTGCGCCGTGTGGTGGTGGTTATGGACTCTGAAGACAACATGGTGGAACTGGTCAACCCCGAGATGATTGCCAGCGACGGAGAGCAGACCGGGCTGGAGGGATGTCTGTCGGTGCCCGGAAAGTACGGTGTGGTGACCCGTCCTGCCACCGCCACGGTACGGGCTCAGGACCGCAACGGCAATTTCTTTGAGGTCAGCGGTGAGGGCATTGTGGCCCGCTGCTTCTGCCATGAGCTGGAGCACCTGGACGGCCACCTGTTTGTGGAGCACACCCAGCGTCTGTACACCGTGGAAGAGCTGGAAGCCATGGAGGACGAGGAGGCATGAAAATCGTCTTTATGGGCACCCCGGACTTCGCCGTTCCCTCTCTGCGCAAACTGGTAGAGGGCGGACATCAGGTGTGTGGCGTGTTTACCCAGCCGGACAAACCCAAAAATCGGGGCATGAAGTTGCTTCCACCTCCTGTGAAGGAGTATGCCTTGTCGGTTGGAATTCCCGTGTTTCAACCCACAACCCTGCGGGACGGCACTGCTTTAGAGCAGCTAAAGGCCCTGGAGCCCCAGCTGATTGTGGTGGCCGCCTACGGTAAGATACTTCCCGTGGACATTTTGCAGCTGCCCCCACTGGGCTGCATCAACGTCCACTCCTCGTTGCTGCCCAAGTATCGGGGCGCAGCCCCCATCAACTGGGCTATTCTCAACGGTGAGAAGGAGACTGGCGTCACCATCATGTATATGGCGGAGGGCCTGGACACCGGCGACATGTTGGCCAGCAGTGCCACCCCCATTGATCTCAACGAATCTGCCCAGCAGCTGCATGACCGACTGGCTCAGATGGGTGCGGATCTACTCCCTCAAGTCTTAGAGCAGCTGGAGCAAGGCACTGCAGTGGCGGTTCCTCAAGACGACAGCCAGTCCTGCTACGCGCCCATGCTCTCCCGAGAGCTGTCCCCCATGGATTGGGGACGCCCCGCATTGGAACTGCACAACCAGGTACGGGGCCTAACCCCTTGGCCGGCGGCCACCGCTATGGTGGATGGAGTACGGTGTAAAATCATACGCACGGCGTTGGTAGACGAGACCACCTCCAAAACGCCGGGCACCTGCATCAAGGCTGATAAGCGTGGGCTATGGGTAGCCTGCGGACAGGGGACCGTTCTGGAAATTCTGGATCTGCAGCCCGATGGGAAAAAGGCCATGGCGGCCCACGCCTTCCTGTTGGGACATCCCCTGAAAGAGAACGAAATGATCTGAGAGGAGTGAGCCCATGGGTTCTGCCAGAGAAGCGGCAATGCTGACCTTAACGGCTTGTGATCGCCAAGGGGCATGGTCGGAAGGACATTTGAAACGGATATTGAAAGAACGTGCCCTAGACCGTCGGGATGCCGCTCTGGCCACACGGCTGTGTTTTGGCGTGCTTCAAACCCGGATGACGCTGGATTGGTATCTGGAGCAGCGTTGCACCGGAGGGTTAAAAAAGCTGGAGCCCAAGGTTTTGTCTATCTTGCGTATCTCTCTGTATCAGATTCTCTACATGGATAAGATTCCCCCCAGTGCCGCCGTCAACGAAGGGGTGCAGTTGACCAAACAGCACTGCCGCAACCCTCGGGCGGCCGGAATGGTCAATGGTGTGCTACGGGGGATTCTGCGCGATATGCCGTTGCCTCTTCCCCAGGGACGGGATGACCTGGAAACCTTGTCCCTCCAGACCAGTCACCCACGTTGGCTGGTGGAAGAATTCGCCCAGGAACTGGGTATGGATGGAGTGCAGGCATGGCTGAATGCGGACAATGATCAGCCTCCCACCACCGCTCAAGTGAATACCTGTCTGTGCTCGATGGAGCAGGCCATGGCAGAATTGGAGCAGGACGGGGTAGAGGTAACCCGGCACCCTTGGTTGACCGGTTGCCTGTTGCTGGCGGGGACCGGAGATCTGGAGCGACTGAGCAGCTATCAGAAGGGCCACTTCTATATTCAGGATGCGGCGGCACGTCTAGCTGTCACCGCCGCTCAAATCCAACCCGGTCAGCGGGTGTTGGATTGCTGTGCGGCCCCAGGTGGGAAATCCTTTGCCGCCGGGGTGGATATGAACAATCAGGGTGAGATCATCTCCTGTGACATCCATGTCCACAAAATCAAACTGCTGCAAGCGGGAGCCAACCGACTGGGCTTGACCATTTTGGAGGCACAGCTGCAAAGCGCCGCTCAGCGCAGGCAGGATTGGGTGGAAGGTTTTGATACGGTTTTGGTGGATGTACCCTGCTCTGGGCTGGGCATCATCCGAAAGAAGCCGGATATTCGGTATAAAGACCCCAAACCGTTGGACGGCCTTCCCAAGGTACAGAAGGAGATTGTAGACAACTGTGCTGCCTATGTTCGCCCCGGTGGCGTGATGATCTACGCCACGTGTACCCTGAGAGCAAAGGAAAACCAAGATGTGGTGACTTGGTTTTTGAAGCGTCACCCCGAATTTACTTTGGAGGCATTTGACCTGCCTCATTGGGGCCGCCAGGAAGGTATGATGACCTTCTGGCCTCATATTCATCATACCGATGGGTTCTTTGTGGCCCGGCTGCGCAAAAAGGAGGCGTAAACTGTGATTGACATCAAATCCATGCTGCCAGAGGAATTGGGCTCATGGCTCAAAGAGTTGGGCCAACCCAGCTTCCGTGCCAAGCAGATCTTTCAGTGGCTTCACCGTGGCGTAACCTCCTTTGATGAGATGACCAATCTGCCCAAGAGCTTGCGGGAGACTCTTCAAGCTCAAAGTTACATTACAGTTCCCATGGTGGAGCGCAAACAGCAATCGGCGCTGGATGGGACCATCAAGTATCTGTGGCGGCTGCGGGATGGCAACTGCGTGGAAACCGTTCTCATGCGTTACCAGCACGGAAACACTGTGTGTGTCTCCTGCCAGGTGGGGTGCAACATGGGATGTAAGTTTTGCGCCTCTACATTGGGAGGAAAAGTGCGTGATTTGCAGCCCAGCGAAATTCTCGACCAGATTATTTTTACTCAGCTGGACAGTGGAACCGAGATTTCCAACATTGTCATGATGGGAATCGGGGAGCCTCTGGACAACTTTGACAACGTCACCCAGTTTCTCCAACTGGTCAACCACCCGGATGGGGTAAACATTGGTATGCGTCACATCTCCCTGTCCACCTGTGGTCTGGTAAAGAAAATTGACAAATTGGCCCAGTTGGAGTTACAATTAACTTTAAGCGTTTCCCTCCATGCTCCGGACGACGAAACCCGCTCCCGCCTGATGCCAGTCAACCGGGCTGTGGGTGTGGATCTGCTTATGGAGACCTGCCGTCGTTACTTTGAGAAAACCGGTCGGCGCATCTCCTATGAGTACGCCATGATTGACGGCGTCAACGACAGTGATGCCCAAGCAGATTTGCTGGTTCATCTGTTAAAAGGCCAGCCTGGACATGTCAATCTAATTCCCCTCAACCACGTAGAGGAATCGCCGTTGAAGCCCAGCCGACGGGTGCGGCAATTCCAAAAGCGCCTGGAGGCACAGGGCGTTACAGCCACTGTGCGCCGGAAACTGGGCGGCGATATCGACGCATCCTGCGGTCAGCTGCGCCGAAAGCAGATGATACAGGATCAGCTCCATCCAGGAAAGGACGAAGCCATATGAATATATTTGGAATGACGGATATTGGCGAGGTTCGGAGTGAGAACCAGGACAGTTATACCGTCCGCCAGCTGAGAGAAGATGTGGCTGTCGCTGTAGTGTGTGACGGCATGGGTGGTGCACGGGCTGGGAATGTGGCCAGCGCAGTGGCAGTGGAAACCTTCGCTGCGGCTGTGGAAGAACTGTGCCGAGAAGAAGTCCCCCAAGGGGAGCGCTGCTGCGCCCAAGTGCTTCGGGATGCATGCCTTCACGCCAACACTCAAGTGCACCAGCTCTCCCGCTCCGAGGAGGAGTATCGCGGCATGGGAACCACACTGGTTGCCGCGCTGTTGGTGGGGCAGGATGCCTATGTGGTAAACGTAGGGGACAGCCGCTGCTACCACATCCACGACGATGCCATTGACCAGGTAACCAACGACCATTCTCTGGTGCAACTGCTGGTCAATCGTGGCGATATCTCCCCTCAAGAGGCACGCAACCACCCCAAAAAGAATTTGATTACCCGTGCGCTTGGCGTGGATCGTGATGTGCTGTCAGATTGCTACCACGTGGCATTGCAGCCAGGTGATGGACTGTTGCTGTGTAGCGATGGCCTGTCCAATGTGTTGACCGATGAGACGTTGTTGCAGCTGGCGCAGGAAACACTGCCGTTGGAGGAGCGCTGCCGAAACATGATGCGTATGACGTTGGAACATGGCGCTCCAGACAATGTGACCATCGTGATGGCACAGCTGTGAACCACGACGAGGAGGAACATTTACCATGGATCAGTACATAGGTACCATGCTCGACAATCGCTATGAGATTTTAGAGCGTATTGGCGTTGGCGGAATGGCCGTGGTGTACAAGGCCAGGTGTCATCGACTCAACCGTCTGGTCGCCATAAAAATTCTCAAGCCAGAATTGGCCAACGATGCAGATTTCCGGCGCCGCTTCCAGGCCGAATCTCAGGCGGTTGCCATGTTGTCCCACGTCAACATTGTGGGCGTATACGATGTCTGTCAAAGTGACGGGCTCAATTACATCGTAATGGAATTGATTGACGGTATGACCCTGAAGCAGTACATGCAAAAAAGAGGCATGCCGCTGAAGTGGCAGGAAGCTTTGCACTTCATCGCACAGGTGCTGCGCGCTTTGGATCACGCCCATAGCCGTGGTATCATTCACCGGGATATCAAGCCCCATAACATTCTGGTCCTTCGGGATGGAAGTATTAAGGTGGCAGATTTCGGCATTGCCCGTCTGACCAGCTCCCAGGCCACATTGACCCAGGAGGCCCTGGGCTCGGTGCACTATATCTCCCCAGAACAGGCGAAAGGCAGCCACATTGATGGACGTTCGGACCTGTATTCTGTGGGTGTCATGCTCTATGAGATGCTTACTGGACGCCTGCCTTTTGAGGGCGAAACTCCGGTGCTGGTGGCGATCCAGCATATCAACTCCATTCCCATTCAGCCCCGGGAATTGAATCCCGATATTCCCGTTGGTCTGGAAGCTATTATCATGAAGGCCATGGCTCCCAATCCCAACCACCGGTATGGTTCTGCCCAGGAGATGTTGGATGCTGTCCAGGCGTTTCAGGAGAACCCGGATTCGGTTCCGTCCGACACCATCCGCATCAATGATGTCGAGGAACCCACTCTGGTCATTCCCACCGGTGGTGTGCGGGACATGATGGAAGACGACTACGAGGAAGATGACTATCTGGATGACGAGGAAGAGGAGGAAATAACCTCCAAAGTGCGCAAGTCTCACCGTCGGTTCAATCCACCTCCCATAGCCATTGCTGTGGGTGCAATCCTGCTGTTTGTCGTCGGTATTATCCTTTTTCTGGTTAACTTCATCCGAGGTGCCATTTTTGCCCCTGCGAAAGAGTACACCGTTCCCAATTTGCTGGGTATGACGGTGGAAGAATTAGAAAAAGATCCGTCCATTCTGGGCGATTTCCAGTTGGAAGTTGGGGAGACTGTGTTTAACGAGGACTACGAGAAGGACCAGATCTGTGAGCAGACCCCGGAAGCCGACTCTAAAGTCAAGGACGGGAAAACCACCATCACGGTCACCATCAGCGGTGGCACAGAAGAGTTGAAAATGATTGACGTTACCGGCTGGGATTCCGAGCGGGCATTGGAACGTCTGAGAGATGATATGAAGCTAGAGGTGACCACCGAGTATCAGTATTCCCAGACCACGGAAAAGGGCTATGTCATTTCTTACTCCCCGGAAAAGGATACCGAGCTGGAAGAGGGTGACGAAGTGACCATCGTCATCAGCAAGGGCAAGGAAGAGGAAAAGGTCGTCGTAGGCAACTATGTTAACCTGAGCCTGGAACAGGTAAAGGCCCAGCTGGAACTACAGGGCCTGAATGCCAATGTGAAGGAGTATTATAGCGACACCTACGCCAAGGGCAAGGTGATGTGGCAGAGCATTGCCGTCAATACCCAGGTAGCTCCTGGTACCACCATTGACCTCCAGGTCAGCAAAGGCCCTGAGGCTACCCAGCCTCCCGTCACCAATCCTCCGGTGGTGGTCACCGATGCCCCTGTGAAAAAGACCATCACGGTGGATTTGAGTGATTACACCGGAATCATCACGTTAAAAGTAACCTTAGGTTCCACAACTGTGTTTGACGGCTCCTGGAACGCCGATGAGCAGGGTGATTTCTCCCGGGAAGTGACCCAGAATCCCGGCACCACCAAGCGGGTTACCATCTCCATCAATGGAGAGACGGTAGAAAGCTATAATTTGGAGTTTTAGTATATGAGGGGAACGATTGTAAAAGCGCTCAGCGGCTTCTATTATGTGGACGTGGGCACAGACTGTGAGCCGGTGGCTTGCCGCGGCCGCGGCAAACTACGTCACAACAAAATCACCCCTCTGGTGGGAGATCACGTGGAGATCACTGTCACAGCCGAGGGAACGGGAATGGTGGATGAGGTCTTGCCCCGCTCCAATCAGTTTCAGCGGCCCATGGTGGCCAACATGGATCAGTTGGTGATTTTGGCCTCCGGTGCCATTCCGGTCACTGATCCCTTTCTCATTGACCGTATGATTGCCTTGGCTGAATATAAACACTGTCAGCCCATCATCTGCTTCAACAAATGCGATTTGGAGCCGGCAGAAGATCTGGTGGAGTTGTATCGCCAAGCGGGATTTCAGTCCTTTTCCATCAGCGCACAGACCGGCACCGGTTTGGATCAACTGATGGGGGTGCTGGAAGGTAAAATCTCCGCCTTCACCGGGAACTCTGGTGTGGGCAAGTCCAGTGTACTCAATGCCCTTTGTCCCCAGTTTGGCCTGAAGGTGGGAGAGGTCAGCGAAAAGCTGGGCCGAGGCCGCCATACCACCCGCCACGTGGAGCTGTTCCGGGTTGGGGGCGGTTTGGTGGCAGATACCCCTGGTTTCTCTGCCTTTGATGTGGAACAGATGGAGCTGATCCCCAAAGAGGAATTGGAGCGTACGTTCCGAGAGTTTCACCCCTATTTGGATCAGTGCCGTTTCGTAGGCTGCGCTCACGTCAAAGAGCGCGGCTGTGCGATACGCCAAGCCGTGGAGCAAGGGGAGATTGCAGATAGCCGCTATCGCAGCTATGTGCGTCTCTATGAACAGGTGAAGGCCCGACCCCAGTGGGAAAAATAAAATACTGAGGAACCAGACAGCCTCTTCTTTCATATGCTGTGTTAGAATTCAGCATGGAAAGGAGAGGCTGTTATTTATGAGAATCGTGGTTGTGAAATTTCCCAAGGCGTTGTGCGGCCTGATGCGCAGAATTTTTGGGATCAAAGAATGAGCGCATATCCCGGTCTCTCCTCTCATATAGATACTCCAGAATGTGGACAAAGGGAGGATGCCTATGGATATGCAACTGCAGCCCGTGGTGTTGGAGGGATACCGGGAAGTCTTGAATACCGCGGTGACCCAGGAGGAGACGCTGGAGAGTATCGTGCCGGACACATACCCGGATATCGCCCGCATTGTATCTGCCGTGGGACGGGTGTATGTACGGGACTGTGAACCGAGCGAAGGAACCGTACGTCTCACAGGTACCATTCAAACTACGGTGTTTTACATCCCGGAAGGGGAGGCACTACCCAAAACACTAGAGGTGGCCATCCCCTTCCAATGCATCAAGGACCACCCCACCCTACGCAGCTCCAGTATGGTACAGGCCAGCGCACAAGTTACCTTTGCCGATGCCAGAGCCATCAATCCCAGAAAAGTGGTGGCACGGGCAGAGATTGTAGTGGAACTGGCGGCCTATGAGCTTTGCTCTCGGGAACTGACCTGTGATGTCCAAGGCGGACCAGAGGGAAGTCTGGAGAAGCGGCTGCTTTCCGCCCGAGATATTGTGGTTTCCGGTGTGGTGGAAAAGCCGTTTCTCTTCTCCGATCTCATCCGTATGCCTCCATCCAAGGGGGAGATTCAGCAACTGCTTCTGTGTCGCCCCCAACTGGACGTGATGGAAGGAAAGCTGATTGGGCGAAAGCTGGTGGTGAAGGGGTCTGTCAAGCTGTATCTGGTCTATTTGTGCGACGATCAAGTGACCTCCACGTGCTTCGAGTTGCCATTCTCTCAGGTGTTGGATGTAGAACAAGAAGCTGGGGATCAAGGGTCACAAGTGGATGTACGACTGAAAAGCGTGGATTGCCGTCTGCGAGATGGAGAGCTGGAGGTCACCGTGGAGGCCTGCGCCCAAGCGGTGGTGCGGGTAGAACGTGAGGTCACTCTGCTGGCGGACGTATACAGCGTCAGTTGTCGGCTAGATGCTCAGCGTGCACCCTGTACCATATGCACACTAGCCGAGACCGGCGGTACCAGCCAAAGCGTACGGCATTTTTACCAAACCACCGTGGAAGCCAAACAGGTATTGGATAGTTTCGCCGTAGTCAAGGATGTGACCCAGCGCAATGGAGAGCACGGCAGCGAACTCGCCGCCCAAATCCAGGTACACATGCTGTATCTAGATGAGGAGGGTGCCCTGCGGGGTGCCACAGACAGCGTCATGGTTACCTGTCCCTATCAGGTTCCGGATGGGTGTGAGCGAAAGGTGCACGGCAGAGCGGTGGGAGATGTCTCCGCAGCAGCCGTCAGCGGTGGGATTGACCTCCGATTCGAAGTGGAATTTCGTTGGCTCACCATCAAAGAGGAAGAACTGCTGTGTGTCAGTTCTGTGGCTTCCACCGGAGCCTATGACGGCCCGTGCAGCCGTCCCTCTCTGGTCATCCGCCGGGTAGACGCAGGAGAGCAGTTGTGGGATGTGGCAAAAGCATGTGGCGCCACCATCCAAGACATCTGCACGGCCAACGAACTGACTTGTGAAACCGTGCCCCAGGGTATGGTGCTGCTCATCCCCACCAAGAGAGTGTGAGATAAACTGGCTGGAGAGATTCTCCGGCCAGTTTTTTTGCGTTGGCATATTATACAGCTTATCCCCATACACATGTAGAGAACTTGCGGTGAGGAGGAGTTGCAGTGGATCATAACAAACTCTATGAGGATATCGCCCAGCGAACCCAAGGCGATATATACATCGGCGTGGTGGGCCCGGTCCGCACCGGAAAGTCCACCTTCATCAAACGCTTTATGGAGACCATGGTGCTGCCGGAAATCCAGAACACCTATCTCCGGGATCGGGCTCGGGATGAACTGCCCCAAAGCGGCTCCGGACGGGTGGTGATGACCGCAGAACCCAAATTTGTTCCGGAAGATGCGGTCAGCCTGTCCATGGACGATGGCAGTTCCTTTTCTGTGCGCCTCATTGACTGTGTGGGCTACATGGTTCCCGGCGCGCTGGGGCAGATGGACGGGGATCAGCCCCGGATGGTGACCACCCCCTGGATGGATCACGAGATCCCCATGACCCAGGCCGCGGAGCTGGGTACCCAGAAGGTGATCACCGACCATTCCACCATCGGCATCGTGGTCACCACCGACGGAACCATCGCAGACATCCCTCGGGAGGACTATCTGGAGGCAGAGGAGCGGGTGATCCAGGAGCTAAAAGCCATGGGAAAGCCCTTTGTGGTACTGCTCAACTCTGCCCAGCCATACAGCGATCGAGCCCAGGCCATCCAGGCGGACATCGCCCAGCAGTATCAAGTGACCTGCCTGGCGGTGAACTGTCTGACCTTGGACGAGGAGACCGTGGAAGCCATTCTCAGCGGTGTCCTCCACGAATTTCCCATGAAACAGCTGGAGCTGTTCTTACCTTCTTGGGTGGATGTGCTTCCCTTCGACCACCCCATCAAAAACCAGCTCTATACTATGATCCGCCAGGAGGCCGATGGTTTGGATCGACTGCGGGATACGGAACAGGCCGTGGATGCCCTAGACCAGCGGGAGGAGATTGCCTCGGCACGCATTACCCGCATGGATATGGGGAGCGGCATAGTCACAGCGGTGCTGGAGTTGCCCCGCAGCCTGTTCTATGAGACGGTATCTCAGCGCTGTGGTTTGGAGATTCACGACGACGGAGATCTCATTGGTCAGCTGGTACAGATGGCCTCTATGAAGCGAAAATATGAAAAGGTGGAGCAGGCCCTGGCCCAGGTGGAGGAGACCGGTTACGGCATCGTTATGCCAGATCCCCAGGAGATGACGCTGGAGGAACCGGAAATCGTCAAGCAGGGAGGCCGTTACGGTGTTCGCCTGAAAGCCTCCGCCCCTTCCATTCACATGATGCGGGCGGATATCAAAACCGAAGTGTCCCCCATTATGGGTACGGAAAAGCAATCGGAGGAGATGGTGGACTTCCTTCTGCGCCAATTCGAAGGAGACACGGGGAAAATCTGGGACTCCAATATGTTCGGCCGTTCCTTCCATGAGCTGGTGGGCGAAGACTTGCAGGCCAAACTCAAACGCATGCCGGAGGACGCCCGGGAGAAGCTGCGGGATACCTTGCAACGCATCATCAACGAGGGATCCGGAGGCCTCATTTGCATCATTCTATAACGGACGATGTGTCGCAGAAAAATATTCTGTGACACATCGTTTTTTTGTAACCTTTTGATTTCTGGTGACTCTAACAGGCAGAAAGAGAACAAAGAGGGGATGATCCATGGTAAAGCTGAGGGAGGCCAACTACTGCAATCTCAAATTGCTCTTGATCTTTCTGGTGGTATACGGACACTGGATTGAACTGTCCATTCATGATAACGAATTTCTGATGATCCAGTATCGCACCATCTATTTCTTTCACATGCCTGTCTTTGTCTTTCTTACAGGGTTATTTCTCCGAGGAGAAGGGGACTGCATCCGGCAGATCAGACGTCTGACTCCCATCTATCTAATTTGCCAGACTGGAGCGGTTTTCTTTGGAACAGATATCGGGGAGCCGTGCTGGATTTTGTGGTATCTGTTCAGCGTGTGCATCTGGTCCATACTGGGGGCGCTGTGGTTCCGCATAGGCCATAACACCCTGGCGTGGGTGCTGTTTCCTCTGTCCATCCTAGCGGGCGCTTTGGCAGGATACCTTCCGTTTCTGAATCGCATGTGGAGTGGGTCTCGAACCGTGGTGTTCTTTCCCTATTTCTTCGCAGGACTTTTGTGTGCCCCCCACACTCCATGGAGAAACCATCGAATATTTGGTATAATGGCTGGGATCACTGCACTAGCCGGTATATGGCTATTGAGTGACCAGATACCGGCGGACTTTCTCTATCAGGCAACTGGGTATGGCGATATGGAGCACGGCTTTTCTCTTCGGCTGTTCTGCTATGGGATTGGGGCACTGATGGGGCTGTTCCTTTTGACCTGGATACCATGTCGCAGGCTCCCCTTCAGCAAAGCTGGGGTGGATACCTTGCCCATCTATCTAATCCATGCCCCCGTGGTAGCTGGGGTCCGGTTAATCCCTACTCCGTGGGTTTGTTGTGTGGGATTATCCGCCGGGTTGATTTACATCGTATACAGAACAACACAGTGGAGTGGGAGTCTGCACGGCATCATTTCACAGCCAGGGAGGGAGAAACGTGTCCGGATTTCAAGAAATCTATGAGGCATATAGTCGGCCAGTCTACCGTTTCCTCCTGGCCCTGACCCGGAATGAGACCATGGCGGAGGATTTATTACAAGATGTATTCTATCAGGCACTGTTGCACATTGACCGATTCGAGGGACGCAGCAGTCTGTACACCTGGCTGTGCCAGATTGGGAAAAATGCTTGGCTAAAAGAGTGCCGCAAGCATAAGCGCTATACCGTGTGTGCTGAGAATGAGGTATGGGACATGCCCTCCGGAGACCCAACGCCAGAGGAGCAGGCAATCCAGAAAGAGGAACGCATCCGGATCCGGAAGGCTGTCCAGCAGCTCAGCGCTCCTTACAAAGATGTCTTTATTCTTCACGCGTATGCCGACGTGAAGCTGAAGGAAATTGCAAAACTATATGAAAAATCGGAAACCTGGGCCAGAGTCACCTACTATCGAGCGAGACAACAGATTATTCAGGAGGTGTCAAAATGAAGCTGCCATGTGACATTGTGCAAGACTTGCTGCCGCTGTATGAAGATGACCTGTGCAGTCAAGCCACTCGGGAGGCTGTGGAGGAACACTTGCGAGAGTGTAAAACCTGCGGAAAGCAGCATGCTGCCGTCCAAGAACTCGTGGAGCCGGAGGTGGAAGTGGAGCCGGAAAAAGAGCAAAAAGCCACAGCCAAGAGTTTCAAAAAAATACGAAATCGATGGATTGCGTCCATTGTAGTCATTCTTCTTCTCATTCCATTGGGATATCTGGGATGGGGACAATATAATATGTCAGGCCCGAGTTTCACTAACCTGCATGAGTTGTACATTGCCAATCGCTTTGCACAATGCCTGGTCAATGGGGACTATGAGGGGGCGTTTGGTTATTGTGATGTGGAAGGCATCAAAGAGCGCTGGTTGCTGGAGGGATACTTTCCTGAGGAGAAAATGGAAAATTTCGAGGATGATGCCTGGGAGTTATATCAGAAATTAGCAGAAGACGTGGAAGATTGCGGTGGGATACAGAGTATGCGCTGCACCGGAATTGGTGGACATGGAGTCACGGTGACTGGAGAGGATACGTACGACATAGATTTCCAGCTCCAATTTGAACATCGACAAATCCGGGTATCCTTAAACGTAACGGATGGAGGTGTAGTATCTGCGTACACGGGGTATAACATCGAGCATCCGCTGGAAAAGTTACTTTCATGGAGCTATCCCATGTACGACAAATACAGAGGATTCCGATACGATATTGAACAGGGAATGCTAGTACCATATGAAGATTGAATGTTAATGCAAAGCCGGGAGGCCCTTTGGTGCTTCCCGGCTTTGTGACTATGATCGGTCTTGCACTGCTTGAAGTTGTTGGGCGTCCAAAATTCGCACCACACCATACCCCGTCTCAAGAACACCTTGCTGCACCAGCTGCTTCATGGCCCGGCTGACGGTGATACGGCTCATACCGATGGCCTGCCCAATGCTCTCGTGGGTGCATACCACCGTATTGGCTTCCCCCCGGGGCAAGGTGAGTAGATGCCGAGCCACCCGTCCAATGGCGGGCAGAGAGGAGGTATCCACATGGTCGGAGAGCAGGCGCACCGTACGGGCTAAATAGCGCAGCATGGGCTGGGCCAGTTGGGGATGCTCTATGAAGATTTGATCTAGTCGCTGCTGGTCAATGGACACCACCAAGCTATCCTCCAAAGCCATGGCAGAACTGACACGGGGATACTGGTCGAAAAAGGATGCCTCCCCCATCAAATCCCCACTGCGGTGGATGGTCAAAATACGTTCATCACCTTCGGGACTGCTGAGAAAACTGCGCACCGAGCCAGAGACCAGATAGTAAAAGTGATGAGGATGTTCCCCTTGTAAATAGATCATCTGCCCCTTGGTATACAGCTTGGGGGTTTGCCCCTGGGCAAAGATATCCCACTGTGTCATGCCACTCCCTCCAATCTTTTCAAGATTGTATCATATGTTACATTCTTTTTCCAGATGCTTTGGCATAATAAACACACATAAAACCTGAGAAACGAGGAGGTGCGTCTCATGGGTATGACCATGACGCAAAAGATTTTGGCCCGGGCTGCTGGCCTGGATCAGGTTCAGGCTGGGCAGCTGCTGGAAGGGAAGCTGGATTTGGTGCTGGGCAACGACATCACCACTCCGGTGGCCATCAAGGAGTTTGAGAAGGCGGGGCTGTCCACAGTATTTGACAAGGATAAAATCGCCATTGTGCTGGATCACTCCACCCCCTGTAAAGATATCAAGTCTGCGCAGCTGTGTGCCATCTGCCGAGACTTTGCCCATAAGCACCAGGTTACCCACTTCTACGATGTGGGCCAGATGGGCATTGAGCATGCCCTCATCCCGGAGAAGGGACTGGCTGCCCCTGGTGAGGTCATCATTGGCGCTGACTCCCACACCTGTACCTACGGCGCTCTAGGAGCTTTCTCCACCGGTGTCGGTTCCACCGACATGGCAGCTGGCATGGCCACAGGTCTGGCCTGGTTCAAGGTACCCCAGGCCATCCAGGTCAAGCTCACCGGCAAGCTCTCCCCCTACGTCAGTGGCAAGGATGTGGTACTCCATCTCATCGGCATGATTGGTGTGGATGGCGCTCTGTATCAGTCTTTGGAGTTCTGCGGAGACGGCGTGGCATCCTTGGAAATGGACGACCGTTTCACCATCTGCAACATGGCCATTGAGGCGGGGGCGAAAAACGGTATTTTCCCCGTGGACGAGAAGACCATTGCCTACCTGAACGGACGGGTGGAGCGGGCGTGGACCGCTTTTGAGGCGGACGAGGACGCTGTCTATTCCCGCACCGTGGAAATCAACCTGTCTACGCTGCGCCCCACCGTGGCTTTGCCTCACTTGCCCTCCAACACTCAGCCGGTGGACGAAGTGGCAGGTAAGCCCATCCAGCAAGTGGTCATTGGCTCTTGCACCAACGGGCGGCTCAAAGACCTGCGGGAAGCCGCTGCCATTCTCCGGGGCAAAAAAGTGGCCGACGGGGTGCGGTGCATTGTCATTCCCGCCACCCAGCAGATTTATCTTCAGGCCATGGAGGAGGGGCTCATCGCCGACTTCATCCAGGCCGGTGCTGCGGTGTCCACCCCCACCTGTGGTCCCTGCCTGGGCGGTCACATGGGGGTGCTCAGTGACAACGAGTGGGCCATTGCCACCACCAACCGCAACTTTGTAGGCCGCATGGGTCCCACTAGCTCCATGATCATTCTGGCAAGCCCTGCCGTGGCAGCGGCTTCCGCCATCACCGGCGTGGTCACCGACCCCGCCACCATCTGAGGGAGGGATAAAAAGATGAAGATTTACAAATATGGCGACAACGTGGACACTGACGTCATCATTCCCGCCCGCTACTTAAACGCCCCCGATGAAAAGTCCCTGGCCTCCCATTGTATGGAGGATATTGATGCCGACTTTGCCACCACCGTGGAGCAAGGCGACATTGTTGTGGGAGGCAGCAACTTCGGCTGCGGCTCTTCCCGAGAGCACGCTCCCTTGGCCATCAAGGCCTGCGGCGTAAAGTGTGTCATCGCCAAGAGCTTTGCTCGCATCTTTTACCGCAACGCCATCAACATCGGTTTCCCCATCATGGAGTGTCCTGAGGCAGTGGACGGCATTTCCCCCGGGGACAGCGTCACCGTGGATTTTGCCACCGGCGTCATCGAAAACCAAACCACTGGAGCCACCTTCCAGGCCGCCCCGTTTCCCGCCTTTGTCAATGGCATCATTGAGCACGGCGGCCTGCTCCATTCTCTAAAAGCCAGGGGGATTGCAAAATGAACTATAAAATTGCTCTGATTCGAGGGGACGGCATCGGCCCTGAAATCGTCAACGAAGCCGTAGGCGTTCTGGACAAAGTAGGGGAGAAGTTTGGTCACACCTTCACCTATGTGGATGTGCTGCTGGGCGGCTGCGCCACCGATGCAGTGGGAAAGAGCTATCCTGACGGTACCGCCGAGGTATGCAAGAGCTGTGACGCTGTACTACTGGGCGCTGTGGGTGGCCCCAAGTGGGGCAGTGATAAACCCGCTGAGCAACGCCCGGAAACCGCTCTGCTGGCCATCCGCAAGGACTTGGGGCTGTACGCTAACCTGCGTCCCGCCGCTCTGCGTCCGGCTTTGGCCGAGGCTTGTCCGCTGAAGAAGGAGACCGCCGAGAAGGGCATTGACCTGATGATGGTCCGGGAACTTACTGGCGGGGTGTACTTTGGCAAGCGGGATCGCTACGATACCCTGGATCGAGGTGTGGAGTGTACCGACCTGATGGCCTACTCTGAGATGGAAATTGAGCGCATTGGCCGCCGCACCTTTGAAATGGCTCGGCTGAGACGCAAAAAAGTGTCCAGCGTGGACAAGGCCAATGTGCTGGAGACCAGCCGACTGTGGCGGTCTGTGATGCACCGTCTGGCAGAGGAATACCCCGACGTGGCCTATGAGGACGTGCTGGTGGACAACTGCGCCATGCAGCTGGTGCGTGACCCGGGCCAATTTGACGTGGTGGTGACGGAGAATATGTTTGGCGACATACTCTCCG
Source organism: Pseudoflavonifractor sp. An85 (assembly GCF_002161235.1). Lineage (GTDB taxonomy): Bacteria > Bacillota > Clostridia > Oscillospirales > Oscillospiraceae > Enterenecus. The sequence continues at coordinate 74,020 of NZ_NFHE01000006.1, forward strand.
ACGAGGCCTCTATGATTACCGGCTCCATCGGCCTGCTGCCCTCTGCCTCCATGGGTGACACCGCTCCCGCCCTCTACGAACCCATTCATGGCTCCGCTCCTGACATCGCCGGTCAGGATAAGGCCAACCCCATCGCCACCATTCTCTCCGTGGCCATGATGCTGCGCTATTCCTTCCAGCTGGCCGCAGAGGCAGATGCAGTGGAACAGGCGGTAGATAAGGCCCTGGCTGACGGCTGGCGCACGGCTGACATCGCCAAACCTAGCGAGACCGTTGTGGGTACTCGTCAGATGGGACAAATCATTCGGGACAATATCTAACATATCGGAAACCTCCGCTCCATTTCTATGGGCGCGGAGGTTTCCTCTTGCAATGCTCTTTGGCCCTGGCTATAATGAAAACAAAGCTATTTTATAAACAAAGGGGTTGGGCGCTTTGATTCTGGCTGTGGCCATCAGCAATATCCACGTCACCATTGCTCTGTTTGAAGAGAATGGGGACATTCGTTTTCGTTCCGAACTGGAAACAGAGCGCAGATACAGCGAAGATCGCTGTGCCTTGGATTTGATGGGCGTGTTCCAGCTGTACGGCGGGAATATCCAAGACGTACAGGGGGCCATTGTCTCCAGTGTGGTTCCTCCCGTGACGGATATCTTCGTCCGAGCCATTCAGCGGCTGACGGGAAAGCGGCCCATGGTGGTGGGGCCTGGAGTTAAAACCGGGTTGAACATCCGAGCGGACGTTCACAACCAACTGGGCAGCAACATTGTAGCCTCAGCCGTGGCTGCGGTGGCTCTGTATCCATCCCCGTCCATCGTCATCAACTCAGGCACGGCCCTGTCCTTTTCCTATATGCGCCAAGCCTCTTACGAAGGGTGTGCCATCATGCCCGGCATGTCCATAGCTCTGGAAGCTCTGTCCGACAATGGAGCACAACTGCCCCACATCGCCATGGGAAAGGTGGATACCCCTCTGGGCCGTAACACCGTGGACTCCATGCGAGCGGGTGTGGTATACGGTTATGCCGGTACCATCGACCGACTCATTGACGAGATGGAGCAGGCAGCAGGGGAGCCCACCGTCTCGGTGGTCGCCACTGGAGAATATGCCCCGGAAATTTTCCGCCACTGCCGTCACTCCATTGAGTATGATCGGGATCTGATGGTCAAGGGGTTGTATTTTCTCTATCGCAAAAACAGCTCCAAGCGCACACGGTAATTTTGCAGCTCGGGATATTCAAAGATGCAAATTTCACCCTGTGTTTTGGATCCACACTTGAAACTATGCAAGAAACACGGTATAATGTGTCATAATTACAGTGTACGGAGGGATTGACTTGAAAGAATTGTCGCTTCTTGCCTCTCAGGTACAGGCATCCAGCACCATGGCCATTGACTCTCTGGCCAAGCAAATGAAAGCGGAAGGCATTGATGTCATCGGTTTTGGTGCCGGTGAGCCGGATTTTAACACCCCGGACGAGATCAAAGCCGCTGGCATCCGCGCCATTGAAGAAAACAACACCCGCTACACACCCGCTTCTGGCACCCTTGGTCTGAAAGAGGCCGTATGCGCTCGCATCAAGGCCGACTGCCATGTGGAGTATCAGCCCTCCCAGGTAGTGGTGGCCGCAGGTGCCAAGCACTGCGTGTATCTGGCTCTCCGTGCCCTGGTCAATCCTGGGGATGAGGTCATTCTCCCGGCTCCCTATTGGGTGAGCTACATTGAGCTGATCCGCATGATGGGCGGCGTGCCCGTGGTAGTCACTGCCCAGGAGTCTGCTGGGTTTAAGATTACCGCCCAGCAGCTGCGGGATGCTGTGACCGACAAGACAAAAGCCATCATTCTCAATAACCCCTCCAACCCCACAGGTATGGTGTACAGCCGAGAGGAGCTGCAGACTCTGGCCGACGTGTGCGTGGAGAAGGATCTGTACATCATTGCTGATGAGATTTACTCCTGTCTGCTGTACGATGGATTGAAGTTCACTTCGGTGGCCAGTCTGGGTGAAGAAGTAAAAAAGCGCACCATTCTCATCAACGGCGTGTCCAAAGCCTATGCCATGACCGGCTGGCGCATTGGGTACGCGCTGGGTGAGCCTGAGGTCATCAAGGTCATGAGCAACTACCTCAGCCACTGCGCTGGTTCTTGCTGTGCCATCTCCCAGGCAGCAGCTCAGGTTGCCCTCAGCGGTCCTCAGGATAAGATTGAGACCATGCGTCAGGCCTTTGAGGAGCGCCGCAACTACCTGGTAAAGCGGATGAACCAGGTGGAGGGTGTCAGCTGCATCCAGCCTGAGGGCGCTTTCTATGTGATGATGAACATGGAAAAGCTGGTGGGCCGCAGCGTGCGCGGCCAGGTCATCGAGACCTGCGACGATTTCTCCCAGGCCTTTTTGAAGTATGGTCTGGTGGCAACTGTCCCCGGGACCGCCTTTGGCGCCCCCAGCTTTGTGCGCTGGTCCTATGCCACTTCCATGGAGAATATCCAGAAGGGTATGGATCGTCTGGAGGCATTTTTGAAGGAATTTCAATGAGATTCCCCTCCAACCTCTTGCAAAAGAGCAAAAGGTTGGATATACTAAGCATGTTCGACAAAACTAGATCAGGAGGTCATGTAACATGGCTAAGATTACCAAGGATACCATCATCGGCGACATTCTGGACATCGCCCCTCACACCGCCCCCATCTTCCTCTCCATCGGCATGCACTGCCTGGGTTGCCCCTCCGCCCGTGGCGAGACCGTGGAGCAGGCCTGCATGGTGCACGGCGTGGACGTGGATTCTCTGCTGGAGAAGATCAACGCCAACATCGCAGATTGATGAATCAATGGGAAAGAGCGGGAAACCGCTCTTTCCGTCTATTTTGAGGTTTTTGGAGGAACTATGGAGTTAACACCGAGATTGGAAACCATTGCCCGGCAAGTGCCCCAGGGTTCTATCTTGGCGGATGTGGGCACCGACCATGGCCTTTTACCGGTATGGCTGTTGCTGGAGGGGCGTATTTCTTATGCCATTGCCTCGGATCTGCGGGAGGGACCCTTGTCCCGGGCCCGTGAGACAGTGGAGCAGCATGGCGTGACAGGCCGCGTCTCTCTGCGCCTGTGTGATGGTCTGGCTGGTATTGAAGCTGGAGAAGCAGATGTGGTGTCCATTGCGGGCATGGGCGGGGAAACCATCGCCACCATTTTGGAGCAAGCTCCCTGGACACGAGAAAATACCCTGCTGCTGTTGCAGCCCATGACATCCTTTCCGGACCTGCGGCAGTGGCTGCTGGATCACGGGTATACAGTGGAGCAAGAGACCATCTGTCAGGAAGGCAGCCGGATGTACACCATTCTCACCGTCCGGGGTGGACAAGACGCCCCTTTGACCGCCGCAGAACTTTGGGTTGGACGAAATCGGCCCCAGCCTCTGCGCCGTGCCTATCTGACCATGATGGAGAACAAGGTGCGCCGCGCCTTGGATGGGCAGCGTGCCTCCGCTCATCCTGATGAAGCCATGGTAGCCCATCTGGAGGACGTACTGGCCGGGATGGATGCCATGAAAAAGGAGTTGGAAGCATGAGCACCACGGTAGCACAAATTTATGATTTGATGAATCAGCGCGCCCCGTTTCATTACCAGCTGGGGTTTGACAACGCTGGTTTCCTGGTGGGGCGGCGAAATGAAGAGGTGCATCATGTCCTGGTGGCGTTGGATATCACCCCTGCTGTGGTGCAGGAAGCCGTGGAGCTGGGCGCCCAACTCATCGTCTCTCACCACCCAGTGATTTGGAATGGCTTGAAGCAGCTCACCGACGACACACCCGCAGGTACTATGCTCCTGGATATGATCCAACATGGCTTGGCCGCCATTTGCGCCCACACCAATCTGGACGCTGTGGCAGAGGGCGTCAACGACGCTCTGGCCCATACCTTGGGACTGACTGACGTAGAGCAGCTCCACCAGGACGGGGTGGACGAACAGGGAAGACCCTATGGCATTGGCCGGGTGGGGGTGGTGTCTCCCCAGGAGGTAGACGCTTTTGCTGCGCTGGTAAAGCAGCAACTCAACGCCGCCTGTGTTCGTGTGGTGGACAGCGGAAAGCCAGTGCACAAAGTAGCTGTGGGCGGCGGCTCCTGTGGCAGCATGCTCGCCGACGCATTGGCCTGTGGCTGCGATACTTTTGTCACCGCAGATGTGAAATATGACGTGTTCTTGGAGGCCAAGAACTACGGGCTCAATTTGCTGGATGCAGGACACTATCCCACAGAAAATGTGGTGTGCCCCGTGGTGGCCGGATGGCTACAAAACGCTTTCCCGGACCTGAAGGTGACCATCTCCCAGCGCCACCGGGAAATCTACCACTGCGTCTAGCATGAGTTGTCCCCTTTTCTCATATGGTGAGAGGGAAGGGGGGATGGCGATGAAGCCATGGATGGTGGTCTTGCTGGTGATCGCAGGTATCTTGTGTTTTTTAGCCCGGTGGGGGAAATTGGTCCCTGCTATGGGGCCGGTAACCACAGATTACGGGCGGCCCGTGGTGGTTCTGGATGCGGGACACGGCGGAGAAGACGGGGGAGCAGTCACCGCTTCCGGCCATCGGGAGAGTGACATCAACCTCCAGATTGTCAAAAAGATGGAATATGTCATGGCGCTTTGCGGCGTAGAGACCGTTCTGACCCGCAGTGAGGATGTCTCTTTGCACGCCCCAGGTGCTGCAGAACGCGGGGAACGTAAAGAATCCGACTTAAGTTATCGGGCTGATTTGGTCAACAATACCTCCAATGCCATGCTCATCAGCATCCATCAAAATCAATTTTCCGACCCGTCGGTATCTGGCGCGCAAGTGTTTTACACACTGGGAGATGTGGGTCGCCAGTGGGGAGAATCTACGCAGCAAGCACTGCGAGACTTGGTGGACGAGACGAACACCAAAAAGGCCAAGCAGGTATCCGAGGATGTCTACCTGTTCTCCCACATTTCCTGTCCCGGATTGCTGGTGGAATGCGGCTTTCTCAGCAACGGCGTGGAGGCCTCGCTGCTGCTCACCGACGGCTATCAGACCCAGCTGTCCCTGGCCATTACCGGGGCATATCTGCACCAAATACAAATGATGAGCAAAGCCACAGGAGGAATCTGAATGGCAAAAAATAAAACGGTCTATTATTGCACGCAATGTGGCAATGAGACGCCCAAATGGCAGGGAAGATGTCTGGCCTGTGGCACTTGGAACACCATTGTGGAGCAGCCCGCTGCCGCCACCGAAACCAAGAAAAAAAGTGGAGGTATCACCTCCACTCTGCGCAAACCTCGTCCTATGCTGGATGTAGAGGCCACCGACGAACTTCGTTTCCCCACGGGAATGAGCGAATTGGATCGAGTATTGGGCGGGGGAGCCGTAAAAGGCTCTCTGGTACTGGTGGGCGGTGCTCCCGGCATTGGTAAATCCACCCTGATGCTCCAAATCTGCAACAGTCTGTGTCAGTTTGCCTCGGTGCTCTATGTATCTGGCGAGGAATCGGAACGCCAGATCAAACTACGGGCCCAGCGTCTGGGCATTTCCGGTCAGGGGCTTTATCTCTATTCCGAGACCAACCTGGACGATGTGGTAGCGGCGGTGGAGGAACAAAAGCCAGACATTTTGATCGTAGACTCCATCCAAACCGTGTACAACGGAGATTCGAATGCTTCCCCGGGCAGTGTCGCCCAGGTCAAGGAGTGTACCATGACTTTGATGCACTTGGCCAAGGGGCTGGGCATCACTGTTTTTGTAGTGGGCCACATCAACAAAGAGGGTTCTCTGGCTGGCCCCAAGGTACTGGAGCACATGGTGGACTGTGTACTGCATTTTGAAGGGGAGGAGCACAACTCCTACCGCATTCTTCGGGCAGCCAAAAACCGCTTTGGCGCCACCAATGAGATCGGCGTGTTTGAAATGGGGGACCAGGGGCTTTCCCAGGTGCCCAATCCGTCCGAGGCGTTGCTGTCGGGACGCCCCCAAAACACACCTGGTTCCTGCGTAACCTGTGTGATGGAAGGCGTACGTCCGGTTCTGGCCGAAGTGCAGGCGTTGCTCACGCCGTCAGCTTACGGAACATCCCGACGCTCTTGCAATGGCTTTGATTACAACCGGGCCATGATGCTCTCAGCTGTGCTGGAAAAACGTGGGGGACTCATGGTGTCCAACTGCGACGTGTACATCAATGTCATCGGTGGTCTGAGCATCACAGAGCCGGCGGCAGACCTGGCGCTCGTTGTGGCTTTAGCATCCAGCTTCCGGGACAAGCCCGTTCCGTACGATCTGGCTGCCATTGGCGAAGTAGGCCTGACCGGAGAGCTGCGTGCTGTACACGCCTTAAACCAGCGGCTGAGCGAAGTGCAGCGGCTGGGATTCACCAAGTGTTTGATCCCAGCCCGGCACAGTGGTAAGCTGGTGGTTCCGGATGGATTACAGCTCATTGAGGTGCACAACATCCGGCAAGCGATTGCGGTGCTTGTCTGAAGACTTGGGCACATAATTCACACAGGGATGGTCGGTGCCGTCCTGGGCGACGTTGCGCATGGGCTGTGAGCCAGCAGCGTACAGGGTACACCGACCATCTGACTGATGCTGACAGGAGAGGGTGCACGGAATGAGACTCATGGTAAAAAACCTCCGATTCTTGTTCCGGAGCACCCCAGATCAAATTGATATACAACTCAACAAAATTAAAATTTTGTTGAGTTGAGGGGAGGGGCAGCCCGGATTTGAGATGGATCTAGCATCTCCAGGCTGTCCAGGCTTTATGTATACAAATATGGTGATGAAATATGAAAATTGACTACCGAACTCAGGCGCCGCCCGTGTTACGGGATTTCTTAGCGTACCACGAAACCATCCAAGGACATTCGTCTAAAACGGTGGATGAATATTTTTTGGATTTACGCACATTCTTGCGGTATATGAAATTGGAAAAAGGCTTGGTACCCAGATCCACGCCGCTAGACGAGATCTCCATTGATGACGTAGATATTTCTTTGATTCGATCGGTGACCTTGGCCGATGTATATTCTTACCTGAGCTTTCTCAGCCGAGACCGGGCCAAAAACCACAATGCACCCCAAGCTGGTTGTGGTCTGGAGGCATCCACCAGAGCACGCAAAGTTGCGTCCATTCGTTCCTTTTACAAATATCTCATAAATAAGGCCAAAGTAATTTCAGAAAATCCTATTCAAGAGCTGGATGCCCCCAGACAGCGGCAAACGTTACCTCGATTTTTGACGCTGGATGAATGTATTCAGCTGTTGGACAGCATTGACGGAGCCAATGCGGAACGAGATTTCTGCATCATTACCTTATTTTTAAATTGTGGATTGCGAATCTCTGAGCTTGTGGGACTGAACATCGGTGATGTACGGGAAGATCGTATGCGAGTATTGGGCAAAGGCAACAAAGAGCGATTTGTCTTTCTCAATGCAGCTTGTCGCAGCGCCCTGGACGACTGGCTGGCTGTACGTTCTCAATCCGCCGCAGTTGACCCTTATGCGCTGTTTATTACTCGAAAACGTACCCGAGTGACCAAAGACGGCATTCACTACATGATAAAGAAACGTCTGAAAGCTGCCGGATTAGATTGTGAAAAATACTCAGCTCATAAACTCCGCCATACCGCTGCCACATTGATGCTTAAGAACGGCGTAGATGTGCGCACTTTGCAGGAAATTCTCGGCCATGAACACTTAAATACCACCCAAATCTACACTCATGTGGACAATGATGCCATGCGGCAGGCCGCACAACTCAACCCTTTGGGGGATCGTCGCAAGAAAAAATAGCCCCTCTCTCCTGCTGGTTTGTCAAAACGCACAAAGCCTTGTTTGGCACTGTGTATAATTTGTCCTAAAAAAGATTGGCTTAAACCTTGCAATTTTCTAAGATCACTGTTAAAATAATGACGTGCGAAATCAATTAATTCTACTAAGGAGTTGATTCAAATGCCACTGGTCAATACTACCGAGATGTTCAAAAAGGCATACGATGGTGGGTACGCTATCGGCGCCTTCAACGTCAACAACATGGAGATCGTGCAAGGCATCACCGAGGCTGCAAAGGAAGTCAACGCCCCCCTGATCCTTCAGGTTTCCAAGGGCGCTCGTGCCTATGCCAACCACACCTACCTGGTGAAGCTGGTTGAGGCTGCCATCATCGAGACTGGTCTGCCCATCTGCCTGCACCTGGATCACGGCGACAGCTTCGAGACCTGCAAGAGCTGCATCGACGGCGGCTTTACCTCCGTCATGATCGACGCCTCTTCCAAGCCCTTTGCTGAGAACATTGAGCTGACCAAGCGTGTTGTGGAATATGCTCACGACCACGGTGTTGTGGTTGAGGCTGAGCTGGGTGCTCTGGCCGGCGTGGAGGACGAGGTCCAGGTTTCCGCCGAGGATTCTCACTACACCCGTCCCGAAGAGGTCGAGGAGTTCGTGGCCAAGACCGGCTGTGACTCTCTGGCCATCGCCATCGGCACCAGCCACGGCGCTTACAAGTTCACTGCTGCTCAGTGCACCCGCAATGAGAAGGGCGAGCTGGTTCCCCCTCCCCTGCGCTTCGACATCCTGGACGAGGTCGTGCGTCGTCTGCCCGGCTTCCCCATCGTTCTCCATGGTTCCTCTTCCGTGCCTCAGGAGTACGTGAAGATGATCAACGAGAACGGCGGCAAGATGCCCGACGCTGTGGGTATCCCCGAGGAGCAGCTGCGTCAGGCTGCCCGCGGCGCTGTGTGCAAGATCAACATTGACTCTGACCTGCGTCTGGCCATGACCGGCACCATCCGTAAGTTCTTCGCTGAGCACCCCGACAAGTTTGACCCCCGCGAGTACCTGAAGCCCGCCCGTGCCAACATCAAGGAGCTGGTCAAGCACAAGCTGATCAACGTTCTGGGCTGCGACGGCAAGGCCTAATCAGCGCGTTTTTAACGCATCACAACATTAGGAGGATTCAAACATGTCTCAACTGAAAGGCGCATGTATTATTGGTCAGTCCGGCGGTCCTACCTCCGTGATCAATGCCAGTGCTTACGGTGTTATCCGCACTGCCCTGGATAACCCCAACATCACCGCCGTGTACGGCGCTGCCCACGGCATCAAGGGCGTTCTCAACGATCGTCTGTATGACATGAGCCAGGAGGACGCTCACGAGCTGGAGCTGCTGCTGAACACTCCCTCTTCCGAGCTGGGCTCCTGCCGCTACAAGATCGCCGATCCCGACGTGGACGACACCGACTACAAGCGGATCCTGGAGATCTTCAAGAAGTACGACGTGCGTTACTTCTTCTACAACGGCGGTAACGACTCCATGGACACCTGCTCCAAGGTCAGCCGCTTCATGGCCAAGTCTGGCTATGAGTGCCGCGTCATGGGCGTGCCCAAGACCATCGACAACGACCTGTTCGGCACCGACCACTGCCCCGGCTTCGCCTCCGCTGCTAAGTACATCGCTACTTCCTGCGCTGAGGTGTACAAGGATGCTCGTGTGTACGACACCGGCATGGTCACCATCATCGAGATTATGGGCCGTCACGCTGGCTGGCTGACCGCTGCTGCCGCTCTGGCTGGCGTGGTGGGCTGCGCTCCCGACCTGATCTACGTTCCCGAGGTGGACTTCGACATGGACAAGTTCCTGGCTGATGTGACCTCCATCTACGAGAAGAACGGCAACTGCATCGTGGCTGTCTCCGAGGGCATCCACTATGCTGACGGTTCCTTCGTCTCCGAGGCTAAGACCTCCGCTACCGACGGTTTCGGTCACGCTCAGCTGGGCGGTCTGGCTGCTATGCTGGCCAACATCGTCAAGGAGCGCACCGGCGCCAAGGTCCGTGGCATCGAGCTGTCCCTGCTGCAGCGCTGCGGCGCTCACCTGGCTTCTCAGACCGACATTCGGGAGTCCTTCCTGGCTGGTAAGACCGCCGTGGAGGCTGCTGTTGCCGGCGAGACCGACAAGATGGTGGGCTTTGAGTGCTCCCGTGAGAACGGCTATGAGTGCAAGACCAAGCTGTTCAACCTCTCCGAGGTGGCCAACTTCGAGAAGAAGGTGCCCCTGGAGTGGATCAACGAGGCTGGCAACGGCATCAACCAGGGCTTCATTGACTACGCTCTGCCCCTGATCCAGGGTGAGAACACCCGCGCCACCGAGAACGGTCTGCCCCGCTTCGCTCGTCTGAAGAAGGTTCTGGCCAGCAAGTAAGAGTAGACCTCTTCCCTGCTTTGTGCTATGATGATGAGGAATTGCAGAAATGCAATTCCTCATCATTTTTTATTCCCAAAGGAGATGAATGGAACATGCTTCACGTTGCAATCCTTGGCGCTGGCCACATTGCTGTGCAAATGGCAGATACCATCAATCGTATGAACCACAGTGGAAACCACGCAGTTTCCCTTTATGCAGTAGCAGCCAGAGACCTGGAGCGAGCCCAACAGTTTGCCGCCACGCACGGTGTGCAGCGGGCCTATGGTAGTTATGAGGAGATGTTACAGGATGAGCAGATCCAGCTGGTATATGTGGCCACGCCCCATTCCCATCACCACCAGCATGTAATGATGTGCTTAGAGCACGGAAAGCATGTTCTGTGTGAGAAAGCCTTTGCGGCCAATGCCAAGCAGGCTCGGGAAATGCTGCAGTGTGCGAGAGAAAAGGGATTGCTGCTCACAGAAGCCATTTGGACTCGATATCAGCCCATGCGCGAGATCATCTCTCAAGTGGTAACCTCCGGTGTCATCGGACAGCCTCGGATGCTCACCGCCAATTTGGGATATGAAATCTCAGGAAAAGAACGTATTGTAGAGCCTACACTGGCTGGCGGTGCACTGTTGGATGTGGGAATCTACCCGCTGAACTTTGCAGAAATGGTGTTTGGTGACCCGGATCAAGTGCACGCTGTGGCTACCCTCTCTGATAAGGGGGTAGACCTTCAGGACAGTATCACCCTGACTTGGAACGATGGAAAAATGGCCGTATTAAATGCCGGCGCCAACTGTGTATCTGACCGTATGGGAATCATCTACGGTACCAGCGGATATGCCATCGTGGAAAACATCAATAATCCTCAGTCCATTTCCGTCTACGATGCTAAGTATCAGCTGGTCAAGCGTTACCCCTGCCCTGCTCAACTCACCGGCTACGAATATGAAGTGATGGAAACAGCGGCATGTATTGAGGCAGGAGACCTGGAGTGCCCCTCCATGCCCCACCAGGACACCATTCACATGATGGAGCTGATGGACGAGATTCGTCGCCAACTTGGCGTGCGATATCCCTTCGAAGCATAAGAAAACTCCGATGTGACATAGACCACATCGGAGTTTTTTCTTTTTATAATTCCTCCGGTTTCTTAGGCTTCATGCCCCAGAACACCAAATTCATGAGTATGACGATGAGGAACACCACACCAATCGCCACCCAGAATCCCATATTGACCCCCCACAGCGTGATGGTACCAAACAAATACATCCACATATCATTCCAGTTCATGGCTTATTCCTCCGTTCTTATAGTAGTTCTCCATAATGCCGCACATAGGCTTTTTTCAAGCTGGTGGCCAGGATCATGTAGAGCAGAATACAGGGAATCAGGTAGGCAAAATAGGCTCCAGGCAAGGCCACAAATCCCAATGCAGCACCCAGCGGAGTAAACGGAATCACAGTGAGCACGGTAATTCCAGTCAAAGTCAGCAATGTCAGCGGCGCCGAAGCACGGCTCTGAATAAAGGGAAGCTTTGGGGTTCGGATCATATGGATAACCAAGGTCTGGCTCCACATGGACTCCACAAACCACCCTGCCTGGAATAGGCCAATGTATTGTGCCTGCATCATGGCCAGTTCCGATCCGCTGAAATGGGCAGGCAGATCGTTGAACAACACCCCGCCCGAGACAAACACGGGACAGAAGACAAAGTACATAAAGAGATAAGTGGTAAAGTCAAAGATGGAGCTGGTAGGCCCGATCCACAGCATGAAGTTTCCAACACTGGAAGCATCCCACTTTCTGGGCTTTGCAATAAACTCCTCATCCACGTTATCCCAGGGGATAGCGGTACAGGACAAGTCGTAAATCAGATTGAGGAAGATCAGATGCACGCTCATCATGGGCAGGAAGGGCAACAGCGCAGAAGCAGCCAACACCGAGAACATATTCCCAAAGTTGGAGGAAGCCGTCATTTTGATGTACTTGATCATGTTGGCATAGGTTTTGCGCCCCTCGATGATTCCCTGCTCCAATACCATCAGATCTTTTTCCAGCAGGATGATATCCGCGGATTCCTTGGCCACGTCCACAGCTGTGTCCACCGAAATACCGATGTCCGCAGACTTCATGGCCGCGGCATCGTTGATACCATCCCCCATGAACCCAACGGTATGTCCATTCTCCCGCAGAATGGAGACCACGCGAGCCTTCTGCTCAGGAGTCAGCTTTGCAAAGACGTCGGTGGTTTCCGCAGCTTTGGCCAGCTCCTCATCACTCATGCGCTCCAAGTCAGAGCCTAGCAGCATATTGCGCAGCTTCAGCCCCACCTGTTTGCAGATGGTCCGGGTAACCTTGTCGTTGTCTCCGGTCAAGATTTTGGTAGTCACACCGTGAGCCTTTAACGCCCGGATGGCATCTGCGGTGGATTCCTTGGGCGGGTCTAAGAAAGCCAGATACCCCATCAATACCATATCGCACTCGTCTTTCACTCCAAAAGCCCCCACCGGAGACGGATTGCTCTTTTGGGCGATGGCCAATACACGGAATCCCTTATCATTGAGTTCATCCACAGTCTGGAGAATGCGGCCTCGCACCTCATCACTCAGAGGCTGCACTTCTCCTTCGTACTCCACATGGCTGCAAATGGAGAGCATTTCCTCCACAGCACCCTTGGTCACCATCTGGGTCTTTCCGTTCTTGTCCTGTACCACAGTGGTCAAGCGACGCCGGGTAAAGTCGAAGGGGATCTCATCCACTTTGACATAGTGTTCCGACAGATCCACCAGCCGAGCATCCTCCGCTTCTGCCTCTTCGGTCTTATGGATAATGGCAAGATCCATCAGGTTTTTATATCCGGTCTGGAAGTAGCTGTTGAGATATGCATGGCGGAGCACGCGCGTGTCATCTTTTCCATTGACATTGAGGTGATACTCCAACACCACTTGATCTTGGGTCAACGTGCCCGTTTTGTCGGTACACAGGATATTCATGGCCCCAAAATTTTGAATGGAGTTGAGATTTTTTACGATGGTCTGCTTTTTACTCATGGATACTGCGCCCTTGGCCAGACAGGTGGTCACAATCATAGGGAGCATTTCCGGGGTCAGTCCCACCGCAATGGAAATGCCAAACAAAAAAGCATCCAGCCAGTCTCCCTTGGTGATGCCATTGATAAAGAATACCAACGGCACCATCACCAGCATGAAACGGATCAATACCCAGGAAACTGCATTCACGCCCTTGGTAAAGCTGGTCTCCACCGCCTCTCCAGCCACAGCAGAGGCCATAGACCCAAAGAGTGTGTGGTCACCTACACAAACCACAACTGCCGTTGCACTGCCGGAAATTACATTGCTGCCCATAAAGGCCATGTTAGTGTAATCCGTCACGCTCTTTGCCGGTGCATTGACATGGGGTGTTTTCTCCACTGGCTCGCTTTCCCCCGTAAGGCTGGCCTGGCTGACAAACAGATCTTTTGCCTCTAAAATACGCACATCAGCGGGTATCATATCGCCAGCAGACAGATGTACAATATCTCCTACTACCAGGTCATCCATGGGAATCTCCACCTTTTCTTGCCGTCTCCGGGTAACTGTGCAGGTAGTGGTAATCATGGACAGTAGCTTTTCCGCTGCATTTCCGCTTCTGGATTCCTGAACGAACCGAAGGGTACCAGAAATCAGAACCATGGTGAGAATGATGACCACGGTCAGGCAATCAAAATCCTCTGGCGTACTTCCCAAAAGAGAAAAATAAGGGAGTACCATATCCGTTATGGTAGATACCACTGCTAAAAAAAACAGAATGGCCGTAAATGGATTGATGAATGCTCCAGCCAGCCGTTTGGCCAGTGATTTTTTCTTTTCATGGGTCACTTTGTTGCTGCCATATTCGCTGCGATTCACCACCACCATTTCCTCGTCCAGGCCACACAGGGCCGCTTGCAATCGGTTCATGACAGCTGTAATGGAATTGGTGGCTGCATCTTGAATCCAACGGCTATATTGCTCACGGGCTATTGCTTTTTCCGTGTCCTGGCGAACCGCCATACGCTTTTCTTTCTGGTTCATGGGTCTTACCTCCTTGCATAGAGTCAAGGCAAGTACAGACATAGGGAAAACATGCCACTCCACATTCCATATGCTGTAGGATGCCTATACGGATAACTGGGACTACCGTCGGAGTCCATGTGCTCCCCTCCTCTCGTAATTTTGCATCAGCTTTTAGATTTCTCATCCTGTATCAGTATAAAAAAATCGCAAGGAAAATCACATGGTCAAAACCTTGCGATTTCCTTGCGATTGGGCTAGAATTCCTTGCTATACTTTGTCGCTGAACTTATATCCGATCCCCCAGATGGTGAGAATATATTCCGGTGCATCTGGATTTGGCTCGATTTTCTTTCTCAGCTTTCGAATAAACGCCATAATATTGCTGTCATCCATAAGATAGTCGTTTTCCCACACAGCCTGATAAATTTGTTCCTTGGTAAACACTTCTCCGCGGTTGCGCGCCAAAAAATACAGGATATCAAACTCCTTGGGAGTCAGTGCAATCTCTACACCATCCCGCTGTACACTTCGCAACCTGGGATCAATGGAAAGCGTAGAACAGCGAATGACGGGATTGGAGGGCATGGGCGTATCCTGTTCGCCCATCTCCAGCATCAGGGACCTCATATTGCCGTCCACCAAGTCTGTGAGCCCTTCCAGCAGCTCTTTTACTGCCGGCGTATCTGGAGCGGAAAGCCGAAGCTTATCCGTTAACCACTGAGTCAAGGCGAAATCCAGAGCGATAAAACCAATTTTCTTCTTCATTCCAGATTCCTCCTTTCTCAAAGCAACTCACGGTATTTTTTTATGTACCAGCTCTTGGCCATAGTGACCAACAGCAGATACGCCAAAACCACCACCACTAAGAAGATGAAATAGGTAAACGGCAATGCAGTCAACCCAATCAAATGTCCCATGGAAGTAAAGGTCAGCGCCGTAAAAAAGATAATTCCCAAGGTGGTTACCATCATCACAGGACGAGATGGTCTACTTTGCATCAGCGGCACTTTTGGTGTGCGAAGCAAATGTAAAATCAGCACCTGTGTCCACATAGATTCCAAAAACCATCCTGTTTGGAATAGAGCGATAAAGCGAAGCTGTTCATGTTCATTCAGCCCCCCAAAACTTCCACCGCAAATCCAAGGACACAGCACGAAAAACAGATATCCAAATGTGACAACATCAAATAGTGAGCTGATGGGCCCGAAAAACCTCATAAAACGCTCCAAGGTACGTCCCGACCACTCCAACGGCTGCACACAAGTTTCTTGGTCTACATGATCCCAGGGCAGCACCAGACACAGCGTGTCGTAGAGGAGGTTCAACAGCAGAAGCTGAACGGATGTCATGGGAAAAAAGGGCAAAAATACGCTGGCAACGACAATGGAAAGGATGTTTCCAAAGTTGGAGGAAGCAGTAATTTTAATGTATTTGGACACGTTGGCAAAAGCTTTGCGCCCCTCCTCAATGCCTGCTTCCAGTACATTCAGATCTTTTTTCAGCAGAATGACATCGGCGCCTTCCTTCACGGCATCGGCAGCTGTGTCCACCGAAATACCTACATCGGATGCCACAATGGCAGGCAAATCGTTCATGCCATCTCCCAAAAAACCTACTGTATGTCCATTTGCCTGCAACGTCTGCAACACCAGCACCTTTTGTTTGGGAGAAAGTTCTGCGAATACAGTTGTCCGCTCCACTCTCACCGGCAATTCATCCTCTGTCAAGCGCTCCAATTCTTCTCCGGTCAAAGTCTCTACTACATCAATTCCCAACCTGCGACATATGGAGACCGCCACGCTCTTTTGATCGCCAGTTAGTACGCGGATGCCCACGTGAAGGTTCTGTAGCTTTTCAATGGCATCCGCCGCTGTGCGCTTGGGTGCGTCAAAGAAGGCCAGGTATCCCAGGAGGATGAGGCCCTGCTCGTCTCCTTCCTCCATCCATTCCAGATCCAGGGGCTTGTACGCCACGGCTAAAACCTTCATGCCGTCTTCCAACATTTCATCCACGATTGTGTGTACGCTGGAGAGCCCATCTGCCCCCATGTCCCTGCGCACGCCCTTATATTCCACACCACTGCACCGCCGACACACAGCATCCACGCTGCCCTTGACTAGAAGTATGTTCTCCTCCCCGTGTTGCACCAAAATGCTGGCCAGCTTCCGCTCGTAGTCAAAAGGAAGCTCGTCCAGCTTTGGGTGCTGGGCTTCCAGGCTTTGAAAGTGCTCGCCGTGCCCCGGCATATCCTGGCATTTCAAAATGGCACTATCCAAGTGGTTCTTGACGCCGGTATGGTATCGACTGTTCAAATATGCGTAATCCAAGACTTCCTGACTTTCATTGCCCAAAACATCCATGTAATACTCCAGTGCAATTTGGTCGCCAGTTAATGTTCCGGTTTTATCCACGCAAAGGATATCCATGCTGCCAAAACCCTGCATGGCGTTGATGTTCTTGACGATCGTCTGTTTTTTACCCATAGCAGCGCTGCCTTTGGCCAGACAAGCGTTGATGACCATGGGGAGTAGTTCCGGAGTTAATCCGACTGCTACCGACAATGCAAACAGAAACGCTGATATCCAATTTCCTTTGGTGGCACCACTGGCCAGAAAAACAATGGGAATCAAAATGGCCATGAATTGAATCAGAACCCGCGCAATGGAATTGGCTCCCTGGTCAAATCGGTCACTTTCCCTGGCCTCAGCTCGAGAGAACCCCCCGTAGACCGTGTCCTGACCCACAGCAAGCACAATTCCTTCACCGATACCTCCAACCACCGAAGACCCCATAAAGGCAAGATTCCGATATTCCGCATAAGAGTGTCGCTTTCCTGGTGAAAGAGGTTGGGATTGCTTTTCCAAAATGGTGCTTTCCCCTGTTAACACCGACTGAGACACAAACAGATCTTTGACCATGGTCAAACGAATGTCTGCCGGAACCCGATCTCCAGCAAAGAAGCGGACGGTATCTCCCACCACCAGTTCCGCGGACGAAACTTCCACCCACTCCCCATTGCGAAGGACCATGGCACGGGAAGCAATCATTTTTGTCAGGCGATCTGCCACGTGTTTAGCTCGCATCTCTTGGGTCAATCGAACCAATCCACTCACCAGCAACATGCTCAAAATAATGGTCACAGTGGTCATGTTTCGACTGAAATTCGATGCAAGAAGTACGTCTGTCACAAAAGAAATTACAGCTAGCACCAATAAGATCATGGAAAATGGATTGATAAATGCGCGCCGCACTCGGTAGAGCACCGTATTTGAGGCTCTTCCGGACAAGACATTTCTGCCATATCGACTCCGGCTTTCCTCTACTTGCTCATCGGTATATCCCTGTTGGGAGACGTTCCATTCTTGGCGTAGCACGTCGATCTGTGTGTATGCGTAATCCAGAACTCTCGGATGAACGGACCGGTCTTCTTTCACTTGCCCCACCTCCATGTCGTCCTCTTATCTTACCATAGATTGCGCTTTTGGAAATCTTGCTTTTTCCTTGTTTCCTTTCATCCATGAACAAGAATAGCCTCAAGCCATCGCTGTGGCTTGAGGCTATTCCTTTGTTGTATGTTGCTGTCGTAAAGTTAACCGTGAACACCGGTGAGGTCACGGAGCATGGACAGGCTGTTCTCATCGATAGCCTTCTTCATACCCAGGGCTTCGGTGATGTCGTAGTCCACAATATCATCCCCGTTCATGGCAACCACACGGCAAGTCTTGCCTTCGGCCAGAAGACGAACCGCGTGATAACCCATATTGGTAGCCACCATACGATCCCGGGAAGTGGGAGAGCCGCCGCGCTGGACGTGTCCCAACACAGTCACACGGGTATCCAGAGCGGTATACTCCTTGATCTGCTGAGCCACGCCGTAACCGCCGCCGGGTACACCCTCGGCCACGATGACCATGAAGTGAGTGCGTCCACCCAAACGTGCCTGGCGAATAGGGGTGATGACATCCCGCTGGAAGTCCACCGGTTGCTCGGGCACCAGCACCACAGTGGCGCCGCAGGAGATACCAACAGCCACAGCCAGGTGGCCTGCACGGTGGCCCATGACCTCCACCACAGAGCAGCGCTCGTGGGACTTCATAGTGTCGCGAAGCCGGTCAATGCTCTCCAGAGCGGTGTTGCAGGCGGTATCGTAACCGATGGTATAGGACGAACAAGCAATATCATTGTCAATGGTACCAGGAATGCCGATCACGGAAATACCGCTGTCAGCCAGAGTCAAAAGGCCACGGAAAGTACCGTCGCCACCGATGCCCACCAGAGCATCCAAGCCCAGCAGCTTGCAGGTGGCAAGGGCTTTGTTTCGACCGGCCTCCTCCTTGAACTCCAGGCTACGGGCGGAGTACAGAATGGTACCGCCGCGGCGGGAGATGTCGCTGACGCTCTCAAAGTCGAGACGGGCAAAGTCACCATTGATCAAACCGTGATAGCCACGGCGAATACCAATGCACTCAATGCCCATGTGAAGAGAAGTTCGAACCACCGCTCGAATGGCGGCATTCATGCCGGGGGCATCCCCGCCACTGGTAAATACGCCGATACGATGCACTGCAGTATCCATATTGAGACCTCCCAAGATAGAAAGATTTGTATGAGTTGATTAAACCTTCAGTTCCGTATGAACCCCAGTAATGGCCTGTGCGTGAGAGGCGAGGACAGGAGCCACAAACTCCGCAATAAAATCATCCACCTGCTGGGGACAGCGGCCGATGTAGCGGGAAGGCTCCATATGAGCCACCAGCTCCTCTCGGCTCATGCCAAAGAGGGGATCTTCGGCAATCAGGTCGATGAGGTTGTTGTTCAAGCCCAGATCCTTCACGTTGTGGCCGGCCTCCAAGGCATGTACACGAATGCGCTCGTGGAGTTCCTGACGGTCCCCACCCTTCTTCACAGCGTCCATCATGATGTTCTCACTGGCCATGAAGGGAAGTTCCTCCATAATGTGCTTTTCGATTACCTTCTCATGTACCACCAGACCGGCAGAAACATTCTCATAGATATTGAGAATGGCATCCACAGCCAGGAACGCCTCAGGTACAGAAATGCGCTTGTTGGCGGAGTCGTCCAATGTGCGCTCAAACCACTGAGAAGCGGCAGTGACAATGGGGTTCATCACGTCAGCCATCACATACCGTGACAGAGCACAGATGCGCTCACAGCGCATGGGGTTGCGCTTGTAGGGCATGGCAGAAGATCCAATCTGCTTGCTCTCAAAGGGCTCTTCCACTTCCTTGAGGTGACACAGCAGGCGCACATCAGTGGCAAACTTGCTGGCAGACTGGGCAATGCCGGCCAACGTGGAAAGAACCGCAGAATCCACCTTACGGGAGTAGGTCTGACCAGACACAGGGACAGAGGCCTCAAAGCCCATCTCCTTGGCAATCCGACGATCCAGCTCCTTACACTTTTCGTGGTCACCCTCAAACAGCTCCAGGAAGGAAGCCTGGGTACCAGTAGTACCCTTACAGCCCAGCAGCTTCAGGGTAGAAATGCGATACTCGATCTCATCCAGATCCATCAGCAACTCATTCATCCACAGGGTAGCCCGCTTGCCCACCGTGACCAGCTGGGCAGCCTGGAAATGGGTGAAGCCCAGAGTGGGCAGAGCCTTATATTTGGTGGCGAAGTCGGACAGATTGGAGAGCACCCGCACCAGTTTGTCCCGGATCAGCATCAGGCCTTCCCGCATGATAATCACGTCGGTGTTGTCACCTACATAACAGCTGGTAGCACCCAGGTGAATGATGGGCATGGCCTTGGGACACAGCGTACCAAAGGTGTGGATGTGCGCCATGACATCGTGACGCAGCTCCTTTTCCTTTTGAGCGGCCAGCTCATAGTCGATATCGGTCAGATGAGCCTCCATCTCCTGAATTTGCTCCTGAGTGACGGGCAGGCCCAGCTCCATCTCAGCGCGGGCCAGTGCAACCCACAGCTTGCGCCACGTGGAAAACTTCTTGTCCGGCGAGAAGATGTACTGCATCTCATCGCTGGCATAGCGAGACGAGAGAGGACTTTCGTAAATAGATTTGTTCACGGTGAAAAGAACCCCCTTATTGGATGTAAGCAGGGCGAAACTACGTTTTCCCCGCTTCTTTCAGGAACAAAAAACAGCAATCATTTCAATGTCCCATAGATGATTGCATTATAGCACAATTCGCCAATCGGGACAAGATGTCCATGGAAAAACGTTGGTTGGAGCGAAACATGTTCCTTTCCCTTCCCGCGAAAAACCTTCTGGTCATTGACATGTCATGGAGTGCCACAACATCAAATTTTCCAGAAGGTTTTTCACAATATACGATTTTATTGTTCTTGATATAAAGGACTACTGAGCTCCACAATATCATCCAGGGGAATTTCTGTGCCATCCATGAGGCAAAAAATACGTCGATATCGGTTAATGCCACGCAAGTGGCCGGAGAGAACCCGGTATTCCCCTCCATCCTTTTTCGCATCTGGCACAAAATATGTCACGGTCACCGCCGGATTCTGGGCCACATGGGCATGCAACAGCTGCTGCTTGTAATCCAACTGTTCCTTTTCATCTTCGGTGAGCTGCATCCGACTCTGGGTGACACGGGCCGTCTCCAAAATGGCCGCATAATGCCCCGTTAAAGCTGCAAAAGGGGCAAACTGCGCCGCCCGATCCCCGAGAGGCATGGGTGGGTGGATGTGCCGCGTGGGCCGTGGCACATCCAGCAGATCGGCATAGGGGTGTTTCTGGTCACTGGTCATGCCTTGTGCCCTCCAATCTGGTTGTTCCGGTCACGGGCGGTGGCCCCCTCCTGGAGATTCATCCCCTTGAGCAGAGCATTTTTCCCATACTTTTTCTGAATGTTCAAAATGGCCTGCTGTTGCTTGCGCTCCCGGGTGCGCTGGGTCTCTTTTGGTTTTTGATCTGCGTCAAAAAGGCTCAGCTGCTGCACTTTCTGTGACGCAACGCAGTCTTCGCTTACCACGTGGTTAGCGGCGATGTTCAGCCGGCGTACCAGCAAGTTGGGGTTTACAATGCGGTCAAACAGCTGAACCATGGCGTACACAATCTCCTCGGTGGAAGATGTGTATCCATCCAGGTGGGCAGTGCCATGAGCATGTTTGGGAACGGCTCTGCCATAGGCATCCGTAGTAATCTCCCCCTGATACGCCACTCTGCGTTGTGGGTCTGCCAGATTTTCTCGATCATAGCCCACAGTCAGGGTAATTTGGTCGGTGACCAGACGATGATCCACCAAGTCCAGCACCAGACGATCCGCCATTTCTTGTACCACCAAGCGCGCCTGTTGGAATGGGTATGGGGATTGGAGCACCTGTCCGGCCCCTACGCTGTTGGACATGGGACGATACGCCTTAATGTCCGCCATGGTACACGGTTCCCAGCCCCAGGCGTGGTCAATGAGCAACTCTGCATTGACGCCAAACAGTTTATACAAGAGGTTCTCGTTGTAGTAGTCCGTGGGTTTCCCCAGAGAGCACCGGGCGATATCCCCCATGGTGTACAAACCTTGCCGTTCCAATTTCTTGGCGTAACCCCGGCCCACCCGCCAAAAATTCGTCAGAGGTCGGTGGGCCCAGAGATTGCGGCGGTAGCTGTTCTCGTCCAGACAGGCTATGCGTACCCCATCTTCGTCGGGAGGAATGTGCTTGGCTTCGATATCCATGGCCACCTTGGCCAGATAGAGATTGGTACCAATTCCCGCCGTGGCCGTAATCCCTGTGGTGCGGAGCACATCCAACAGGATGGTTTTGGCCAACTCCCGGGCAGTCATGCGGTAGGTCTCCAGATAATGAGTCACATCCATGAATACCTCGTCGATGGAATAGACGTGCATATCCTCTGGGGCCACATATTTCAGGTACACCTGATAAATTCGGGTACTAAAGTGAATGTAATGGGCCATTTGGGGCGGCGCCACCAAAAAGTCCAGAGCCAAACCAGGATTGGTTCTCACTTGGGGGTCATGGTAAGAGGCCCCAGATAACACCCGCCCCGGCGCCTGCTGCTGTCGCTGGGCGTTGATCTGCTTGACTTTCTGCACCACTTCAAACAGTCTAGGCCGTCCTGGAATGCCGTAGGCCTTCAAGGACGGGGACACCGCCAAACAGATGGTTTTCTCTGTGCGGGTCTGATCCGCCACCACCAGGTTGGTGGTCATAGGATCCAGGCCACGCTCCATACATTCCACCGAGGCGTAAAACGACTTTAAATCAATGGACAGGTACGTTCTCCCCTCCACAATTCATATCCCACCTTTCCTGTTTGTTGTGGTCATTCTATCACAGAGAATGTCCCTTATGTGGGACTTTCATTCTGTCCATCAGTCTGCGTGGGTGAGAAGGGTGAAAATTTTGGTGCGGCCCACCGCGCGCACCGCCAGAGCGCATCCCGTCAAATAGCACAGACCAAACCCTAAAGCCGCCAGCCACACTAGGGGGGTTCCACTCCACAGGTTCAACGCCACCCCGCTGACCATACAGCCGGCCAAGCATAGGATCGACTGCTCCAGGAAGAAAGAACCAAATACCCACTTTTGAGGGGCGCCTAGTCCACGCATAATAGCAAACTCCATGCGTCTGCCGTTGACCATCAGCCAGGACACCACAAAGCCCAGCACTCCCATGAGAACAAACAGCACCGGGAACAGGATTTGACTTAAGGTCATGTATCGCCCCAACGCCTCTACCGTCTGAGTGAACACGCCGTCATCCAGCAGCACCACCAGACGGGTTCCATCCAACACACCTGGCATCGTGTACCGCTCCTGAGCCAAAAACTCCCGAAAATTCTCCAAATCATAGGCGGATTTCAAGGTGAAGCAGCACCCATAAAAGCTGCCGTTATAGGGAATGGTTTGCTCATCGTTCTCAGCCTCCCACGGCGGTAGGCATCGGAAACTCAGTGGCAGGAACATGCTCTCGCTCTTGGTTTTGGTAACGTAACTGCCCACAATGTGTACGGTGGCATCCCCCATGGTGTCAGCACGGACAACAACCTCGTCCCCCAACTTCAGGGCATATTTTTTCATCCAGTCCCCACTGGCCACACAGGGCCACGCGGACATTCTCCCCTCCTTGTAATAGCTGGGATCAGCCAGAAAGCTCTCATCCCATCCCTCCAACCAGGTGATGTTTTTCTCCTCGCCGTAGATAAACTCCGGCGCAACATCCAAGCCATTGAGAAATACCATATCCGGCTGTTTGGATATCCACGCATCTTGGAGCTGTCCTCCCAACGCGGTGTCTGCAAATGTAGGAGACTCCTCTTGGAGCCAGTAAGGCACACTGGTGTACACCTGAATTTCTTCAATCAGCCCCGAGTCACATAATTTCCACGGGTCATATAAGCGCAAGTCGGTATATTGTCTACCATTGACCGAGGTGAATTGTCCTGTGATGGCGGTATTTTCATACAGCTGGACCTTCTGCCCATCCCATCCCAGAGCGGTAACCATTAAGGTCCCCAAGAAAGCAGTTAGCACCATAGAAGTTACTGGAACCACGACCGAGCGCCAACCGCCTCGACGGGCAGATAACCAGGCAAAGCGCAGCGCACCCGCTCCAGCCGTGCTAGTACCACTACGGGGGACACGCACCCGACTTTTGCCTTGTCGTAGGGTGTTTTTCTGCCGAGCCTGACGCAAAAAGGCCACACACAACAGCAACGCCACCACAAACACCACCACACCTGCTGCCAAGGCAGGCCAGAGTGGAATCGACTGAGAAGGTTCCATGTCTTTGGATACGCCCAGCGCCCCATCGCTGTAACGCCGATCAGCGGCATAGAGTGCTTGAGCTGTCTGCAAGGCCAAACCAACGAGCAGCTGCATGGAACCCGCAGAGATTGCCATGCCTGCCAATATCGCAATCCCTGCTACCAGAATTGCCCCCGACAACAGCCACAGCCGGATGCCACCCTTGGGGGTACCCAAAGATACCATCACATCCACCGCCTGTTGCTGCCGCCCAACAAAGAGAAAGGCAAACAGACACAGTACCGCCAAAACACCCACCAGAGAGGCTAGGGTAATTCCCTGGGCTGTAGCCTCCATAGCCTGTAAGGGCTGAGCCGCAGCGGCATACCCCTGGTCATACAATGTGACCCGGACTCCGTCGGAAATTTGCGTTTCCATCTGTTTCACGGCCTCCACGGCATTCTGGTTATCCAGTACTGCCCGGCCCAACATATAACCAAACAACGGAGTCTGGGGCAAAGGCTCTCCCTGAGAGACCCAAACCCGTCCCTCATAACCCTCTGCTTGGTTGGAAATACCTACCACCATCCACTGGAAGGTAATGACACACACCTCCCGCTCCCCCGCCTGGGGATAGCGTCCCTCTCTCAGATATAGCGTTCCCTGCTGGAAGGGTTCCAGTGCTGCAATTTGGTCGCTGGCCTCCACTTGGATGTAGTTGTTGCCCAACTCATACTTTTGGGCGTATTCGGTGAAAATACTCTGGGCGAATATAGAATCGTCGTAGCTGTCATACTCTACCCAAGGAGACTGCTCACACCCCTCATAAAAATCGGTAACTACCACAGCTCGCCCCGAGTTTCCACTGTCATACAGCTGGCCATGAATGAGGTAACGCTTCCCCGGCTGGGGAGAAAAACCACTGTCCCCTGGATCCACCTCAATGAGCACCCCGCTCTTACCTTCATAGGAGTAGAGGGCTTTCCCAATGATGCCAGTAGTTCCCACCACCACCTGCCGGTATCCCATCAGATATTCATCCGTAATTGTTTGGCCGGTGGAAACATCGATTCCTGTGGCCCGAACATAATCAAAGCACTTTTCCTGCTCTTTCAACCAACTCAGATCCAGGGTAATGTTCTGTGTTTCATCCACAAGCGTGATTGTGCCATCCTCCACCACCCGAACTTTGGCGGGTAATCGTGCTGGGAATGCATCGTATGCAATATCTTCCCACAATCCATCCTTGATTTTTACCGTGCAGCGGTCCCCGTCCCGGATTAAATACTCCTGAGGCAGATCCTCCAGCTGCAGGACATACGACTCTTTCCCCATTTGTGGAGTGAGTTGAAACACCGTCAGTACCACTTGATTTTTGTAGGGAATGGTGCCGTTGGGACGCTGATATCCCTGGGAGAGGGCCATAGTGGAGCGGGTAGGCTCCCACAACTGTACGCCCGGTACCTGAGACAGATCCCCCAGCTGTTCCGATGCCTGACGGGCTGCCTCGTCGGCTGCATAGGGGTCTGGATACTCCTCTCCCATGTACTCCAGCAGGGCAATAGAGGTGTACGTCTCATCCATAGTCTCCAACGTCTGGGCACAATAACTCCAAAGCCCAAGGCCCAGGGACAATGATACCGTCAAAAGAAGAATGAGAAGGGCAAACAAGAGCGCACGCCCCCGGGAACGCAGGGTACTGAGGATACCATTACGTAGGAACATTCCAATCTCCCCTTTTCGATTCTTCTGTAGTTTGAATTAGTCTGCCTGGGTAAGAAGAGCAAAGATCTTCGTTTTGCCCACGGTCCATACGGCTACAGCGCAGCCCAGCAAATAGCAAACCGCAAAACCTGCCGCGGCCAGCCACGCCATCCCTTGACCACTCCAAAGGGTCAGCACCAGTCCACTGAGCACACAGCCCATCAAGCACAGGCCCATCTGTTCCAAGAAGAAGGAACCAAAGACCCGGCCTTTGGAGGCTCCCATCCCGCGCATGATGGCAAACTCCATGCGTCTGCCATTGACCATCAGCCAAGAGACCACAAAGCCTAGCACACCCATGAGCACAAAGAGCACCGGGAACAAAATCTGTCCCAACGTGATGTACCGGTTCAAAGCCTGTACGGTCTGAGTGAAAATATGGTCATTGAGAACCACCGTCACACGGTTACTGCCTGAGCCTCCCGGTTGGTTGTACCCTTCTTGAGCCAGGTAGTCCCGGAAAGCTTCCAGGTCATAGGCAGAGCGGAGGGTAAAGCGACTGGAAAGAAAACTACCGGTGGGCGAGTAGGTCTCTCTCTCATCATCCGCCTGCCAAGGGGGTAGACTCCAGTAACACAGCGGGAAGTAGAGATTGTCCTGCTTACCTGCGGGGGCAAAGCTACCTACAATTTGAACGGTCCAATCTCCATACATATTTTCACAGTTGACGACAATCTCGTCTCCCAGCGACAGGTCATGCTCCTTCATCCATCGCTGACTTGCCACACAGGGCATAGTTTCGTTCCAGTTTCCGGAATTATCCGGGTCTGAGAGAAAACTTTCATCCCAACCGTCCAGCCACGTAATCTCCGGCACGTCCCCATAGATAAATTCAGGGGCTACCTGCAACCCATTGAGAAAAACCATGGAAGGTTGCTGGGCAATCCAACTCTCCTTTCGGGCAATGCCGTACTCATTGTCAGCAAACTGCGGAATTTCATCCGGCAGCCAATAGCGGAGGCTTCCACTGACCTGAATGTCGGAGAGCATGCCAGAATCCCAAAGCCTCCAAGGATAGGCCAGGGTCAAGTCGGTATACTGGCGGCCATTGGTGGAGGTAAACTGTCCTGTGATGGTGGTGCTTTCGTAGAGAGAGCGGCGTTGCTCCTCCCATCCCTGGGCTGTGGCCATCAGCAGTCCTAAAAATCCAGACAAAACAAAAGCGACCACTGGCACTACCGCCGAGCGCAATCCACCACGGCGCGCAGAGAGCCAAGCAAATCGAACTGCACCCTTCCCTGCTACACTGGTCTTACTCTTGGGTACTCGCACTCGCGTTTTACCCCGACGCAAAGTATTTTTCCGCTGTGCCTGACCCACAAAAGCCACACACAACACCAACGCCAACACAAACACCACCGCCGCAGACACCAGGCTCGGCCAGAGAGCCAGTTGCTGCGACTGGGCCACCTCTTTTGTCACACCCAAAGCTCCATT
This sequence comes from Pseudoflavonifractor sp. An85, assembly GCF_002161235.1. Taxonomy (GTDB): domain Bacteria; phylum Bacillota; class Clostridia; order Oscillospirales; family Oscillospiraceae; genus Enterenecus. The sequence goes on from NZ_NFHE01000006.1 coordinate 101,179, forward strand.
GCTGTAGCGCTGATCCGCCGCGTAAAAGGCCTCAGCCGCGTGCAAAGCCAAAGGAATAAGTACCTGTAACGAGAGTGCAGAGACTACCGCTCCCGCCAGCACAGCGATTCCAGACACCAGTGTAGCGCCAGACAACAGCCACAGTCGAATCTGGTTCTTGGGTGTACCCAGGCACGTCATCACATCCACTGCCTGCTGCTGCCGTCCCACAAAGAGGAAGGCAAACAGGCACAGCACCGCCAAAACTCCCACCAAAGAGGCGAAGGTGATCCCCTGAGCCGTGGACTCCATGGCCTGCAACGGCTGAGCTGCGGCGGCGTAGCCCTGGTCATACAGGGTGATGCGCACGCCGTCCGGCGACACGGCCTCCATCTGCTCCACAGCCTCCGCAGCCAGATTGTTGTCTAGAACAGCTCGTCCCAGTTGGTACCCGAACAGCGGTGTCTGTGGGATTTCCTCTCCGCAGGAAACCCAGACCCGGCCCTCATAACCCTCAGACTGGTTGACCACACCCACAATCGTCCATGTGCGCGTATCCCCAGTCTCCTCCAGGGCGAAAGGGTCATTTTCTGTGGCCTGCATCATGGATAAGGGCAGCGAATCTCCCACCGCCAGATTCAGGCTCTGGGCAATGTCGTTGCTGATCACGCACACACCGCTCTCACCTGCCTGAGGGTACCGTCCTTCGGTGAGATAGAGAGTCCCCTGCTGGAAAGGCTCCAAAGCCTCAATGTCGTCGCTGGAGTCCACCCGAATGTAATTGTTACCCAATTCATACTTTTCCGCGTAGTCCACAAAGATGCTATCCTGAAACACCGGATCATCATAGGTCTCCACACAGGTCCAGGGCGACTCCTCACACCCCTCATAAAAATCAGACACCACCATGGCGCGGTTAGAGTTTCCGCTGTCAAATAGGGTTCCGTGTACCAGATATCGTTTTCCTTTCTCTGGCGCAAATCCGCTGTCGCCGGGGTCAATTTGGATGAGAACACCGCTTTTCCCCTCGTATGAGTACAGATTCTTTCCGATGATACCGGTATAGCCCACATTGGTTATATAGTTTCCGTACAACTCTCCGGTCTCCTCATAGTACTGAAAATACTGATTCTGCTCCACCAGACGAGAAATATCCTGTTTGATTCCCTGGGTCTGATCAACCAAAGTAAAGCCTTTACTCATGTAGCAGTAGACATCCGGCAGTTGGGACGTGTCCATATCTTGAGTAGAAAAATCGTAGAAGGGAATCTTTTCCCAAACCTTCCCCCCGCCCAGATTGACGGTCACGCGATCTCCCTCAAAGAGGATGTAGCTGGACGGCAAATCGTTGGAAGGAAGAGGCCCCCACACCAGCTCTTGTTGCGGCACCACGTTGAACACCGCCACCACTACCTGATCTTCGTAGGGAATGGTGCTACCATTGCGCTGATACCCTTCAGAGAGCGCCGTTCCCCAGCTGGTGGCCTCCCACAGCTCTACGCCGGAAATCTGGGAATAGTCTTCCAGCTGCTCCATAGCCTGTCGAGCTGCGTCGTCGGCCACGTATTCCTGAGGGTACTGTTCCCCCATGTACTCTACCACGGCAATGGAGGTATAGGTTTCATCCATCACCTGCAACGTCTGAGCGCAATAACTCCACAGCCCCATACCGAAAGAAAGGGATAAGGTCAGGATGAAAATCAACAATGTAAACAGCACGGTTTTCCCTTTGGCCCGCACTGTATTGAGAATTCCGTTGCGAATGATCATATAACGCGCTCCTTACTCTACCACTCGACCATCTCTGAGTTCCAATACATCATCAGCTTGATCAGCCAGCGCACGGTCATGGGTTACAATGATGACGCAGTATCCGTCGTCATGAGCCAAGGATCGCAAAATTGAAAAAATATTCTCACTGTTTGCGGTATCCAGATTGCCTGTAGGCTCGTCCGCCAAGAGGATTTTGGTGTCCATACCCAGCGCTCGGGCAATGGCCACACGCTGCTGCTCACCGCCGGAGAGCATGGTGGGATAGCGATTGAGCACCGTTTCCGGCAACCCTACCCGCTCTACCAGAACGGCAGCCTTCTCGCGGGCCTGCTTAGGGCTGGTCCCACGCAACTCCATGGGATACATCACATTCTCCGCCACCGTCAGCAAAGGAAAGAGGCGGAAATTCTGATAGATCACCGCCACCTGTTCCCGGCGATACTGCTCCAACTGCATCTGACTGGTGGAAGTGTCGTGACATAGCACCTCCCCTTGTGTGGGAAGATCCAACCCCGCCAGTAGCGAAAGCAATGTGGTCTTTCCGCTTCCCGACTTTCCCACAATGGCATATACCTTACCAGCATCAAAAGAGGTGGAAATTCCCTTCAATGCCTCCACTTTTTGATACTGTGTTTGATATGTATAGCATACTTCTTTGAGTTGTAACACACCCATGGTTGATACTCCTTTCTCCTTAGTACTTCTCTGAGCTAAAGTATACCATACTGCCCATCCAGGCGCAACACCCGAATCTCCACCGTGTCCCCTCCGAGGAATTCTTATTGACATTTATCAATGTATTGCATATAATACAATCAAATTGAAATATATCAATGTGAGCGGGTGTGACACATGAGTCAGAATTACATGGAACAGGCGAAAATTTTTAAAGCATTTTGCGATGCAAATCGCCTACAAATTCTGGAGATGCTCACGCATGGCGAAACTTGCGCCTGTTCGTTGCTGGAGCATCTGCAAATCAGCCAATCTACCCTCTCCTATCACATGAAAATTCTCTGTGATTCCGGAGTGGTAGTGGGACGCGCCCAGGGAAAGTGGACTCACTACTCCCTCTCCCCACAGGGATGTGCTCAGGCCAGAGAATTGATTACGCTCTTTACCCACACAACCGCACCTTCCTCTTTGGAATGCTCCTGCAACTGAGAAAACCACCCGAGGAGCGGGTGGTTTTTCCTGGAACATCAAATCGAAATTCATCAAAGTATTTAGGAGGTATCAAACCATGGATTTGCTCCACAGCGGATGGCTGTTCTTCCAAGATCAAATTCTGGGCATGAAATGGCTAAACGCTCTCATCGGAAACACCCTGCACGGATTGGGGCTGGATGGCACCCTGGGCGGTGTACTCCAATTTTTCATCTATGACACCATCAAAATCTTTGTGCTACTGTCCCTGCTCATTTTTGGGATCTCGTATATCCAAAGCTACTTCCCTCCTCAGCGCACCAAGCGGATTTTAGGTCGGTTCCACGGCTTTGGCTCCAATATCATCGCTGCCCTTCTGGGTACCGTCACCCCCTTCTGCTCCTGCTCCTCCATCCCCATCTTCATGGGATTTACCAGCGCAGGATTGCCGGTGGGCGTCACCTTTTCCTTTCTGATCTCCTCTCCCATGGTGGATTTGGGATCTCTGGTGCTGCTGATGAGTGTTTTTGGTACCCGAGTGGCGGTGGTCTATGTGATTTTGGGGCTGGTGATTGCTGTCATCGGTGGCTCTGTGCTGCAGAAGCTGGGAATGGAGCGGTATGTGGAGGACTTTATCCGCAACGCTCCCCATATCGACCAGGGAGACGGTACCTTGACACGGCGGGATCGCCTGGTCTATTCCAGAGATCAACTGGTTAGCACGGTGAAAAAGGTAGCACCCTATATTTTTATCGGCGTGGGCATCGGAGCGCTCATCCACAATGTGGTGCCCCAGACTTGGGTGGAAACTGTATTGGGCAACCACAACCCCTTCGCCGTAATTTTGGACACTTTGGTGGGCGTTCCCATGTACGCTGACATTTTCGGTACCATCCCAGTGGCGGAAAGCCTGCTGTTTAAGGGAGCGGGTTTGGGCACGATTCTCTCTTTTATGATGGCCGTAACCACCTTGAGCCTGCCTTCTATGATTATGCTGAAAAAGGCGGTGAAACCGCAGCTTTTAGCGGCATTTATTGGAATTTGTACAGTAGGGATTATTTTAGTTGGGTATTTTTTCAACATCATTCAGTATGTATTGATTTAATGGAGGTATCAAAATGATGGCACTATTCGGATTTGGCAAGAAGAAGGAAGGGGCTACAAAGCCTGCCTGCGCTTGTTCCTGCGGTTGCTCTGCGCCTGAGGTTGATGCAGCAACTCCCACCCAGGGCTGCTGTCAGGGACAGGGCAGATGGACCATCAAGGTGTTGGGCACCGGGTGCGCATCCTGTCACAAGCTTTTGGAACACACCCAGGCAGCGGTGAGCCAAATGGGATTGGACGCTCAGGTAGAATATGTGCAGGACATGGCGCAAATTGCTGGTTACGGGGTGATGAGCCTTCCAGCCCTGGTGGTCAACGATCAGGTGGTATCCACCGGCAAGGTCCTCAAGCCCGCCGAAGTGGAAGCCATGCTCCGCAATTTGGGCTGTTAAGTGGGGGATAACACCTATGACATCGATCAACAAGCCAAAGGTCGCCTTTGTGTGTGTGCACAACTCCTGCCGCAGCCAGATGGCGGAGGCGCTGGGGAAAAAACTGGCCAGCGACGTGTTTGAAAGCTACTCCGCAGGCACCCAGGTGAAAGACCACATCAATCCCGATGCCGTTCGCATGATGAAGCAGCTGCACGGCATTGACATGGAGCAAACCCAGTTCAGTAAATTGATTTCTGACATTCCTCAGCCCGACGTTGTGATCTTCATGGGCTGTAACGTCAGTTGCCCTTCCCTCACCGCTCCGTACACGGAGAACTGGGGTCTGGACGATCCCACAGGAGAAAGCGACCAGGTGTTTGCGGATACCATCGCTAACATCGAAAAGAATGTATGGAAACTCCGAGAGACACTGTCCAAGATGGCGTAAAAAGCACGAGTTCGGCCCGATATTCGGGCCGAACTCGTGCTTTTTTGCTGTAAGCGTTACATTTTCAGGACGCCGGAGAGATTTTCCATGGCGTCGCCTGCCGCTTTGGCTGCCTTGGTCACGGTTTTTTGCATTTTGGACTTCTTCTTAGGACTCAGGGCCATGCCCATCACGCCACCGGCCAACATGCTCAGCCCTGCCACAGGAATCATCATACTCATCTTCATTGCACATGTCCTCCTTTGCTTTGGTCCATCCCTAGTGTGCCCAAAGCGAAGGATTTCTCTATGCCAGTTTCTTCTGAATTGGAAATTTTTTAAATATCCAGGTCCAGGGACACCGGGCAGTGATCACTGCCGTAAATATCGGGGTGAATGCTTGCGCCTTGCACCTTGGAAGCCAGCCGCTGAGACACCACAAAGTAGTCGATGCGCCATCCCGCGTTGTTGGCCCGAGCGTTAAACCGGTAGCTCCACCAGGAATAGGCCCCGGTGACGTCGGGATACAGGTGCCGGAAGGTGTCCACAAATCCACTCTCCAGCAACAGGCCAAACTGCTCCCGTTCCTGATCGGAGAACCCCGCCTTGCCCCGGTTGGGGCCGGGATTTTTCAGGTCAATTTCCTTGTGGGCTACGTTCAGGTCGCCGCAGTAGACCACCGGCTTGGTCTTGTCCAGCTCCATGAGATACGCCCGCAGATCCCGCTCCCACTCTATGCGGTAGTCAATGCGAGCCAGTTCGTTCTGGGCGTTGGGAGTATAGCAGTTGACCAGATAAAAATCCGGGTACTCCAGAGTGATGAGCCGTCCCTCGTGGTCGTGGGACTCCATACCCATACCATAGCGCACAGACAGAGGCTTGTGGCGAGCAAAGATAGCGGTACCCGAATACCCCTTCTTCTCCGCCGAGTTCCAAAACTCCTGGTATCCAGGCAGGTCCACCTGGGCCTGTCCCTGCTCCATCTTGATCTCCTGAAGACAGATAAAATCTGCATCCAGCCCCAAGACCGACTCCTCAAACCCTTTTTTCAGACAGGCACGCAGGCCGTTGACGTTCCATGAGACAAATTTCATTGTTTTTCTCCTCTTCGACACAGGGTGACCAGATGATACAGGCACAGAGCCAAGGCTGCTGCCATAGCCGCTGTCTCCCAGAACATCACCAGGTAATCCCCTGCAATATATAAGATATAGTTATATTTTAACCGCAGATAGACACTGTAACTAGCCAGCGATGAACCACACACCAGCACCGCCACAGGGATGCGCCGCACATTTGCCACTGCCCAGCATACCGCCAGTACATCCGCCAGATAAAAATATCGCTCGTGCATATGGGGCAGGAAGAAGGGAATCCCCACCACCAGTACCATGGCCACTGCCATAGCCATCTGATTGTCCAGCTGTTTTCTCTTCCATACCCCCACAAAAAGCATGGCAAAGGCCACAATCATAGCTGCAATGATACCCAGCTGGGAGAGAAACGACTGGTCATACACGCCATTCTGGGGCAAGAACTGATACACTGTGGGAGCATTGAGGGTCAATCGGTCATACTCTCCCATCTGCCCCAGATACACCCCTAGAATATCTCCTAATGGTTTACCCAGCAACAACGCAGGTACAGCAGTGAGAGCATAGACCCCAGGAAAGACAAACAACTCCCGGAATTTCACTCGTCCCGCCAGCCACAGTACTCCCCACAGAGGCATAATGAATACCGTTTGGAGCTTGAAAGAAAAGGCCAGCGCCAGCCACACCAGGGACCACTTGTTGCGTCCTTCCAGCAAACTGGCCACCGCATGGACCACCAGCGCCCCGTAGATAACGTCACACTGCGCCCAGTAGCTTCCGTTGAGTACCACGGTGGGTACAAACAGGAGCACCGAAAAGGCCACCAGAGGAGAGAGACTTCGCTTCTCCCCCACCAGCACTCGCACCACCCGCAACCCACCCCAGGCTAGAATCACATCCAGAAAAACAGAAAACAGTTTATAGAGGTACAGATTTGGAACATTTAGATAGGAAATCAGGGCAATAAAATAGAGATATGGCACATTGTAATTCCCCACTGGCTGAGAAATGGCAGCAAAGCCGCCACCCTCCCGAATGACCTCATACCACTGGCTGAGAAAGGTCAGATAGTCATCGCTTTGATGATCCATCAGCAGACAGCGCACCAACATGGCCAAGGCCAACGGGAGCGCCAAGTAGCACAGGTCCCGGATCTTTACTTGCTCCAGGTACAAAAGCAGCAGTCCCAGTCCCACCAGGAGTGCCAGGAACACACCCACAAACATCCGCTGCCCCATAGTTCCCTGGTGCAGCTGAAGTGCGGCGATGAAGGCACCAATGATAGACAATCCAGCACCCAATCCACACAATCTCGCACTCCATTCCAACCGAGAACCTTCCATGTTTCCCCCTGCCTTTCCACCGGTTCATTGGGAGTATTCTACCATGCTCCCCTCCTGGATTTCAACCGTATTCTTCACCTGGAACAGTTGACTTTTTTCTACGTAAGATGTATGCTTGTGTCTGAATTTTCAAATGTCTACTGGAGGATAACCCTATGTGCGGTTTTACCGGATTTCTCTCCCGCTCTACCCCTGATGTCACTGCCCTTCATGCCATGGGCGATTCCATTGCCCACCGTGGCCCCGATGAGGAGGGCTATTATACCGACGACCACTGCGCCATTGCCCATCGCCGTCTGTCCATCATCGACCTGGCCAATGGGCATCAACCCATGAAAAGCCCGGATGGTCGCTATATTTTGGCCTACAACGGCGAGGTCTATAACTTTCAAACCTTACGCACCCAGTTGCAGGAGCTGGGCCACACCTTCCTGACTAATTCCGATACCGAGGTGCTGCTCCACGGCTACATGCAGTGGGGCGCTGAGGTCACCCAGCAGCTTCGGGGCATGTTCGCCTTTGTCATCTGGGACACACAGACCCAGACCTTGTACGGCGCACGCGATCCCTTCGGCATCAAGCCCTTCTACTACGCTCCCATGGGCGACACCTTTTTCTTTGGCTCCGAGCTCAAGAGTTTCCTGCCCCATCCCTCCTTCAAGAAGGAACTGAACCGGGAGGCTTTGAAGTTCTACCTCACCTTCCAATATTCCGCGCTGGACGAGTCCTTCTTCAAGGGCGTGTTCCGTCTGCTCCCCGGCCACCACTTCACCTACTGTGACGGTAAGCTGGATGTGAGCGCCTACCACATCTTCTCTTTTGAGCCTGACTCCAAGAGCCTGGAGGAGCACGCTCAGGAAATCCGTGAGGTGGTCACTGAGTCTGTGGAAGCCCACCAGATCAGCGATGTGGAAGTGGGTGCTTTCCTCTCTGGTGGCATTGACTCCAGCGTCATCACCGCCCTGTCCCACCCCGACAAGACCTACTCTGTGGGCTTTGCCAACAAAGGCTTTGATGAGACCAGCGAGGCCAAGGCTCTGTGCGAGGAGTTGGGCCTGAAGAACATCTCCAAGACCATCACTGCCGAGGAATTTTTCGATATCCTGCCCACCATTCAGTATTACGCCGACGAGCCCAACGCCAACCTGTCCACGGTGCCCCTGTACTTCCTGTCCAAGCTGGCAGCCCAGGACGTGAAGGTGGTGCTGTCGGGCGAGGGATCCGATGAGCTGTTTGGCGGCTATATCACCTATCACACCACCAAGCCCTACCGAGCTTACCGCAAGCTGCCCCTCCCCATCCGTAAGGCAGTGGCCGGTGTTGTGTCCAAGTTCCCCCCCTTCCATGGTCAGGGCTTCCTGACCTCGGCGGCCAAGTCGGTGGAGGACACCTTTGTGGGGCAGGCCTTCATTTTTGACAACGATGAGGTGGAGCGGGTGCTCACCCCCACCTATCGCAGCAGCCGCACCTGGAAGGACATCACCGCCCCCTATTTTGCCCAGGTGAAGGGTGCCGATGACCTGACCAAGAAGCAGTACCTGGATCTGCACCTTTGGCAGCCTCTGGATATCCTGCGCAAGGCCGACCGTATGACCATGGCCAACTCCTTGGAGCTGCGGGTGCCCTATCTGGACCGTGAGGTGTGGAAGGTGGCCCGTTCCATCCCCAGCAACCAGAAGATGCGGGGCAAGTCCACCACCAAGTTCCCCCTGCGTCAAGCCGCTGTGCCCATGCTCCCCGACGACTGGATCAAGCGCCCCAAAGTGGGCTTCCCCGTCCCCTTCATCGCCTGGCTGAAGGAAGAGAAGTACTACAAATGGGCTAAGGAATTGATCAACCAGGACTATGTGGCGGAGTTCTTCGACCAGAAGTACCTGCTGGACCTGCTGGAGCAGCACTACTCCGGAAAGGCCCGCACCCACCGTAAGCTGTACACCGTGCTGTCCTTCCTCATCTGGTATCAGGTCTACTTCCCTGAGGTCTGCGGTGTCGCTCCCTATCAGCCCCGATAAACCATGGTAATATCCAACAGACCGCAGCGGCTTTGCCGTTGCGGTCTGTTATCTTGTGATGAATTTTGCCATATATCGCCGGTGTTACTAGAACCTACTATTGAAATTAGAATCATTCTTTTATATAATAGTAGTACTGCGTAATTATATGGATTCAGGAAGGTGCCTTTATGAATTTACGAGTTGGCATTGATATTGGCTCCACCACCGTGAAAGTGGTGGTATTGGACGAACAAAACCAAGTGTTATTCCGCTCCTACGAGCGGCATTATTCCAAGACCCGGGAGCGAGCCTGTGAGACGCTGCACTCCATTGAGGACATGCTCCGAGGCAAAGAGGTGAAGCTGGTGATCACCGGTTCCGCTGGCTTGGGCGTGGCCAAAGCTGCCGGTCTGGACTTTGTTCAGGAGGTGTACGCCACCGCTGCGGCTGTCAACACCTACATTCCTGACACCGATGCTGTCATCGAGCTGGGCGGCGAGGACGCCAAGATCATCTTCTTTGGCGGTGCACTGGAAGAGCGCATGAACGGCTCCTGCGCCGGTGGTACCGGTGCATTCATTGACCAGATGGCCACACTGATGAACGTCACCGTCAATGAGCTGGACAAACTATCCTTGAAGCACGAAAAGATCTACCCCATCGCCTCTCGGTGCGGTGTGTTCGCCAAGTCCGACATCCAGCCCATCCTCAACCAGGGTGGACGAAAGGAGGACGTGGCCGCCTCTATCTTCCAGGCTGTGGTGGATCAGACCGTGGCTGGCCTCACTCAGGGCCGCGAGCTGAAGGGCAAGATTGTGTTCCTGGGCGGTCCCCTTACCTTCTTGAAGGGGCTGCGGGAGCGCTTTGTGGATACTCTCCAACTGGATGAAGAACACGCCATCTTCCCCAAGGACGGCGATTGCTTTGCCGCCATGGGCGCCGCTCTGTGCTCTGAGGAGTACACCGCCCGTCCTTTCGAGGAGCTTTTGAAGCTGCTGGAAGAGAGCCGGGACGCCACCACCGTGGTGGACACCATGCCCCCTCTGTTTCAGTCTCAGGAGGAGTACGACGCCTTTGTAGCTCGCCACAACGCCTCCACTCCCCCCCAGCTGGACATTCACACCTACACCGGCGATGCCTATCTGGGCATTGATGCCGGCTCCACCACCACCAAGATGGCCCTCATTGCCCCCGATGGTGGTCTTCTGTACACCTACTACCACTCCAACCAGGGCAACCCAGTGTCTGTGGTGCTGCCCCAGCTCCAGGAGATCTACAAGCTGTGTGAGGACCGCATCACCATCAAGGGTGCTGCCGTGACTGGCTATGGCGAGGACCTCATCAAAAACGCCTTCAACTGTGACTTAGGCCTAGTGGAGACGGTGGCCCACTACCGCGCTGCCGCCCACTTCAACCCCGATGTGGACTTCATCATCGACATCGGCGGCCAGGACATGAAGTGCTTTAAGATCCGCAACGGCGCGGTGGACTCCATCATGCTTAACGAAGCCTGTTCCTCCGGCTGTGGTTCCTTCATCGAGACCTTTGCCAAGGCCCTGGGCTACTCCATCGCTGACTTTGCCAAGATGGGTCTATTTGCCGACCATCCGGTGAATCTGGGCTCCCGGTGCACCGTGTTTATGAACTCCTCGGTGAAGCAGGCCCAGAAGGACGGCGCCAGCGTGGAGGAGATCTCCGCCGGTCTATCCATCTCTATTGTTAAGAACGCTGTGTACAAGGTCATCCGTGCCGCCAGCGCTGACGACCTGGGCAAGCACATCGTGGTGCAGGGCGGTACCTTCTACAACGATGCTGTGCTCCGTGCCTTTGAGCAGGAGCTGAAGCGGGACGTCACCCGTCCCACCATCTCCGGCATCATGGGCGCCTTTGGTGCCGCCTTGGCTGCCCGCAACCTGCACCTGGAGAAGTCCACTCTGCTGGGCCCTGAGGAGTTGAAGAACTTCACCCACACCGCCAAGCCGGTGACCTGCAACCTGTGCACCAACCACTGCTCTCTCACTGTCAATACCTTCGATGGTGGACGTCGGTTCATTTCCGGCAACCGCTGCTCCCGCCCCCTGGGCAAGGAGAAGGTGGAGCTGCCCGATCTGTACAACTACAAGTACCGCAAGTTGCGCAGCATGGAGGGCAAAGGCTTCGGCAACGGTTCCCGCGGCCGCATCGGTATCCCCTTCGGTCTGAACATGTACGAAAACCTGCCCTTCTGGTTTGAGCTGTTCACCCGGTTGAACTTTGAGGTGGTTCTCTCCCCCGAGTCCACTCGCAAACTGTACATCAAGGGCCAGCGTACCATTCCTTCGGACACGGTGTGCTATCCCGCCAAGTTGCTCCACGGCCATGTGCAGGCTCTGGTGGAAGCGGGCGTGGATGCCATTTTCTACCCATGCATGTCCTACAACTTCGATGAGAAGTCCTCGGACAACAACTACAACTGTCCCGTGGTGGCCTACTATCCCGAGCTGCTGGCCGCCAATGTGCCGGATCTGAAGAAGACTCGTTTCCTCTATCCCTACGCCGGTCTACACCGTCCCAAGGACTACGAGCGCATCGGCTCCCAGTGGTTTGCAGATACCTTCGGGGTGCCCCGCAAAGAGGCGGTACACGCCATCCGCGCCGCCTATCAGGCCTATGACCTGTATAAGCAGGAAATCCGGGCGGTGGGCCAGTCCTACATCGATAAGGCCCGGGCCGAAGGCCGTCCCATCATTGTCATGGCTGGCCGCCCCTACCATATCGATCCAGAGATCAACCACGGCATCAACGACCTGGTGACCTCCTTTGGCTTCGTGCTGGTCAGTGAGGACGCTGTGGCCTACCACGAGGGATATGCCCCCCGAAAGGTCCTCAACCAGTGGACCTTCCAGTCCCGGATGTATAACGCCGCCCGCTACGTGTGCACCCAGCCGGACATGCAGCTGATTCAGCTGGTAAGCTTCGGCTGCGGCACCGACGCCATCACCGGCGATGAGGTGCGCTCCATCCTGGAGCAAGGTGGAAAGCTTTACACCCAGCTGAAAATCGACGATATCAGCAACCTGGGTGCGGTGAGAATCCGCGTACGCTCTCTCATGGCTGCCATGGAAGAGCGTGACCAGGCCAAGGCTTAATTCCGAAAGGAGACAAAAACATGGCTGAATTGGTTTACGCCAAGGACGGGCGTCTTCTGTTCACCAAAGAAATGAAGCAGGAATATACTCTACTCATGCCCCAAATGCTCCCTGTGCACTTTGGCATGTTCCGCCAGCTGTTGGAGCTGGAGGGCTATAAAGTTGACATGCTTAACACCAACCACCGAGGCATCGTGGAGGAGGGTTTGAAATACGTTCACAACGACACCTGCTACCCTGCCCTGTTGGTCATCGGCCAGCTCATTGACGCGGTGAAAAACGGCGGCTATGACCCCCACAAGGTAGCCCTGCTCATCACCCAAACTGGCGGCGGTTGCCGTGCCTCCAACTACATCCATCTGCTGCGCAAGGCTCTGGAGAAGGCTGGGATGTCTTACATTCCCGTTATCTCCGTCAACCTCTCCGGCATGGAGAAAAACCCCGGCTGGAGCCTGACCCTCCCTCTAATCCGCAAGATGATCTACGCCATGATGTACGGCGACCTCATTGTCAACGTGGCCAATCAGGTGCGCCCCTATGAGGTCATGAAGGGCGACACCGACCAGATGGTGGAGCGTTGGGAAAATCGGCTCATTGAAGCCTTCCAGAAAGGCAAGGGCATGAACCGCAAAGAGATGCGCCAGTTCTTCGACCAGATCTGTGCTGACTTTGCCGACATTCCCGTGGCTGGACCTCAGAAAGTCCGCGTGGGTGTGGTGGGCGAGATTTATGTCAAGTTCTCCCCCCTGGGCAACAACAACCTGGAGGACTTCCTGCTCTCTGAAGGCGCTGAGCCTGTGGTGCCCGGTCTCACCGACTTCATGATCTTCAAAATTTTCAACCGAGAGTCCGACGTGGACCTGTACGGCGGCAAGTGGATCAAAAAGAAGGTCTGTCAGATCTTCAAAGGCTACATTGAGGACTGCCAGAAGGACATGATCGCCGCCCTGAAAAAGACTCGCTTCCATGCCCCCGGCACATTCGAGAACATGCACAAGCTGGTGCATGGCTATCTGGGTGACGGCAACAAGATGGGCGAGGGTTGGCTGCTCACCGGCGAGATGTTGGAACTGATCCACTCTGGTGTGCCCAACATTGTCTGCACTCAGCCCTTCGGCTGCCTGCCCAACCACATTGTGGGCAAGGGCATGATCCGAAAGCTGAAGGATGATTACCCCAACTCCAACATTGTGGCCATTGACTACGACCCCGGCGCCACCAAGATCAACCAGGAGAACCGCATCAAGCTGATGCTGGCCAACGCCCGCCAGATCGCCCGACAGGAAGAGCAGCAGTCCGCAGAAAAGGAACTGGTGGGAGCTTCCCACTAAAGGAGGTTACCCCATGGCCCAGCTAACCCTTGTGGAGGCTACCAGACCAGAGCACTTTCTAGCCATGAGCGAAATTCACGCTCTGGGCTGGTGGGCGGCTTATCCCCATGCCGTCCCGCTGGACTGGATGGAGGAAAACATCACCCCCACCCGTTGGGTGGACACCTTTGCCGAGTATGCCCGTACACCACGGCACCACGGGTTTCTCCTCTACCGAGACGACACACCCGTGGCCTGCATCACCTGTGGACCTGCCCGCATCGGCAATCAAAACCACGGTGGCGGAATGCACGTGGAGTTTGACGCTTCCGGCTACCAAGGGTGGGGTGAGATCATTTCCTTCTACACCCACCCACAGGAAACAGGGAAAGGATACGGCAAACTGCTCATGGATCGAGCCAAGGATCAGTTAAAGGCAGATGGCTTCCGCCAAGCCTACGTATTTGTACTGCAGGAAAATGAAGGCGCACGACGCTTTTACGCCCGCCAAGGCTTTGCTTGGGATGGCACACATCAGGACATTCCCTTCCCCCATGACACCATTTGTGTGGATTTGCGGTACACCACAACCCTATAACGAATAGAAAAGCGGTAGAGCATACGCTCTGCCGCTTCAGCGTGTCGAAAAAGTTCGACACGCTTCTCAAAAATGCCAGCATTTTTTCGAGGAGTTGCAGCCCGCTGCATGCATAATCGGGTCAAAGGGCGACCCGATTCCACACTGGCGGGCT
>NZ_NFHE01000060.1 GCF_002161235.1 Pseudoflavonifractor sp. An85
GCAACTGCTTCGCCGCCACCGTCCTTACCTCATTTGCGCTGAATAGGCGAGCACGTGATAGAAAACAGCCGAAAAGAATTTGTTTTGATTTGGACGATGACGCACTAGAAAAGACGCATTGAAAAGCGCATGGTCGGACGCGCCTCATCTCCGAAAATCCGCAGCGATGATATAGCAAAAGCCCCGTGGGATTCATCCCTGCGGGGCCTTTCACTTTTTGTCAGTCCGTTTCGCCGTTCTCATCTTCATAGGGCTGCATCACAAGCAAGGCGATGTATTCGGATACGGACATGTCCAGTTCCTTCGCCTGCCTTTGCAGATTCCTCTTGACCCCGGCATCGACGCGAATGGTCACACGGACTGGTTGCTCTCCGTCCTCTGTCTGATCTGCTTCTCCGATGTCGGACACATGATAGTAATAGAAGATGCGCTTGGCCCGCGGCGAAGGGTGCATCCGCACAGGACGCGCATCGTCCTTCGGGCAGAGATTCTGTTCTTCCCACTGGTTGCGGGTTTTGAACCCGGCCTCCACCTCCGGAGGGAGCCTGCTCTTCACCGGCAGACCATCCCATAAGCTGAGCATGTTCCATTCTGTGAAGAACGGAATGGCGGACAGCACCTCCTCCATGTGCTCGTCCGATGCGCCGGAAAGCCCCAGCAGGGTTTCGACGATCCTATTGTTTTCCTCTTCCATCATCGTTCCTTTCCTTTGGATGGATTTATTGACTATCCGTGCTGTACAATGTCGCCGTGGTGCCGTCGAAGCTGAGGACGAAGCTGTACGCATGGCAGCGGTTGCCGTACTCCATCAGTGCGTTTGGATCGAGTGTGAACTGTTTCCTCCACGCATCACTCTCGGGCAGCTTGCCCACTTGGATGGGATCGGAACCAGCCGGACAATGTTCGGGCAGCTTGGCCTCCATGGTGCCGTCCATGCCGATTTGGAACTCACCGTTTTCATCAAGCAGCGGCCTGACGGAATCAATGTTGGTGACCTCCCACTGCATCGAGACCGGCTTCCATGGGAAGAAGACTCGCCAATTCTCTTTCAGGAACCCATAGCCGCAGATGAGGCTCAGCACCACGAACACCACGGCCGCCGCAGCCCAAATCCCCTGCACAAGACGCGGCGTCCCCGGGCACCGTTGATACGCCAGTTTCACAATCCACGCAAGACCAGCCGCACCCATCCACAGCGCCATCGGCTTTATCGGGATCACATTCAATTGCGAGGGAAGGGAGACGATGCCCGCCGCTTCCAGTGTGATCGCCACCATCACGCTTAGAACCATGAGAGCGGAGATCAGCATGGACAGGGTGAACAACACCGTCACCACAATGTCGAACCACACGAAAACAGATGACCTTGTTTTCCTTTCCTCCTTCCGCTCCTTGATGACTTCAAAATCCGTCACCTCGATTACCCCAGCCATTTCGATCACGTCCTTTCCGTGATGTGGATTCCGTTCAACAGCGTGGCCGCCGTCCCATCCGGCGTCACATACCGATCGTCGCCGGTGACGGTGAGGCAGTCGGTGCAGCAGTGGCGTCCGTCCTCGGTGACGCCCCAATGTTCGTATTGGTCTTGCAGTTCCGCGTTGATGCCGTCCACCGTGTCCCAGCCGACATACTCGCTCTCCCGGTCAGGGATGCGACGATCGCAATAATCGCATTCCAGCGCGTAGCAGGTGATGACCTTCAGACTCATTGCTTGACCTCCATGAGTTTTCCGTTCTCGTCGTACAGGTAGGCGCGGCTGTCGCGGATGATGAAATCGAGATTACGGGTGACTTTGGTTTTTACCGTCATGTCGGTGTCCTTGGGAACGGCGGTGCATGTTGTGAAGTCATCCATACCTTCGAGATAATCGTCGGGCAGGGTGCAGTCGAGTTCGGCAAGACCGTACCCATCAGCCACGTACCGGTTGAACTGTGTCTCCGACAGTTCGGTTCTATGGTAGATACCTGTGGCTGTCCCACAGATCAAGGACAGACCGAAAACTGCCAGAGAAAAGGCGAAGAAGATTCTATTCAGCTTGTCCGGTTCACTGCCGAATGATGTGACAAATACGAAGAAGCAAAGTCCGCCCGCGCTGAGGGCTGCGACGACGCAGACCGTCTGAATCATCCCCACCGTCGATGCCTTCTCGATCCACGTGGTCAGGTCAAGTCCGTTCATTCTTACACTCCTATCAACTAACAACTGTTCCATTTATTTCTTTCAATAGCGAGGGCAGGGAGATGGTGCCTGTAGCCAAGAACGTAATGAAAGCGGATGTGACGATTATCAGACACCCAAGAAAGGTGAAGAGCATTCTACGCTCTTTCCTGCAACTGTCAGTACAGGTATACATAAGTAAGCCTATACCTGCAAACATAGCGAGGGTGCAAAGAACCGCTAGTAGAAATACCATTGTTATTGCTGCTCCTCCGTCCGTTCCGCTGTCTGTTCATCCGATGGCAGCTCCGCAGTTTCGGTAGTGCCGGGCAGAAGTCCCATGGCGCTGCCGTCGTGCTTCGGATTCATCGCTTCGATCTGCAAGTCGATGAGCGCGGCAAGTCCTTCCAACTTGTGGATCGTTTTCTTGAGCGAGTCCAGCCCGCCGCTCAGTTCGCCGAGCATGTTGGCAAGCTCGGTGTACCGCTGCTTGACCCGATCCATCTCGTTCTTTTCCATTGTGGGTTCCTTTCCCTTGTAGGATCGACTTTCTGATTTTGCTTATCCCATCAGCATGGTCCACACGATGTGGCAGAGGATGATGAGGATGAGGAAGAGGGCCGTCCACTTCCCGAAGTTGAACAGGCGGTCCGGGAGTGTGACCATCTTCAGCCGTTCGATGCGGCGCTTGGACTCCTGCGTGAGAGCATCGATGTACTCGATGTTCTTCTTCGCCACCTCATCCAATCGCTTGATGGTCTCCTCCTGCGCCTTCTCCTGCGCGGCGGTGACACCGTTCAATGCGGCCTGCTGCGCCTGACTGGTGATGTCATGGAGGCTGCTGCGGATGTCCTCGATCTCCTTCAGCGCGGCGGCGACCGCCTTGGTGGTCTGCCTCAGTTCGATGGTCAGGTTCTTCTGCTTTCTCGCCACCTGCTCCATTGACCGGGCCGCCGCCAGCAGATCACTGTTCCCGTTACCTTCCTCCGCCAGTTGCTTCCCGGCTTCACGGGATTGCTGGGCTTCGGCATCGAGCGTGACGTTCCCGCCAGTTTTCGCTTCGGCCTCCACTTGCTCAAAATCCTTCGCCATCGCGGCATTCTCCTTTCTCCGCGTACACTATCATTGTATCATACTATCAATCTATCCATGGTGGGCGTGTCACCGTTCCTGCTTCCTGTCATGCGTCTCGTGTGGGATGGAACGTCCCGCACTCGTTGTAGCCGACGTTGTTTCACCATGCTTCTCCTGCCTGCGGGTATAGGGCACATCGGAGGCCAGCTTCACGCGCAGTTCGTCCGCCCCGCGCCAGTAGGCGAGGATGGTGCGCCGCACCTCCGGATCACCGGCGATCTCCTCGGGCGGACGGTGCAGTTTGAGCTTCGGAAACTTCGAGAGCGTGGTGCCCTCCATGCTCTGCGCCTGACGGCGGTACGCCAGATAGGCGTCCCTGATGCCGGACAGATACTCGGCTCGAACCGTTTCGGTGCGGTCTGCGCCGTTCGCGCTGCCGCCCGCAGCGTTGTTCCGGAACGCACGTTCCAATCCCTCCGGGTTCAGCGAAGCGTCCAGCTTCGTCACCGAGAACGAATAACGGGCGTTGTCCGTATCGGTGACATACATCCGCCCCCTGCGGAACTGGGTGTCCACTCCCCAGCCCTCCAACAGTTCCCGGTACTCCACAAGGTTCGTTGCACGCTGTGCCGCGATCCGGCACAGCTCCCGCAAATTCGTCTTATACGAACGGACGCCGCGCGACTCGATCTCCTTCTCGATCTTCGACGGCTGCTTCGCATGGACCTTGGAATTTTGCACGCCCTCCTCGACCTGCTGCAATCCCCACTCCTTATCCATGGTGCGCACACGGTTCGCCCGATTGCGTTTCGCCTGCGCACCGGTGCCCTCGGCGAGACGTTTCCCCGTCACGATGTTGGAGCGGTTGATGACCATGTGGATCGCGTACCGGTAGGTATGGTCCTCCTTACAGTGCTCCTTGTGCAGGGCGAACACGATCTGCTGGTTCGGGTAATACCGGCTGGCGTACTCCTTGGCGAACCTCATGCAGTCCTCGGGCGTGAGCCTACCGTCGTTCACATCGCACTCGTCAGGAAGGAACGCCAACACCTGATGATAGAGGATCGTGTTCTTTGCCTCGATGACCTCGCCGGTCTCCTTATCCCTGCTTTTCCGTGCGGACTTGTTGTGACCGTACCGGTCACGGGTGCGCGACATGAAGGACGCCCACTGCTTCAGATCATGGCATCCGGCCATGTTCTGCTCATCACGGAGAAGAACTTTTTTATCGTTGTTGATGTAGTCGCGCAGATGCTTCTGGTGACTGCTCTCTGTCACACTCTGCTGTTTGATGACCGTCATTCCACAGCACCACCTTTTCAAAAATCAGAGATCATCTTCATCCTCCGGCGGGTGGACGATGAGGATACCGCCGCGTTCCGCCTCCCGCTCGAACGCGGCCATGGCGTCGCCGATGCGCAAAATCATATCGCCAATATTCTCAATGAGCTGTTTCGCGGCAACCCGGTTGTACGCATCCCCACCGTAGGTGTTCAGGAATCGCATGAACTGGTTGAGGTTCGTGCCCTGCTTGGTCAGCTCATAGCACAGGTCACGCAGCGGCGAGATGTCGATGGTCCGAACCGTCAGGCGATCCGAATAGACGAGGGCCAGCCGCACCAGATCGGATACGGACACCCCGGCCTTCGCGGCCCTCTCCTTGAGCACTTCCTTCTCATGCGCGTTCAGGCGAAGCTCGAAACGCTTGGTCCTGCTGTCCATTTTCTGTCACGCCCTCCTTTCCGATGGGCAGAAGCCAGAAAGGAATATGACGGTGCCGCCACCGTCTAAACATCCGGAAAAGCGCCGCCGCTTTTCCAAAATGAGGAACCCCAGTTTGGGTTCCGAACCCTTCCGGCAGGTCACTAAGGCCGAACGGAAGCAAGATCGAAGCGAAGTATCAATTGCGGTCATACCGCAATTGTACGTACGCTTCGTACATCTTGCAAGTGAGCAAAGCTGTAGGTTTTGCGAGAGCGCCGGAGGTGCGAATTGAGGGTGCCGCCACCCTCCATTCGTGCCTTCGGCGCGGGGCCTCCCGGAGCG
>NZ_NFHE01000061.1 GCF_002161235.1 Pseudoflavonifractor sp. An85
CTTTGTTGTTGCAGTTGGCCGACCGCAACCTCAATTTTACCAGAAGGTTTTTTCACTATATAATCTTTTTTACTCTCCCCAGCATAGCTGGGGGTTGTCGTTACGCTAAAGCTAACCAATAAAAAAACGGAGTTGCCTTATTGGCAACTCCGTTTGATGCAACAAAGATATTCGGCTCAGCCCTCTTCACGCATCTTGGCGAAGCACTCGCTGCAGTAAACAGGGCGATCGGACTTGGGCTCAAAAGGAACCTTTGCCTCACGGCCACAAGCGGCACAAGTGGCGGTGAAGTACTCACGGGGACCACGAGCGGCAGCCTTGCGGGCGTCACGGCAGGCCTTGCAGCGCTGGGGCTCATTCTGGAAGCCACGCTCGGCGTAGAACTCCTGCTCACCAGCGGTGAACACGAACTCCTGACCACACTCTTTGCATACTAAAGTCTTGTCTTCGTACATGGAAATACCCTCTCTTTTGATGCCCAGAACCGGGAAAATGCCTCTGCTGGGACTGTAATATTTGCGTCAGCTTCTGCTGATATCGCCATAATATGGGGCAACCTTTCGCCGAATGCGCTGTACAGCGTTGTCCACAGACTTCACAGAACGACCGACTTGGATGCTGATTTCCTGATACGAGAGTCCTTGGAGAAACATCGCAAAGACACGCTGCTCCAGAGGAGACAAGCAGTGATTGATTTGAGCCATGCGCTCCTCCCTCTCCTCTTGGGAGATAAAAAGCTCCTCCGGGCTGGAATCGCTCTCCCCCATCATGGACTCGAAGGGAACACTGTCATTCAAAGGCGTATGCTTCCCACGCAATGCGGAGGTGATTGCAGAACGGATTCGATTCCGAATACAGACATCCGCAAAGGTACGAAAGCGAATATCTCGGTTGGGATCAAACTCGCGGATTGCCTTAATCAGACCAAACATGGCCTCTTGAATCAAATCCTCACTGTCGCCACCAGCCAAGAAAAATGGGCGCGCGCACATGCGAACCTGCCGCTGATATCGGAGCACCAACGTCTCCTCTGCGTCCAAATCCCCTTCTTGTGCCATAGCACAAAGAACCTCGTCAGAATATTCAGTTGTCAAGTCATGGAAGTCTTTCATACTGTAACCTTGTTTATTTTTATCACAAACTGGCGCAAATGTCAATGATTTTTATGCAAAATCTAAAAACGGTTTGGGCAGATCGGAAAACACCGAAAATTCAAAAGGAAAGTTGTTCCATTTCGACGCTCTTGGGAACAGGCAATCCCAAGTGATGGTAGGCTTTGTCCGTCACACACCGTCCTCTGGGCGTTCGGGTCAGGAACCCCAGCTGCATCAGATAGGGCTCATAGACATCTTCCAGCGTCACGGACTCCTCGTTGATGGTAGCCGCCAGAGTATCCAACCCCACCGGGCCGCCCCGATAGTTTTCAATGATACTCATAAGCATGCGCCGGTCGATCTGATCCAGGCCCAGAGCGTCAATTTCCAAGGCCTGCAGGGCTCGGTCCGCCACAGACTGGGTAATGACTCCCCCAGCGGTCACCTGGGCAAAGTCTCGCACACGGCGCAGCATGCGGTTGGCAATTCTGGGGGTGCCACGACTGCGCCGGGCGATTTCCATGGCCCCGTCTGGCTCGATAGGAACATTGAGAATGCCTGCGGAGCGGGTGACAATTTCGCTCAACTCTTCCGGGGTATACAACTCCAACCGGAGAGTAACGCCAAAACGATCTCGCAGTGGTGCAGATAGCTGTCCAGCACGTGTCGTCGCCCCAATAAGGGTAAACTTGGGCAAATCCAGACGGATAGAGTTGGCGGAAGGCCCTTTGCCAATGATGATATCAATGGCATAGTCCTCCATGGCAGGATAGAGGATCTCCTCCACCGAGCGATTGAGCCGATGAATTTCGTCCACAAACAAAATGTCATTTTCCTGGAGATTGGTTAAAAGCGCAGCCAGATCCCCTGGTTTTTCAATGGCGGGGCCAGAAGTGATCCGGATCTGCACCCCCATCTCGTTGGCGATGATGCCGCTGAGGGTGGTTTTGCCCAATCCCGGAGGGCCGTGAAGCAACACATGGTCCAGGGGCTCGCCACGCATTTTCGCCGCCTGAATAAACACTTCCAGATTGCCCTTGGCCTTACTCTGGCCGATATACTGATCCAGGGTCTGAGGACGGAGACTGGACTCTCCATCATCGGCCGCCGTCAACGTGGTGCTGACCAGAGGCTGAAAATCATCCGTCTCAAATTCTTGGTTGGAAAAATCAATGCTCATGTTCTCTCACCTCGTGGTAGGGCTCATCGCACCATGCGCTTGAGGGCCTGCTTGATGATCTGCTCCAAGGTCAGCTGATCCACATCCAAACCTTTCAGTGCAGTTGCAATCTCGCTCTGGCTATATCCCAGCACCGCCAAGGCGGCGGACGCCTCGCTGGTCTTGTTCTCCGGGATGATGGTCACACCCCCAGCAAAAGACTCGGCATTGCTGGTGGTCAGTTGTCCCTTGGCCAGCTTATCTTTCAGCTCCAAGATGATGCGCTGGGCAATCTTCTTGCCGATGCCCGGGGCGCACGTCAATGCTTTCTCATTTTCTGAGGCGATGGCCAGAGCCAGGCCTTCCGGTGTATTGGAGGACAAAATAGCCAAAGCAGCCTTGGGCCCCACACCAGAAACCCCCAACAACATTTGGAAGCTGGACAACTCAGCTTCCGAGGAAAAGCCGTACAACTCAAAGACATCCTCCCGCACGTGCAGGTAGGTGTACAGCTTGGCTGTGGCCCCCCTTGTCAGGCTGGAAATGGTATAGTTGGTGGTGCGGCAGGCATATCCCACGCCGCCACAATCAATCACCGCCAGATAAGGCCCAATGTGGGCCACAGTCCCATTGAGATAGTAAAACATAGTCGTCTCCTTAGCTAAGGTTGGTAAGCCGCCCGGAAAGCAGCGACGTGCTGCTTCTGGCGTGACATAGCGCAATGGCCACCGCGTCTGCCGCATCGTCGGGCTTTGGCACACTGGAGAGCCGAAGCAGTTTACGGGTCATTTCCATCACTTGGCGCTTTTCCGCCTTCCCGTACCCCACAACGGCCTGTTTGACTTGAGAAGGGTTGTATTCCACCACCGGAAGCCCGCATTTTTCCGCCGTCATAAGAATGACACCGCGCGCCTGGGCAACCCCAATACCGGTGGTGACGTTTTGGTTAAAAAAAAGCTCTTCGATGGCCAAAACCTCCGGGTGAAACTGATCAATCAGTTCCTCCAGATCCCTTGCAATCTGCCACAGTCTGGCTGGAAGCCGCACACCGGCCGGCGTATTGATGGCGCCACAGGCCACCAACTGTTGTCGGCTCCCCTGTGTGTCCAAAAGTCCAAATCCAACAATCGCATAGCCGGGGTCAATTCCTAAAATGCGCAATGCGTTCCAGCCTCCTGCCCTTTTTTACTCGAACTATTGTATCATAATTTCCCCGGCGTAGCAAGGAGGCTTTGATTACGGGGTAAGGGACAACAGGCGTCGACACAGGCTAGGAACCAAGGCTGGCAATAGATGACCTTGCAAGACAACAAACACCGCCAGCAACACACCGCAACACACCAACATCGCCCCGGAAGGAAGGGACATAGCCGTTGTTTCCCGGGAGATGCAGGTTTTACAGGCGTTGGAAAACGCCCAATGGCCGGTACAGAGAAGGACAGGCAGCAAAATCAGGGCTGGAACGCCAAAGAACACCGCATTCCACCCAATTCCCACCCATCCGTACATGGCCACAAAGCTGGTGCATGCATAACTGAGCAAAAATCCACGCACCAAAAACACACAAGGGACACCTAGCACACCCGGCGGGCCAAAACTGAACAGCAGCATGAGCAGTGGCCAGCATACAGCCTCCCACAACAGAGTCCAAAGAGATGCGGTAGGCGTTTCTCCCTGGGCAGTGGCCTGAAAATAGGTCTTGAGCTCCTGAGCCAGCTGGGGATGATCTCCTCCCAAGACGGAAAACACGCTCCCAAGCAAAGCACCCAGCAAAAACAGGGCGCATAGAATCAAATATGGCTGTTTCATGCTCTTCTGAACTTTTCCCCCCACAGGACGTACCATATGTAAACGCTTGGGTTGTGCCATTGCTTCATCACCTCTTGGAATTGTATGACACAGCCCATGGCAGGTATGCAAAAAGGTAGCCGCCCCACCAAAGGGGCGGCTCAGCCTGTCGAAAAAGGTCACCTTTTGGTGGCCTTTCAGCCTGTCGAAAAAGGTCACCTTTTGGTGGCCTTTCAGCCTGTCGAAAAAGGTCACCTTTTGGTGGCCTTTTTCTCGTATTGAGAGAGAAAATGCGGTATAATGGTGTAGGGTGATAAAAATGCTGGTAAAGAACGCAGAAAATCGAGAGC
>NZ_NFHE01000062.1 GCF_002161235.1 Pseudoflavonifractor sp. An85
TATTCTTAATCTTTGTTCAGTTTTCCATGGGACAAAATATTCATTTCGTCCCATAGGCGAGAGAGAAAGGGCGGATGAAGATGACAAGGCGTAAGGGCCGCGGATGGCGGGGATGGAAAGCCCTGATGGGCCTGGTGCTGGCCGGTGTCATGCTGGCTCAGGCCGTGGGGCCGGTGTGGGCAGAGGAGCCGGGAACTACGCAGCCAGAGGACACCCGGGTGGTGGATACCACCAAGGCGTTCGACTATGAGACATTCCTGGGCAATTCTCTGTCTACCCAGTACTCAGGTCGGGTGTGGGCGGATAAGTGGGTGTCAAATAGCGATGTGATAATACCGAATCCGACAGGCGAAGCGAAGGAATACGTGGTCAACATTGGAGAAGAAGATTTTCTGGTGGGGTACTCTCTGCACACGGCAGCCACGGCGGTGAGCGGCCAGTCTCTGGTGCCTCTGGACGTGGTGTTGGTGATTGACATCTCCAGTACCATGCTGATGCATAACCGGATTCAAGAGACGGTAAAGGCCCTGAATGAGACGGTGGAGACCTTGCTGGCCGGCAACCCCAATACCCGAGTGGGGGTGGTGGTGTTCAGCACCGAGGCTACAACCTTGCTCCCTTTGGATCGCTATGACACGGCGGAAGGAAGGGAAGAAATGTTCTGGCTGGAGGAACCCGGAACCATGGATCCCACGGGAGCTACCGAACAGATTCTGCATGTGGATGCTGTCACAGAACAGGGAAACACGTGGAGCCAGCAAATTAATGTTGAAGGATGGACCAACATCCACATGGCCATAGACACTGGTATGGACATGCTCCGAGAGGCAACTACGAAAACAGAGGATGGCCAGCAGCGATACCCTGCCCTAATGCTTATGTCCGACGGCGAACCCACAAGTTCTGGAGGCAATGAGAGTAGCTGGTGGGAACCGGAAGGTATGAGTGGAGATGGTATGGTTGATACGAGTGGGTTGGATGCCTTCAAGGCTATTATGAACGCCGCCTATCAAAAGCAGCAGGTTACCAGACACTACAACGTGGACATGCAGGTGCACACCGTAGGTGTGGGAGTAGAACAGTTGGATATTGATGGTCCTCGGCCGCTAGCGGAATTGACACTCAACCCTAAAGATAATCTGAAAGGGGGAAGTTCGGATTATTATGCGAAAGAGATGTGGGAGGATTGGCAGGAGTACTGTGAGAACCCAGAAGGAGTGGAAGTAGGACCCAGGGGCGATAGCTATACTTTTGCGCACCCACCTGCGGAAGATGATATCACTTCGTTGCGCTACAACGACGGCTATCTTTCCGTCCAGGAGGCCAGCGGGATTTCTGCCGTACTTCAACAGATCATAGAAGAATTTGCTGTTGGTTTGTCATCCCCCGCCGAGGTGGGAGAAGATCCCACAAAGAGCGGATATGTTACTTATACGGATTACATCGGAGAGTACATGGAAGTCACAGGAATGCAGGAGTTAATGTGGAGATCGGGTTTGTATTACGTTAAAACAACGCAAAAGGGTACAAATCAAACGGTATATATATTTGAAGGACGTGTAACAAGTCCGCTGTATGGTACGACATGTTATTTTGAAGATATAACTGTCACTGTCACAACGGACCCAGAGACTAAGAACCAAACATTAGAAATTAAGGTTCCCGCAGCTCTACTGCCTCTGCGATGGAATACTGTGACATTTTTGAATACGGGTACGGAAGATGTGACACAAACCATTGCGAATGGAGGGGGACCAAGTAATCCCCTCCGCATCTTCTACACCGTCAGTCTCCGGGACGGTGTGCTCGACGAGAATGGCATGGTGACCGATATAGTCAGTGAGGAGTACATCCGGGAAAACAGCAACCCCGACGGCACGGTGAACTTCTACGCCAACCGGTACAGTGGGGAAAGCAAGAATGCCACCGGCGAGCCTCTCACAGTGGGCGATGCCAACGTGACCTTCACCCCTGCCTCCAACAACGCCTTTTACGTGTTCCAGGAGGATGTGCTGCTGTACACCGATAAGGGTTGTACCGAACCGGCAACGGAAGAAAACCGAAACGACCAAATTCTCTATTATCCGGTGGAATATTATCTGGCGGAGACAGACGGAGGATCCGCCACGCTTCAGGAGCAGATTGTAACGTGCTACCTGGGGGACTACCCAGAAGGCAGTATAAAGGAAGGCGCTGACGGACAGCTGTACATCGAAAAAGGTACCTTGCGTGGCCTGTCCGATGCCGTGGTGGAGAAAGGGCTGGGAGAAAACCTCACCAACACCGCTGACGCCTTCCGTTATCCCGACCACAATAACAATGGGCAGGTGCAGTTGCAGTTGGGCGCCAACGGAAAAATGACGGCGCCCCTGCCCACCGGCTCCCTCACTGTGTCCAAGAAGGTGGAGGGAACGGGGGCAAACCTAAACCAGGAGTTCACCTTCACCGTCACCTGTACGGACAACGATGCCCCCCTCACTGGCACCTACACCTACACCGGTGGGGTACTCCAGGAATATGAAGGCAGCGTGACGGCCCCACAGAATGGAAGCCTGACCCTGGATACCAGCGGAAAGGGTACCATCACCCTCAAGCATGGCCAGACCATCACCATCCAGGGCTTGCCCCGCACGGCCACCTACATCGTCACGGAGACCCCGGTGGCCAATTATACCCCCAGGGTGGGCGATACCCAGACCGGAACCGCCACGGGAACCGTGGGAGCGTCCTCCACGGCCGCATTTACCAATATCTACGCCATACCCTACACAAATGTGGCCTTCACCAAGGTGGACGGCACTGGATTTGACCCCACCCAAGTGACGGAGGACGACTATTTGAGTGGTGCGGAATTTGCTCTCTACCGGTATACCGGAACCAACTGGGATGGTGTGTCCGGCAGCTTGTTAGATACAACAAACACTGGCACTGAGTGGGGCGCACCTGTAATCCAAACCTCGGGAGATCGAGGCCTTGTGACCTTCTCCAACCTGGAGGCGGGACACTACCGCCTGGTGGAGACCAAGGCTCCGGGAGGGTTCCAGCTGCCCAAGGGACAGTGGAATGTGGAAGTGACCATCACGAACAACGTGGGCAGCTTCACCATCCTAGCGGTGGAGAAAGCCACATCCCAAACCCCTGGTGTGGTTGCGGACAACGGCACGTACTATCTCATGAACTACAAGCCCACCCAGCCCCCCATCACCGGTGGAGACGGAGGGCGAAGCTATTGGATGGTGGGCGGCAGCATGATGGCCGTGGGCATTTGCCTGGCCGCCGCATGGATGTGGGAGCGCCGAAGAAAGGCGAACCCCTGAACTGTGTGTGATATGGGAGTGGGACACTCCGTACACAAATAGAGGACCCCAAATGAGAAAGGAGCAGAAACCATGAAACAGACAAGAAAGATAGGCAGTCGGCTGATGGCCCTGGGTTTGACCCTGGTCATGGCCCTGTCTCTGACCGCCCTGGGAGCGTTTGCAGCAGGCACCTCTGTGACCAGCGCAGAGACCAAGGGGAGTGTGACTATCACCGGGGATGAAAGAGACAAAAACCAGGACATTACACTGTACAAGCTCATTGATGTAAACTGGACCACTGTGGGAAAGGATCAGGTTCAGCCTCAGAACCCAGTGTACACTTGGAATGACGACACGCAATACGGCACCAAAACTGTGGCTGCATGGTTGAAAGAGAAAGGCGCATATACTGGGTACATCAATGCCCAGGATAATGCGGTAACCGATACGTATTTGGGTGCTAATTCCAGCACAATTCAGAAATTCTTGACGGCAATTCATTTCGACATGAAAGCGAATTGGACGCCGGTAAAAACCGTGAACATGGGAGGTAATACCACCCTTACTGTAAATGATCTGGAAATGGGGCAGTACCTAATGGTGGTGGCAGATGAAGGATCCTATGTACACGCTCCTGCCGTAATCAATCTCTATCCCACTTGGGATCAGGGAAGC
>NZ_NFHE01000063.1 GCF_002161235.1 Pseudoflavonifractor sp. An85
CGGAGCCACGTTGTCGATCCCGGCCTCTGTAACATTATTATACGCCGCCCGCAGTGCATAGTCAATATGGAATCCAAGGATAGCGCCGCATACGGGTTGAATACCGAGACGAAGGACGCCCGGCAGGCCAGCGCGGAGCTTGGCAGCATGGGCGATGCCGGACGTGTACAGGACAAGGGGGAGCGCTGATGGCGGCCCCCATGATCGAGCAGTTCCCCAAGGGGAAACTGAACAACTGCTGGCACTACATCGAACTGTGCAAATTCGTGCATCCCGAACTGACCGAAACCATCGACCGGCTGCGGGATACGCTCATCCGCTACACCCTCGTCAAACCATGGCCCCTGCCCCCGGACGGCGGGCCGGAATGCTTTCTCGTCCGGTTCCTCACCAAGGAGCAGAACGATTTCTTCTTCTACTACGGGCTGGGCTACGGCCTCGAAGCGCGGATGAGCGAGGAGGAACTGCCGACGGAGCACTTCGATCTGGAAAAGGCGATCATCGATTGCCGCCTCGACTATGTATGACTGGGAAAGGTTTATCAAAATGGTGCATGGTGAGATACCGGCCTGCCGCACCTGCCCCTTCATGGAGCTGACTGGCAGGGCAAAGATGACGGCGAACAACCGGCATACGAAGGGAACACGGGGCGATTGCATGTGCAAGCACCCCGACGCGCCGGAAACATTCAATAGAGTATGTCCGCGCAGTCCCCGGCTGCCCGGCTTCATAGGCTTCACAGCGCCGGGCGAAAACGTCCCGCAAATCAAAACTGCCCCAAGATGGTGTCCTCTGCGCATCAAGAGCAGGGAGGCAAGCCATGGATGAGGGTAGCAATAACAATGGCATCGCCCGATTTTCAGGAAATAGGAAGGACTAATCGATATGGGATATAAGCTGGTGATTGCGGAGAAGCCGATGCTGGGCCGGGACATCGCCCGCGCCATGTGCGGGCGGAAGGTGTCGGAGACCACCCCGTTGCCCATCAGCGGTAACGGGTACACGGTGGTGGCCTGCGCCGGGCATCTGCTGGAACTGGTGGAACCGGAGCATGTGGATCGGAAGTGGGGCGAGCCGTGGAGCATCGACGCGCTGCCCATCCTCATCCCGGACTGGCCGAAGCAGCCCGCCAAAGGCAAGGACGATCTGGTGGAACGCATCAGGGGCCTGCTGGACGATGCGGACTGCGTGATCCACGCGGGCGACCCGGACGACGAAGGCCAGCTCATCGTGGACGAACTCTTGGACTATCTCGGCTACAAGGGCGAGGTACTGCGCGTCTACGTGAACGACAACATCGAGAAGAACATCCGGAAGGCGTTCGAGCATCTTGTCCCCAACGGGGAGTGCCGCAACGCGGGCCGAGCCGCCTACGCACGGCAGATGGCGGACGCCTGCTTCGGCATGAACGAAACCCGGCTCGCCACCAAGCGCCTCGGCGGACGGTTCACCGTGGGCCGCGTGCAGACCCCCACCTTGGGCCTCGTGGTCAACCGGGACGAGGAGATCGAACACCATGTGTCCCGCAAATACTACGAGCTGACCGCCACGGGCGGCTGCACGGACGCGCAGGAGCCTGTCACCTTCAGATTCAAGCCCGGCAAGGAGCTGCTGGACGGAGAGACCCGCCTGTTCGACCGGGAGCCGTTGGACGCCCTCAAGGGCAGGCTGGACGGCACCGACACCGGGTTCAACACCGCGCTCTCCGAGAAGGTGGAAAACCCGCCCCTGCCCTACAACCTGACGGTCCTCCTGTCGGACATGAGCCGCCGGTACGGGTTCACGGCGGCGAAGACCCAGCAGATCACGCAGGATTTGCGCGACAAGTACAAGGCCATCACCTACAACCGCTCGGACTCCCAGTACCTCAAGGAGGAGCACCACACGCAGGCCCCCACGGTACTGGCGCAGGCCATGCGGAACCTCAGCGTCTCGTGGAAGCTGGACTACACCATCCACTCCAAGGCGTTCAACGAGAAGAACGTCACCGCCCACCACGGCATCATCCCGCAGGAGGCGGACGCCCCCGTATCGAAGATGACCAAGGACGAGGCCAAGGTGTACACGGCCATCGTGGAACGGTACGCCATGCAATTCCTTTCCCCGGCCCGGTACGACGTGAGCACCAGCACCTTCACCACGGAGGAGGGCAGCTTCACCGCCGTGTGCAAGCGATTGAAGGACGCGGGCTTCAAGGCCACCTTCGGCCACGCGGGCGAGGAGAATGAGGAGGACGCGCCCACGGGGAACCCGTGGCTGGGCGAGGGGGACCACACCCTCACCGGCATCTCCTGCACGGTGACGGAGAAGGAGACCACGCCGCCCAAACCGTACACGGAAGGCACCCTCATCGCCGACATGGCGTCCATCGCCAAGTACGTGAAGGACCCGGAGACCAAGGCCATCCTGAAACGGAAGGACGACGGCAAGAAGGGCGAGCACGGCGGCATCGGCACCACCGCCACCCGTGCGGAGATCATCGAAAAGCTCAAGCAGCGCGGCTTCCTCGACGAGACCGGCGGCAAGGTGCGTTCCACCGAGAAGGCTCGCGCCTTCTACCGCCTGCTCCCGCCGGAGATTCGCGGCGCGGACGTGACCGCCCGCTGGTGGCTGATCCAGCAGGACATCGCCGACGGCAGGGCCAACGTGAACAGCTTGCAGGACAACGTGGTGAACGTGTTCCGCCAGCACATGGACACCGCCTACCAAGGCGCGCACATAGCTTCCGGCTCCCACCCCGTGGTGGGCAAGTGCCCGATGTGCGGTCAGGACGTGGTGAAGACCGGCAGCATCTACGCCTGCTCCTCCAACAAGAACGAGAAGCAGGAGGACGGCACATGGAAGCAGATTTCCGGGTGCGGGTTCAAGCTCTTCGGATTCTGCGGAAAGAAGCTCTCCGAGAAGCAGGCGTCCGCCCTGCTCTCCGGCAAGCAGGTGCCGCTCAAGGGCTGTAAGTCCAAGGCGGGCAAGACCTTCGACTGCAAGATACGATTGGAGAAAGACGGGGACTTGGAACCCATCTTCGACAACAAGCCCAAGGGCAAGTACAACAAGGCGAGGAGGTAAACCATGAAACAGGACGCAAACGCGGTGACGTTGGAATATGTGAACCGGTGGGGCGACCACCACACCCTCGCTCTGTACAGGGATTCCTATGCCATGGGCGGAGGTTTCGCCATCTCCGCCCTCGATGCCACGGACCCGGCGGACAGTGAGTACCTGTCGCCGTGGAGCGACATCACCGTGAACATTCCCGACAACCCGGACGCCACATGGTGGTGCGCCACGGAAGGCAACGTCATCATCGACACCAACAACAACTCGAAGGAGCTGGTGAATGCACTCGTTGGGGCCGGGATCATCACCCTCACGGATCGCGTCTGCCATTCCGGCTACTGCACCTACCCGCTCGCCAAGGTCGCCCCGTGGGCGATGGAGGCCATGGGCACCTACGAGGAGACCATCGACCGGCTGACCGCCGACCGGCAGGCGGAGCGTCAGCCGGACGCACCCACGCTCCGGGGCGCGGCGGAGCAGGCCCGACAGGCATCCGAACAACTCACGCAGGATACGCCGGGCATCAGTCCGGCACGGGAAAACAACAGATAGGAGGCAGCCATGCCGCAGGAAGACAGGATATATTCGACGGGCCGGGAGGCCATCGAATCGCTCAGGGAGGATTATCGGGACTTCAATGATGACCCGGACGAATCCTTCGAGGAGTTCGCCGGGGATGTCCTCGACATCTTCAACGCCGCGCCGGACGCGGTGTACTCCTACGATCCGCAGATCAGGCCGGGTTC
>NZ_NFHE01000064.1 GCF_002161235.1 Pseudoflavonifractor sp. An85
GGCGAATGGACGCTCCCGCAGGACGCCACCGGTGTCGTTCTGAAGAACGTGCCCGAAGGCTGGAACGTCTCGCTCGTCAACGAACCGCCCCTATCCATGGACAAATCTTGGCTGTACACCGTCAGCAGCCCGGACGGGAAGATCAGCGTGACCTACCGGTTCACCGTGCCCCACGTCTACACCGTGGACGAGCTGAGGGGCGTGACTGCCACAGCGGACGGGGAACCGGTAGAAGGCTTCGATCCAACACAGACAGGTACATGGACGATTCCCCATGGCGCTGCGGTAAGCCTAGAAGGGATTCCCTCGGATTGGGTGACGACACACGAGGACGGCACCCTCGTGTGGGCGATCACCGCGCCGGACAACTCTGTCAGCGTCACATGGACGTTCGAGCAGGAACAGCCCGCGCCGTCCACGGACGACCTGAAGGGCGTGACGGCCACCGTGGACGGGATTCCGGTGGACAACTTCGACCCCACACAATCCGGCACATGGCTGGTGCCCCACGGTTCGACGGTCAGCATCTCCGGCATCCCCTCGGACTGGCAGGTGGCCCACGAGAAGGGAACCCTCACATGGACCCTGACCTCGCCGGACGGCTCCCTCAGCGTCACATGGACGTTCGAGGAGGATCAGCCAACACCCTCTAAGGACGATCTGAAGACCGTGACTGCCACCGTGAACGGCACCCCGGTCGAGGGCTTCGACCCGGTGAACGGCGGCACGTTCCCCGTCCCGGCGGGCACCACCAGCGTGGACCTCGCAGGCATCCCCGAAGGCTGGACCGCCACACCCATGCAGGACGGACTGGGCTTCAACATGACCAGCGAAGACGGCAGCCTGAGCGTGGAATATGTGTTCCAGCCGGAAACCGCCGTCCACACCGTCTCCTTCGACTACGGCATCGAGGGCATGACCGGCAGCCAGCAGGTCGCCGACGGCGGAAAGGCAACCGAGCCGGTTGCCCCGGTGCGCGACGGCTACACGTTCGATGGGTGGTTGTTGGACGGTCAGCTCTATGATTTCGCCACTCCGGTCACCGGGAACATCACCCTGACCGCCGACTGGACCATCAACACGTACACGGTTCGCTTTGACACGGCAGGCGGTAGCAGCGTACCCGAACAGGCCATCGACCACGGGCAGAAGGTCACGGAACCGGCAGCGCCCACCCGTGAAGGCTATACCTTCACTGGCTGGCTACTGGACGGCAGGCCGTTCGATTTCACCACGTCCGTCACCGGTGATCTGACCCTGACGGCGGGATGGCAGGAGAACGAGCCGCCCGCACCCGTCACCCACACGGTCACATTCGACAGCGCCGGTGGCAGCGCGATCCCCGCGCAGACCGTCACCGACGGCGCGGTCGCCATCGATCCCGGCGTCCCGTTGCGCGACGGCTACAAGTTCACCGGCTGGCTGTTGGACGGGGAACCCTTCGATTTCTCCACGCCCATCACAGGGGACATCACTCTTGTCGCTGGCTGGGAGGAAAGCGAAGAACCCGCGCCGGTCCTCCACACCGTCACCTTCGACGACGGCATTGGCAACACGGTCGCGGTGAACGTGCAGGAGGACGAAACCGTGCAGGAACCCGCCGCACCATCACGTGAAGGCTATGAGTTCACCGGCTGGCTCCTTGACGGGGAACCGTATGATTTCTCCACACCCGTCACCGGGGACATCACCCTCGTGGCCGGATGGGAACAGGCCGAGGAGCCGGACCCCGTGACCACGTTCACGGTGTCGTTCCGCACCAACGGCGGCACCACGGTGGAACAGCAGACCATCACAGAGGGCGGCACGGCGGCGAAACCCGCCGACCCCACCCGTGAAGGCTACGAGTTCACCGGCTGGCTGCTGGACGGCCAACCCTATGATTTCTCCACGCCCGTCACGGGAAACATCACCCTTGACGCCGCATGGAGGCAGATCGCATCCCTTGACGAACTGGCGGGCGTGACCGTTACAGTGGACGGAACCCCGGTGGAGGGCTTCGACCCGACCGGCGACGGCGAATACCGGATCGGGGAGGGCGCGAAGGTCGAACTGACCGGCGTACCCGAAGGCTGGACTGTGATCCGTCAGGAAACGGACAACGGGTTCACATTCACCCTGACCAACGGCGCACGCACCGTCGTCTACACCTTCACCACCGCAACACAGGAAGAGCCTGACACACCCGACAAGCCGGATGAGGAGACCCCTGCGACCCCCGATCCCGGCGACAACGGAACCGACGGCGACGGTACCGGGGAATCCGACGGCGAACCCGTAGTGGATGATGCCAGTGAAATGGCGGACACCGGCAGCGCCGTACTGCCCGCCGCACTGGGCGCGATCCTCGCCGCTATGGCCGGTGCCTTCCTGCACGTCCGCAGGCGCAGGAACGTCGGGAAGAGCGGGGACACGTCCATGGGGACCGCCCGCGAGGAGTAGAATAAGTAACGGTGGAGGATGACATCATTCTCCCCGGCTTGATAAACCTCCACATAGGAAAGGGGACAGAACAACATTCTGTTCCCTTTCCTTTTGACAGACAAGGCAAAGGAACATCCTGAGCAGAAATTGACCGAAGGATGATTGGGCAATGAAAAGCGAAAAGCCGGTGAGGATCGTGAAGGTCCACACCGGCTTTCTCTGCTGAGGAAGGGAAAGAGCGCTGGGAATAGGGAAGACCGCGCCCTCAGTGAGATAGTATCCCCAACACCAGACGGACGGCTATTCTGATTTCGCTGTGAAGATCAGGTCCATGCTGTTGTCCTTGTCCAGCGTGAGCCTCGTCATGTCCGACATGACCTCCAGCTTGTACGTCGTCTTCGCGCCGTCGATGGTGAGATCGCCGATGAACTGGGGGTTGTCGCTGGTGTTGAACCGGGAGAATTGATTCACGGTGACGGAGTATTCGCCGGAGTGGTCGGACGCGCCCCATTCCCCGTCGTTTGGGCCTTGGTGGAAGACGTAGTACTTCTGATCGTAGACGCCCTTGACGAAATCGGCCCTGCCGTCCTTGAAAGTGATCGTCTCCGCCTGCTTGCAGGAGCTAACGGAGGCCACCTCTTTCTTCCAATCGGCGGATTCCAGATAGTCCATGACGGTGTTCGGCAGGTTGTCCGTGAACTCCCGTGTGGCGGCCTGTGCCTCCTCCTTGCTGGGGTAGAAGCGGGTGCCCAGCTTCTCCTCGCCCGCATACTGGTATCCGTCGCTGCCCTCGATGGGAGTCAGGGTGATGATCTCGCCGTGGGACTCGTTCAGGGTGATGCCGCCGTTTTC
>NZ_NFHE01000065.1 GCF_002161235.1 Pseudoflavonifractor sp. An85
CCGCCCACCATCCAATAGCTTCGCCCTCCGTCTCCACCGGTGATGGGGGGCTGGGTGGGCTTGTAGTTCATGAGATAGTACGTGCCGTTGTCCGCAACCACACCAGGGGTTTGGGATGTCGCTTCCTCCACCGCTAGGATGGTGAAGCTGCCCACGTTGTTCGTGATGGTCACTTCCACATTCCACTGTCCCTTGGGCAGCTGGAACCCTCCCGGGGCCTTGGTCTCCACCAAGCGATAGTGTCCCGCCTCCAGGTTGGAGAAGGTCACAAGGCCTTGATCTCCCGAGATTTGCTTCCCCGCAGCCTTCCAATCGTTGCCCAGGTTTTGGGTATCCAACAAGCTGCCGGACACACCATCCCAGTTGGTTCCGGTATACCGGTAGAGGGCAAATTCTGCGCCCCTCAAATAGTCGTCCTCCGTCACTTGGGTGGGATCAAATCCAGTGCCGTCCACCTTGGTGAAGGCCACATTTGTATAGGGGATGGCGTAGATATTGGTAAATGCGGCCGTGGAAGCCCCTCCCACGGTTCCTGTGGTGGTATCAGTCTGAGTCTTGCCCACCCAAGGGGTGTAATTGGCCACCGGTGTCTCCTTGACGGTGTAGGTGGCCGTGCGGGGCAAGCCCTGGATGGTGATGGTCTGGCCATGCTTGAGGGTGATGGTACCCTTTCCGCTGGTATCCAGGGTCAGGCTTCCAGCTTCCGGGGCTACTACACTGTTTTCATACCCCTGGAGTACCCCACCAGTGTAGGTGTAGGTGCCAGTGAGGGGGGCGTTGTTGTTTGTACAAGTGACGGTGAAGGTGAACTCCTGGTTCAAGTTTGCCCCCGTTCCCTCCACCTCCTTGGACACGGTGAGGGAGCCGGTGGACAGCGGGGCCGTCAGTTTGCCGTTGGCGCCCAGCTGCAACTGCACCTGTCCACTGTTGTTGTGGTCGGGATAGCGGAAGGTGGCCGCGGTGTTGGTGAGGTTCTCTCCCTGCCCTTTCTTCACCACCGCGTCGGACAGGCCACGCAAGGTACCCTTGGTGATGTACAGCTGCCCAGTTACTTCATCGGTCTTGATTCTGGTTTGGGCATAGTCCCCCAGGTAGCACGTTACATTCTGCTTCTGAAGGGTGGCAGATCCTCCGTCTTCTACTGCCTGATAGTACTCCACGGGATAGTAGAGAATCTGGTCGTTTCGGTTTGCTTCCGTTGCCAGTTTGGTACAACCCTCATCGGTGTACAAAGGCACATCCTCCTGGAACACGTAAAAGGCGTTGTTGGAGGCAGGGGTGAAGGTCACGTTGGCATCCCCCACCGTGAGGGTCTCGCCGGTGGCACTCATGGTATTCTTGCTGTATCGGTTGGAGTAGAAGTTTACCGTGCCGTCGGGGTTGCTGTTGGCCTGGATGTACTCTGGGCTGACCACATCGGTGTTCACCGTGCCGTCGGGGTTGAGCACACCGTCCCGGAGACTGACGGTGTAGAAGAGGCGCATGGGATCTCTTATGTTATCCATTACACGATCCGTCACAGTTTGTGTTACCCCCTCCCCACTCACCTCTAGGTATGTCAGAATATTAGCCCGCATGGGAAGCAAGGCGGCCGGGACTTCCACTGTTAAGGTCTGGTTTCCATCGGCGTTTGTGGTTACCGTGGTACAGATATCCATCAAACGCTGTGCTCCATACGCTGGGGTCCACGGATAGCCAAAGAATCGATACTCGGTAACCCCCTCCGATATTTTAGTTTCATCGGGATAGGTATAGGGATAAGCGCCATACCACAGTAGACAGACACCCGTCACCTCCATATACTCTCCAATATCATCTGTGTAGGTGACATAACCGCTCGTGGTGGGATCTCCTTCCACCTCCGTAGGGGATGACAAAGCAACCGAAAATTCCTCTATAATCTGTTGAAATGCGGCGGAAATCTCGCTGGCATCTTCGACAGAAAGATAGTCGTCGTTGTAGTGCAACGAAGTGATATCATCCTCCGCAGGTGGGTGCGTAAAGGTATACTTTTCGCCCCAGGGTCCTACCTCCACACCTTCTGGGTTTGTAAGGTACGTCTGCCAGTCCTCCCACATCTGCCTCCCATAATAATTATCACTTGTCTCTTTCAGATTACCTTTGGGGTCTAGTGTCACTTCTGCTAGCGGCTCAGGGTCTCCAGTACTTGTCTTCTCTATTTCCACACCTACGGTGTACACCTGCATGTCCACATCGTAATAGCTGTTCACTTTCTGTTTTTGATAGGCTGCGTTCATAATAGCCTTAAAGGCTTGCAACCCGGTCGTGTCAGCATACCCTTTGCCTTCCACACCACTTGGATCCCACCAGACACTGTCATTACTTCCAGCGCACGTAGGCTCACCGTCGGACATGAGCATCAGGGCGGGGTACCGCTGCTGTCCATCCTCTGTTTTCGTAGTTGCCTCTCGGAGCATGTCCATACCAGTGTCTATGGCCATGTGGATGTTGGTCCATCCATAAACGTCCTGGTAACCACTAATCAGCTTGTTTTCATCAGAAATAGCACTCACATACAGATGTTGCTTATACTCTCCATTGGGGTCTTTGTCAGTCTGTTGTTCCAACCAAAAAAAGCTATCCCGCTCTGCTGCCTTTTTATACCGCCCTAGAGGAAGCAAAGTTGTAGCCTCGGTACTGAACACCACCACCCCCACTCGGGTATTGGGGTTGCCGGCCAGCAAGGTCTCCACCGTCTCATTCAGGGCCTTTACCGTCTCTTGAATCCGGTTATGCCTCAGCATGGTACTGGAGATGTCAATGACCAACACCACGTCCAGAGGCACCAGAGACTGGCCGCTCACCGCCGTGGCTGCCGTGTGCAGAGAGTACCCCACCAGAAAATCTTCTTCTCCAATGTTGACCACGTATTGCTTCGCTTCGCCTGTCGGATTCGGTATTACCACATCGCTATTTGACACCCACTTATCCGCCCACACCCGACCCGAGTACTGGGTGGACAGAGAATTGCCCAGGTACTCCTCATAGTCAAATGCCTTAATGCTATCCACCACCCGGGTGTCCTCTGGCTGCGTGGCTCCCGGCTCCTCTGCCCACACCGGACCCACAGCCTGAGCCAGCATGACACCGATCAGCACCAGACCCATCAGGGGTTTCCATCCCCGCCATCCGCGGCCCTTACGCCTTGTCATCTTCATCCGCCCTTTCTCTCTCGCCTATGGGACGAAATGAATATTTTGTCCCATGGAAAACTGAACAAAGATTAAGAATA
>NZ_NFHE01000066.1 GCF_002161235.1 Pseudoflavonifractor sp. An85
GTCCTGCGGGAAAAGGGTCTCTCCCGCTACCAGCTCTCCAAGCGCAGCGGGGTTCCATGGGCCACGCTGGCGGACATCTGCTCGGGCAAAACGTCGCTGACGCGGTGCAATGCCGGGACGTTGAGCAAGCTTGCCGCCACGCTGGACATCCCCATGGAGCAGCTTCTGACCATGACCGTAGAGCAAAAGCAGGCCCCGGACGGGAAGCCAAAAGATCGTTCCTACCTGGAAAGGGATCTGCCGGCCAGCCTGCAAAAGGCCCTGGATGAATATATCCAGGGAGAGAAAGACCATGTGTCCTACATGGACTGCCTGTGGGGAGAGCTGTATGGCGCCATCAACTCCAACCAGTGGAGCAGCGCCATCACGCGGGAGCAGGCGGACTACCTGAGAGCAAAATACCTGTAATGGGGAGGAACGACTCGTGATCGATTTTACCAACTGCCCTGTCAACCGCTTCCGTGCCTATGGCGGTGCGAACGGAAATAAGATCAATATCTCCTATGCGGGCTCCAGTTATATGCTGAAGTTTCCTCCACGCCCCAGCCGGAACAAAGAAATGAGCTACACCAACGGATGCATCAACGAATATGTGGCATGTCATATTTTCGAGATGCTGGGCTTCCGGGTACAGGATACCCTGCTGGGTAATTACACAGATCGTCGGGGCAAAAGCAAGCTGGTGGTTGCCTGCCGTGATTTTACAGAGGGCGGAAAGCGGCTGATTGAGTTCGCCCAACTGAAGAACACCTGTATCGACAGTGAGCAGAATGGTTACGGCAAGGAGCTGTCATCGATTCTGCAAGCTATTGATGAGCAAACATTATATCCAGCAGATGAACTTCGGAAATTTTTCTGGGATATGTTTATTGCGGATGCGCTCCTCGGAAACTTTGACCGGCATAACGGTAACTGGGGCCTGCTGGTGAGTGAGGAGGAGCAAAGTGTGGAGATTGCGCCGGTCTATGACTGCGGCTCCTGTCTCTATCCGCAGCTGGATCTGCCCCGCATGGCAGAGGTACTGAAGTCGCAAGAAGAGATCGACCGGCGGATCTTTGTGTTCCCTGCCTCATCCATTGAAGAAAACGGTGTGAAAATTCCGTACTTCGATTTCATCTCTTCCCTTCGCTATCCGGAGTGCAATGATGCACTCAGACGAATCACCGCACGAATCGATCTGGATAAGATACAGAAGTTCCTGGATGGAACTCCGGAGCTCCAACCGCTCCAGCGGGAGTTCTACCTCACTATGCTGACTGAGCGCAAGGAAAAGATACTGGACTACAGTATGAACCTCCTGATGCGGCAGGAGCAACAGTCGACGAACCCCGAGTTAACAATGTAACCAGCTAGAATGCAGAGGGATCGCATCTCATAGATGCGGTCCCCTTTTCCATTCCGCTGATCATCTTGTCAGTAAACTCTGCTGGAGGAAGCGCCCATCCAGATAGATGAGCTATTCTACCCAGGATACAAACCCAAACTAATCTTCCCCCTGTGTAGGCCGGAGCGAGCGCTCCGGCCTTTCTCATGCGAGAGAACAGACTTTGTTTGTCTCATCCAACTCAACCCGGAACCCTCCACCATCGGCTATGCCCCCCTGGCTGGAGATTGAATACATCAATTACGACTGAGAAAGGAAGTGCCAATGAAACAAGTAAACCTGACCATTTCTTTTGACGAGGAAAAACTCTCTGCCTTGAAACGCTACATGAGCAAGCGAGATCTGGAACTGGAGCGTGAGATGACGGATGCCCTGGTAAAACTCTACGAAAAGTATGTCCCTGCCCCTGTGCGTGAGTACATCGATGAGACTGACACGTCTGCTCCCACCAGATCTCGGCGCAGTCCAAAACCCGTCACGCCCAAGCCCTTGGAAGAAATGGAGGTGACACAGTGAACAGCAAGGATATCACCCTCTGGATTGACCAGCGTTGGTACGATGCGTTGAGCAAGCATCTGAAAGATGAAACGCTGGAGGAACACCTGGAGGATGTCATTGACGAGATGTGCAACCAGCTCCCCCAGCGGGAGTATGAGCGCATCAGCGCTGAAATCTGGCAGGAGGATCAGGAGGAGCGGAAAGCTCGAGAAGCCGCCCGTCGCTTTGCCGTCTTCCATGTCACGGAGGGCGGAAACTCTACCTACTTCCTGGCGGAAGAACATCTGGAGTTCCTTCAGACCGCCAGCCGCCTGCGCAATTACATCCGCAAGGCCGAAGGCGATCCCCCCGCACGGTTCACCGGAATGTTTCCCCGTGGAGAAAAGTTATCCCATGAGCAGTTCGACACATATGTGTTGGAGCGATTAGACAACACCGGACGCGTGGTGGGTGCATTCCACATCGACCTGGACAGTGAGCGGCTCGATGCACTCAATATCATGGACGGCTGGCAGCGATTCCGCATCCAGGATGTCAGCACCGCCGTCTACTTCGCCATGAAGAAAAGCATCGCATCCCCGGAAGAACGGTGGCGCATCTTCCTGGATCGTCTGCAAGGAAAAGAGGTCACACACGAAACAGAAGCGCAGTATCTCACTGGCAGTCGGATGCTCCGTGCAGAGGACATCTCCTTCGCAGAGGATATTATTCAGCACGACAACCTGCTGGAGTTCTACATGGAGGTATCGTCCTTTGCGGATCAGGTGTTTGGAACCAACGTGTGTACAGCTGAGAATGATGATTGGCTGAACATCTACGCCAGCTATGATCTGGATCACGGTTGTGTCTGCGACTGGCTGGACGTGTACCTGCGGCACGGCAACGGCGATGAGCAGGACTTCAAGTACCGGCTCAGTGCTGAGGAGCAGGCCCTACTCCTCCCCAAGATGGATGCCTACTGTCAGGAGAATTTGGGCCAGAGCCTAGAGGAGTGCTGTGCAGACTTCCTGACGGAGCAAACTCGCACCGTGCCGGAGATGCAGATGTAGCGCCGTGTTGCCCCCTGTGGGCCGATTTGCGGGGCTTCCCCAGGCTCCCCCACCCGTGTACCCCTCCCAGGGCAGTTGCGGGGGATTTGGGCCGATTTACGGAGCAGCGGATAGCCGACGAAAGCGAAGCAGGGGAAAAGAGAGGGGTCGTGACCGCCCCCTCTCCCGCCACAACTGCCCGCAGTGCGGGCAGTTTTCGGGTTCCACCACCGGGGTCGTGAGCAGCATTT
>NZ_NFHE01000067.1 GCF_002161235.1 Pseudoflavonifractor sp. An85
GACGCCAGCAAGGACACGCTGACGCTGACCATCCCCGCCACCGATCTCAAGGCGGCCACCAAGGAACTGGATTCGGACCTCGCCCAGCTCGACCAGCCCGGCGACTACTACTGGGTGACCGTGTTCAGCAAGGCCGACGGCTCCGCGTTCCTTCCCGACGGGCAGACCGAGGTTCGCTCCGACCGCCGCATCAAGGAAGAGTCGTTCCACGCGGTGCGCATCACCACGACCACCTACAAGTGGTCCAGCGCGGGCGGCGCGATCCACGACGTGGCCCACATCGAGGGCACCCTGCCCGGCGACGCGATCATCGGGTTCGAGCTGCACGACTACGAGACCGGCGACAAGGTGGCCGACGCGGAGGACTCCACGCTGTCCGACATGGACGGCTACGTGGAGGACGCCAAGGAGCAGACCGTCACCAGCCCGGCGGTGACCGTCCCGGATGCGGGCGACCATTACTTCGTGGAATGGGTGCGCATCCCCGGCGACGATCAGGGCGAGGACAAGGAGTTCCATCGCGGCAACGACCGCGTGGACAACGAATCCACCCGCACCATCAGCGTGACCACGGAAACGTACACGGAGGCCCACTTGGGCGATACGGTCAGCGACCAGACGTTCTTCGACAACATCAGCTACGAGACCGACATCCGCAGCGACTATGTTGACAA
Organism: Pseudoflavonifractor sp. An85; assembly: GCF_002161235.1. GTDB lineage: Bacteria > Bacillota > Clostridia > Oscillospirales > Oscillospiraceae > Enterenecus. The sequence continues at coordinate 675 of NZ_NFHE01000067.1, forward strand.
GGAACTGTCCGCCTCGTGGGAGGTGTGGAAGCAGGGCGACGGCGACACCGATACCGACACGCTGCTGACCACCTTGGACAAGGACGGCCAGACGCTGGAGGAGGGCCAGACCACGGCGGAATCCTCCAAGTGGACGCCCGCGCAGACCGGCATCTACTACTTCCGCGTCCGCGTCACCGCGCAGGACGGCACGCTCGTCGCCTACGGCGCTCCCCGCGAACCGTCCGAAACCATCCGCATTATCGACTCCCTCTCCAACACGATCCGCGTCGTGGAGGAAGGCAAGCCGGTGAAGGATAAGGTCACCATCAGCGGTCCGGTGCTGGAAGGCACCATGGTCTCGTGGCAGGTGTTCCGTCAGGCGGACACGCCCGACGAGGACGAGCTGGTGGCCGACTGGGGCACTCCGACCACCGGCGCGTACATCATCACCAAGGATGACGCCGCCAAGGCGCTCAAGGACGGCAAGGTCACCATCGAAAGCCCGCTCTCCTACGACGAGGGCAAGGCCGGGGATGTGATCTACTTCCAGTACTCGCTCACCGCCCCGAAGCGCGGCGAGGACGGCAACCCCGCCCAGCCCGCCAAGGACGATGAGGGCAACTGGACCATGGATCACCTGATGGTCAACGGCATCCAGCCCATCGACACGGACGCCGAGGTGGACGGCGACGACACGGACCCGCAGACCGTGCCCAGTGCGTTCCACACCGATCTCGCCCGCGTCGAGGAGGAGACCGCGTACATCGTGAAGGTCACCACCACCGCCTCCACCCATGAGGCCACGGTCGGCGACAAGATTCACGACACGGCGCACGTCACCGGCACCATCCCCGGCGACGGCTGGTGCATCGAGTTCGAGTACTGGGAGCAGGCCGACGGCGACGATACCAGCGAGGACAAGCTGGTGACCACCACCGAATGCGTGGCCGTCACGCCGGGCGAGAACCCGGACGTGGATTCGCCGGAGATCACCGCCGACAAGGCCGGTACCCACTACTGGCGCGAACGCCTCATCTACCACAAGGGCGAGGAGGACGAGCACGAGGTCTCGTATGGCAAGGCCCGCGTGAAGGATGAGACGGTGATCGTCAAGGCGAAGCCGCTCGCCACGACCGGCATCGCCGTCGGCGGTGTCGCCGGACTGTCGGCCCTGCTGGCATTGGGCGGCTGCGCACTGGCTGTGAGCAAGCGCCGCAGGCCGCGCGGACAGCACGCCGCCTGACCTGACATAACCGAAGGCGGCATGATCCGCCAGAGGTGACCGCGAGGGGCGTGTCCGAACCGAAACGGACACGCCCCTTCATCCTTTTCGACAAGGTTCAGAGACAGCGAGGAAACATGAACAGGAAAACGACAATCCTGCTGACGGGGACGCTGACCGTCTCCATGCTTTTGGGCGTCGCCGCCACGGCCAACGCCGACGACATCGGCGCGTTCGCCGACGAAACCGTCCACACGATTGAGACAGTGGCCTCCGAAAAGCCCAATGCTCCCACGGGTACATGGTTCACCGTGGACGGCGAACCCATCGAGGATTTCGACCCCGCCGACGGTTGGGACGACCCCGACACGGACTACACGGATTCCGCGATCCACACCGTGGACGGAGGCAGCGTGGAGATACATGACGTGCCCGAAGGGTGGACCGTGGACTGCGATATGCGCGTCAACGGGCTTACCGGGGAATGGAGCGCGTTCTACATCCTGAGGAACGGCACCGAGACATACCGCTGGTACTTCGACGGGGCCGATGACATCATCCACACCGTGGACGAGCTGCGTGGATTCACCCTCACCCTGAACGGTGAGGCCGTGGACTGCGACCCCACCAAGGATGTGGAAGTCCACAGGGTGAATCCTTCCGATCTGGTGGGATACGAGGGGCAGCCTCAAAATTGGAGCGTATCGCAGGGTGAGTTCACCGAAAACGGCGTCTCCGGCTACCAGTACGTCATCCGCCCGGAAAATGCCAAGACGCCCACCGTGACCTACCGGTTCTTCTATGATGCGCCCGATCCCGTGGATGAACTGGCGGGCGTGACCGCCACGCTGGATGACGGTTCCCCCGTCACCGGGTTCGACCCGCTGAACGAGGAGGACATCTTCACGATCCCGCCGGGCCATACCGTCACCCTCGGCAATCTGCCGGACGGGTGGACGCAGAGCAGCATCGGCAACGACAAACGCACCGCCATCACCCTGAACCGGAACGGTGGCGGGAGCATCACCTACCTGTTCGACATCTCCGACGACTACCAGTGGACGTATGTGGTCACCCAGCTTGCGAACGTGACCGCCGAACTGGCTGACGGCACGCCCGTGGAGGGCTTCGGCTACCGTGGCGGCGAATGGACGCTCCCGCAGGACGCCACCGGTGTCGTTCTGAAGAACGTGCCCGAAGGCTGGAACGTCTCGCTCGTCAACGAACCGCCCCTATCCATGGACAAATCTTGGCTGTACAC
>NZ_NFHE01000068.1 GCF_002161235.1 Pseudoflavonifractor sp. An85
GGAGCGCGGACCCGTTCTCATCCTGTTGGATGTCGATGGCATGGGGCGTGCCGTCCGTTGGTATGAGCATTCCCTTCATGATGGGGCCTTCTTTCTCTATCGCTGGTTTTCATGGGTCGGGGCGTCAGGCGCGTGGGCGTCGAGTGCACGGGAGGAGTCCCTTGCGCTCTTGGCCTCCCCGCTGAGGCTCACGGATTCCTTCTGCCCGGCTGTGTTGTCGCGTTGGGCGAGCATGTCGTGCTCGTACCGGTCGATGTCCTGCATGGTGAGCCAGTCCGGCTTCTCGGGGAGCTTGTCGTAGAGTTCCCGCATCTTGGAGACCTGTGCCTCGATGTTTCCGGCCCACAGGTTCTTCTGGGTAGCCGTCATGTCCATGCCGAAGTCCACGCACGCGCCGAGGTAGTAGTCGCAGTCGGACTTCAACCGATCGAGGAGCTGGTAGTCATAGGTGGACGGCTCTTCGGGGCCGGGCGCGGGGGTCGGTTCCTCTCCGACGGCGGGTTGCAGTGTCTCCTTGGCGGTGTTGAGCCAGTCGGTCACGTTTTGCAGGTCGGTGCCTGCCACGGTCCATGATGGAACGCCGCCGTCAAGGCTGAACGACCGCATGTCGCTCAGGGGTGTGCCGGATTCATCCATGCCGAGGAGGGTGCTCATGTAGTAGCGGCTGACGAACTGGCCGCCCTGCTCCGTGTCTTTCGTCATGTCGTAGAACTCCACGAGGGGCAGGCCGTGCCCGTAGAGCTGGCAGTCGTTGATCCGCTCCCCGATGTGGGGTGCCCCGCTGCCGATGGTGTCCCCGTAGACAAGATTGCCGTTCACGCCGTAATGTTCGCCCTCCTGTACGAGGTGGACGCGCCAGCCGCCCGTGAGGAGGTCGTGCAGCGGATTCCGGTCGGGGGCTGCGGTCTGATGGTATCGCGGGTCGTTGGCGATGGCCTCGGCTTTCCGCAGGCAGTCTCCGATCGGCTGGGTGTCGAAGCAGTCTTGGATGAGGTCGATCTGTTCGTTGGTGAGGATGGCGTGGGCATCCGATGCTGCCGGTGGGATTTTCTCGAAGCTGAGGAGCTGCCCGTCAAGATACCAGCCTCCGTCGAGGCTCACGTACTCGCTGTCGTCGCTTTCCAAAATGTCCTGATCCAGTTCTCCCTGTGGGGTGAGGCCCATGATCTCCCGCAGGTCGTCCGGGGTGCCGTAGCAGAGAATGGCGTCCTTGGTCTCCTGCATTGAATCGAGAATATCCATGGTGTCCGGACGGTAATTGGCCGGGGCGATACAGAAGTACGGGGCGGCGTAGTTGGTGTTGTGCCCTTCGATCTGGTAGGTGAATATGCCGAGGGCGTCAGGCCCGGCCCCGAGTCCGATGCGCAGCAGTTGGAGCTTGAGGGGTATCTGGTTGTCGTATTCCGCCATGGTGACGGCTCCTTTCTGAAATGGTGGTTATCGTTGGGTTTCCTGTGCCGGGGCATCCGGTGCGGAGGTTCCGCCGAGGGCCTGTGAGGCGTCGCGGCTGGCCTTGGCCTCCCCGCTGAGGCTCACGGCCTGCTCCTTGTCTGGCGGCGTGTATCGAGGGCTGGGCACGTTCTCCTCCAAGGTGTGATTGTCGTGGAGGTAGGCGTAATGCCCGTCGTAGGTGCAGGCATCGACTTGCAGGCAGATGTCGGTGCGGTTGATCGCGTCCGTCAGGTCGGTGCGGGTGATGAAGTCGAAGGCGTGGTTGACCATGATGCCGGGCTTCACGTCCGCGTAGGGGCAGTCGTAGCTGGACGGGCTGTCGGCTAAGCGGACGCCGTACCGGTGCCAGCCGTCCGGAACACGTTCCATGGGGATGCGGGCGTCATTGGTCCATGCGGTGATGTGCTGCCCGTCGTTGAGGGTCAGGTTCAGGCCCATCAGCAGTTCCTTCGATGCGGAGGGCTGCGCCGCTTGAATATAGGATTGGATGCGGGACAGGGATTCGGTGTCGGTGCCGTCAAGGATGTCCTCGCATATCTGCAACAGGTCATCGTCGAACTTGCCGTCTATGTACGCATACATCTCATAATTCAGATCAGGGATGCCGGTGACTCTGCGCAGATCGAGGATGATGTCGAAGTCGAGGGTGCCGCCGCCATGACGCGCGACTTCACATACCAGAGGATACTGTTCGCGTGCCACGTCCAGATCGCTCAGATCGATGCTCGCCGCCATGCGTCGCACCTCATCCTCGGTCGGTGGCTGACCGGATGCGTCGGTTTCCGGCCTTTCGGTTGTCTCCTTGGAAACCGTGCCGTCGGCGGTGTGTTCAAGCACCGGCTCGTATGGCTCCGGTGCCGTGGTGTAGAAGACGTTATCGGTGCGTCCCTCGTCGAACTGCCGGTCGAGGGCCATGCTGAGCGCGGCGTTGCCGCCAGCATTGTAGGTTTCGACCCATTCGGCGTCGCGGTCGGGTTCGTTGCCGTCCAGCATGTACATGTCCTGTGCCCACGCTGGTTCGCCCTCGAACGCCTGCTCGTAGTCGGCGGCACGCACGTACCCCCAGTCGCCGATGCGGTATACGTCCTCGTCCTCTTCCAGATCGGCGGGGTCGAGGTGGGGGCGCAGCCGGTCATCGACGCGCTGCACGAGATGCTGCACGTCCTCCAAGGTCAACGGATGTTCGGGCGGCGTGAAGGTGAGCACGGTGAGATGTTTGATGGTGTCCGGATCGAGCCGGGAGGCGAACCGTCCCACGGCGTCGATGATCTCCCTGCGGTTGTCCCACAGGAGGTTGTCGGCCTGCTCTTGGCTGAGGCCCTCCCAGTCGCCGTCCCGGTTGATGCGCATGTAGTCGTCACGGTCGGGGTCCCAGCCCCCGTACCGGGCCTTCTCGGCGATGTCCTCTCTGGTGAGGCCGTGCCCCGCCTGTATGATGGCGAGCCAAGATGGGTACGCCTTGTAATATCCGAGGTCGGAATCGGGGTTCGCTTCGAGAACACGGTCCACCAGTTCCCGCAATGCGTCGATGGACTCCTGCGTGTGGGGTATGGTTTCCGCATGGGCGGACAGGTCCCTGCACATGGCCTGCATGTCCTGCGTCAACTGTTCGTAGGCTTCATCATCGCTCATGTCGATCCTCCTTCTTCAGCGTGCGGT
>NZ_NFHE01000069.1 GCF_002161235.1 Pseudoflavonifractor sp. An85
CCCCGGCCCCCTTCACTGCCATTCACAAGAAAAACCTTGTTCTCATTGCTATCATCAGCCTATCCTTTGGCCTTAAAGTTATGCCCCTAGGCTGTCCAACAGCGTCTAGCTGTTCTCACCGACATTGGGGTGCTCTGTTGCCTGGGTACTCTGGCGGCTATCCTGCTGCGGCTGGGGGATGAGCGAGAAGTCATGCGGCGACACGTCCCCTGGTGCACCGTGGTGCTGCTCTCCGCCGTGTCCGCCATTTTGGGCATTGCCACCAAAACCCAGGCTTTGGACGCCTTGGCCCAGCAACTGATTTTTATTCCGCCCGTACTGGCTGCCCCCATTCTGGCCTGTATGGCAGGGCTTATGAGTCTGTTTACCAGCGGTGTCACCGTGGTGTGTCCCACTTTGTTTCCCCTGGTCCCTGTGTTTTCCTCCGCTTTGGGGGTATCTCTGGCCCTTCTCTATGCGGGAATTTTTGCCGGGGCCAGCGTCACCGGGACCTCCCCCTTCTCCGCCGCAGGCAGCATTGTGTTGAGCAGTTATGGCTCTCCCATGGATCAAAACCGGCTGACCTATCGCATCTTGGCCATTCCCCTGTGGCTATTGCTCATCACTGTGTCCATTACCTTACCGGTTACCATTCTCATGTAACCCATACGGTACCATTTTGTTTTCGTAAGGAGGCGAGCGCCATGAATCAGGCGGGACCCAGGCGTCCCGCACCCATCACTCCCACCTCAGCCCCACACGGCTGAACCAATTTCGTATTCAACGAGAGGAGAAAGGATTATGTCAACCGAAGTAAAAAAAGTCGGCAATGGCTTGACTCTGGCCAGTTTTAAGAGTTTGCTGAACAAAAACTACATCTTGCTGCTCCTGGTGAGCATCTTCAACCAGTTTGGCTCCACCATGGACACTCAAATTATCCCCGTCTGGGGCGCTGATCTGGGTATGACCGCCGCCGCCATCACCACCATGATGACCCTTTACTCCGTGGCCACCCTGGTTGGACGTCCTCTGGCCGGTCGCCTGACCGATAAGCTGAACCTGAAGTTCTGGCTCATCCTCATTATGGCCTTGAAGGGCCTGGCCTATGTGCTCCAGGGCATCGCCCCCAATCCCACGTTCCTGATGGTGGCTCGATTCTTCACCGGTCTGGTGTTCTGCTGCATCACCACCGCTGTAGCCACCATGGGCTCTCTGTTTGTGGATCGCCGCGCCATGGGTACCGGCGTGGGCATCATCAATGCCATTCCCGGTCTGTTCGTCTCCTTTGCCCCTTCTCTGGCCACATCTCTATATGCCAACGTCTCTCCCACTGCCAGCTACCTCACCGCTGCCGCCGCCTCCATCCCCTGCATCGTGGTGGCCCTGTTCATGGATGTGAAGAAGCGGGAGCCCAAGCGCCAGATGCCCGGCGAGGTGCACAAGCGCTTTGACATCAACAACTACATCTGTCTGCCCGCACTGCCCGTTTGTATGATTACCTTCTGCACCGCCTCTCTCCTCTTCGCCTGCAGCCTGCTGGTGGTCAATATGAGCATTGAGCGCGGCCTGGCCAACGTGGCCATCTTCTTCACCACCTACACCCTGTTCAAAACCGTGGGCGGCATTGCCGGCGGCGTGCTGGGCGACATTCTCTCCGCCAAGCGGGTACTGATTCCCGGCCTGGTGCTCAACGCCATCTGCTGTGTGCTACTGGCCAACGGCTATTCCGTAATTGCCGTGGGCGCGGCTGGCGCCCTCTATGCCATGTCCTATCAGGGCATCATGACCGTGACCAAAAAGGCCGCTGCCATCATGGCACCTGCCGAACAGCGCGGCGCCGCCATGAGCACCAACATGCTGGTCATTGACATTGCTGGTATCATTGGCACTATCATCCCCGGTGCTCTGTACAGCCACTTTGGCTACACCACCACCTTCTACTGCATGCTGGTTTATCCCGTCATCGGCATACTCATCTATCTGTGCATCGCCAAAAAGCTGGCTGCCGCGGAGCAGGCTGGCTAACCACTACGGAGGTACTAGCTATGGATTCATCCGTTGCATACAGTGGCTGCGTCCCATCCGGGATCACCGTCCCCCTCACCTGGGTAAAGGGGGACGGCCGGACGGCAAACTTCCCGATGCCCCAGTGATTCCCGCCACCCGCTTCTTCGACCAGCTATCCTATATCGGCGACGAATTTGTGGGTTGCTTTGTGGTGGAGACCTCACAAGGTCTGATGCTTCTGGACTGTCTCTTCCCCGACGTGGAGCCGGACACCAAGATCCCCATCACCGACATCTCCCGGATGAAGTACGCCAGCATACTGGAAGACGGACTGAGAAGTCTGGGGCTGGATCCCGTCCAAATCAAGAAGATCGTCATCACTCACGGCCATGGGGATCACTTTGGCAACGGGGATTTCTACCGCAACCGCTATGGCTGCACCCTGTATATGAGTCAGGTGGATGAGGACTTTGCTCACCACCTCCCTGCCGATGTCCCATGGGGAGCCATGACGTGGAACGCCGACCACTATCTCCATGATGGCGGCAGCGTCACCCTGGGTGACACCACCATTTACACCTATGCCACACCGGGCCACACCCCCGGCTGTATGAACTTCATTCTCCCCGTCACCGACGAGGGACGGCCCCACACCGCGGCACTATGGGGCGGAACGGGCATTCCCCGTAGCCCTCAGGCTCAGCAAATCTATCTGGAGTCGGCCAAACGCTTCACCCAACTCTGTGACCAACACCAGGTAGACGTGGAGATTGCCACTCATCCCTTCACAGATAACTCCGTCCAGCGTCTGGACCTCTGCCGCAACATTGTCAACGGCGTGGCCAACCCCTACGTCATTGGACGAGACGCCTGCCGCAGATACGAGGCCATGTTCCTCCAACTGTGTCTGTCCCATATGAACCACTAAAAAGGATGTGTCGCAAAACGTAAGTTTTGTGGCACATCCTTTTTTACTCTCAACAGCAAAAACGAATCCAGTATGTGGAACTTCCGCAGCGTTTTGGGTATGCAAAAGCCAGCCCACA
>NZ_NFHE01000007.1 GCF_002161235.1 Pseudoflavonifractor sp. An85
AATCTCGTATAATCTTGATCTTTTCTTCTACACCTAACTTTTGCTTCCTTGGCATGACAATGCTCCCTCCATGATTGACAGTGTTTTATTTCACTGTCTCTCATAGAGGGAGCATATCAGATATCGTGTCCGCCCCTTTTCCCACATTACGGATGATATTTTTTCCAATAGAACACCAGCGACATGATCCCCGGTATGCCGATGTACAGCAACACGGCGCCAGCAGATGCCTTTCCAATGCTCTCAACGTCCGGAAATGTCCAGACCGCCGCCAAATATAGCAGCGTAATGGGCAACGCAATCACACCGATGATTTTATGGGCCAGATTCCACGTCTCCTCATCGCTCACTGTCCAGGGCAGACGCAGCCCAGTATGCTTCTGATAGGGCAACCGGGGCGATAGCGCACCAAAAAAGAGCAGCAAACAGGCCACAATACCCACTGCCAGCCAGCTCTCCTGTCGCTCGGTCAGCGTGAATACCCCCGCCTGTATGAAACCGCAACTCACCACCAACACCACCAAAAGAGCAGCGTCGAAAATGGTCACCACTTTCAATGCCTTCATCTGGGAGGCGGAAACAGTACTTTGCGAAAACAAAGAAAGATTCCGGTATAAAATCAGCAACGCTACACCCATGCAAACGCCCACCAAGAGCAACGACACCACAGCATTGCGTACCAGAATCATGACCATTAGGGCAGCAAAGGATGCAGCCAGGATTTGGCCCCTCTTTTTCCCCGCCAGTTCATTTTTTTGCAGCTGTTGGTTGCGCTGGGCCAACTCTTCATTGACACGGGCCAGTTCCTCCGCCAAATCCACATACTCCTCCTCCGGTGCAATGTCCAGCAAGGTACTTACCGGCACACCCAGCACCTTGGAAATCCCAATGAGAACCTCAGCGTCCGGTACTGAGACATTGTTTTCCCATTTAGATAAGGTCTGACGGACCACGTGGAGCATGGAAGCCAGTTGTTCTTGGGTGTACCCCTTCTCTTTCCGGTATTTTTTGATGTTATCGCCTAACATAGCAGCATCACCTTCCTTGCCCAAATTGTAGAAAATCCAACCCAACAAGTAAAGCAACGGCTTTTAACATGGGGGATTTGGCGGCATGAAGAAGAAAGGCACGCCTTTTTGCGTGCCCTTCCTCTTTCCTTGTATGTTAATCCCGGTGCAGCACCACAGTTTTTCCACCATGGGTTCTGGACTCCTCTGCGGCCAAAGCCATCAAGTGGCTATCCACCGAAGCAGCAATATCCGTCAAGGCCTCCCCCGTCTGGCCGGAGAACAGTGCAAAGGCTGCCTGCATCAGGCCACCATCTCCGCCACCGTGGCCACCGTTTGCTTTCACGCTGCGGCAGTCGATGTGTTCCACCGGCTTGCCAAAGGGACGATACACGATCTCGCGGCGGAGCATGTCCGCCTCGATCTCGCCCAAAGTGCCCATTAGGCGGATGGTGCGGCGATTTTCCCGAGTAAAGGCCGTCATAGTAAAGGTAGCTGTGACGTCGTTTTCAAACTCCATGGCCACCACCTGGTGATCCACCACATCGTTGTCACAGTGGTAGACACACCGGCCGTAGGGGCCTGTTTTCAACGCCTGGTAAATCCCCTCTTCCGTGGCGGTACCGTTGCACAGAACCGTCACCGGCCAATCGTGGGCATCCTTGCGAAAACCTGTGGTCTCGTGGTCCAGGTAAATGTACTCTGCGTCATAGGGACAGTTATCTTTATGGGGGCATCCATCCAAGCAGCGCAAAGGGGCTCCCTTCGGGGCGTTTTCCGGCTTAAATTCACTCAAATGTCCAAAGCTGGACAAGGCACGACAAGGAGCGTCGGCCAGCCAGCGCAAAATGTCCATGTCATGGCAGCTCTTGGCCAAAATCATGGGGCTGGTCTCCTCGCTGCTGCGCCAATTTCCACGCACAAAGCTGTGGGCCTGGTGCCAATAAGCCACATGCTCCACCGCATCGATGGTCTGGAGCTTTCCGATGGCCCCGTCGGTGAGCATCTGCTTCAAGGTGCTGTAAAAGGGCGTATACCGCAGCACATGGCACACCACCACATGGCGTCCGGTTTCCACCGCCTTGTCCCGCAGGGCAATGCACTCATCCCAGTTGGGTGAAATGGGCTTTTCCAAGATCAGGTCGTATCCCAACTCCAGCGCCTGCAACGCCTGGGGTACGTGGTCCCGGTCTTGGGTGGAAATAATCAAGACATCGGCCAGCTTGCCAGCCTGGAACAGTTTCTCTGCACTGTCAAACACCCGCTCGGGTGCCACCCCAAAGGTTTCCACCGCCGCCTGTCGCCGCTCAGGCAGCAAATCCGCCACGGCAACCAACTTCATTTGATCCGGACAAGTCTGCGCATAGGCGGAATAGGCCTCCATCCCTCGGTTGCCAAATCCGCACACTGCAAATGTCATGGGTTGTTTCATGTATATCCCCCTTGCGCTGATGGTATCCATACCAAGATTTTCATCCATACAGTTTAGCACGCTACCGTCCGTGGGTCAATACGACGGTCCGCACATAAAAACTCCCCGGTTGCAACGCAACCGGGGAGTTCGCAAAATCACTTGTTGGTCAGCACGTCGATCATTTCAGGCACAACCTGGAACAGGTCGCCGCAGATGCCGTAGTCGGCCACCTCAAAAATGGGGGCAGAGCTGTTGGAGTTGACGGCGATGATGCACTCGGAGTCCTCCATGCCAGCCTTGTGCTGGATGGCACCGGAGATACCCAGAGCAATGTACAGACTAGGACGCACGGTCTTGCCGGTCTGTCCCACCTGCTGGTCGGCTCCCACCCAGCCAGCGTCCACAGCGGCACGGGAAGCGCCAACCACACCGCCCAGGGCATCGGCCATCTTCTGAGCCAGATCCAGGCCCACCTGGGGGTCCTTGCTGATGCCGTAGCCCACGGCCACGATCACCTCAGCGCCGATGAGGTCCACAGTGTCCTTGGCCTCCTTGACCACTTCCAGTACCTTGGTGCGCAGATCGCTGTCGCACAGAGACACGGGATACAGCTCGGTCTTGCAAGCATCGGCCTTGGCCTGGTCAAACTCAGCGCACTTCATCACGCCGGGACGCACGGTGGACATCTGGGGACGGAAGCGGGGGCAGATGATGGTGGCCATCAGGTGGCCGCAAAAGGCGGGACGGGTCATCTTCAGGCCCTTGTCCTCCATGTCCCACTTCATGCCGTCCACGTCCAAGGTGGAGGTGGACTTGAGGAACTCCTTGTACTTAGCGGTATCCACCACCAGGCTGGTGCAGTCGGCAGTCAGGCCGGTGTGCAGACGGGCGGCACAGCGGGGACCCAGGTCACGGCCAATGTTGGTGGCGCCGATGAGGAAGATCTCGGGCTTCTTGTCCATGACGATGTCACAGATGACCTTGGTGTAGGCATCGGTGGTGTAATCCTTCAAAGCGGGGTCCTGGCAGACGTACACGCGGTCGGCACCGTAGCCGCCCAGCTGGGGCACCAGGCCCTCCACGTTGTCGCCCAGCAGCACGCCGCACAGCTCCACGCCCAGATCGTCGGCCAGCTTGCGGCCCTCAGAGAGCAGCTCAAAGTCGGTGGGCATCAGCTCGCCACCGCGCTGCTCACAGAACACCCACACACCATGGAAGGCGCTGGGATCGGTATTGACAAAAGTAGACATAGTTTCGCTCTCCTTCCTTAAATGATGTGCTTCTCTTCCAGGGTGGCAAACAGCTTCTCCACGGTCTCACGGCCGCTGCCCTCCAGCATCACGCCGGCACCCTTGATGGGGGGAGAGAAAGACTTGTACACGTTGGTGGGAGAGCCCTTCAGACCGATGGTGTCCAGCTCGATGAGAGGCTCGTCCTTCAGGGTGTTGAAATCATACACCTGATAGGGCTTCTGATCGCACTCCAGGATGCCCTTGACGGTCATGTAGCGGGGCTGGTTGAGCTCCTTGATGCAGGTCACCAAGCAGGGAGTCTGGGTCTGAACGGTCATGTAGCCGTCCTCCAGCATGCGCTTGGCGGTGACAGTGGTACCCTCCAGCTTCAGGTCAGCCACATAGGAGATCTGGGGGATGTCCAGCTTCTCAGCAATCTGGGGACCCACCTGAGCGGTGTCGCCGTCGATGGCCTGACGGCCACAGAAGATGATGTCGTCCTGCTCCAGACCCAGGTGGTGGATAGCACCGGCCAGGATCTGAGAAGTGGCGAAGGTATCGGAACCGCCGAACTCACGGCCGGAGACCAGGATGGCCTCGTCGCAGCCCATGGCCAGCAGTTCACGCAGCATGGCAGCGGCGGGGGGAGGACCCATGGACACCAGAACCACCTTGGCGTCGGGATTCTGATCCTTCAGGGCCAGAGCGGCCTCCACAGCGTTCAGGTCATCGGGGTTGGTGATGGCAGCCATGGAAGCTCGGTCCATGGTGCCGTCGGCCTTCACGGCCACCTTGCCGGAGGTATCCGGCACTTGCTTGACACAGACAATAAACTTCATGGGTTTCTCCTCCTTACTTCAACAGGTTGCCGGAAATCACCATCTGCTGCACCTGAGAGGTACCCTCGTAGATGGTGGTGATACGGGCATCGCGGTAGAACCGCTCCACCTTGTACTCCTTGATGTAGCCGTAACCGCCGTGGATCTGCACCGCCTTGTAGGCCACACGGTTGCACATCTCACCGGCAAACAGCTTGGACATGGCGCACAGCTTGGAAGCCTCGGGGTCACCGGCATCCTTACGTACGGCGGTGGAGTACACCAGCTGACGGGCAGCCTCAATCTCAGTGGCCATGTCGGCGATCATGAAGCTGATGCCCTGGAAGGAAGCGATGGGCTTGCCAAACTGCTTGCGCTCCTTGGCGTACTTGATGGCCTCATCCAGACAGCCCTGGGCAATGCCCACGGCTTGAGCAGCCATGCCCAGACGGCCGCCGTCCAGAGTCTTCATGGCGGTGGCGAAGCCCTTGTGCAAGGGGCCCAGCAGGTCGCTCTTGTGCACTCGCACGTTCTCCAAAATCAGATCGCTGGTGGGATAGCCCTTAATGCCCATCTTGGCCTCGGGCTTGCCGCAGGACACGCCGGGCAGCTTCATGTCCACGATGAACATGGAAATGCCACGGGAACCACGCTGGGTGGGATCGGTCTTGGCGTACACCACGGCGTAGTCGGCCATGGGAGCGCCGGAAATGAAGGTCTTACGGCCATTGAGCACAAAGTAGTCCCCATCGGCCACAGCAGTGGTGAGGGTACCACCGGCATCGGTGCCAGCGCCGGGCTCGGTCAGAGCGAAGACCAGGATCTTCTCTCCCTTGGCCACAGGCTCGACGTACTTGCGCTTCTGCTCCTCAGTGCCGCAGAACAGCAGAGGGCCAGCGCCCAGAGAGTTGGACGTATTGGCATAGATGGAGAGCACAGGAGACACCCGTGCAAACTCCTCGATCATCAGGGCATAGGCCAGGGAGTCACCACCCTGTCCGCCGTACTCCACGGGAATCTTGACACCCATGAAGCCATACTTGGCCATCAGCTTGTGGATGTCCCAGTCAAACTCCCCCGTCTCTTCCAGGCGATCCAACAGTTCATCCGTGAACTCGGTCTGCGCAAACTGCCGATACAGCTTCCGCATCATTTGATGCTTCTCCGAAAGAATCATTGCATTTCCTCCTCAATCATCTTAATCTGCACGGTTACATATGGTTTTTCATGATTTGACGCTGGTCATGTTCCGTTGCAATGCACAATATATTAGATAACCTGTCTTACCAGTTTGTACATTGTATATAACGTGTTTTTGTTCTTTATACACACGTTAGAATATACATAACAGAATATAAATGTACATAACAACGAATGTGCTTGTTAATTGTGTCACAAGGAGGAGAAAATTGCAAGAGCCTTCGCCCATGTTTTTGCAAGATTTTTCACTTTCGTATATTATGCAAAATACAAGCTCTAAACCCATGTCATTTTTGATCTTTCTTGTTCATCCTGCACAAGCTGACATACACCCTCCCCTACCGATTCATGCCATAAAAAAACCGTTCATCCTCTCCGGATGAACGGTTTTTTCTCAGGGAATAAATTGTTCAAAGATGGACAGACACCCATGCTGTTCCACCTGATGCATAGATTCTTCATTGCGGATCGTCCAGCTCACTTCCTGCCCTCGCCACAGCTTGGTAGCCAACCACAGGGAAAGCCTCCCTCGATCTTTCCAATGGTACGCCACAAAGTCCGGGCAAGTGACCAGGTTGGTCCACACATTGGTCATCACCGCTGCGGCCAACCAGGGCAATCCACTGCGGTCTTTTAGAAAATTCTGGCTCAGCTGTCCTCGGCAAATCTCCGGACGGTGGCGTTTGAGCCACATCAGGGCCTTGGGATGGAAGGATTCGATGCAGTACTTGACCTGATACCGATCCAGCATGCCACAGGTGGCCTGGGCCAACTGATCGGCATTGCCCTCCACTTTCAGCTCCACGATCAGCGGGCCTTTCCCTTCAAAGATAGGAAGCACTTCCTCCAGAAGGGGGATTTTCTCCTCTGTGCCCTCCAGGCGGTATCCCGAAAGCTGCTGAGCCGTCAGCGAAGACGCCTTCACATCCACGCCAGCAGTACGCAACAGGGAATCGTCATGAATGACCACCAACTTTCCGTCCGCTGTCAGATGTACATCCAATTCCGCCCCATACCCCTGCTCTGCCGCCCGACGGAAAGCCGCCAGGGAGTTCTCGGGAATCCCGTTTTTCTTATCATGCAGCCCCCGGTGGGCGTAACGATAACGGCGCAGTTCCTCCCAAGCCGGGTGCCCGTGGCGGCAGCGCACTGCCACAATCCACAGCAGCACCACAGCCGCCACCACGCCCAATAAAATCCAACCGATCATCTCTTAATCCATCTCCTCAAAGGCATCCAGGCCCTTCTTGGCCTCTACTTTTGTATCGCCATGGTGTACCCCCAGCATGGTCACAAAGGACAGGGCCACAAACAAGGCCGCATAGGGGAACAGCACCCGGTAGTCGATCACTCGCATCAGCGTACCCGCCAAAATTGGGGTGACCACCTGGGCCGCCATGGAAAAGGTGTAATAGTATCCGGTAAATTTGCCCACATCGCTGCCCCGGCACATCTCCACCACCATGGGCAGGGAGTTAACATTGATGGCCGCCCAGGCAAGGCCCACCAGAGCGAACACCACATACATGATGGGCTGAATGGAAGAGTACACAGTGGTGAGTACAAAGCCCATCATAAAGCATGCGGCCAGCAGCACCACGCCGCACAGAATGGTCTTCTTTCGTCCAATGCGGCTGGCCACCATACCAATGGGAATGTAGGAGACAATGGCACCCGCTGTGGCCACCAGCAGACAGGTGGACGCGCCACCCAGGCCCTCCCCCATCACCTCAGCCACGTACTTGGTAAACCATGTGGTCACACCATTGTAGCCAATGAACCACAGGGCAATGGAGGTAAGCAAAAAGCCCAGGCTGCGCTTGACGGGGGCAGGCAGCACTTCATGGCCCGCTCCATCGTCCTCGGCCAGGTTCCACTCCGGGTGTTCCCGCTCCAACTCCTGGTTTTTCCGGGCCAACTCCGGCTCTCGGGTGGTGACAAAGAGCACCACCACCGACACCAGCATGATGAGGGAGACCACCAGGAACAGGGGCTGGTAGTTGATGTGCTCCAGCCCTTCCGTCTTGGACGTGGGGTACAGCACCGCCGCCACCGCCAAATACAATACACCGCCCACAGCACCCATCAGATTGATGATGGCGTTGCCCTTGCTGCGCAGAGGCTTGGGGGTCACGTCTGGCATCAGCGCCACCGCGGGAGAGCGGTAGGTGCCCATGGATACCAGCAGCAGCCCCAAAACGATGACAAAGCTGGCCAGCTCAAACACCGACGGAGAAGCCGCATACCCGTTGTCCAACATGGGCAGCAGGTTCATCAAAATCACCGCTCCGGCGGTGCCGCCCAAAATAAAGGGCATCCGTCGCCCCAGCTTGGTGTTGGTGCGGTCGGACAACGCGCCAAACAGAGGAAGCAAAAACAGAGCCAGAATGTTGTCTGCCGCCATAATAGCGCCAGCCAGGGATTCATTGAGGTGGAAGGTGCCCGTCAAAATCAGGGTCATCACATTGTCGTACATCTGCCAGAAAGCACAGATGGACAAAAACGCCAATCCCACTAAGATGGTACGCTTATAATTGAGTTTCATTCGTCCACTCCTCTCTCCATTTCCCGCAACATCTCTCCAATTCCGTCCATCATCCGGGTGGGCTGCACCGGGCTATCTTCCAGGTCTGCCCGGGTTCCCTCCCCTGAAAGAACAAACACCGTGTCGATGCCCGCTGCTACTCCGCTGGCAATGTCGGTATACAGCCGGTCACCCACCATCACCGTCTCCTCCGGTGCGGCTCCCACCCACTCCATGGCCAGACGGGCCATGGCAGGCTGGGGCTTGCCAATCACCTGGGGTCTGCGCCCCGTGGCCCGGAACAGCATTTCGCACACGCTGCCGCAGTCGGGTACCGAGCCATACCAAGTGGGACACACCCAGTCGGGATTGGTGGCCAAATAGTCCACCCCTCGCCCCAGCAAAATACAGGCGTCCTCCAACTTCTGAAAGGTCAGTTCCGTATCAAAAGCTATGAGCAGGCAGTCCACTTCATCCTCCAGATGGTCCGTCACCGGAATGCCCGCACCACGCAGCTGGGTGCGGAAACTCTCCGTGCCAAAGGCGTAGCACAGATGATAGGGCTCCCGACCTTTCAGCTCCTGAATGAGGGCGGTGGTGGAGGTGAGAAAATCCTCTTCCTCCGCTTCCACTCCCATCCCCCGCAGCTTGTCCACATAGGCCTGGGTGGAACGGGAGGAGTTGTTGGTCAAAAACAGATACCGTCCCCCCTGCGCCCGAATTTGACGCAAAAATGGAAGCGTATCCGGAAACAAGGACTGATCCAGATAGATGGTCCCATCCATATCCAGCAAAAACAGTTTTTTCTCTCTCAAATTTCCCACACACATACCTCCGTCTCCAGTCTCCCCTCCATTATACCGAAGCGGACAAGAAAATCTACCCCTGTGGGGCGGTAGCGAAAAATTTTATGGTTTCTTTACCTCTGCCTATTGACAACAATCCTTGTCATTGTTATGATGTACGTGACAAATATACTTGTCATAACGCAAAGAATCCTTGTCAAGGAGGGGTGCTTATGCCGCTGCAAAACCGCCTGAAAGAGTTTCGGGCCGCTCAGGGTCTCAACCAGCAAGAGCTGGGCACTCTGGTGGGAACCTCCCGGCAGACCATCAGCCTCATCGAACGGGGAGATTATAATCCTTCCGTCACCCTGGCCCTTCGCATCGCCCAGGTCTTCCACCGCCCGGTGGAAGAAGTCTTCTATCTCGTTGAGGAGGAGTTACCATGAAAGAAGCCAAGAAAAAATCTCCCGCTCGTATTTACCTCACCTTTGCAGCCGTTCTTATCCTCTGCGCTCTCGCGGGAGGTATCTTCGGTTACACCACCGCATCCAACGAACTTTCCATACATAATCTCAGTCAACGGATCAACCAACTGCTGGCTTCCTTGGGTCCCTGGTGGTTTGCCCCCAGTTTTTTGCTGCTGGCTGCAGCCACTTGGTGTTACCTGCGAGGCAGACGGCTGCTCCCCCAAGCTATGGAGGACGACGATATATTTCCTCAGGCCAATCTGACGTTGGGGTGGGCCGTGTTTCTATCCAATCTGGCCATGGTTTTCACATTGATCGCCATGGCGCTGAGTTATACCTCGTCCTGGGGCATCGGCTGCTCCATCGTGCTTTTGGTGATACAACTGGTGTGGATTAAGGCCATACAAGCCCGGACTATTTCCGCCACCAAGCAACTGCTCCCGGAAAAACGAGGTAACATCTTTGACTTCAAATTCCAGCACGACTGGTACCAGAGTTGTGATGAGGCAGAGCGGCAGCAAATCGGTCAATGCAGCTACCAAACGTTCAAAGTAATGACCCTGATTTTCCCCATTGTCATGGCTGTTCTGGCTGTTCTGTCCACCATTGACCTCATCGCCCCCACATATAGCCTGTTGGTGGGAGGGCTCTGGCTGGTACAGCAGTTTGTGTACAACTACACATCCCTTCAAATGGACAAAGCCAGAAAATAAGTTTCCATCCATGAACATACAAGGAGATGGTTTTATGAAAAAGCCCCCCAAAGATTCCGCCCTGTTTCTCTATGGAATTTTTGCTGTAATCTGGGCTATCAATGCTGACGCAACCGACAGACCAATTCTACTCAAAAACAGGAAGGTGAATCGTGATGACATTGGAACTACGCAACATTGAAAAGAGCTTTGGAGCCAAGCAAGTGCTCCAGGGCATCACCCTCACCGCCGAGGGCGGTCAAGCTTTCGGACTGCTGGGCCGCAACGGCGCAGGCAAAACCACCACCATCCGCATCCTTATGGATGTGTTCCCCCCCAACAGCGGGGAAATTCTCCTGGATGGTAAGCCCATCGACTACCGTAAGGTATCCCTGGGCTATCTCCCCGAGGAGCGAGGCCTGTACCCTAAAAAGCCCATCGGGCAACAGCTGGTATATTTTGCTCAGCTCAAAGGGATGACACGTCGGGATGCCACCACAGCGGTCCGCCGCTGGTTGGAGCGTCTGGGTATGGAGGAGCACGAAACCAAGCGGCTGGACACCCTGTCCAAGGGCAACCAGCAGAAAATCCAGCTCATCACCGCCCTGGCCCACAACCCGGATATCATCGTCCTGGATGAGCCCTTCTCCGGCTTGGATCCGGTGAACGCAGGACTTTTGAAAGACGTGGTGAAAGAGCAGATTCAGAAGGGTAAAATCGTCCTCTTCTCCTCTCATCAGATGAACTACATTGAGGAGTTCTGCCAGAACATTGCCATCCTCAACCAGGGCAAAATCGCCATTTCCGGCAACTTGGAGCAAATCAAGCGCAGCTATCCTCGGGATCGCCTCACCATCCACAGCCCCCAATACCGGGAGATCCTCTCCCAACTGGGGACTCGCTGCAAGTTGGTTCAGCCTGGAGAGCTTCTGCTCCACTTGGACAGCCCCGACCAAAAGCAAGCGGTCATGGAAAACCTGGTGTCCCACTACGACATTGACCGGGTGCAGGTCTACGAGCCGTCCCTCAACGATATCTTCGTGGAGTACGCCGGGGACCACGTGTGAAGGGAGAGAAGATCATGAAACAATTTCGAACCATTCTCAGCTTTGAGCTGAAAAATTACTTCAAAAACAAGATTTTTGTGGGCACCACCGTGTTTATTGTGGCGGTGTTGGCCGTCGTGATGTTTCTACCCAATTTGATCGGCTTTTTCGGTTCCTTGGGCGGCAACGAGGAGGGCAGCGAAGAAAAGTCGGTGATTTTGATTTCCGCCCCCTCCCAGAAGATGGGAGAGGGCATCGTCCAGGCCTTTGCCGCCGCCTTCCCCGACGACACCATCACCCAAACCCAGGAGAGTGTAGAGCAAATCAAAGCCCAGGTCTCCAGCCAAGAGGCCAAATGCGCCTTTGTCTTTGACTCCCTGACCTCCTACACCTACTACATGTACAACCGCTCCCTCTACGATCAGACGACTCAGATGGCCAATCAAGTCTTGGTGGGGCTGGCACAGGTGGAGGCCATGGCCCAACAGGGATTGACCATGGAACAGGCCAGCGAGATCCTCTCCCTCCAAATTGACGTCCATGAGGAGCTTTTGGGGGTGGATCAGGCCCAAAACTATTGGTACACCTACATCATGATTATGGCCCTATACATGGTCATCATGCTCTATGGGCAGATGGTAGCCTCCCACGTGGCCACGGAAAAGAGCTCCCGGGCCATGGAACTGCTCATCACCAGCGCCACCCCGGTAAACATGATGTTCGGCAAGGTGCTGGCCTCCTGCATCGCCGGGTTTGTACAGCTGGCGGTGATTTTCGGCTCCGCTCTGCTGTTTTATCAGCTCAACCAGGACACCTGGGATGGAAATACCATGATGACCTCCCTGTTTGATATGCCCCTCTCCCTGCTGGTGTATATGCTGGTGTTCTTTGTGCTGGGCTTCCTTCTCTACGCCTTCCTCTACGGCGCCATCGGTTCCACCGCCACCAAGCTGGAGGACATCAACACCTCGGTGATGCCTCTGACCATGCTCTTTGTGGTGGCCTTCTGTGTGGTCATGTTCGGTCTGGCCAGCGGCTCGGTGGACAACGTGGCCATGCTGGTGTGTTCTTTCATTCCCTTCACCTCCCCCATCGCCATGTTTGCCCGCATCGCCATGTCCACGGTACCGGCGTACCAGATCGCCTTGTCCATCGGCCTGTTGGCGGTGTCCGTGGTGGGCATCGGAGTGCTGTCGGCCAAAATCTACCGGGTGGGCGTGCTGCTCTACGGTACCCCGCCCAAGCTGGGCGCCATCCTCAAGGCAGTTTGGCAAGCCTAACTTTTCCCAGTCCAGACGCTTTTTCGTTGCCAAATTCTCGAGGAAAAGGTATACTGTAACTACCGATTTCTACCCACCCATATGACGAAACAAGGAGCAATGAGGTATGGAAAAAGCAAAAGTATATTACACCGATTTCCGCACCAAGCTGGGCGAGGGTCTCCCCACCAAATTGAAGCGTCTCATCCGCGCCGCAGGAATTGGTGACATGGACATGGAAAACAAGTTTGTGGCCATTAAGATGCACTTTGGCGAGCTGGGTAATCTGGGCTTCCTCCGCCCCAACTACGCCAAGGCCGTGGCCGATGTGGTGAAAGAACTGGGCGGCAAGCCCTTCCTCACTGACTGCAACACCCTCTATGTGGGCAGCCGGAAAAACGCCCTGGAGCACCTGTACTGCGCCTGGGAAAACGGCTTTACCCCCATGACTGTGGGCTGCCCCATTCTCATTGGTGACGGCCTGAAGGGTACCGACGACGTGGAGGTCCCCGTCAACGGCGAGTATGTCCAGAACGCCAAAATCGGCCGAGCCATTATGGATGCCGACGTATTTATCTCCCTGAACCACTTCAAGGGTCACGAAATGGCGGGCTTTGGCGGCGCCATCAAGAACATCGGCATGGGCTGCGGCTCCCGGGCCGGTAAGAAAGAGCAGCACCACAATGGTCAGCCCTCCGTCCACCAGGATAAATGTGTGGGCTGCAAGTCCTGCATGAAGGAGTGCGCCAACCAAGGTCTGGCCTTTGATGAGACCACCCGGAAGATGCACATTGTCAAAGAAAACTGCGTAGGCTGTGGCCGCTGCATCGGCGCCTGCAACTTCGACGCCATCGACTTCTCCAGCTGGGCCGCTGTGAAGGACCTGAACTGCCGCATGGCCGAGTACGCCAAGGCGGTGGTGGATGGCCGTCCCAACTTCCACATCTCCCTCATCGTGGACGTCAGCCCCAACTGCGACTGCCACGCCGAAAACGACGCCCCCATCCTCCCCAACATCGGCATGTTCGCCTCCTTCGATCCCCTGGCTCTGGATCAGGCCTGTGTGGATGCTTGCCTGGCCTGCGACCCCCTGCCCAACAGCCAACTCAGCGACAACATGGCCAAGCCGGACTTCTGCGACCACCACGATCACTTCGAAAACAGCACCCCGGATTCGGAATATAAGACCTGTCTGGAGCACGCTGAGAAGATCGGCATCGGTACCCGCAGCTATGAGCTGGTGTTTCTGAAGTAACCTTGAAAAAGGACCTGCCTTCCCAAAGGCAGGTCCTTTTTTGCATATTGCACAGGTTTTCTCTTTCATGTTATGCTCGTTATTTCTTGCATAATATAAATTATATATTGACCAGCCGTGTGTTCCGCTGTATAATAAAAATACAAGGATTCACGTGGTTATTTAAAAACATTGGGGAGATTCACTCCCCAATGTTTTTAAATAACGAAATAACATGATATGAGAGAAGGAGAATGGGAAGTAATATGGATGTCAAGAAGTTTTGTTTCCGAGTGCTGTTCTATGTGTTGGGCCTGTTTGTCATGGCCATCGGAGTCACCTTTGCCGCCAACTCCAATTTGGGTATGTCCCCGGTGAACTCTATCCCTGCCGTGCTCAGCGCCATCACCAACATTGAAATGGGCAACTGCGTCATCATCATCTTCTCCTTGTTCATTGTGGCACAAATCGTCATACTGCGTCGGGAATTCCGCCTGATCAACCTGACCCAGCTGATTTTCTCCACCATCTTCGGCTTCTTCGTGGATTTCACTGACGCTCTCTTCCAGGGCTTTTGCCTACCCACCATCGCCGGACGCGCGGTGATGATGCTCTTCAGCCTGGTCTTTATCGCCATCGGCGTGTCCGCCTATGTGGCCACCGACCTCATCAATATGCCCATGGAGGGCATGACCCTGGCCATCACCCAAAAGGTGAAAACCAAGACCTTCCGCCAGGTCAAAGTGGTGGTGGATACCACCACCGTCCTGATCGCTTTGGTGCTCTCCCTGATCTTCATGGGCACCATCCAGACCAACCTGGGCATCACCGGTTACCCCACCAGTCTGGTGTTTGTGGGTACCATTGTCAGCGCCGTGGGCGTGGGCACCGTCATGGGCCCCGTGCAGAAGGTGGTCCTCCCCCCCATTCGCAAGATTTGCTTTGGCGACGCAGCCAAAACCACTTCCAAGTAAATACTCTTTCCACAGGCCGTGCAGAGATCTTGAATCTCCTGCACGGCTTTTTTAATTACCCTTGACATAGCGTCTCTAATCAGTTAGACTATACATGGACTCTATTAGAGTAGAGAGGATGTGATACCATGGAGACACCCAAGGTTTTTGAAAGCGAGTATCGCTTTTGCCTGATCTTGTGGGAAAACGAGCCCATTCGCAGCGGCGAACTGGTAAAGCTGTGTAGCCAACAACTGGGCTGGAAGCCCACCACCACCTACACCGTCATCAAGCGCCTGTCCCAACGCGGGGTGGTGAAAAACGAGAACAGCGTGGTGACCACTCTGGTCAGCAAGGAGGAGGTTCAAGCCGCTCAAATTGACGAGCTGGTGGAACGCACCTTTGAGGGCTCTCTCCCCGCCTTCATTGCCGCCTTTACCAAACATCAGAAGCTCAATCAGAGGGAGATTGACGAGGTACAAGAGATGATCGACCGCTTCCGAAAGGAGGGGTGACTGTGTCCAAACTCTTCCTAATCTGCCTGCACACCAGTTTGTCTGCC
This sequence comes from Pseudoflavonifractor sp. An85, assembly GCF_002161235.1. GTDB lineage: Bacteria > Bacillota > Clostridia > Oscillospirales > Oscillospiraceae > Enterenecus. Next base: position 15,194 of record NZ_NFHE01000007.1, read on the forward strand.
GGGTGGCTGGTGCTGCTGGTGGTATGTCTGCGTCTCATCCTTCACAAGGCCCCCAAATGGACCCTCCTGCTGCTGTGGGCGGTGGTGGCACTGCGTCTGATGATCCCCGCCCCCTTGGAATTGCCTTTCTCCCTACCTGCAACCTCCACACCAGGTACTGCAGCCATGGAGGATTGGCTGGATGACTATGTGGGTGATGTGGAGATCATCCATGACGACTCGGAACTTTATGACGCCGCCGTGTCCGCCGGACGCACTCCCATTCACGCCGGAGAAGATGGGTATTATGTGGTCACCGCTCCCGATCAGCGCAGTGAACCCGCCACGGTGGAAAACACAGTGGTGCCGGTACTGGCTATGGTCTGGGCGTGTGGCGTGGTACTCTTGGCGGGATATGCCGGCATCAGCGACTGGCGGCTTCGCCGCAAAATGGCCACTTCCGTGGTGTTGCGGGATAACATTCGCCAAAGCGACCAGATTTCCACCCCCTTTGTACTGGGGCTGGTGCGGCCCACCATCTATCTCCCTTTCCACATGGATGTGTCCACCTTGCCCCATGTGCTGGCCCACGAACAGACCCACATCCGGCGAGGTGACCCCTGGTGGAAAGCCTTGGGATTCCTTTTGTTATGCGTGTACTGGTTCCAACCTCTGCTGTGGGTAGCCTACGCTCACCTGTGCCGGGATTTGGAGCTGGCCTGTGACGAGGCGGTGATCCGCTCCATGGCTCCCGCCCAGCGTGCAGACTACTCCCAGGCTCTGCTCACATGCAGTGTGTCCAACCGGTTTCCCTTTGCCGACCCCCTGGCCTTTGGCGAGGTGGGGGTGAAAGACCGGGTGCAGCACGTGCTCTCTTACCAAAAGCCAACCTTCTGGTTTGTGCTGGTGTCTCTGGTGGCCTGCGCTGGGTTGGCGGTGGGATTTCTCACCACGTCCCAGGCTCCCACCTCCCTAAGCGGCCAGCCCCCAGAGGAGCTATCCAACCTCTATGTGGGAGATGCCCCCCGTGTGTCTGCCCTGGTGCAGACGTTGCCTTACCCCAAAGAGTATTCCTACCACTCCATTGCCCTGCAAACCGCCCAGGAGCCCTATGGGATGACGGTGTACTTGCAGCAGACAGAAAGCTCTCAGGAAAACCTTCAGTCCTGTGCTGAGACGGCCTTTGACCGCATTTCCAATTTGGGCACCCTCACCTTCTTGGTCCAGGATGCCCAGGGCACACAGACCCGCCTGGTGTGCTATCAACGAGAGAACACCCAGCTGACAAAGGAACTCACCGACCAGCAGCTGCTCCTGACCTTTTCCCAGGGCATCGAGGAGAGCGGTTACACCATCACTGACTGGGTCTTTGCCTCCGATGGAGCCTATGACCTGGACGGGGTGGTGGAGTACACAGATGGCAATGAGCTTCCTTGAAAGTTGGCCTTCATCCGGGACGGAGTGGTCTACCCTGTATCGAAAGATTTTGAGGAAGGCTATGAGGTAGCCCACAACAGCCGCTTGGAGTATCTGGGCCACGGCACCGTTCAAAACGACTTTGAAAACACCACGCTTCAAAACCGGTATCAATCCTCCATGTCCTTCTCTTATGGAGAGGAACCCTACGGCGTACTCTTCCAATCCGACGACCAGGAAGTTCCCATGTCGTAGATGAAACATTCCATCGAACCCCATCGAACAATAAAAAATATCCCATCTTCCCCTGCTGCATGAAAGCCACCTGCTTGGAAATACTGAATACAGTATCTTCCAAACGAGGTGGCTTTTGTGCAAGGTAAGGTGGACTTATGCGGCGTGAACACGTCGAAACTCAAGGTGCTGAAAAGCGAAGAAAGCATCGCCCTGTTGAAACGAGCCCGACAGGGAGACCAGGCGGCCCGGGAGGAGCTGATTGCCGGAAACCTACGTCTGGTGCTATCGGTGATTCAAAAGTTTTCCGGCCGTGGAGAACACATGGACGACCTGTTCCAGGTGGGGTGCATCGGTCTCATCAAGGCCATCGACAACTTCAACGTGGACTTGGACGTGAAGTTTTCCACCTATGGAGTACCCATGATTATTGGTGAGATCCGACGATTTCTCCGGGACAACAGCACCATCCGGGTCTCTCGATCCCTGCGGGACACCGCCTACAAGGTATTGCAGGCCAAAGAGGCTTTTCAAAACGAGCATCAGCGGGAACCTACCCTGGACGAGTTGGCCAAGGTGCTGGATTTGCGTCGGGAGGACATCGTCACCGCCATGGATGCGGTGATGGACCCCATTTCCCTGTTTGAACCGGTGTATTCCGATTCCGGCGATGCTGTGTGCGTCATGGACCAGGTGCGGGACGGGAAAAACACCGACGAGGCGTGGTTAGATCACATCGCCCTCAGTGACGCCATTTCCAAGCTGGGCCAGCGGGAGCAGGAGATTTTGGAACTGCGGTTTTTCCAGGGCAAAACCCAGATGGAAGTATCCGCTGAAATCGGCATCTCCCAAGCCCAGGTATCCCGTCTGGAAAAACATGCTCTCAAGCAAATCCGAAAGGAATTTTAACGACACACGCCGTGGGGTTTTCCTGCGGCGTGTATTCTTACATCATCTTCAAAATTTCTTGTTTCAAGCGCCCAATAATGCGTTTTTCCAATCTGGAAATATAGGACTGGGAGATTCCCAGCAACGAAGCCACCTCCTTCTGGGTCCGCTCTGCCTTGCCGTCGAGACCAAAGCGCATGGTGATGATAGACCGCTCCCTGGGGTTTAATTTGCTCACAGCCTGGAACAGGAGGTCCCGCTCCACATCCTCCTCCATCGGCTTTTCGATGACGTCGCTGTCAGTACCCAGCACATCAGAGAGAAGCAGCTCGTTGCCGTCCCAGTCGGTATTCAGCGGCTCCTCCAGGGACACCTCCCCCTTGCGGTTGGCGTTTTTGCGCAGATACATGAGAATTTCATTTTCGATGCACCGGGAGGCATAGGTGGCCAGCTTGATATTTTTTCCTGGGTTGTAGGTCTCCACCGCCTTGATGAGACCAATGGTACCGATGGAAATTAAATCTTCGATTCCTACCCCGCTGTTTTCGAATCGGCGGGCAATGTATACCACCAGACGGAGGTTGTGCTCAATGAGCTTGGAGCGAATGGACGCCTGGGGTCCCTCCTTCTCCCACTGTTGCAACAACTCCCGCTCCTCCTCTTTGGACAGAGGGGCGGGCAGTGTGTCACTGCCCCCGATGTAAAAGATGCTCCCCGGCAGGTGAAGCCCCAGTCGGGAGAGAAATCTGCACAGCTTGATGTACCACAGTCCTCGCATGTTTACACTCCTCCAAACAGACCTTGATAGGTGCCCCCGTCGTTGACCGGGGTGGGCGACAGGGCCAACAGCAGCTTGCCCATGTCCCGTCCATCCACCCGCACCCCCTGGGTGGGATACGCCAGCAGCATCCCGGTATCCACCCCCACCGCTCGATAGGGTACCAGACGCACCCCGTGGATACCTTGATCGTGGCACAGTCGAGCACAGGCCACGGGCTGTGCCACATCCGCACCCTGGGGGAGAAGCCAGGCAAAATCTCGCCAGTACGCCACCACCACCGGGCGGTTGGTCACGGGGTCTGACAGGGTCAGCCCGGTGTCGTGGAGGGCGGTCATGGACACCACTCGCTGGGGAAAGGTCAGCTCCATATGTACCAGTTCTGACCCCGTGTGGGCCCCCAGCCGCCGCAGCAGCAAAGAAAACACAAAATAACACGCCAGAAAGACCACCAGCAACAGTCTCAGGTCCATCTGCGTGTATAATACCCCGGATTGCAGGGTCAGGGAGGTGTTCCCCAGCCATTCAAAGCCCAGCACGGCCCCAGCCAGTCCCGCGGAGGCGGCAAAAAATAGGCCCAGCACCCGCCACAGCCGCATTTCGCCCCCATAGGCGCACACCACCATCAATACCGCCACCGCCAGCTTACAGGGCAACAGAGACAACCACCCCATACCGGGGAGAAAGAGCACCACCGCGTACACAGCCCCCAGAGCCGCTCCCAGAGCAATGCGCCACCGGCGCAGACCCGCTCCCGCCAGCCGTCCCGCTCCCAACAGCAACAGGTGGTTGGCGATGAAGTTGAGCAGCCACAACAAGTCCACATACACCACGGTCACCGGCATCTCCCCCTTTGTCTGACGCCCTATGATTATAGCCCCATCCTCCCTTCAAAAAAGGTCAAAGGGTGGAGTTCCTACGTCGCCTTGACCAAGATGTCCCCTTCATCGTTTTGGTTGTTTTTACAAATTATAGTTGACGCTCCCCTAAAAAAATATATAATGTAAGTGAAAGAAAGTGATTGAAATGCGAAAAACACACCTTCTATTTTTCTCTCCCTGACCGCTCATGCCGCACAATTGAATGGAACTTGATGCAAGTAAGTACCGTCGAATTGGTGTTTGGCAGCATGTACTCAAATGAAAGGAGGTTTTGACGCATGCTACGAAAATGGATGGTATGCCTGGTATCCCTTTGTATTCTGGCCGCCGCACTCCCCATTCACGCCCCCGCTGCAGCCACCTCACCTCCGTCAGACTTTTCCCAAGTCTGCCCCAATCCATCCCAACTGGAGCAGGAGATTCTCTCCCAGCTCACCGTCGCCTATGAGAACACGTTGCCTACCCTTTCCGCTCCGGAGAGCGAGAAAGATGCAATCCCCACGTCCGTAGACTTTTCCACCGCCATCCCCGTCTACATTGATACCGAGTTGGAGAACCTGTCTTTGGTGCAGCAAGTCGATATCCAAGCTCATCTGGAGCAATGCGTCTCCGTCTGGGTCATTCCCATGCAGGTGGGCTCTCTGTACGCCACGGTAACACTGGCCAAAGGTCTGCCACTCAATCCAGAAACCGCGCATCTCATGACCCCTGAGGAGCAGGCTTCTGTTCAGGAAAAAGAAGGCGCATGGACCGTGAGTGAAGTGGCCATGTACACCGATTTCACCCCATATTCCACCCAAATCTCCCAACTGGAACAGGCGGGAATCACCACGGAAGATGCGGTTTTAGTGGGCGGACTGCCTGGCATTCGTATGCCTATGCTTCTGCTGTTTGAAAACGACATCGCCTCCTACTGGTATCCCATGGGGGACTATGGGCCTTCCGTGGCGGAAGTTACCGACACCTCTGTCCGTGAGGCCATGTCCCAAGACGAAACTCTGCACCCCTTCTATAACTATGAAGCGGTCCTTGCCTACGCCAAGACCAATCAAACCTCTACCCAGACGGACAGCTCGGGTATGCCCAACGGCTCCACCAGCCAGGGCCCCACGCTGGTGGATTTTGCCCCCCTCTTGGTGGCAGGGGCGTTCCTCATCCTTGTCCTTTTGGTAGCTTTGTGGGTGTTCCGACGTGGGAACAAATAATTCACAAAACATGAACATGCCCGTGAGCCTGGGTGATTCCCACGCTCACGGGCATGTTTCTTATTCAAAGTTCTTTCAGGGCGGAAAGCAGGGTGTCCATCTCTTCATCGGTGCCAATGGAGATGCGCAGCCAGTTTTCAATGGCAGGGTTGGACCACCACCGCACCAGCACGCCCCGCTCCCGCAGGCCGTCCAGCAACGCCTTGGCAGGCTTGTCCGGGTGGGAGACAAAAAGGAAGTTGGCCTGGGAGGGAAGCACTGTATACCCCATCTCCTTCAGCCGCTGAACGGTATGCGCCCGGGTGGCCACTACCTTCTGGCAGGTTTGGGCGAAGTATTCCTCGTCCTGGATGGCGGCCTGAGCCCCCGCCTGGGCCAGCCGGTCCACCGGGTAGGAGTTGATGGAGTCCCGGACACAGCACAGGCCCTGGATCAGGTTCTCGTTTCCCATAGCCCAGCCCACCCGCAGTCCGGCCAGGGCTCGGGATTTGGAGGCAGTCTGAATGACCAGCAGGTTGGGATAGCGGTCTATGAGCCCCACAGAGCTCTCCCCACCGAAGTCCACATAGGCCTCGTCCACAATGACCACCACATTGGGGTTGGCCTGCAGCAGCTTCTCCACCACGTCCCGGGACACCCCCATGCCGGTGGGGGCGTTGGGATTGCACAGCACCACACCGCCGTTTTTCCCCATCAGCTCCTCCACAGGGGTGGAGAAGTCGGGGTGCATGGGTACTTGGCGGCAAGTGAGACCGAAGTAATTGGTATATACGGGATAGAAGCTGTAGGTAATCTGGGGAAAGACGATCTCTCTATCCGGATCAAAAAAGGCCTGGAAGGCAAAAGCCAGCACCTCGTCCGAGCCGTTCCCACAAAAGACCTGGTTGGGGTGAAGTCCCTCCCGCTGGGCAATGGCACGCCGCAGCTCCAGGCACCCCGGGTCCGGATAGAGGCGCAGCGACTCCCCGGCTGCCTGGGCAATGGCCTCCACAGCCTTGGGTGAAGGCGGATAGGGGCACTCATTGGTGTTGAGTTTCACAAAAGTGCGGCCTTTGGGCTGCTCTCCCGGCACATAGGGTACCGCATCCACAATGCGGCGGCTCCAAAACTCTTTCATCCCTGATTCTCCCCCTCTCGCTTCACCCGCTTGATGGCCTTTTCCGCCTTGGCCCGGGGAATCATCATCTCCCGCTGACAGCCCAGGCAGCGCAGCTTAAAGTCCATTCCCACCCGCAGCACCTTCCAGTCCCTGCAGCCGCAGGGGTGCTGTTTTTTCATCTCCAACACGTCGCCGACGTGGATATCCATGGGCATGGAATGCCCCTCCTCTCATTGGTGTTTGATCTTGTCCCAATAGGCCTTGGCCGTCTGCTCGGTTTTGTTGGGGCCGTACTCGTAGTACACCCGCCCCACCAGGGCGTCGGGCAGATATTGCTGCTGGACCCAGTGGTTTGGGAAATCGTGGGGGTAGAGATACCCCTGCTCTCGCTCAAACCCGGTGCCGTCGGCGTGGACGTTTTGCAGGTGGCGGGGAAAGTCCCCGGTTTTGCCCGCCCGAATATCCGCCATGGCGGCATTGATGGCGTCATGGCCCGAGTTGGACTTGGGGGACGTGGCCATGAGAATGGCCGCATCCGCCAGGGCCAGCCGGGCCTCGGGCATCCCCAACATGGTGGCGGCATCCACACAGGCTTTCACAATGGGAATCACCTGGGGATAGGCCAACCCAACATCCTCACAGGCAATGACCATCAGACGCCGGCAGGCGGACAGCAAGTCTCCCGCCTCCAACAGTCGGGCCAGATAGTGCACCGCCGCGTCTGGATCGGAGCCGCGGATAGACTTTTGCAGGGCGGACAGAATATCGTAATGCTGGTCCCCGTCCCGGTCATAACGCATGGAGGAGCGCTGGGCCACCAGCTTGGCATCCGCCATGGTGATGGTGCGCACACCGTTGGGGGTAGCAGCGGCGTTCATGAGCACCTCCACTCCGTTGAGGGCCTTGCGCACGTCTCCCCCACTGGCCTGGGCCAGGTACCCCTTCACACCGTCTTCAAACCGGCTCTCACCCCCCAGTTCCTCATCCATGAGCTTCACCGCCCGTTCCACAGCCGGGAGCAAATCCTCTGCGGTCAGGGCCTTGAACTCAAAGACGGTGGACCGGGACAAGATGGCGTTGAAGATGGTGAAATAGGGGTTCTCCGTGGTGGAGGCAATGAGGGTAATTTTCCCCGTTTCCATATAGTCCAACAGGGTCTGCTGCTGTTTTTTATTGAAGTACTGGATCTCATCCAGGTAGAGCAGCACCCCGTTGGGGGCCAGCAGGGTCCCCACCTGATCCATCACATCCCGCACATCGGCCAAAGAGGCGGTGGTGGCATTGAGCCGCCGCAGGGTGCGCCCAGACCGCTTGGCGATGATATCCGCCACGGTGGTTTTACCTGTCCCCGAGGGACCGTAAAAGACCATATTGGGGATATTGCCGCTGTCCACAATGCGGCGCAGCAGGCCATTCTCCCCCAAGATGTGCCGCTGTCCCACCACATGCTCCAGGGTCTGGGGACGAATTCGGTCTGCCAAGGGCTGATACATGCCCTGTACACCTCTCTTTCCTGGGAAATTCTCTTGTGACATTTTAGCACACAAAAGCGATTCCCGCAAGGGAGAGGATGGAGGTTAGTGGCAGCGTACCATTTGTCGGATTAGTCCCGCCACCGTGTGTACCTGCTGGGTGGTGTTGAACACGGAGAAACTCAGCCGCACCGTCCCGGTGTCCAGGGTCCCGGCAGTCTGGTGGGCCAGAGGAGCGCAGTGGAGCCCTGCCCGAACTCCCACGCCGTGGCAGGCCAGCCAGCTGCCTACCTCCTCGCAGTCCATCCCCTCCACGGTGATGGAGCACACCCCACTCTGGGCTTCATTGCCCCGGAAGACCCGCACTCCCTCGATTTCCTCCAAAGCGTCCATCATACGGCTACACAGGCAGTGCTCATAGGCCCCGATGCGAGCAATCCCTTTTTGACGGACAAAGCGCAGGCCAGCCAGCAGCCCCGCCGCTCCCGCCACGTTCTGGGTCCCCGCCTCCAGCCGGTCGGGGAGCACCTGGGGCATGGCCTGGTTTTTGGACTCGCTGCCGGTGCCGCCATACAGCAAGGGGGCGGGCAGCTCCTCCCCGCACAACAGAAGCCCTGTGCCCTGGGGTCCGTACAGCCCCTTGTGTCCTGGCATGGCCACGTAGGCCGCCCCCCATCCGGATAAGCTCACAGGCAAGCCCCCTGCGGATTGAGAGGCATCCACCAGCAGGGGCACTCCCTTCTCCCGGCATAGCTGGGCCAACTCCTCGATGGGCAGGATAAAGCCAAAGACGTTGGAGACGTGGGTGCAGATAACTACATCCACCCCCCGCTCCAACTCCCGCCGGAACGCCTCCAGCATCCCCGCCTGGTCAAACACCGGGGCCTGGGCCACCCGGAGGGTGATGTCTTTCCGGGCGCACAGGGGCCGTGTGACGGCGTTGTGCTCGTAGCCAGAGATAAGCACCGTGTCCCCCGGGCGCACCAGGGCGTGGATGGCCAGGTTGATTGCATGGGTGGCATTATAGGTGAGCACCACCCGGTCGGGGCTGGGCACGTCAAATAACTGGGCAGCGGTGTCCCGCAGTTCAAAGAGGGTATCGGCGGCCCGCATTCCCGCCCGGTGCCCGCCTCGGCCTGGGCTGGCCATATGGGTCATGGCCCAGGCGGTGGCTCGCGCCACCGTTGGGGGCTTCTCCATGGTGGTGGCGGCGCTATCCAGGTAGATCATACTTCCACCTCCTCATACTCCCCGTGCTCCAGCTGCTGATAGACCCCCCGAGGGTTGAGATGTTCCCCCCGCAGCAGCTGCAAGGCCCGCTCCAGCCATCGGCTGGACACTTTCACACAGTAGGCGCACCCCGCCTGGGCGATGAGCCTAGGGGCTCGCACCAGATAGGCGGAGATCCCCGCCCGCTCCAACAGCCGCACCCCGCGCTGGGCATAGGTCAGGGAGCGGCATACGATCAAGTAATATACCATAGGGTATCATTTCCCTTCCCGCTGGGTTTGGGTCCGCTCCCATAAAAAAAGATACGGACGCTCTTGCACATCCTATGCACAAGAGCGTCCGCAAGTGTCAGCGGTTCAAAAGCGCTACGGCGTGGGCGGCCATCCCCTCCCCACTGCCGGTGAAGCCCAGGCCCTCTTCCGTGGTGGCCTTGACGTTGATGCAGTCCTCTTCCACACCCAGCACCTGGGCGATGTTGCGCCGCATCTGAGGAATGTGGGGTGCCAGTTTGGGCCGCTGGGCCAGGATGGTGGCATCCACGTTGCCCACGGTGTACCCTTTCTCCTCCAGCATATCCCGTACCCGGGCCAAAAGGAGCATGCTGTCAATGCCCTCATAGGCGGGGTCGTTGTCCGGGAAGGCGTGGCCAATGTCCCACAGGCCAGCGGCCCCCAACAGAGCATCCATCACCGCATGAACCAGCACGTCGGCGTCCGAGTGGCCCAACAGGCCCATCTCCCAGGGGATGTCCACACCCCCCAAAATCAGCTTACGCCCGGCTACCAGGCGATGTACATCGTATCCATGTCCCACACGCATCATTGATTCCATCCCTCCAAAATCACCCGAGCCACCGCCAGATCCGCCGGGGTGGTCAACTTGATGTTATTCCGGTCCCCTTCCACCAGGGACACCGGCATACCCAGCCGCTCCACCGCCGAACAGTCGTCGGTGAGCGGGGCGTTGTCCAGCAGCGCCTTGGCCAGAGCCCCCCGGATCAGGTCGGCGTCAAATACCTGGGGGGTCTGCACCGCAAAGAGGGTAGCCCGGTCCGGGGTGTGGTCCACCACACCGTTGTGAGCCACCTTGACGGTGTCCTGCACGGGAATGGCGGGAGCAGCTGCGCCCGCCTGGGCGGCCTGATCCACCACCCGCTCCATCACTTGAGAGCTCACAAAGGGGCGGGCTCCGTCGTGGATGCCAATGAGTTTGGCATCCTGGGGCACCTCCATGGTACCCAGTCGGGCAGATTCCACTCGAGTGGCTCCCCCACGCACCACGGTTTTCACCTTACTAAGGCCCAATTCCCGGCACAGATTGGCCACCGCGCCCACTAGGTCCTCCCGGGTGACCACCACCACCTGATCCACCCGAGAGCTGCCCTCCATAGCCAGCAGGGTGTGGGCCAGCACCGGCTGACCCTCCAGCTCCAAAAACATTTTATCCTGTCCCATGCGCTGGGATGACCCCGCCGCTACCACCACCATGGTGCAGGTGGGCTCTTGGGGCTTTCGTTTCCGTCCAAACAATGACATAGTTTTTCCTCCAGGGTGAAAAAAGGAGCCGGTCGGCTCCTTTTTTTGATTATTGGTGCAGAACCTTGTTGACCCGCTCCTCTACAGCCTCATAGGGCATGCTCTGGGCCAACACCAGCTCGGAAATGAGAATTTGCTTGGCCGAGTGGAGCATTTTCCGCTCCCCGGTGGACAGACCCTTTTGGGTCTCCCGCATCATCAGGCCCTTAACCACTTTGGCCACTTCCAGCAGATCCCCACTTTTGATGCGCAGCATATTCTCCCGATACCGACGGTTCCAATTTTGGGTCATGTCCACTTGGATGTCTTCCATTGCCGTCAGAATGTGGGTGGCCTCCTGGCCAGACACCACGGGGCGGACGCCAATCTCATCGCTGTGCTCTGTGGGAATCATGACCATCATGCTTCCGGCAGACAGCTTGAGCAAATAGTAGTCCTGGACTTTGCCCGCAACTTTTTTGCGGACGATGGAGTCAATGACTCCCGCCCCGTGCATAGGATGTACCACCTTATCACCAATCTGATACACGATTCCACCTCCCAAATATGTATAAACTCACAAAGTTAGTATACCCCTTTTTCCTTTGCAATGCAAGTGGGCGTGGAATTTTTCCATGTCGTTTACCCGGAATTGACAAAAGGCGATGTTGCCGCCTTTTGGTGCAACATCGCCTTTTCTTATTTTACGTAATTGCGCAGCACGCCGATGTGGGAGATTTCCACCTCCACCACATCGCCCGTCTGCATGGGCCCGATGCCCGCAGGCGTTCCCGTGGCCACCACGTCACCGGGCTCCAGGGTCATGGAGGCGGTGACAAACTCCACCAGCTCCGGGATGGGAGTGATGAAATCCCGGGTGTTTCCCTGCTGCACCACTTCCCCGTTGATGCGGGTGGTCACATCCAGCTCGGTGGGGTCAATCCCATCCACCACCCAGGGGCCCACGGGGCAGAAACCGTCCATGGACTTGCCTCGCGTCCACTGTCCGTCGTGCTTTTGCACGTCCCGGGCGGTGACGTCATTGAGGCAGGTGTAGCCCAGCACGTACTCCTGCCAATCTGCAGCGGAAATCTTGGTGGCGCGGCGGCGGATCACCACCCCCAGCTCCCCTTCATAGTCCAGACGCTGGACAAAGGCCGGGGGCGAAATCTCCCCTTCCGGGTGGTTGAGGGCGTTGAGCCCTTTCATAAAGAGGACGGGAAATCCCGGGGGCTCTGCCCCCATTTCCCGGGCGTGCTCGGCGTAGTTTTTGCCGATGCACACCACCTTGGTGGGGGTACAGGGGGCCAGCAGCTGGCACTCTGACAGAGGGAGGCTGCCCCCATCGTACTCCACCCCCTCATAGGGGGCCTGGGCGAGGGTTTTCACCTGCTCCCCTTCCACCACGCCCCATTGGGGGCCATGCTGGCCTTGGAAACGCACGTACTTCATACCTCAGCCCTCCATATGGTTGAAAATCAGCTCCAACAGCTCCTGCTTGCCCTCTCCCTTCTCCGCAGAGAAAGGAATCACCGGCACCTCATCGGGCAGCTCCAGGGTGTCACGCACCCGCTGAAGGTTGGGGGCAATTTCGCTCTTTTTCAGCTTGTCCAGCTTGTTTGCCACCACCACATAGGGCTTATCGGTGGTGAGGAAGAAGTCGCTCATCACCTTGTCGTCTGCCGTGGGCTTGTGGCGGGAGTCCACAATGAGAATGCCCAGGGTCATCAGAGAGGTATCGGCAAACCAGCCCTCAATGAGCTTGGCCCACCGAGCCCGCTCGGCCATGGACACCTTGGCGTAGCCATAGCCGGGCAAGTCTACCAAATAGAGCTGCTTGTCAATGAGAAAGTAGTTGATGTGGGTGGTCTTTCCGGGAGCAGAACCCACCCGGGCAAAGTTCTTACGGTTGAGCAGACGGTTGATCACCGAGGACTTGCCCACGTTGGACCGTCCGGCAAACACCACCTGGGGCAGGGTATCCCGGGGAAAGTCGGCGGGCTTAGCCGCCGAGCGGACAAACTCCGCCTGGTTCAAATTCACCTTCATATCTCACACCTCACTGGCACAAATTCACCGCCACACCAGGGCTCTTGCCCGGGTCAGGGGTGATGATGGTCTGACAGGTCTGGTCGGCAGCGCACTCCCCCACCAGGGCATAGGCCAACACCTGGTCGGCGCTGGTCACCGGGAGGAACTTCAAGCTCTCCCGCACCAGGGGGTCGATCTCCTCCAGGTCCTTCACATTGTCCTGGGGCAGAATCACGGTGGACATGCCGTTGCGCAGAGCGGCCATGGTCTTTTCCTTCAATCCGCCGATGGCCAGCACACGGCCCCGCAGGGTCACCTCTCCAGTCATGGCCACATCTCCCCGCACCGGCACTCCGGTGAGGGCGGACACCATAGCGGTGGTGATGGCGATACCAGCGGAGGGTCCGTCCTTGGGCACGGCACCCTCGGGGAAGTGGACGTGAATGTCCTTATCCTTGTAGAAGCTGCCCTCCAGCCCCAGCTGCTTGGCACGGCTGCGAATGAAGGACAGAGCGGTGCGGGCGGACTCCTTCATCACGTCGCCCAGGTTACCGGTGAGCTCCACCTTTCCGGTACCATCCACCACGTTAACCTCCACCTCCAGGATCTCGCCGCCCACAGAGGTCCAGGCCAGGCCGTTGACCACGCCCACCTGGGGCTGACCGGCGGTCTTGTCCTTGGCGTAGCGGCGCACGCCCAGATACTCCTGCAGGTTGCCGGGATTGATAGGCACGGACTTCACCTCTTCCCGCACCAGCTTCATGGCGGCTTTCCGGCACAGCTGGTCCAGCAGCCGCTCCAGGCGGCGCACGCCGGACTCCCGGGTATAACCGGAGATGATCTGGCGCAGGGCCTCGTCGGTGAGCTTCACCTGGCTGCGGGTGAGTCCGTGGGCTTTCAGCTCCTTGGGCCACAGGTGGCGTTTGGCAATTTGCAGCTTCTCCTCGTCGGTATAGCTGCCGATTTCAATGATCTCCATACGGTCCAGCAGGGGCCGAGGGATGGTGTCAGTGGTATTGGCGGTGGCAATGAACAGCACATCGGACAGGTCAAAGGGCATTTCCAGGTAGTGATCCCGGAAGGTGGCGTTCTGGTGCACGTCCAGCACCTCCAGCAGTGCAGCGCTGGGGTCGCCCCGGTGGTCGCTGCCCACCTTGTCCAGCTCGTCCAGGACCAGCACCGGGTTGACGCTTCCCGCCTGACGGATGCCGGCAATGATGCGCCCAGGCATAGCCCCCACATAGGTTTTGCGGTGGCCTCGAATCTCAGCCTCGTCGTGGACGCCGCCCAGAGAAATACGGGCCAGCTTCCGGTTCATGGCCTTTGCCACGCTCATGGCAATGGAGGTCTTACCCACACCGGGAGGGCCTACCAGGCAGAGTACCTGGCCCTTGATGTCCGGGGACAGCTGCTTGACCGCCACAAACTCCAGAATGCGCTCCTTCACCTTCTCCAGACCGTAGTGGTCGGTCTCCAGAACCTTGGACACCGTGGCCACGTTGGCCCGCTCTTTGGTTTTTACCATCCAGGGCAGCTCCAGGCAGGTGTCCAGGTAGCCCCGGAGCACCGAGGCCTCGGCAGAGCCATAGGGCTGCTTTTCCAGATGTTTGATCTCTTTGTTCAGCTTCTCCCGCACTTCGTCGGGAAGTTTAGCCTCCCGCACGCGCTGGCGGTACTCGGCGATCTCATCCCCGTCATCCCGGTCGCCCAGCTCCCGCTGGATGACCTTCAACTGCTCTCGCATGTAGTAGTCCCGCTGGTTTTCTGCCATCTGCTCCTGGACTTTTCCCTCCAGTTCGCTTTCCACCTGGCGAATTTCCACCTCCCGGGCCAAGATCCGGGCCAGCTTCTCCAGGCGGCGGGTGGGCCGCAGCTCCTCCAGAATCACCTGCTTGTCCTCAAAGCGCAGAGGCATATTCTGGGCGGCATAGTCGGCTATGTAGGCGGGATCATCGCTGGCCAACAGACGCAGGTACACCTCCGGGGACACTCGGTCGGACAGCTGGGTGTATCGCTCCACCATGGAATAGATCTGGCGAATAAGGGCCTCGGTGCGAGGGGTGTTCTCCTTGGCCCCGGGCACTTCCTCCAAAAGCTCCAGCTCTGCGGTGAGGTAGGGCTCGGTGGTGAGCAGCCGCAGCATTCTCCCTCTGGTTTTGCCCTCCACCATCACCCGCACATTGTTCTCCGGCAGGCGAAGAATCTGCTTGACGGTGGCCACGGTACCCACGGTGTACAGATGCTCCTGGGTGGGCTCCTCCACCGCCAGTTCCTTCTGGGTCACCAGGAAAATCTCCCGGCTGCCCGCCATGGCCTGCTCCAAGGCCCGGATGGAAATCTCCCGGCCCACGTCAAAGTGGAGCAACAAATTGGGAAACACGGTGATGGCCCGCAACGCCAGGGCTGGCATGGCCACAATCTCGTGTTCGTTCTTGGTCGTCATATTGGATTCCTCCTTTCCTTCCCCTCTCGCAGAAGGGATGGTTGATGGTCAAAAAGGGGCGAGCCTGCGCCCGCCCCTTTTGTATTTATGTCAAGATGCGTTGCCCTTGCCTTTGGCCTGGCTGCTCATCTCTCGCAGGGCGGCAGCGCCCAGGCGGGGACGGGCCGGACGGCCCTCCTCCCGCACCACCAGAGGCTGCTCCTCCCCACGGATGGCCGCAGGGGTGATGCTCACCTTGGCAATGGTGTCATCCGAAGGCACATCGTACATCACCGGAGTCATCACTTCCTCCAGCACCGCACGCAGGCCACGGGCGCCGATCTTCCGCTCCACAGCCTTCTTGGCCGCAGCCTCCAGAGCCTCGGGAGTGAACTCCAACTCCACGTTGTCGTACTCCAGCAGCTTCTGGTACTGCTTGACCAGGGCGTTTTTGGGCTCAGTGAGAATCTGCACCAGCTGCTTCTCGTCCAGAGCCTTCAGGCCGGTAATCACCGGCAGACGGCCCACCAGCTCGGGGATGATGCCGAACTTCAGCAGGTCGTGGGGCTGCACATAGCGGAAGATATCCTCCTGCTCCCGCTCGGCGGCGGTACGCACCTGGGCGCCAAAGCCGATGGTCTTCTGCTCCATGCGCTGCTCGATGATCTTCTCCAGACCATCAAAGGCGCCGCCGCAGATGAACAGGATGTTCTTGGTGTCAATCTGCAAAAACTCCTGGTGGGGATGCTTCCGGCCTCCCTGGGGCGGGACGTTGGCCACGGTCCCCTCCAGAATCTTCAGCAGAGCCTGCTGCACGCCCTCGCCGGACACATCTCGGGTGATGGAGGTATTCTCGCTCTTGCGGGCGATCTTATCAATCTCATCCACATAGATGATGCCACGCTGGGCCAGTTCAATATCGTAATCTGCCGCCTGCACCAAGCGCAGCAGAATGTTTTCCACGTCGTCGCCCACATAACCGGCCTCGGTGAGGGTGGTGGCATCGGCAATGGCAAAGGGCACCTTCAGCACCCGGGCCAAAGTCTGGGCAAAGAGGGTCTTGCCGCAGCCGGTGGGGCCCACCAGAAGGATGTTGCTCTTTTGCAGCTCCACCGAGTCCCCGCCGCCAAAGTAAATCCGCTTATAGTGGTTGTATACCGCCACGGACAGAGCGATCTTCGCCTGCTCCTGGCCAATGATATACTCGTCCAGAACCTCACGAATCTCCCGGGGGGTGGGGATCACGTCGGGCATTTCCAGACTGTCCAGTTCCGGCTCCTGCTCCTCGCCCAGAATGCTCAGGCACAGGTGGACACACTCGTTGCAAATGTATGCCCCAGGTCCGGCAATGATACGCTCCACCTGCTCCTGATGCTTGCCACAAAAGGAACAGCGAACGGTTTTATACTCATCTCGAGCCATAAATGGAATACCTTCCTTTCGGAAACGTGCTAAAGAGCGAAGACATGTCCTGTCTCCGCCCTTTGCACCATCAACGATTATAAATGACCTTGTCAATCAGGCCATAGGCCGCTGCTTCTTCGGCGGTCATGAAATTGTCGCGCTCACAGTCAGCGGTGACCTGCTCCACGTTCTTGCCGCAGTTGTCGGCCAGAATCTGGTTCATCCGCTTTTTGATGATTTCCAGACGCTTGAGGTGGATGGCCATATCCGTGATCTGGCCCTGGGTGCCGGCGGAGGGCTGATGAATCATGATCTCAGCGTTGGGCAAAGCCAGACGCTTGCCCTTGGTACCGGCAGAGAGCAAAAACGCACCCATGGAGGCGGCCATACCCACGCAGATGGTGGACACGTCACACTTGATATACTGCATGGTGTCATAGATGGCCATGCCGTCGGTGACCGAGCCGCCGGGGCTGTTGATGTAGAACTGAATGTCCTTATCGGGGTCCTGGGCCTCCAGGTACAAAAGCTGGGCCACCACCAGTGCGGACGTGGTGGCATTCACCTCTTCGCCCAGAAAAATGATGCGGTCGTTGAGCAGGCGGGAGAAAATGTCGTAAGAACGCTCTCCACGGCTGGTCTGCTCCACAACATAGGGAACTAAACTCATGGAAACCTCTCCTTTGTCACTGGAAATCAGTTCCAGTATACCCAATGGCAAGGGAGGAATATTCCTCCCTTGCCATAAAAATCTTTACTCAGCCTGAGCCTCGGTCTCAGCCTCTTCCTTCTTCTTGGCGGGCTTCTTGGCGGAGGACTTCACCAGCTCCAGAGCCTTCTTGGAGGCCAGGTCCTGCTTCATGTCGTCCACGTTGGTGACCTCACGGACCTGCTCCTCGGTGACGTTGAACTGCTCAGCCAGGCGCTTGACCTCGGCGTCCAGCTCCTCCTGGGAAACCTCGATGCCCTCAGCCTTAGCCACGGCATCCAGCACCAGAGCGGTGCGCACAGCGCGGTCAGCGGCGGTCTTAGCCTGGGCGCGCACGTCGTCCATGGACAGACCCATGTACTTCAGGTAGTCCTGGAAGTTCAGGCCGCTCTGCTGCATACGCATAGCCTGCTCCTCCACCATCTTGTCGGCGCGGTACTCCACCATGGCCTCGGGCACGTCGCACACCAGGTTCTCCAGCAGAGCGTCGATGACAGCAGCCTCGTACTCACGCTCGGCCTGCTCCTGACGGCGAGCCTTCAGCTTCTCCTTCAGGTCCTTCTTGAACTCGTCCAGAGTGTCGAACTCGGACACGTCCTTGGCGAACTCGTCGTCCAGGGTGGGCTCCTGACGCTCCTTGACCTCGTTGACCTTCACCTTGAAGACCACGGCGGCGCCAGCCAGATCGGCGGTGTAGTTCTCGGGGAAGGTGATGTCCAGGTCCTTCTCCTCACCGGCCTTCATGCCGATGACCTGCTCCTCAAAGCCGGGAACAAAGCTACCGGAGCCCAGCTCCAGGGGATAGTTCTCGCCCTTGCCACCCTCGAAAGCCACGCCGTCCTTGAAGCCCTCGAAGTCGATGACAGCCACGTCACCCTTCTTGGCCTTGCGCTCCACGCTCACCAGACGGGAAGCGCGGTCAATGAAGGGCTTCATCTCAGCCTTAACGTCAGCAGCGGTGACCTTCACCTCGGGCTTGGCAACCACCAGGCCCTTGTACTCCTTCACGGAAGCCTCGGGCTGCACGGTGACCAGAGCCTTGAAGGTGAAGCCGTCCTTGCTGATCTCCACGATCTCCAGCTTGGGGTAGGCCACGGGCACAATGCCAGCCTCCTTCAGAGCGGCATCATAGGCAGCGGGATAAGCCTCCTCCACAGCGTCCTCAAAGAACACCTGCTCGCCGTACATCTTCTCCACCATCTTGCGGGGAGCCTTGCCCTTGCGGAAGCCGGGGATCATGATGTTCTTCTTCTGCTTGTTGTACACCTTGTTGATGGCGGCGTCAAACTCAGCAGCGCTGACCTCGATGACCAGCTCAATGGCGCTGTTTTCTTTTTTCTCGTTGCTCTTGATGTTCATGTATACGTTCCTCCAACTTAGCCCAGCCATAGGCTATGGGCTTTCTTTCTGATAAATCCAATCCATTCTATCAGATGCGATGGAATATTTCCACCCTTTTTTTTGCTAATCCAAAATTTTTTTCGGGCGGAAACCGATGTAGTCGGCTGCCACCAGCTGGTAAGCCACGCTTCCCTGCACTCCTTCCACCGCCAAACGGTGGCTGGGGCCGTGGAGATGGCCATAGCAGCACACCTTTACCTGGTACTGCTCCAGCAGCTGCAAAATCTCCGGACACTGGTATCCCTTGTACAAGGGCGGATAGTGGAGAAAGCAGTACTTTTCCGCCTCTCCCGCCGCTTTCAGCGAGGTTTCCAGGCGCATGACCTCCCGGCGAAACACCTTCCCCGAGGGGGCATTGGCCTGCTCCTCATAAAACCAGCCCCGGGTGCCGCACAGGGCCACATCCCCGTAAAAGGCACAGTTGTTGTGGAGAATGTGCAGACGATCCAGGCCGTTTTCCCGGAAAAAGGTGTTCATTTTCGAGGCTGTGTTCCACCAGTAGTCGTGGTTGCCCTTCAAAATCCACTTCTCCCCCGGCAGGCGGGAGTTGAGAAACTCCAGGTCCTTTTTCGCCTCCTCCAGGCTCATGCCCCAGGACAAATCTCCGCACAGCACCACCGTGTCGTCGTCGGACACCTGGGAGAACCCCTGCTCCAGCTTGTCCACATATCCTTCCCAGCTGCCCCCGAACACTTCCATAGATTTGTTGGAGCCCAGGGACAGGTGGGTATCTCCAATGGCATACAGAGCCATTGCCTCACTCCTTACTTGTCAACATTAGCGCAGGTACTCCAGCACCTGGTCCAGCATCCCCTCTTTCTCGGTCACCGTGTCAAAGCGCACCTGCTTGTCCTTGAGGCTGGCCAGGGGCTTGGGTACCTCCACCCCGGTGAGCCTCGACAGCTGGTCCAGAATCTCGGTGCCGGGGGCAAATTCGTGCTCACCCAGGGCCTCCAGCACGCTGGAGCAGAACTTGAAGGGGCTGGCGGTGGACACCACCACCGTCACGGTCTCGTCCCCGGTCTCCTTGCGGTACTCCTCCAACACATGGAAGGCCACAGCGGTGTGGGGATCAATGAGGTAGTTGTGCTCCTTCCACACCTTGGCAATGGTCTCCTTGGTCTGAGCATCGTCACAGTATCCGGCGGCAAATGCCTGCTGGAGCTTAGTCTTGATAGCGGGGCTCACCTCGTAGCGTCCCTCCTGAGCCAGCTGCTCCATGTAGGAGGCCACCTGCTGGTCATCCCGGCCGGAGAGCTCAAAGAGCAGCCGCTCCAGATTGCTGGAGATGAGGATGTCCATGGAGGGAGACAGGGTGTTGTGGAAGGGGCGGTTGCGGTCGTACACACCGGTGCGGATGAAGTCGGTGAGCACGTTGTTCTCGTTGGATGCACAGATGAGGGTCTTAATGGGCACACCCATCATTCTGGCATAGTAGGCGGCGAGAATGTTGCCGAAATTTCCCGTGGGAACGCAGACATTGATCTCCTGGCCCTGCTCAATGGCCCCCTGCTTGCGCAAATCGCAGTAGGCGGAAATGTAGTAGATGATCTGAGGCAGAACACGGCCCCAGTTGATGGAGTTGGCCGAAGACAGGAAGTAGCCACGCTCGGCCAGCTGCTGGGCCAGCTCCTCATTGGAGAACAGCTTTTTGACCCCAGTCTGGGCATCGTCAAAGTTGCCCACCACGGCGCACACGCCCACATTGCTGCCCTCCTGGGTCACCATTTGCAGCTGCTGGATGTCAGACACGCCGTCCTTGGGGTAGAAGACCAGAATTTTGGTCTTGCTCACATCCTTAAAGCCTTCCAAAGCGGCCTTGCCGGTGTCGCCAGAGGTGGCCACCAGGATGCACACCGTCTTTTTCTCGTCGTTTTTCACCAGAGAAGCGGAGAACAGATGGGGCAGCATCTGCAGCGCCATGTCCTTAAAAGCGCAGGTGGGGCCGTGCCAGAGCTCCATGCAGTGGGTGTTCTCATCCACAGCCCGCACCGGGGCCACATCCAGGTGGGAGAACTTCCCGCCGCCGTAGGCGGCCCGGGCATAGGCGGTGAGCTCAGAACTGGAGAAGCCCTCCAGGAATCCAGCCAGCACGTACACAGCCCGCTGCTGGTAGGACATGTCCTTCAAACTCTCCAGGGCATTCCCCGCCAGACGAGGCATCACCTGGGGGGTCATCAGACCGCCGTCGGGGGCCAATCCCTTGGAAATGGCCTGAGCTGCGGTCATACGCAAATGGTTGTCTCTTGTGCTCAGATAATTCATGATTGTCTCACTACCCCCATTAGATTATTGTAAAACAGGTCGTGTAAAAACCCTTCTTGATATCCACAGCGGAGGAAATATTCATACAAATCCTCCAGGCGGGTGATGTGGGCCAGAGGGGCAATCAGCTCCGCTCCATCCCAGTCGCCACCCAAAGCCACGCATTTGGCCCCGCCCAGATCCAGCATGTGATCCAGGTGACGCCGCACATCATCCAGCCCTTCCTTTCCTCCCACAAAATTCCGGTAGAAGTTCAGGCCAATGACACCTTGGTGTTTTATTATGGCAGTAATCTGCTCATCCGTCAAGTTTCTTGTGTGCTCCCACACCGCCCGGGCGTTGGAGTGGCTGGCCAAAACAGGTCCCTCCTGCACCTCCATCACATCCCAGAATCCCGCCTCCGACAGGTGGGATACATCCACCAGCATGCCCAGCTCTCCCATGCGAGAGACAAAGACCCGGCCCAAAGCCGTCAGACCCTGGCTGGGGTTGTCACAGTGGGAGCCGCTGAGGGCATTTTCGTGGTTCCAGGTCAGGTTCACCGCGCACACCCCTTCCCGGTGGGCCCACTCCAGCCCCTTAAGGCTGCACCCCAGCAGTTCCGCCCCCTCCACCGAGAGAAAGGCGGCGCATTTGCCAGCCTCATTGGCCTCCCGAGCCTGGAGGGCGGTGGTGCAATGGGTCACCATATGGGAGTAACACTCCATTTGCCGCCGGAAGTAGCCCAGCTGACACTTACAGGTGGCCTCCAGGCACTCCCCGCCCACGTAGCCCTTGGCCGACCACAGAGCAAAAATCTGGGCATAGCCCCCAAAGGTGTCCAGAGCGGAGGACAACTCCAGCGCGCCGGTGTTGTAGGGCAACTCCTCCCCCATGGACCAGCAGCGGTATATCGTGTCACAGTGTCCATCCATCACTATCAACCGATTCATTCCCACTCACCTCTAAAAAGCATTTTCCAGATAGTTTATGTGGGGATGTCTTGTCCCAGTCCCCTGGGGCGCGTAAATCTCCGCCACGTCAAACCGGGGCTGGAGCTTGGTGGGATGCGCTTGCAGGTAGAGCAGGGCCGCAGAGCGCAGTTTTTGCTGCTTGGAGTAGGTCACCGCCTCCCGGGCGGCCATCAAATCCCCATTGCGCCGCAGCTTTACCTCCACAAAGGCCAGGTACCGACCCTTGGAGGCCACCAGATCCAGCTCTCCCATGCGACAGCGGTAATTCATGTCCAGAACCTCATACCCACGCTGGCGCAAGTAGTTGGCCACCTGGGTCTCTCCCCACTTGCCCAGCAGTCGGGCCTCTCCCCCGCCCCTCACAGCTTTTTCAAGAAGCTGCGGCGGTGGATGGGACAGGGGCCGTACTGGCGCAACAGCTCATAGTGGAGCTTGGTGGGATATCCCTTGTGCTTTTCAAAGGCGTACTGAGGATAGGCCTTGGCCATCTCCTCCATGTACCGGTCTCGGCTGACCTTGGCCAGAATGGAAGCCGCCGCGATGGAAGCGGAATGGGCATCCCCCTTCACCACCAGCTGGTGGGGCGTGGTGATTGCACAGCAGCTGCCGTGGTCCCGGTTGCCATCCACCAGCACCATCTGGGGGGCTGGGTTCAACTGATCAATGGCCCGCTGCATGGCCAGCATGCGGCTGTTGAGAATGTCCAGCTGGTCAATCTCCTCCGGCTCCACCCAAGCCACACTCCAGCTCACCGCCTGCTCTCGAATGAGGTCAAAGAGCAGGTCCCGCCGCCGAGGGGTCACTTTCTTAGAGTCGTTGAGGTAGGGTAGCTCCGCCCCTTGGGGGAGAATCACCGCCGCAGCGTACACCCGCCCAGCCAAGGGACCTGCCCCAGCCTCGTCCACGCCAGCCAGAACTTCCACCTGGCTCTGGACTCGAACCTGTGCATCCCACTGGTACAGGTCCACCGGTTCCACATCCTTATTCATGGACATCCTCCGGCCGCTCCATGGTAAACCGGCCCAGCTTGCCGCCCCGGAACTCGTCCAGCAGCACCCGGGACATGCGCTGGGTATCCACCTCGCCGCCGGAAATGAGCATACCGCGCTTGCGGGCGGCCATCTCCAGCAGCTCCCAGCCTGCCTTTCCCTCCATGTCTTTGAGCTTGTACCGCTCCTCCAACACCCCGGGGTAGTGGGCGCTGAGTAGTTCCATCAAGCCACAGGCCAGCTCCTCGCTGTCCAAAATCTCGTCTCGCACAGCGCCTATAAAGGCCAAGTGCATGCCAGTGGTCTCGTCCTCAAATTTGGGCCACAAAATGCCGGGGGTGTCCAACAGGTCCAGCCCCTGATCGATGTTCACCCACTGCTTGCCTCGGGTGACACCGGGCCGGTCCCCCGCCTTGGCGGATTTCCGCCGGGCCACCTTATTGATAAAGGTAGACTTGCCCACGTTGGGCACGCCCACCACCATCACACGCACCGGGCGGCCCACCTGGCCCTTGGCCTTCCAGGCCTCGATCTTCTCCCGCAGGGCCTGCTTGACCACGTTGGAAAACTGGTTGACCCCCTTGCCGGTCTTGGCGTCCGTCTCCAGCACGGCGTAGCCCTTCTGGCGAAACCAGGCCATCCACTGGGCGGTCACCGCCGGGTCAGCCTGGTCGGCCCGGTTGAAGATGATCATCCGGGGCCGGTCCCCCACCATGGAGTCAATGTCTGGATTTCGGCTGGAAATGGGAATGCGGGCGTCTACCACCTCCGCCACCATGTCCACAAACTTCACATCCTCTTCCATCTGCCGGCGGGTCTTGGTCATATGGCCGGGATACCATTGGATGTTCATATACCTCCCCTTTCTCCGGAAGCGGTGCTCCCGGCGTTGCTATGTTGATTTGATTTATTATACTAAATTCTTTTTCCCAGGAAAAGAGGGAAAGACAAAAAAGGAGCGGATTTTTCCGCTCCTTTTTTCGTGCAATTTATGGAATTACAGATCTTCCTTGACCTTAGCAGCCTTACCCACGCGGTTACGCAGATAGTACAGCTTGGCGCGGCGCACCTTACCACGACGGACGGTCTCCACCTTCTCGATGGTGGGAGCGTGCAGGGGGAACACCTTCTCCACGCCAACGCCGTAGGAAACACGACGCACGGTGAAGGTCTCCTCGATGCCACCGTGCTTCTTAGCGATGACGGTGCCCTCGAAAACCTGGATACGCTCACGGTTGCCTTCCTTAACACGGATGTGCACGCGGACGGTGTCACCCACGTTGGCCACGGGAGCCTCTTCCTTCAGATACTTCTGGCTAAATTGCTTCAGCAGTTCCATTGATATTTCCTCCTCATATTCAGGCGTTCGTGCATCATTTTAAGTATGTGCAGAGGACCACCCTTTTTCAGACCGAGTTATTTTACCATACCCACCAGAAGAAAGCAACCCTTTATTTCTTTGTTTTTTCTTTTTTCTCCCGCCACCAGCCCAAGGTCTGTTTTCGTACAATGCCCCAGAAGAGCCATGCAGAGGTGAGCAGCAACGTGAGATTGGCGTACTCCCCCACGAGAATGGCACCCAGCCCCAATAGGCCACCCACCAGACACGCAGAGGCCACCAAGCCCCACCGCTCTGCCCGCTGAGGCCCCAGCAGAGGGCAGAGATAGTTATGGAGCACTCGGGCCCCATCCAGTGGAAAGATAGGCAGCAAATTAAACGCACCCAACCCGACACTCAACGCCGCCAGAACGGGGATACGCAGCCCCCACGCCACTCCGCTGAGCAAGGCGTTGGCCACCGGCCCGGCCAGCGCCACCACCGTATCCTCTCCATAAGATAAGGTTCTGGGATAGCACAGCACCATTTCCGCGCCCACCGCCGTGAGCTGCACCGTCTCCAGCTGTCCGCCGTACCACTTGGCCGCCAACCAATGCCCCACCTCATGGACCAAACAGGCCAGAAGTCCCCAGGGCAGCAGCCCGGTCCCCTCATCCAAATAGTACAACACCCCCAGCACCAGCCAGAAGCCCGGGCTCACCTTCCACTTGACCTCAGGATGGGTCCACATAGTAGGCAGGATCCAGGCGAATGTCATCTTTCTCTACAGTAAAATGGAGGTGGGGCCCGGTGGCCATTCCCGTCTCCCCTACCAGGGCCACCGTCTGGCCACACTTCACCTCATCTCCCTTTTGTATGAGCAGCTTGCTGCAATGGGCATAAAAGGTGGTGACCCCGTTGTCGTGGATGAGCTGGAAATACAGTCCGAAGTCATCACTCTGGCCAATGTACTCCACCACCCCGTCGGCAAAGGCCTTGATCTCGGTGCCCTCGTCGGCGGCAATGTCCAGGGCCAGATGGAACTCATGTTTCTGGGTAATGGGGTTGGTGCGATAGCCAAAGGTGGAGCTCACCGGCCCCATCACGGGACACACGGTCTGGGTCAGGCCCAGTTCGTAGTGCTCATAACTGACATTAGAGGGCAGCTCTACCCCGTCGGGGCTGTACTCCTGGGCCACTGCCGTCACCACCTCTGGGGTGGGCTGCGGCGTGGGCGCGGGCGTTGGCTCAGGGGTGGGGGCTGGCGTAGGGGCAGCTGTAGGTTCCGGTGTGGCCTGCACCTGCTGAGTCTCGGTGCTCTGAGCCACCCCCTGGGTGGATGGATAGGGCTGATCCACATTTTTTTGCTGGCCCAGCAGCGTCACCTGTTGAGGGGTGTCCACAGTCTCTTCCTGGGCGCTCTCCTCCCCCATCCATTGTGCCAGCCACTCCTGCCCGGACATGGTCCCCTGGACCCAGGCCGTAGCCTGCTGCACCAGCCCACCCACGTCCATGTCTGCCTCTAACAGCTGTCCCACCAGCTGGGCTTGACCGGGGAATACCCCTCGACCGATGAACACCAATAAAAACAGCACCCCGCTGACCACCAGCTGAATGCCCCAGCGGGTGGCTCCCCCCTGGGGCTTGGTCTGCTTTCCTGGCGCTCTCCGCTTGGGCGCTGTGCGCCGTCTCACCCCTGCATCCATACCCTTCCCCCTTGTCCAAATCGTCATACTGCACCCTATGCACGGGTAGGCTCCGGTATTCCCAGGATTTTTTGGATAAATTGTGAACTTTTCTTTTGAGCGTTGACAGCTGAAAATCAGACGAGTATAATCCCTTATGTTTCATAATTATGTAACCTAACCTTTTGGTTGGGCTTTGGATGGGAGGTACTGCTTTGCAAACAAAGGAACACCGCCGCGCCTTGGAGCTGCTGCGGGAGATGGATCGCCTGCGCCGGGCATGGAAGCTGGCAATCCCCAACACCGGCATCAACAAGTCGGAGTTCTTCACCTTATATACCCTTCGTCACCCGGAAGGCCACAACCGTCTGTCCTGTCCCTCGGGTGACCCCGCGCCCATGACCTTGTCCACTCTGGCCAAGACCATGAAGCAGAGCTTGCCGGCCGTGAGCCAGCGCATCACCAAACTGGAAGAGCTGGGCTATGTGTGCCGGGTGCCCGACGACCACGACCGCCGCACGGTGTGGATTCACCTCACCGAATCTGGGGCTGCTCTGCTCCACACCACTGGGGAGGAGATGTTGGGCAAGCTGGAGCACGTGCTCCAGCGGCTGGATGCCCAAGAAGGTGTGGATGCCCAACTGCTCACCCAGGCCTTCCGCAGTCTGGCCACAGCCGTGGAAGCGGAATTTTCCACGGACACATCCTTGTAATCAGGAGGGAATTGGATTTTATGCTGAAACTAAAACGATATCTAAAGCCCTATGTACGCCTGTTGCTGGTAGGCATTGTCCTGCTCTTCGGCCAGGCCATGTTGGAGCTGTCCCTGCCCAACTATATGAGCGACATCGTCAATGTGGGGTTGCAGCAAGGAGGCATTACCTCCTCTGCCCCTCAGGTCATCTCCAAAGACACCTTGACCATGCTGGAGATGTTCATGTCCTCCGAGGATCAGGCTCTGGTGGAGCAAGCCTATGTGCCTTTGGCGGACCACCCCCAGTCCGAGAGCCTGTCCCAAACCTTCCCCGAGGCCACTGGCGAGGATTGGGCCCTCAGTACCCAGGACGAGACCGACGTGGACGGAGCCTTTGGACGGGCCAGCTATGCCTTAACCTGGCTGATGACCCAATCCGATGGAGTTCAGGGCTCTGAACAGGACTTCCAGGCCCTGGGCCAGCTGCTCAGCCAGCCCCAGGGTCAACAGCTGGTGGCTCAGGCCATTGACATTGCCGCCCAAACCCCCGACACCATGCTGGAGCAGACCGGCGTGATGCTGGTCAAGCAGCTCTATCAGCAGCTGGGCGCGGATACCGATGCCATCCAGACCCGCTACATCCTCACCACAGGCGCCCGCATGGCGGTGCTGGCTGTATTGCTCACCGCCTGTGCCATTGCCGCCGGCTACTGCATGGCCCGGATGGGTGCAGGTGTGGCCCGGGACCTGCGCCGGGATGTGTTCACCAAAGTGACCTACTTCAACAACGATGAGATGGATCAGTTCTCCGGGGCCAGTCTCATCACCCGATGCACCAACGACATCACCCAGGTGCAAAACTTCCTGAGTATGGGCTTCCGCCTGCTGTGCTTCGCCCCCATCATGGGCATTGGCGGCCTGATCATGGGCCTGTCCACCTGTCTCAATCTGGCCTGGGTTCTGGCCCTGGCCCTGATTGTCATGCTGGGCCTGCTGATGATCCTCTTTGCCGTGGCCATGCCCCGGTTTAAGAAGATGCAATCCCTGGTGGACCGGCTCAACCTGGTCAGCCGGGAGGAAATCGGGGGTCTGATGGTGGTACGCGCCTTCTCCAACCAGTCCTTCATGCAGAACCGGTTTGAAAAGGCCAACAGAGACCTGACCTCCAACACCCTGTTTGTCAACCGTGCCATGGCCACCATGCTCCCCGCCATGACCCTGGTGATGAACGGCCTGTCCCTGCTCATCGTGTGGTTCGGCGGCAAGGAGATCGCCGCCAGCAACCTGCAGGTGGGCGATATGATGGCCTTCATTCAGTATGCCATGCACGTGATCATGAGCTTTCTCTTCATCAGCATGATGTTCATCATGGTGCCCCGCGCCTCGGTGTCCGCGGAGCGTATCCAGGAAGTGCTGGAGACGGAAAACCAGGTTCAGGACCCGGAGCACCCCGTCCATCTGGCCCAGCCCGTGCAGGGCGTGGTGGAGTTCCACGACGTGTCCTTCCGCTACCCTGGCGCCGATGCCGACGTACTGGAACATGTGAGCTTTGTGGCCCGTCCCGGACAGACCACCGCTTTCATTGGCTCCACCGGTTCGGGCAAGTCCACCCTCATCAACCTCATCCCCCGCTTCCACGACGTGTCTGAGGGCAGCATCACCTTGGATGGGGTAGACATCCGCACCCTGCCCCAGAAAGAGCTGCGAGATGCCATTGGCTACGTGCCTCAGAAGGGCATCTTGCTCCGGGGCACGGTGGAGAGCAACCTGAAATACGGAAACCCCGATGCCTCCCAGGAGCTGGTGGACCAGAGCGCTCAAATCGCCCAGGCCACCGAGTTTATCTCCCACCTGGAACAGGGTATGCAGACCCCCATCAGCCAGGGCGGTACCAACGTCTCCGGCGGCCAGCGGCAGCGACTGTCCATTGCCCGGGCACTGGCCAAGCAGGCTCCAGTGTATATCTTTGATGACACCTTCTCCGCGCTGGACTTTAAAACCGACGCGCAGCTGCGCGCGGCCTTGAAGGAATACACCACCCAGGCCACCGTGCTCATCGTGGCTCAGCGCGTGTCCACCATTCTGGACGCTGACCAGATTCTGGTGCTGGATCAGGGCAAAGTGGTGGGTCAGGGCACCCACAAGGAACTGATGAAGAGCTGCCCCACCTATCAGGAAATTGCCCACAGTCAGCTTTCAAAGGAGGAATTGTAATCATGGCAGGACCCATGCGACACGGCCCTATGGGCCACGGCCCCGCTGGTATGCACGGCGGGGACAAGGCAGCGGATTTCTCCGGCACCATGAAGAAATTGCTCAAATATATGAACCGCTACCTCCCCGTTCTCATCCTCTCCCTGGTGTGCGCAGTAGCCGGCACCGCCTTCTCCATTCTCGGCCCTAAAATTCTGGGTAACGCCACCACCAAGCTCTTTGAGGGCCTGATGGCCATGATTGCCGGTACCGGTGGCATCGACTTCGACGCTCTGGCCCAGATTCTTCTCTTCTTGGGCGGCCTGTACCTGTTCAGCGCTCTGCTGACCTATGTACAGGGCTGGCTCATGGCAGGCATCGCCACCAAAGTCAGCTACACCATGCGCACCGATATCAGCCGGAAGATCGACCGTCTGCCCATGTCCTACTTTGACAAGGTCTCCCACGGCGAGGTGCTCAGCCGTATCACCAACGACGTGGATTCCGTCACCCAGACCTTAAACCAGAGCCTGTCCCAGGTGGTCACTCAGGTGACCCTGCTGCTGGGTGTACTCATTATGATGCTCTCCATCAGTCCCTGGATGACCCTCATTGCCCTTTGCATCCTGCCCGTGTGTCTGTTCATCGTCATGAACGTCATCCGCCGCAGTCAGAAGTTCTTCCGCAGCCAGCAGGAATATCTGGGCCACGTCAACGGCCATGTGGAGGAGATGTTCGGCGCTCACGTGGTGGTTACCGCCTTCAACGGTCAAGAAGACTCCATCCGCACCTTCCACGAGATGAACGACAAGCTGTACCACAGCGCTTGGAAGAGCCAGTTCCTCAGCGGCATGATGATGCCTTTGATGAACTTTGCCAGCAACTTGGGTTATGTGGCCATCTGTGTGCTGGGCGGATTTTTGGCCCTGAACCAGGCCATCACTGTGGGTGATATCCAGGCCTTCATCCAGTATGTGCGCCAGTTCACCCAGCCCATCAACCAGCTGGCCAACATCTCCAACCAGCTCCAGCTCACCGCTGCCGCCGCCGAGCGGGTGTTTCTCTTCCTGGATGAGCCGGAGGAGAGTCCCGACCCTTCCCCCGCTGTGGACCCCGAGTCCGTCGACGGCTCGGTGCAGTTTGCCCACGTGAACTTTGGCTATGTCCCCGATAAGACCATCATCCACGATTTCTCCGCCACCATCCAGCCCGGTACCAAGGTGGCCATCGTAGGCCCCACCGGCGCAGGCAAGACCACCATCGTCAAGCTGCTGATGCGGTTTTACGATGTGAACGAGGGTGCTGTGCTGCTCAGTGGCTATGATGTGCGCCAGTTTGCCCGAGGCGAGATGCGCGATGCCTTTGGCATGGTGCTCCAGGACACCTGGCTGTACAACGACACCATCCGGGAGAACATCCGCTTCGGCCGTCTGACTGCCACCGACGAGGAAGTGCTCCAGGCCGCCAAAGCGGCTCAGGTGGACCACTTTGTGCGCACCCTCCCCCACGGCTACGACACCGTGCTCAACGAGGACGCCAGCAACATCAGCCAGGGCCAGAAACAGCTGCTCACCATTGCCCGCACCATTCTCTCTGACCCCAAGATCCTCATTCTGGACGAGGCCACTTCCAGCGTGGATACCCGCACGGAAGTTGCCATCCAGCAGGCCATGGATCACCTCACCCAGGGTCGCACCAGCTTCATCATCGCCCACCGTCTGTCCACCATCCGCAACGCCGACGTCATTCTGGTGATGAAGGACGGCGACATTGTGGAGACAGGCACCCACCAGCAACTGCTGGATCAAAAGGGCTTCTACGCCAATTTGCACAACAGCCAGTTTGCCACCACGGCATAAGTAAAATGGGGATGCAGGTTTTGTGCCTGCATCCCCTGACTTTTAAGTGAAGAGTGAATAGGGAAAAAGAAAACCGGCCAAGGGCCGGCGGCGCTTTTGCGCCGTCCAAGTGTTTTCGCCCCAGGCGAAAACCTTGGCGCAGGCGGAATTCACTTCCGCCGAGCATTGAAATGAGCCTATGGCTCCCAAAACAAAAGCACCTGCTTTCGCAGGTGCTTTTGTTTTGGAGCGGGTGAGGGGAATCGAACCCCCGTGTTCAGCTTGGGAAGCTGACATTCTACCATTGAACTACACCCGCATATTCTTTTTTACCGGTGAAAGTGATTATAATACACCCCACAGGAAAAATCAAGAGTTTTTTCTCCCCACCCTTCTTCCCTCTTCCCCATATTTCCCCCAGTCCCTCAAGACTTTATATAAACTTTACAATTCCACCCCTTTACTTTTCCGGACTACCTTGGTACAATACACAACAGAAACCAAGAAAAGAGGTGTGAACCCGTGAGAGACTTTTCCCGCATGCCCGATGTGGATGATATGATTTTCAATGACGATCAAACCGTTCCCAGCCAGCGCTGATTGGCCCGAACGTTTTCTTTCACATCTATAGAACTCACCCCAGGACCCCTGGAGTGAGTTTTTGTCGTTTTTTCCACACTCCAGAGAAAGAGGTTATTTATGATGTATTCCTTCTCCCAGCTGGCCTGGTTCTTCCTGATCTACTCGTTTTTGGGTTGGTGCGCCAGCGTGGCAGTCTGCGCCGTCAAAAAGCATTCTTTCGTCAATCCAGGCTTTTTAAATCTGCCCCTGAGCCCCATCTACGGCGTGGGTGCCGTCCTGGTCACCGTGGTCTTTCCCGAACTGGTCGACCAGCCCTTCTTCTTCATTTTAGGTTCCTGTGCCCTTTTCGCTGTGTTGGCTGTCACCACTGGTGTGGGGCTAGAGCGGCTGCTGCGCCGGAGATGGTGGGACTTCTCTCACCACCGCTTCCACTTCCACGGCTATGTCTCCCTGTCCATGCTGTTGGTGCTGGGCGTAGCCGCCTGGCTGGGTATGCGCTTTCTCAACCCGCTGCTGGCTCTGGTTCTGGGCGACCTGCCTGAGCTTCTCTCTCGCATTCTTCTGCTGGTACTCTATTCCCTGGTGGGGCTTGATCTAGCCCTCTCGCTGGGCATCACCGTGGAGATGGGCGTCCGCCTGCGCCGTCTCTCCCGCCTGTCCCAGGACTTTCAGGAGCTCTCCTCCCTGTTCGGACACGCCATCACCCAGCGCATCCAGGCCCGTATGCTCCACGCCTACCCC
Organism: Pseudoflavonifractor sp. An85; assembly: GCF_002161235.1. Lineage (GTDB taxonomy): Bacteria > Bacillota > Clostridia > Oscillospirales > Oscillospiraceae > Enterenecus. The sequence goes on from NZ_NFHE01000007.1 coordinate 47,115, forward strand.
AATCTGGAACAGCCCTCTTCTGCCAAGCCTGTTGCCAAACCGGAGGTCTTTGCTCAAGGCTGTTCTCCCACCAAGCTCATTTGGCTGTTTGTCATTGCCGCCCTGCTGGGCGATATCATCGAAACTCTGTTCTGCCGGGCCACCATGGGAATTTGGATGAGTCGCAGCAGTCTTATCTACGGCCCCTTCAGCATTGTATGGGGCCTGGGGGCTGTGATGTTCACCGCCTTGCTCTACCGCTACCGGGACAAGAGCGATCGGTACTTATTCTTTGCCGGCACCATTTTGGGTGGCGCCTACGAATACTTTTGTAGCGTATTCACCGAACTGGTCTTTGGTACCGTGTTCTGGGACTACAGCCACATTCCCTTCAACCTGGCCGGACGTATCAACTTGCTGTACTGTTTCTTCTGGGGCATTGCTGCCGTGGGTTGGATGAAGCTGCTCTATCCCCACCTGTCCCGGCTCATTGAGCGCATTCCCATGAAGGCCGGCAAGCCCCTGACGGTGGTTCTGGTGGTGTTCATGGTGGCGAACATTCTTATTTCCGCTCTGGCTCTGGGGCGCTATCAACAGCGGCACACCGTCCCGGATAGCCCAACCAACGTCGTGAGCGAATTTTTAGACCTCCACTACCCGGATGAACGGATCGAACTGGTTTATCCCAACATGAAACAGGTGGCTGACTAAAACAAAAACGTCCGATGCAACTAGAGGCATCGGACGTTTTTCAATCTCAAGCGAATACATAAATCAAACCCCCGGACGCTTACGCATCCGGGGGTATATGACATCCAAACAGCATAGATTTCCAGTAGAACATGGCCCCACACGGTGGGGCGGCGCTTATGCGCCGTACAAGCGTTTTCGCCTATGGCGAAAACCTTGGCGCAGGCGGAATTGACTTCCGCCGAGCATTAAAATGAACCTGTGGTTACCAAAATAAAAGCACCTGCTTTCGCAGGTGCTTTTATTTTGGTACGGCTGGAGGGATTCGAACCCCCGACCTTTTGGTTCGTAGCCAAACACTCTATCCAGCTGAGCTACAGCCGCGTGTCGTTTCCTGGCGACTTGATTATAATAGCACAGCACTTAGAAGAATGCAAGAGTTTTTTCGCTTTTTTCAAAAATTTTTTCAACGGGTCTATTTACTCCTCCGAGATCATATAACTGAGGGTCAGGAGGCTATCGGCAAAGTGTACGTTCTCCACCTTCACATCAGGCATCTCCTGCTCCGGCAGCTCCACATTGGTGAAGTTCCAGATGCCGTCCACTCCCAGCTTGCTCAAACGGCGAGCGGTATCCACAGCCACCGAACCAGGGACGGTGAGCACCGCCACACTGACCCGGTGCTCCCGCACAAAGGTGTCCAGCCCGTCGATGTGGTACACGGGGACACCACCCAGCTTGGTGTCCACCAGCTGCGGGTCCACATCAAAGGCCGCCACCAGACGGAAGCCGTTGGCACGGAAGGGGAAATTCTCAATGAGGGCACGCCCCAGGTTACCAGCACCCAGAATCAGCACGGTGTGTCCTTTGTTCATACCCAGGATTTCCGCCACCTCGCCCCGCAGGCGCTCCACATTATAACCATATCCCTGCTGGCCGAACCCGCCAAAGCAGGACAGATCCTGGCGAATCTGAGAGGCAGTCAGTCCCATGGATTGGGCCAACGCCCCCGAGGAAATACGAATGGTTCCAGCCCGGTACAAATCATCCAGATGACGGTAGTACCGCGGCAAACGGCGAATTACCGCCGAAGAAATTTTATCTTTTTTCATAGCAACCCTCACACTTTGTCAAAATCTGACCAGCGATCGTTTCGTCAATCTTTTACCATATGCATAGTATTCTATCTCATTGTCATAAGTTTGTCAATTTCCTTATGGCATTTCTTGCAACATTTCTCATTCTCAAGGAGGTATTCCACATGGCTCAAACCGGTTCTCTCATTGTGCGGGTCTTTGCATCCCGCGCGCAGCTTCCCATACAGGGAGCCACGGTGCTGGTTGCCCAGCGAGATGATCAAGGACGGTATCAACTCTTGTCCGCTCTGATTACCGACGAGAGTGGCTTGGCAGGCCCCGTTTCTCTACCTGCCCCGGATGTGGCTCTCAGCCAGAACCCCGGTAGCCCTCTGCCCTTCTCCTCCTACTCCCTGGTGGTGGAGCACCCAGGCTATCAGGTGGCGATCTTCCAGGATCTGCAAATCTTCTCTGGGGTGGAGACCACCCAAAGCGTCCCCCTCATGCCCCTGTCCATTCCCGAATCGGATTCTCCCAGACAGCAGATCACCCAAGTTACCCCACAACCACTGTAAGGAGGCCGCTATGTCTGTATCCGTCATTCCATACATTCCCGAATTCATCACCGTGCACCTGGGCCAACCCAGTCAGCAGGCTGAAAATGTCACCGTCACCTTTCCCGACTACATCAAAAATGTGGCCTCCAGCGAGGTCTATCCCACCTGGAAGGAAGAAGCACTCAAAGCCAACATTCTGGCTCAAATCTCCTTTGCCCTCAACCGGGTGTACACGGAGTTCTACCCCAGCCGCGGCTATGACTTCGACATCACCAGCGAGACCCAAAACGACCAGAAGTTCATCAAGGGCCGGAGCACCTTTGAAAACATCGACCGACTGGTGGACGACATGTTCACCACCTACATCCGCCGGGTAGGCTTTGTGGAACCTCTGGCTGCTAAATTCTGCAACGGCACCACCTCTACCTGCGATGGGCTTTCCCAGTGGGGCAGCGAGGCGCTGGCCCAAGAGGGCGAGGACTATATGTCCATTTTGCGCCGCTACTATGGCAATGACATCGAGCTGGTCAACGACGCCCCCATTCGGGACGTCCCCAACTCCTACCCGGGTTATCCGCTGCGGCAGGGCACCACCGGGGAGGACGTGGTGGTGCTCCAAGCCATGCTCAACCGCATCGGCCAGAACTACCCCGCCATTCCCCGCTTAACCCAGGTGGATGGTATCTTCGGTCCCAAAACCGAGGAGGCGGTTCGGGTATTTCAATCCGTGTTTGGCCTCAGCGTGGACGGCATTGTGGGGCGGGCTACCTGGTATAAGCTGGTGTTCCTCTATGTGGCGGTAACCAAACTCTCCGAGCTGGTCAGCGAAGGACAGAGCTTCACCCAAGTGCAAGGCCCCTCCGGCATTCAAGTGCTGCGCCAAGGAGACCGAGGCCCGGCGGTTTCCGCCCTGCAATTCTTCCTCTCCCTCATTGGGCAGTATTCCTTCACTCTGCCCATGCTGGACATCGACGGCATTTTCGGCCCTAAAACCCGCCAGGCCGTAGAACAGGCCCAAAAAAACTTTGGCCTGCCGGTGACGGGCGTGGTGAACAATGCCACCTGGCTGAACATTTACGACGAGTACAAGGGGATTGCCACCACCTCCCTGGCCGATGCCAACCTTCCCCTCTCCCCCTCGGAGATTGAAAATCAGTTCCAAGCCGGGCAATTCCCCGGCTACTCTCTCACCTACGGCACCAACGATTAAGGAGGTAAGCGCAGATGGAATTGAACCTGACCGGCGCCCCGGTGCGTGACGTGCAACATATGCTCAACGTGATCTCCCTGACCCATCCAGCCCTTCCCCGGCTGGTGGAGGACGGGGTATTCGGGGAGCGCACCTTGGAGGCAGTGATGATTTTCCAGCGGGACTTCGGCCTGCCCGTCACGGGTGAAGTAGACTACGCCACCTGGTTGGCCCTGCGGGTACAGGCCGACCTCATCGCCCTGCGGGACGGTGCCCCTACTCCTCTGCAAATCATCTCCCCTCAGTTTGTCCCCACCCCCACTGGTTCCCCGGAGTGGGCTTTTGTACGCACCATTTTTTCCGCCCTCTCCTCCACCTTAAATAATTTTCAGCAAGATCCGGCTGCCGACACGGAGAATTTGAAGCTATTACAAGAACTGGCTCAGCTACCTGTCACGGGCACGTTGGACCGCCCCACCTGGAGTATTTTGGTGCGGCTCTACCACGCCCTGGTGGTGCGGAAGGCGCTGTCATCCCCTGCGTAATCCAACAGGTTTTCCTTGTAAGCGTCCGCCTTTTTCGGTATAATATAAGAGCAGTCCTGTGGACTGCTCCATCCCAAGAAAGGCAGGAACCAAACCATGGCCCGTTTTGGATTTATACACAGCAAATTGGATATCAAATTGCTCATCCTCTATATTCTGACCCGTGTGGCCGCCCCCATCGACTTTGCCACTCTCACGGATCTGGTGATGTGCGACGATGGGGTGGACTACTTCGTCTTTGCTGAAGCGGTTTCCGAGCTGCTGGACAGCGGACATCTGGTGCGAGAGGGCGACTTCTATGCCCCCACCGACAAAGGCCGCCGCAACTGCGCCGACGGTGAAAGCAGCCTCTCCCCCGTCATCCGCCAGCGTTGCGACCAGCGTCTGGCCCCCTTCAACGCCGCCCTCAAGCGGAAAGCCCAGGTGCGCAGCCAAGTAGACCCGTCCCCGGACGGAACCTTCTACACGGTGCGCCTGATGCTGGACGACGACCGAGACAATCTGTTCACCCTCTCTCTGCTCACCGCAACCCGGGAAGAGGGAGAGGATATTGCGCAGCGGTTCACCCAACACCCGGACCGCATCTACAATGGAGTTCTGGGGGTGCTGCTCACCGACCCGGATCAGAGAGGTGAAACTACTTGACCATTTTGGGATATCCCATCCAAGCCCTGGTGCTTTACTTCATCTTCTATTCCTTTTTGGGGTGGCTCATGGAGACTTGTTATTGTTCCATTCTCCAGCGCCGCCTGGTGGACCGCGGCTTTCTCTATGGCCCGGTGTGCCCCATTTATGGAGCCGGTGTGACCCTGATGATTCTCTTCTTCACCCCCTTAAAAAGCCACCTGCTCCTGTTCTATGTCACCGCCGTGGTGGTGATGACTTCCTGGGAGTACTTTGTGGCATGGGTGCTGGAGACCACCACCCACGTGCGCTACTGGGATTACTCCAACTACCGCTTCAACATCAAAGGTCGTGTGTGTCTGTGGGTCGCTCTGGTGTGGGGCGTGTTGTCCTATGTGGTGATTTTCTGGATTCACCCCCCGGTGGAGCGACTCTATGAGTCCATGGCCCCTTGGCTGGTAAACACCCTGTGTATCACATTGCTGATTCTACTGCTGGTGGACGCCGCGCTCACCATCCGGCATCTGGCCCTGGTGTCTCAGCTGGTTGTCAAACTGGCTGCTGCCCGGGACGAAGCCCAGGTGCAGTTCTCTCTGGGCAAGGCCGAGCTGGGCCAAATGCTGGAGTCCCAGTCCGCTTCCCTGCGTAGCAGTTACAGCCAGCAAATCGCCCGTTTGGAGCGTTACTCCCGCTCCTTCCGGCGCAAATATTCCAACATGCACCTCACCAGCCGGTATGCCAGCTTGTCCGAGGACTTGAAGGCCACTGCCGCTGCCGCCCGCAAGGAACTGATGAAAAAACGGGAAGCCCGAAAAAAGAAGTAAAAAAGATAGCCGCTGCTTGCGCAGCGGCTATCTTTTTTCTTATTCAAAGATCAGGGTTCCGAAATCCCCACGCCGGTGGTAGTCCGGCTTGTCGCATTCCAGCGGGGACCAGGCCAGATAGTGGGGGTGATCCGTCTCATCTCCACACTTGTAGAAGTTGGCGTGGCACTCTCCCTCCCAGGCAAAGCCGGGGAAGTAGCGGCCCACAAACTCTGCCGGAATGGAGAACTGAATGCCCCAGGCATCCTCGCTCTGCCAGCTCTGGGGGCAGAACAGCTCCTCCATCTTTTTCACGATCTGGCGCACTCGTGTGGGGCGAGCGCCGCCAAAGCCCAGATTCAGAGCCTTGAGGGGATTCCACTCAAAGTTGAAATACCGGGGGTCCTCCGCCACAGGGGCAAAGAAAAACTCCAGGCAGCTGTCGTTGCACACCTGGTCCAACGTTCCGGTAAGGGTGGCCCGGATATGGGTCTCCTCTGCGCCCAGGCGCACATACAGCTTCTCTCCGTCATGGCACAGCTGCGCCCAGGCCTTTACCCCTGCCGGCTCCAGCCAGCCAGTCTCCTTCAGGTCCACACGGAGAATATCATCCCAATGCTGGCCGTCACCACGGCACACACGATAGGTCTCTTTCATTGTTCGGTTCAACTCCCATTTCGGTATTCATTCGTCGAAAGCACCTTGCGCCTCCATGTAGTAGCAGATAATATCCACAAATTCACCGGTAGTGGGCTTGACCCGGATGGGAAATCCGGCCATCTCCCGCAACCGTTCCTGATCCCCTTTGTTCCACTGTTGGTCTCGAATCAGGCGTAGATTTCGTTCCACCGTAGAGGGAGTAGCTTGGTCAAAGTGGGCGGCCACCTCCGGGTAAAGCCCCTTGGTAATACGCCGCAGCAATTCCGGGTTGCGGTGCGCCAATTCCACCGCACACACCAGTTGACGCATGGACAGGGAATCCCCAAGCAGACCCATGGAGCGCAAAATTTCCCGAATGGCCCGTTGCTGATTCAATGTCATCCCACCTTCCAATTCTCTTTTTGCTCACTCCCATTTTACTATATTCTGGTGGAAAACAAAAGAAATTTCATTCTGATATTTCGACGTGATTCGACACACCCCTTTGTTTGACCAAAGCCACAATACGAGATGTTCCCAGCCGCGTGGCACCCAGCTCCAAAAACGCAGCTCCATCCTCCAGGGAAGCGATGCCTCCAGCCGCCTTTACCTGCACTTTATCTCCCACATGGGCACGCAGTAAGGCCACATCTTCTGGCGTAGCGCCCCCGTCGGCAAAACCTGTGGAGGTTTTGATGAAGTCCGCTCCGCTCTCTGTCACCAGCTCACACAACTTCACCTTCTCCTCCTGGGTCAGCTGGCAGGTCTCCACGATCACTTTGAGCACCTTGTCCCCACACGCCGCCTTGACCGCCTGGATTTCCTCCAGAATATCCTGCCAGCGGCCATCCTTCACCCAACCCAGATTCACCACCATGTCGATCTCACAGGCACCGTTTGCAATGGCATCCCGGGTTTCAAACACTTTCACAGCAGTGGTAGAGTAGCCGTTGGGAAATCCAATTACGGTACACACCGGGAGCTTATCCCCCAGGTACTTGGCTGCCTGCTCCACATGGCTGGGCGGAATACACACCGAGGCGCAGCCATAGGCCATCCCGTCGACGCACAGTTGGCGAATTTCTTCCCAAGTGGCGGTGGTGCGCAACAGGGTGTGGTCCACACAGGCCAATATGCGCGTTTCATCCATCTCTCTCACCTCCCTTATCGTTTTCTTTCCCCTCCATCATACCCTGCTGCCTGCCCCATTGCAAGAGGATTTCCCCCTGCACTTAACCATTAGTTGATTTTACTCAAGATTTCCTCCATTGCACTCAACCACTGTTTTCCATATAATACAACCACGAAGCGAATGGAGGAATCTTTATGAACCAACCTTTGAGCGCCACCATCACACGCCTGCGCAAAGAGCGAGGGTTGACCCAAGAGCAGCTGGGCCAGCTGGTGGGTGTATCCGCCCAGGCAGTGAGCAAATGGGAAAAGGGCGGAGCCCCGGACGTGGAACTACTCCCTGTGCTGGCAGACCGTCTGGGGGTGAGCATCGACACCCTGTTTGGCCGGGCAGACCCGTCCACTGCCGACATGAACACTCAATTTCAACATTGGCTATTGTCCACGCCTGTCAAACAGCGTTTCTCTGCCCTATTTGAACTGCTGGCAGTATCTTCGCCCTACCTGGGTAGCAACTTGATGGGCTCCGGCATCATCCCGTCCATTTCGGTGCAGTCCACATGCTATATTGACGAAATCATTCCTGACTCTCCTTCTCCCACCCCCACCTGGCTCCGTGCTTATGTCACCACAGAGGAAGGCTTGGCTCTCGGGGTGCTGGCCGAGGACTTCCCCCTCTTTTTTCTCATGCCAGAGCCTGTAAAAGGCTACCAGAGCAACCTTCCAGATCCAGAACGATGCCGGAAACTATTTGCCGCCTTGGCCCTCCCCGGCGCTTTGGAAATTCTCCTGTATCTCCACGGGCGAGAGGGAAGCTTCTACCACCCCTCTGCCATTGCCAAGCACACTAAACTGCCCTTGGATGATGTACTGGCAGCCCTCCCCAAAATGGCAGACTGCGAACTGCTGAAGAAGAGGGATTTGGAACTGGAGGACGGCCCCACCCAGGTCTACACCCTTCACAACAATTTTTCCTTCATTCCCTTCCTGTTCTTGGCCCGATGGGTCATGCAGCCAGAGGATGCCTATGTATTCGCCTGTGATACCCGTGATCGCCCCATTCTCACCCCGCCCCCAGAGAAAAAGGAGAACCAATCATGAAACAACAACCAGACTACAGCCTCTACACCCGGGCCATCTTCCGGGGCAACCGCCTGTCCTTTGCCGTGGCCCTGACCCTCATCAGCCTGGGTACCCTTTGGAATCTCATTGTCTCCTATCTGCTGGGACACATTCTGGATATCATGACCACCGGGAATTTGAAGCAGCTAGCCCACACCACCCTGTTCTGCTTGGGGTTATCCGCTGTGATCTTTCTCTCCCAGTTGGCCATGTACCGGGCCAAGAGCCGATTTATCCACCGGGGACTGGCCCAGTACAAAGATTTGGCTTTCTCCCGCTTGTCCCAAAAGAGTATCCGTGCCTTTGCCCTGGAGAACACCGGGCGGTATCTCTCCGCCCTCACCAACGACACCAACTCCATCGAGGAGAACTACCTCAATCGTTCCTTTCTTCTCATTTCCGATGTACTGCTGTTCTTGGGCTCTCTGGGCATGATGCTCTGGTACAGCTGGAAGCTGGCCCTGGCCGCCATCCTGTTGAGCCTGATCCCCATCGCTGTCACTCTGGCCACAGGCGGAAAGCTGGCAACCCGAGAAAAGAATGTCAGCCAGCAAAACGAGGGCTATGTGGCCATGCTCAAAGACCTCCTCAGCGGCTTTTCCGTCATCAAATGCTTCAAGGCGGAGGCGCAGGTAATCTCCCGCTTTACCCAGGCCAACACCCAACTGGAACACGTCAAGGAAGGGCGCCGGTGGTTTGACTGTCTCATCACAGCTGCCGCCACCTGTCTGGGCTTCCTGGTCCAGTTCGGCATCTTTCTCTTTGGTGCCTATCTGGCCATCCGGGAGGAAATCACCCCTGGCACCGTGCTCATCATGGTCAACCTGTGCGGCTTGCTCCTCCAGCCTATCCAGACCGTACCCCAGTACTGGGCCAGCCGCAAGGCAGCCCTGGCCCTCATGGACAAGCTGATCCAGCTTACCGCCCAGAATCAACAGGAGAGCGGCGTGACCATCCCTGCTACTCTGAGCCAGGCCATCATCCTGGACCACGTTTCCTTTGGCTATGAGCCGGACAAGCCGGTGCTGCGGGATGTCACCGCACAATTCCAGGCTGGGAAAACCTACGCCATTGTGGGCGGCTCCGGCTCCGGCAAGTCCACCCTTCTTCACCTGCTCATGGGGGCCAGCGGGGCATACACCGGATCCATTGCCGTGGATGGCACGGAACTACGGGAGGTGGATGCCAACAGCCTCTATGACCTGATGAGCCTCATCGGCCAGGATGTGTTTCTCTTTGACGACACCATCCGCAACAACCTGACCATGTTCCGCTCCTTTCCCCCTTCCCAGGTGGAGCAGGCGGTGAAGCGGTCCGGTCTGTCCCAGCTGCTGCAAGAGCGGGGCGAGGACTACCGCTGTGGGGAAAACGGTGTAAACCTGTCCGGCGGCGAAGGACAGCGCATCTCCATTGCCCGGTGCCTGCTGCGCGGCACCCCAGTGCTGCTGCTGGACGAGGCCACGGCCGCGTTGGATAACGCCACCGCCGCCGCCGTCACCCAATCCATCCTGGACCTGGAGGGCACCACCCGCATCGTGGTCACCCACCGGCTGGAGGCCCATCTCATGGCACAGTACGAGGAAATTTTCGTGCTGCGGGACGGATACATTCAGGAACAGGGCAGCTTTGCCCAACTGATGGACCAGAAAGGGTATTTCTACTCCCTGTTCACCCTGGCACAGCCTACATAACAAAAAGAACCCGGCTAGACCGGGTTCTTTTTTATTTCTCCAGGATTCTGGCCACCCAGGTGCGGTGGACCACCATGGCGCTTTTGGGGCAAAACTCCTGGCAACAGAAGCAGCGGATGCAGTTCTTCCGCTCAATGACTGCTTTCCCCTTCTCGATGCGAATGGTCTTGGCCGGGCAGATATCCCGGCACACCCCACAGCCCACGCAGTCCCGCCGAATCACCTTGGGCTTCTGGCTGAACACCTTGGCCATAAAAGCACCCCGCAGACGGCTGGACAGCTTCTTTCCATCTCCTTCAAAGAGGTGGCCGTTGCCCGTCTCAATACGCTGGAAATCAGGCACCACAAAGTCCTGGACGTTACCATGGATGTCCAGTTCTTCGATGGTCTGGGGAATCAGTCCCCGCTCCAGAGCTGCCTCCAGGGTGGGCACCTCTGCCCGCTCCAGGCCCAACAACTTGGCGCACACCAAATCCACTTTGTGGGGACTCTCTGAGGCCGCCAGAAGGCCCACATGCCGTGGGGTACCTCCAGTGGGGCCATTGCCCTCCATGCACGTCACGCCGTCCACAATGGTGAGCCTAGGCTTGAAATACTCGTCCAGGTCCACGATCATCCGGGCAAAGTCCCGGGGGTCCGGGTAGCGGAAATGATACTCCGGCTTCATAGCCCCGGGAATGGCTCCAAACATGTTCTTGGCCCCGCAGGTCATGGCCATCATCCCGTGGGTTTTCAGCTTACAGAAATTGATGATGGCATCCGCCTGGTCCAAATAGGAGGTGTAGGTGAACTTGCGGCACACCTTCCCTTCTGGGTATTCTGCCGGACTGTGTCCAAAGTCCCGGTTCAAGCGGCCTCCCGCCTGCTCCACCTGCTCCATGCCTGTGGCCTGGTATACCTTGCCCACAAAGGCGGCGTTGTACAGCCCGCCGGGGCTGTCTCCCACCACCACGTCAGCCCCCCGCTGGGTGAGCATGCGCACCAGCGCGCACAACAGGGACGGGTGGGTGGTGGCCGCTCGCTCCGGCTTGAGGAAGGTCACCAGGTTGGCCTTGATGACAATGCGCATCCCCGGCTTTACCCAGTCCAGCCCTCCCAAGGGCTCCAATACCCGCTCCAGAGCGCTTTCTACCTCCGAAGTGGAATAGTCCACGCAAGAAGTCAACACCACATCCGACATTTCCTTTTCCTCCTTTGAATAAAAAATCCCCCGGCCGAAGCCGGGGGATGCATGAGTTCAAACAGGGAGATTAGACCTCCTCGGTCTCCTCAGTCTCCTCCACGTCGCCCTCTTCCAGCAGAGCACGGATGGACAGAGACACCTTCTTGTTCTCCTCGTCGATGGCGATGATCTTGGCGTCCACCATCTGGCCCTCAGCCAGCTCGTCACCGGGCTTCTCCACGCGGTGATCGGCAATCTGAGAGATGTGGATCAGGCCATCCACGCCGGGAACGATCTCAGCGAAGGCACCGAAGGTCATCAGCTTCACCACACGCACGTTGGCCACATCGCCCACGGAGTACTTGCTGGTGAACACAGTCCAGGGCTCCTGGCTGTGATCCTTCATGCCCAGAGAGATTTTCTTCTTCTCGGGGTCGAAGGAGATGACGTACACCTCAACCTGGTCGCCCACGGAGACAACCTCAGCGGGGTTCTTGATGCGGGACCAGGACAGCTCGGAGACGTGCACCATGCCGTCCACACCGCCGATGTCCACGAAGGCGCCGTAAGAGGTCAGGCTCTTAACGGTACCGGTGTAGTGCTTGCCCACCTCGATGTTGTTCCAGATCTCAGCGGCAGCAGCAGCACGAGCCTCGGCAGCCACAGCGCGGATGGAACCCACCACGCGGCGGCGAGCACGGTTAACCTCGGTGATGCGCAGCTGCACGCGGGTCTTCACCATGCCGGACAGATCGGCACCGCGGGGCTGGCCGGACTGAGAAGCGGGGATGAACACGCGGATGCCCTTGACCTTAGCCACCAGGCCGCCCTTGTTCTCCTCGGTGATGACGCCTTCCAGAACTTCCTTGCTCTCCACAGCGTTCTCAATGGTCTCCCAGTTCTTGGCAGCATCCAGACGCTTCTTGGACAGCTTCACCATGCAGTCGCGGTCGCTGACCAGCATGACGTAGGTCTCGATCTCCTCGCCAACCTTGGCGATGTCCTCCACCTTCACGTCGGGATCGTCGCTCAGCTCGGACACGGGGATGTAACCGGGATACTTGATGCCCAGCTCCACCTGCACCTCGGTGGGTGTGATGGCAACGACAGTACCAGTGACCTTATCCCCCGTATTCAAAGTTTTGAACGATTCCTCCAGCATCTCAGCAAAGGACTGTTCAATCTCCATAATTTCGTCGCTCATTTTGTTGTAGACCTCCTTTATTATCCACTCCGGCGTGGATGCACCGGCAGTGATTCCAAGCGTCCGGACAGAGCAAAAGTCCTCCGGGGACAGGTCGTCTCCCAACTCCACCTGCACCACGTTGGCACAGGACTCCCGGCAAATCTGGGTCAAACGCCGAGTATTGGAGCTTTTGGGGTCTCCAATGACGATCATACCGTCGCACCTGCCGGCCAGTTGAGCCGCCTCAGTTTGACGCTTAGACGTAGCACCACATATTGTATCAAAGTATTCCGCATTTGTACACACTTTTTTTGCGTTTTCAACGGAATTTTCCCAATTTGCACGAATCGCCGTGGTTTGAGACACAAAGGTCAGGGGTCGAGTACACAAATCAGGATGATTTTGGAAGATTTTTTTCAGTTCATCCCAGTCTGAGGCAACCACTGCATGGTCAGCACAACCGGCGATGCCGATGATCTCGGGATGGTCCTTATCTCCCACGATCACAGGCACGCGACCCTGGGCAGCTGCCTGACGGACGATGTCGTGGATGCGGGTGACGTTGGGACAGGTAGCATCCACCACCCGGCACCCCTTCTCCTCCAGGCTGGCATACACCGCATCCGGCTCCCCGTGGGCTCGGATGAGCACGGTGGCTCCCTGAGGGATTTCTTCCAGGCTGTGTACCGTAATGGCCCCCATCTGCTCCAGCTTGGCAATCACATGGTCGTTGTGGGTGATCTCCCCCAACAGATAAATGGTCTCACTTTGAGCCAGCTTCTCCGCCAGCTCCACGGCCCGACGCACACCGTAACAGAATCCGGCAGACTTGGCCAACAGCACTTCTCTCATTGGACACCTCCTAATTGGTGAATACGCTTCATCAGATCATCGGCAATGCGCTGATAATCCTCAGGGCTGGCCTTTCTCCCCTCATAGATGGCCTTGTAGGGCTTACCGAACACCACTCGGGTTTTGCGAAACAGCTTCTTTTTAGGGGAAATGTAGATGGGCAGCAGCATGGTGTCGGTACGGGTGGCAAACATGGCCGCCCCGGTGTGGGCCGCTGCGCTCTCCCCTTCCTTCACCCGCGTGCCCTCCGGGAACAGCAGCAGCTTCTCCCCATTGCGCAGCACCCGCATGGCCTCCTTGATGGCGGCCACGTCAGCCTTTCCCCGCTTAATGCCGATGATCCCCGCCTTCTTCAGCAGGAATCCCAGCACGGGAATCTTCATCAGTTCTTCCTTGGCTATGACCCTGGTCTGGCATTTCCAGCCCAGAGCACACACCACATACACCGGATCACCCAAGGTAGTGTGATTGCCGCACATCACCACCGCCCCTTCGGGCACGTTTTCCCGTCCCTCCGCTTTCCAGGGGTGGAAAATCCGCATAAAAATCCAAACCAGGGGATACAGCACCGCATACAGTCGGTTCATCATGCTTCCTCCTCTTGTCCCAGAGCCTTGGCAATGGTTTCTCGCAGCACCTTTCGGCTCTCCTCCAGATCTTTCCCCGTGGTGTCCACCACTTGGGCATCCTCTGCCTTTTTCAGGGGAGCAATGGGCCGCTCCATGTCCTGCCGATCTCGCTCCACCACGTCAGCCAAAATCTGCTCCAAATCTGCCTGTTGCCCCCGCTCCAACAGTTCCAAATAGCGGCGCTGGGCCCGCGCCTTGGGATCAGCGGTGAGAAAAATCTTCACATCCGCCTGGGGCAGCACCACAGTGCCGATGTCACGTCCGTCCATGATGACGTTGTGGTTTTCCGCCAAGTGGCGCTGCTTTTCCAGCAGGAAAGCCCGCACCGGAGGCAGAGCGGCCACCTGGGAGGCATACCGGGACATGATATGCTCCCGAATGGCCTTAGAGACGTCCTCCCCGTCCAGATACATCCGCTGGGTTCCGTCCTTGCCGTAGCCCATGGTGATATCCACCTGGCCCAGTACCTGCTCCACCGCCACAGGGTCGGTGGGGTCTGCGCCACGGCGGTATACCGCCAGCCCCACCGTGCGGTAAATGGCCCCTGTGTCCACGTAGAGGTATCCCATCTCCTGGGCCAACGCCCGGGCCATGGTAGATTTTCCCGCCCCAGAGGGGCCGTCTATAGCAATGCTATGGTAGTGATTCATACTGCTGCGCCGTCCTTTTTCTCTTGTTGTTCTGCCGCCGCCTCACCGGCAACCCAGCCGGTGGCCCAGGCGATTTGTAGGTTGAATCCGCCCGTATAGGCATCCACATTCAGCACTTCCCCGGCAAAGGACAGCCCTTCCACCTTTTTGGAAGCCATAGTTTTGGGGTCCACTTCTCCCACTTTCACCCCGCCAGCAGTGACAATGGCCTCCTCCACAGGGCGAGGCCCGGAGATGTCCACAGTGAAGTTCTTCATGGTCTCCAACAGGCTGCGCCGCTGCTCTTTCCGCAGGTCGTGGGCCTTGGTATCCAGAGAAATCCCTGCCCGTCGGACCACCACGGGAATCATAGACTGGGGCAACAGACCGCCCAGGGCATTACCCATGTTTTGGTTGGCCCGCTCGGTCAGGTCCCGCACTAACCGGGTGTCCAGCTTGCCCTCATCCAAGGCAGGTTTCAGGTCGATGTGCACGGTGTAGTGGTCCCGTTCAAAATTCATGTGGGCGGAGGCGGAGAGCACCAGCGGGCCAGAAAGACCAAAATGGGTGAAGAGCAGCTCCCCCATCTCCTGGTACACCACTTTCCCCTTTTTGTTTTTCACCCGCATCACCACATTGCGCAGGGCCAGCCCCTGCATCTGCCCGCAGCAGGGATCGGGAGACTCCAGAGGCACCAGAGAACCCCGGGGCATCACCACCTGGTGTCCCACCTGCTGGGCCAGTTGGTAGCCATCTCCCGTGGAGCCGGTACGGGGGTAAGAGGCTCCACCGGTGGCCACGATCACCCAGGAGGCGGGGATGCCCTGGGGCTGCTGGCGGGTAGTGACACCCACCACTCGGTGATCCTCCACCTGAAGCCCAGTGACCCGGTCCCGTCGCAGTTCCACCCCCAGGCGGCGCAGCTCGAAAAACAGAGCGTCAATGATGTCGGCGGCTTTATCGGAAACGGGAAACACCCGGTTTCCCCGCTCCACCTTCAGTTTCACGCCCAGGTCCTCAAAAAAGGCCATGGCCTCCTGAGAGCCAAAGCGGGATAAGGCACTATACAAAAACTTCCCGTTGCGGGGAATGGCGGCCATCAGCGCTTCCAGACCACAGTGGTTGGTGACGTTGCAGCGGCCCTTTCCGGTGATGTACAGCTTGCGCCCCACCTTCTCGTTGGGCTCCACCAGCACCACCTGCGCCCCTCGGCGGGCGGCAGAAATGGCGGCCATCATGCCAGCTGCTCCCGCGCCCACCACCACAACGGGGGGCATGTGTTCTCTCATCGGGGTGTGTTCCACGTCTCTCATCCCTTCCCGTCGTACTCCACCTTCTCGTACACCTGGTACTCATCCCAGATGTGCTCCAAGTGCTCAAAGGTGGCGGTGACTTCCGCCGCCTTCTTACGCCCTACGGCCACAATCAACGCGTTGATGATGGACAGAGGCGCCACCAGTGAGTCCACAAAAGAGGCCATGTCGCTCTTGGCCAGCAGCCGCAGATTGGCCGTGTCGTAGAGGGGGGACATGGAGCTGTCGGTGAGGGCCACCACCGTGGCCCCTTGGTCCCGGGCAAACTCCATGGCCCGCACCGTGCGGGTGGAGTAGCGGGGGAAGCTGATGCCAATGACCACGTCCCCCTGGCCCACCCGGAGCATCTGTTCAAACATCTCACTGGCCAGGGTGGTTTTCACCTGGCGAATGTTGTCAAACATCAGGTTAAAATAGAAGGTGAGAAAATCGGATAGCGCCGCCGAAGACCGCACCCCCAAGATGTATATGTTGCGCGCCCGGACAATGGCATCCACCACCGCAGAAAATTCCTCCCGGCTCATCTCCTCCAAGGTGGTACGAATCTTCTCCATATCCGACTGCACTACCTTCTCCAGCAAATCGTGGTCCCTCAACCGGTCGTTGGACACCTCAATGCGCTGCACGGTGGTGAGCTTGCTGCGAATCATCTCCTGCAAAGCCCGCTGCATGGAAGGATAGCCGTCAAAGCCCAATTCTGCGGCAAACCGCACCACAGTGGACTCGCTGATGCACACCGTCTGGCCCAGTTTGGCGGCTGTCATGAAGGCCGCTTTGTCGTAGTTTTCCAAGATATACCGTCCAATCAGTTTCTGTCCCTTGGAAAAAGAGCTCATATTGCTCTGAATTAACGTCAAAATATCCCGACTCACAGCCTCATCCTCCTCTTGGTTCTCTGCCCAAGAAAATCGGCGGACCCCAAGGCCGCCGACTTCTTTTGTGCTTTTTCTCATGTATCATACTCGTTCTATGGGTAAAATGCAAGAGGTTTTGCAAGTTTCTTCCCGTCACTTGCAAATTTCCTGCATCAATTCCTGCACCTCGCCGGGGGTCAGAACCCGCCAAACTCCAGGCTTCAAGTTGCCCAGATGCAGCTCTCCCTCTCGCACCCGCACCAGACGCTTCACCGTCAGACCGGCCGCGGCGCACATCCGCCGCACCTGCCGGTTCTTCCCCTGGTGGATGACGATTTTCAAATTCTGGCCTCCCAGAGGCTCCACCTCATCCGCCACCATGTCTTCCCCGTCCACCACCATGGGCCGGGACAGGGTGGGCAGCGCCGCTGCCACGTCCCCGGTGACCCGCACGTGGTATTCCTTTTGAATCTCATGGGAGGGGTGGGTAAGGCCATGGGTCAGCGCTCCATCGTCGGTGAGCAGCAGTAGGCCCTCCGAGTCCATATCCAGCCGGCCCACCGGCCACACCCGCACGCCGCAGTCTGCCACCAGCTGGGCCACTGTCTTGCGTCCCTTCTCATCGGAGAGGGTGGTGACATAGCCCCGGGGCTTGTGGAGCATGAGATATGTATGGCGGCGGGGTTGGCAAACCGCCACCCCGTCCACCTCAATGCGATCCCGCTGGGGGTCTGCCTTCTCCCCCAGGGCGGCTACCCGGCCATTGACCTGCACCCGGCCCTGACTCAGGTACTCCTCCGCCTTGCGCCGGGAGCACACACCAGCCCCGGAGAGTATTTTTTGGATCCGTTCCTCCACACACACCTTCTCCTCTCTCAAATGAGACCCATACCTGGCACCGTGGTCTCCCACTTCTTGCCCCACAGGCCCATCCACCAGCGTTGCAGCCAGGAGGGCTGCCACTGGTCATTTGTCACGTTCTCCCCCGCCAACAGGGGCACTTCTGCCACCAGTTCCCCATCCAGCAGCCACCGGGCGGTTCCCAGCTGGGTTCCCTGGGGAATGGGGGCCACCAGCGGAGAAAACACATCCAGCTGCATCTCCAGCTGTTCTCCCTCCGCCACCGGATACCAGGCATCCGCCTGGGCTACCAAGGAGACGGTGGGGTTCAGGCTCCCCCCCACGGCGGAACTGCCCACCGCACTCCCCTGCTGACACAGCTGGGTGGCCGGATAGGTTTCAAAGCCGTATTCCAGCAGGGCCTGATGGTCGTCCCAGTCGTCGGGATCGTTGAGGGTGACACACACCAGGGTCTGATCCCCTCGGGTGGCTGCGGATACCAATGTGCGACCCGCCGCTTCCGTGTACCCCGTCTTCATCCCCACGCAGTCCTCCTCCAGCCACAGCAGCTTGTTGTGGTTGACAAAGGTGTGCCCCTCCATGGCAATGGTCTGGGTGGCACATATGCCAGCTACCACCGGATTGTCCAGGCATGCACAGGCCAATAGGGCCATATCATAGGCCGAGGAGTAGTGTTTCTCCTCCGTGAGCCCACTGGGGTTGACAAAGTGGGTGTTGGTCATGCCCAACTCCTGGGCTTTTTCATTCATCCGCTGGGCAAACTTCTCCTGGTCTCCCGCCACCCAACCGGCGATCACCTGGGCGGCATCGTTGCCTGACTGGAGGAGCAGCCCGTAGAGCAGGGTTTCCAGGGTCACTTGCTCCCCCTCCTTCAGGTAGATGGAGGAACCCTCCACCCCCTCCAACCATGCTCCAGACACCTCCACCACCTGGGACAGGTCCGGGCAATCTTCCACCGCCACCAGGGCAGTCATCAACTTGGTAATGCTGGCAATGGGCCGGGGGGCATGCATATCCTCATCCAGCAGCACACGCCCCGACGTGGCGTCCATGAGCACCGCACTGGAGGCCGACGTAGAAACCGCTCCCGCCGGAGGGCATAGGGCTGCCAACAGAGTAAGCGAAAAGCACAGGGCCAAAATTCTTCTCAAAAAAGGTCACTCCCATCCAATGGTATCAGATGGGAGTAGTATCACCCTTATGCTTGGCTCTTATCCGTATTGGTCTTTTTGTCGATATACCCAGTGACCTTTTCAAACATCTCAGGCACCAGATCTACCACCCGGCCCACAGAATCCCCAGCAGGAGGAGCCACAGGCAGCAGGCGCACACTGCCGTCCTTGACGATGAGGAAGGCCACAGGTGTGACATTCACGCCGGCCCCAGCTCCGCCTCCAAAGTTCTTTTCCACATTGGGGGTCTTGCCAAAGTCAGACCCGCCGGTGGCAAAGCCGAAGGACAACTTGGACACAGGGATGAGGGTTACCCCGTCAGCAGTGACGATGGGCTGGCCCACCACCGTGTTGGTGTCCACCATCTCGCGAATGCGGCTCATGGTGGTGTTCAAAACTTCATTGATGGGATGATTCTGTTCACTCATGGCTGATTACCTCCTTGGAGTTCTCCGTTTTCTTGCGATCTTCCCGCTGCATGGCGATGAATTTCATGCCGTATCGTATGCCGAAGCTGATGAGCTGCCCCACCGTCAGGGTCAGCACAGCTTGGAGCTGCACCTGGGGCTCTTTCTTTTCATAGTCCAAGTCCACCACAAACTTGTGATCCTTCACCCGAAAGCTATGGTCGATCAGGTTCCACAATCCACCGATGACCCCGTTGATCATACCGTAGCCAATGGCGGCAGAAGCCGGGTCCTTGTCAGCCCATACCAGGTGAATGTTCAGCTTGCGCACCACCATCTTCCGCCGCAGCTCCCCCGCCGCCTCACAGATCAGCGGCAGATACCGGCGGAAGGTGTGCCAGGAGCCCAGAGAGAGCTTGGACTTTGGGGGGACGGGCTTCTTCTGAGGCTCCCCCTTCTTTTCTTTCCTTGCTTTGGACTTTTTCTTTTTTTTCTTAGCCTTGGGATATACCCCGATGGTCACAGGTCCCACCACCAGGTCCAGCCGGAAGCCCTCCTGGCCATATTGGCCTCGGGCTCCCAGAGGAATTAGCGTGAGCAGCACCAGAACCAGTACCACACATCCCAGTACCATCCATCCGTTCATACCTCACCCGCCTCTTCCTCTTGCATCTTGGCGATGGCCGACTCCAGGTCCAGGGTCATCTGTACCCCCTCCTGGCTGGGAGCGGGCAACTCGGGTAACTCGTCCAAGCTGGACAGGCCAAAGGTGCGCAAGAACTGGTGGGTGGTGCGAAACTGCATGGGTCTGCCCGGCACCGCCAGACGTCCCGCCTCCTCAATCAGTTGCCGCTCCAGCAGCAACCCCACGGTGTAGGAGCTGTCCACCCCACGGATCTGCTCGATATAAGCCCGGGTCACCGGCTGGAAATAGGCCACAATGGTCAGCACTTCCAGAGCGGTCTGAGACAGCTTGGGAGGCTTGCGGTGCTCCAAAGTTTGCCGGATGGGGTCTGCGTACTCCGGCGCGGTGCACATCTGCCAGCAGTCCTCGGTGCGCACCAGACACATGCCCCGGCGATCAAACCGGTATTCGTCGGCCAGATTCCGGCACAAGCGATCCACCGTCTCCACATCCTGTTCCAAAGTGGCCGCCATACGGCCCACCGGCACCGGCTCCCCAGCTGCAAATAGGATGCCCTCGATGGTGTGTTCCAACTCCTTCAATTCCATGTCTGGCCACCTCCATCGTCGGTTTCTGGGGAAAACTCCCCGTTAGGCTGGGTACAAGTCAAAGTACTGTCCTCACTGGTGCCTGCCAAATAAATCTGATTGGATTTACACAGCTCCAACACCGCCAAAAAGGTGGCCACAATTTCCGAGCGGCTGCGGTTACCTCGAAACAGCGCCCGGAAGTGGGTGACCCCGCCCGCTCTCAGCTGATCCAAAATCCACCGGGCCTTGGTCTCCACGGGATAGGGCTCCCGACCCACAATACCTTGAAAAGCCCGGGTGGGCGGGGCTGCTGCCCCTTCGCCCCGCTGAAAGATGCGCTGCAAAGCCGCGGTCAGGTCCTGGGGCTGGTGCTGGTAGCGATAGCCCTTCTCCTGGGGCAGAGGCCGAGGCGGTCCGGGCAGGTAGTCCCGCCCATAGGCATACCGCTGGGCCAAGACCTGGGTGACCCCCTTGACCTGCTCGTAGCTCTCCTTGTGCTGGTGGGCCTCCAGAGCAGCCATCAGCTGCTCCATCTCGCTCAGCGCCTCCTGGTCGTCCACAGACAGAAGCATGCGGGTTTTGATGTAGATCAGGTGGGCGGCCATAATGACAAATTCACTGGCCACCTCCAGATTCAGCCGCTCCCGCTGTTCCATCCACTCCAGGTACTGATCCAGCAGCAGAGAGATGGGAATGTCCCGGATCTCCATCTTATTTTTGCTCAACAGGTGAAGAATGAGGTCCAGCGGCCCGTCAAAGTCCTCCATGTCCTCTTTTCTTACTTTTACCACCTTATCCAGATGGTATACCGGGACATCCACACTTCTCCCCCCTTACACAGCAAATTCACCGATATTATACCGAAGTTATCAAAAAAATACAAGGGCACCCCTGGGATATCCCCAAAGGTGCCCCCGATCCATTCAGCTATGTTGCTCGGCCAGCTTCTCCAGTGCGGCCCGGGCTGCCATTTGCTCGGCCTCTTTCTTGGTGTGGCCCTTGCCCTGTCCGGCAGGAACGCCATCCACCGAGGCCTCCATGACAAAGATACGAGCGTGGTCAGGTCCAATCTCCCGCACCAGATGATAACTCACCGCCACACCGGGTTTCCGCTGCACCAGCTCCTGCAAGGCGGTCTTGTAGTCCCGATCCACCGCCTTTTCCCGCTCCTTGTCCAAAATAAAGGTGCGGATGATGCTTCTCGCTGCCTCCATGCCGCCGTCCAAGTATACCGCCGCCAAGGTGGCCTCGGTGGCATCGGCAAGAATGGAGGGACGGGTGCGACCGCCTCCCGCGGCCTCTCCCTTGCCCAACTTCAAATGGACGCCCAGATCCAGAGCCTTGGCCACTTCATACAGGCTTTCCTCACACACCAACGCTGCACGGGTACGGGTCAACTCCCCTTCCGGCATGTTGGGATGCGAGGAAAACAGATGCTGCGCCACCACCAGACCCAGAACTGAGTCGCCCAAAAACTCCAGCCGCTCATTGCTGGTCACGCCGTCGGAACGGTGCTCGTTGGCGTAGGAGCTGTGGGTCATGGCGTGCTCCAACAGAGACAAATCCTTAAAATGATACCCTAATTTTTCTTCCAGTTTCTTCATACTACCCTCCATAGGAAAAGCCCCGCCTGCGGCAGGGCTTTTTCCTTACAAACACTCGCTTACAGGTCCAGGTGCTCCTGCATGTACTTGTACAGGTCGCCCACGGTGACGATGGAGCTCATCTCCTCTTCCTCCATCTCCTCCATGCCGAACTCCTCTTCCAGAGCCATGGACAGGTCCACCAGATCCACAGAGTCGGCACCCAACTCATCCACAAAGGCGGTATCCTTGGTAATGGCGTCAGCGTCCACACCAAATTGCTCGGCAATCAAGGCACACAGTTTTTCAAACATATTTTTCTCAAGCTCCTTTTATGTTGCTTATGTAAGAAACATAATAGGTGCTGCCGGCTCCCCTGTCAAGAGTATTTTTGACAGATTTTACTCCGGCTGCTCCCCGGTCTCCTGTTTTTTAGCCAAACCCTTCACCGGCAGGCGCATGTACTCTACGTTTTCCGTAATATCCTCAATAATCCCCGCCTTGCTGTACTCCATGGCCTGACGGATGGCGTTTTTCATGGCAAAGCCATCGGAAGAACCGTGGGCCTTGATGACCGGCTTGGAAATGCCCATCAGGGGAGTGCCACCCACCTCACCGGCATCCATGAGCTTTTTAAACTTGCGCAACCCGTCCTTCACCAGCAGAGCAGCAATCTTGGTCTTCAAGCTGGAGAGGAACATCTTTTTAATCTCCCGGCCCATGAAGATGCCCACGCCCTCCATGGTCTTCAGGAAGATGTTGCCGGAGTAACCGTCGGTGACGATGACGTCCACGCTGCCGGACACTGCTTCCCGGGCCTCCACGTTGCCCACAAAGTTGATGCGGCCCTCATCGGAAGCCTTTTGCAGCAGCACATAGGCCTCCCGCTGCAAATCGGTGCCCTTGGAGGGCTCAGCGCCGATGTTCAAAAGCCCCACCTTGGGCTCGGGACGGCCCAGCACCCGCTCAGCGTAGTAGCTGCCCATAAAGGCAAACTGGAGCAGGAATTCGGGGGTGCACTCGGCGGTGGCACCGCAGTCAATAAGCACCGCTCCACCGGTACCCGTAGGCACCACAGGAGCCAATGCCGCCCGTCGGATGCCCTTGATGCGCTTGGTCATCAAGGTGGCAGCGGAGAGCAAAGCTCCGGTGGAACCAGCGGAGACGAAAGCATCTCCCCCGCCGCTTTTCAGCAGGTTCAGGCCTACGGTGAGAGAGGAGTCCTTCTTCTCCTTAAAGGCCGTGGCGGGGTTGTCACACATCTCCACCACCTGGTCGGCGTGGGAAATTTCCAAACCGGCCGGTAATTCGTCCTTCCCCTCCCGGTGCAGGGCCTCCAGGATCGCCTCACCGCGGCCTACCAGTACCACTTCCACGCCATACTCGGCGATGGCATCCAGGGCCCCTCGTACCGGGGCCTGGGGGGCGTTGTCGCCGCCCATGGCGTCTACAATGATCTTCATCTCCGCTTTTCCTCCTCTTACAGCTTCTCGCGCAGGGC
The DNA here is from genome assembly GCF_002161235.1 of Pseudoflavonifractor sp. An85. GTDB lineage: Bacteria > Bacillota > Clostridia > Oscillospirales > Oscillospiraceae > Enterenecus. Next base: position 70,525 of record NZ_NFHE01000007.1, read on the forward strand.
ATCCACCAGCTCCAGAGAGCGGCGGGACAGCTCCGCATTTTTATTTCGTTTTCCCTTTACCTTATATCCCAAGGAGGGCATAATTCCGAAATTGATGTTCATGGGCTGGAAGTCCACCACGCTCTCATTGCTCACGTACTGAGCCAGAGCGCCCAGGGCTGTCTCTCGTGGAAAGTCCACAGGAGGCTTGCCCAACAGTCGGTTGGCCAGCTCCACCCCGGCCACAAAACCGGAGGCAGTGGATTCCACATACCCTTCCACGCCGGTGATCTGTCCAGCAAAGCAGATGCGCTCCTGGCCTCGCACCCGGTAGTAGGCATCCAGCAGGCGGGGCGAATCCAGGTAGGTGTTACGGTGCATTACCCCGTAGCGCACATATTCCGCATGGGCCAAAGCCGGGATCATGGAAAACACCCGCTTCTGCTCCCCCCACTTCAGATGGGTCTGAAAGCCCACAAGGTTATACAGCGTGCCCTGGGCATTATCCCGGCGCAGCTGCACCACGGCGTAGGGCTCCTTCCCCGTCTTGGGGTCGGGCAAGCCCTTGGGCTTGAGGGGGCCAAAGCACAGAGTCTGTTCTCCCCGGCGGGCCATCACCTCCACGGGCATGCACCCTTCAAACACCCGGCCATCTTCAAAACCGTGGACCGGGGCCTCTTCGGCCTGGCACAGCTCCTTCCAGAAGGCCAGATATTCCTCCTGGCTCATAGCACAGTTGATGTAATCCGCCGTGCCCCGGTCGTACCGGGAGGCAAACCAGGCGTGGTCCATGTCAATGCTCTCAAAGGTAACAATGGGCGCTGCAGCATCATAGAAATTCAGATATCCCGTGTTGGGGAAAAGCTTGGCGATCTCCTCCGACAGTCCCTCGGATGTGAGGGGGCCGCTGGCAAGGATGACCTCCCCCTCGGGGATGTGGGTGACCTCCCCCTCCACCACGGTGATATTGGGGTGATTGCGCACGGCATCGGTGACCACCTGGGAGAAAGCCTCCCGGTCTACCGCCAGAGCGCCGCCTGCCTCCACCCGGGTCTGGTCGGCACAGCGCAGGATGAGGGAACCGCAACGGCGCAGCTCCTCTTTCAGCAGTCCCACGGCATTCTCCAGCTGATCCGAGCGAAGAGAGTTGGAGCATACCAACTCGGCAAAGCCCTCACTGTGGTGGGCAGGGGTCATCTTGTGGGGCTTCATCTCATGCAGGGTCACCCCAATCCCCCGCTGGGCCAGCTGCCAGGCCGCTTCACAACCGGCCAGTCCTGCGCCAATGATGGTTACATTCATAGTTCGTTTCCTTTATTCTTCCTGGGCCTCGGGCGCCGATTTGGCGGCCTTGGTGGAGGTTTTCTTGGTGGTCTTTTTGGCGGTGGTCTTCTTGGTCTCCGCCTTCTCTGCCGTTTTCTTGGCGGCAGTCTTCTTGGTGGTAGTGCTCTTCTTAGCAGCGGTCTTCTTGGCCGCTGTCTTTTTCTTGCCGGTCTCCTCCTGCTCTTGGGTCTCCTGGGCAGGTGCTTCCACCGCCTCCCCCTCTTCCGTCTTCTTCCGGAAGCCGCCCCGCTTCTCCTCGGGCAGGAAGTTGGGGCATTTCTCATTGATGCAGAAGGGACGCTTATAGCCGCGGCCTGCCTTCTTGAACATGGTGTGGCCGCACTCGGGGCAGCAGTCCTTCACCGGCACATCCCAGGTGCGGAACTCGCACCGGCGGCTCTCGTCCTTGCTGCTCAGATGTTCACAGCAGTAGTAGGTGTACTGCTTGTGGGTCTTTTTGCTGGTGCCGGTGCGCTTGACCAGACGGCCGCCGCACAGGGGACACTTGCCCGGCATCTCCACCACCAAGGGCATGGTGAAGTTGCACTCCGGCCAGCCGGGACAGGCCAGGAAGCGGCCAAAGCGGCCCGACTTCACCACCAGGTTGCGGCCGCACTCGGGGCAGATCTCCTCGGACACCTCATCGGGTACCTTGATGCGCTCGCCGTCCAGCTCGGTCTCTGCCTTTTTCATCTCCTGGTCAAAGTCACCGTAGAAGTCGGAGAGCACCTGCTTCCAGTTCACTTCTCCCGTCTCCACCTTGTCCAGCCGCTGCTCCATCTGGGCGGTGAAGGCCGGGTCTACGATGTCGGGGAACTTGTCCTTCATCAGTCCCGTCACCACCTCACCCAAGGGAGTGGGACGCAGGTGCTTGCCCTCCTTGACCACATATTCCCGGTCGGTGATGGTGGAAATGGTGGGCGCGTAGGTGGAGGGACGGCCAATGCCCTTCTCCTCCAAGGCCCGGATGAGGGTGGCCTCGGTAAACCGGGCAGGAGGCTGGGTGAAGTGCTGGGCTGGGGTGAGTCCGTCCAGACGCAGAGCCTCCCCCTCCTTCAAATCGGGCAGCGGAGACTGAGGCGCCTCGTCCTCGTCGTCCCGACTCTCCTCGTACACAGCGGTGAAGCCGGAGAACTTAATGGAGGAGTGGCTGGCCCGGAATTGATATCCGGCGCTCTCCACCTCAATGGACACACTGTCATAAATGGCCTGGGCCATCTGGCAGGCCAGAAAACGGCTCCAAATGAGCTTATAGAGCCGATACTGTTCGCTGGTCAGATCCTTCTTCAGCTGCTCGGGGGTCAGGTTCACATCCGAGGGACGAATGGCCTCGTGGGCATCCTGGGCGGAATCCTTGGCCTTGAAGCGGCGAGTCTTTTCGGGATAATAGTTCTTGCCATAGCGGGCCTCAATGAAGGTCTTGGCCGAGGCCAGAGCCTCCTCGGACAGGCGCAGAGAGTCGGTTCTCATGTAGGTGATAAGACCCACGGTACCCTCTCCGGCAATGTCCACGCCTTCGTACAACTGCTGGGCCACCGACATGGTGCGCCGGGGCGTCATGTTCAGCTTGCGAGAGGCCTCCTGCTGCAAGGTAGAGGTGATAAAGGGCGGGGCGGGGTTGCGCTTTTTGTCCTGACGCTTCACCGCTCGCACTGTAAAGGTTCTGGCCTTCACAGCATCCATAACCTGCTGGACCTCCTGCTCACTGCCCAGCTCCATCTTCTTGTCCTGTCCGTAGAACTCGGCCCGGAAGGCGCCGATGTTGGGAGCAATGCGGCCCAGATCAGCCGTGATAGACCAGTACTCTTTGGGAACGAAAGCGCGGATCTCCTCTTCCCGCTCCACCACCAGGCGGGTGGCCACCGACTGCACACGACCGGCAGACAGGCCGCGGCGGATTTTCTTCCACAGCAAGGGAGAGAGCTGGTAGCCCACGATGCGGTCCAAAATACGCCGGGCCTGCTGGGCATCTACCAGGTTTTGATCGATTTTCCGGGGGGATGCAATGGACTCAGAGACCACCTTGCGGGTGATCTCGTTGAAGGTCACTCGACAGGTCTTCTCCTTGGGTACCCCCAGCACCGATTGCAGGTGCCAGGAGATGGCCTCTCCTTCTCGGTCAGGGTCGGTAGCCAGATAGACCCGCTGGCTGGCCTTGGCCGCCTTGCGCAGGTCAGAAATGGTCTCTTCTTTGTCCTTGATATCCTGATAGTCCGGCTCAAAGGTGGTCACGTCCACACCCAGCTTGCTTTTGGGCAGGTCCCGCACATGGCCCATGGACGCCTTCACCTGATAGTCGGGCCCCAAATATTTTCCAATGGTTTTTGCCTTGGCTGGCGACTCTACGATCACCAAATTCGTTTTTCCCATAGATAACTACTCCATTTTTAGTCTCACCGAAGCTCGGAATTTTTTATTTTTCTCCTGGGCCACATACCCCTGTAATTGCAGCATAGTCAATGCCGCCAGCACCCGCCCTGCGGGCCGCTGGGTATGTTCCACCAGGTCATCCGTTCCTTTTACACCCTCTTGCAGGGCCAGGAGCACCACCTGCTCATCATCCGTCAGGTTCTGTTTGCACTCCTTCCAGTCAATATATTCCATGCTTTCGGGATTGTCAACCTCTTTTTCCCGCCGTTCTGGCTGAGTGGGCTGATGTTCCGGCTGGGTGGTCTGCTCTAGATGATGCAATCTCTGCTCCACCACCTGGGGGTCCATGGGGGTCTGCACTCCTAATTTCACCGGAAACCGGTTCCGCCATTCGCACAAAATATCCTCTCCGCAGGTAACCAGCTTAGCCGCTCCCTCCTGAATCAGCCGGTTGGTACCCTCGCTGGCCGGGGCATCCACCGCACCGGGTACGGCGTACACATCCCGGTTTTGATCCAAGGCGTGGTTGGCCGTGAGCAGTGAGCCGCCCCAACGGGGACTCTCCACCACCACAACGCCCAGGGACAAACCGCTGAGGATACGGTTGCGCACTGGAAAATGGCTGGCCATATGTTGGGTGCCGGGAGGATATTCGGACAACAGCAGGCCCGAGGCCACCACATCTTCATACAAGCTGCGGTGGTACCGGGGGTATATCACGTCCAGACCGCCGGCGATCACGCTCACCACCCGGCCGCCTGCCATCAGCGCTCCTCGCACCGAGGCGGCGTCAATGCCCTGGGCCATGCCGGACACCACCAGGGCCCCGCTGTGGGTCAGCTCCATGGCCAGTTTTCCCGCCACCCGCTCCCCATACGGGGTGCAGGATCGGGTGCCCACCATGGCAATGACCACCTCATCATCCACCGCCAGGGGTCGGCCCTTGGCGTAGAGCACCAGCGGCGGCTGGGGAATGGCAGCTAGGCGTTGGGGATAGGTGGCATCCTGTCGGGTCATCACCCGGATACCCAGCTGGTCGCATTGATCTAAGATGCGGTCCACCTCTGCCATGGATTTGTCCCGCAGTGAGACCTTGGCCCGCCCTTGCAGCCATGTCAGCTCCTCCAACTCCTGCCCGCGGGCAAAGTATGCCCCCTGGGGCGTGCCGAAGTGGTCCAGAACCCGCTCCATATTCACCCCGGCCAATCCTTTTCGGGTGGACAGCCACAGCCAATATTTCAAGTTGGACATCGCTGTCCCCCCCCTCCTTTTATAAATGGGCCCGTGCCATCTCCCATAGCACCACCGAAGCAGCCACGGCGGCGTTCAGGGACTCGCACCGATCCACCATGGGGATTTTCACCGTCTTCTCACACAGATCTAAAGCCAGTTGGGACACGCCCCGGCCCTCACTGCCAATGATGACACCACTGCGCTGCAAAGAAATGTCCCGCACGTCTTCCGTGTCTTCCCGCAAAGCGGTGGCATAGAGGGGAATATCTGCCTCTTTCAGTCGCTGCGCCGCCTGCTCCAAGGTGGTCTCCCACACCGGCAGACGGAAGGCCGCACCCATGGTGGAGCGTACCGTCTTGGGGCTCCAGGGGTCGGCGCAGCCGGAGCACAAGATGAGGCCGTCGGCTCCAAAGGCATCCGCCGTACGCCAGATGGTGCCCACGTTGCCCGGGTCCTGCACCCCGTCCAACAGAAGATACCGGCTTCCAGTGAGGGTTTGGGGCATATCCAGGCTGGGGGTTTTCCCCACAAACACCACCCCTTGTGGAGTTTGTGTCTGGGCCACTGCCTCCAACAGGGACGAGGGCACCTCCACCAGCCGCACCTCTTGGGGCAAGTCAGGCAGTGGAACACCGGTGGCATAAATCACCGTCTCCAGGGAAATGGACGCTTTCAGAGTCTCTCGGAGCAGTTTGGGCCCCTCCCCCACAAATACGCCCTCTTCCCGGCGGGCAGAACGCTTGCTGCCTAGCTTGCGCAGATGGGTGACCAGGGGGTTGGAGCGGCTGGAAATCACCTCATGTCTCATTTGTCGCAGATCTCCGCAATATCATCATCCCGACCCAGTACCATGAGTTTATCATGGTCGAAGAGGATGTAATCAGCCCCAGGAGATACGGTGACATCCTGGCCTCGGCGCACGGCAATGACGTTCAGGGCGTACTTGGCGCGGATGTCCAGGTCCCGGATGGTCTTGCCCTTCCAGCTCTCAGGCAAATCCACTTCCACAATGCCGTAGTCGTCGGACAATTCGATATAATTGAGGATGTTGGAGCGAGCCAGTCCCTGGGCCACTTTGATGCCCATTTCGTGCTCGGGGAACACCACGTGATCCGCCCCTACCTTTTCCAGAAGGCGCTGGTGGACGTGGCTCATGGCCTTGCACACCACTTTGGGCACGCCAGCTTCCTTCAAGCGCATGGTGATGAGGGCGCTGCTGCCCACATCGTTACCTACGGCCACCACGGCGCAGTCACATTCCCCAATGCCCAGGGCGTTGAGCACCGCCGGGTCTCGGGCGTCACCCACCACAGCATGGGTCACCAGGTCGGCCACACTCTGTACTCGATCCCGATCCACATCCACCGCCAACACATCGTGGCCCACTTCAAAAAGCTCTCTTGCCACCGCCGTACCAAAGCGGCCCAGGCCAAACACTGCAAAATTTTTCACGTCAATTCCTCCATTAACCGATCATAACATCGCTTTCCGGATAGCTGATCCGGCTCTTACGTCCCCCTTGGGACAAGAATGCCACCGAGAAGGAGAGCACACCCACTCGGCCCAAGTACATCATAGCCACCAGCAAGAGGTGGGAGAAGGTGGACAACGTGGGCGTGATGCCCGTGGTCAGGCCCACAGTACCCAACGCCGAAGCCGTCTCATAGGCCGCCTCCAAATAGGGCACCTCGTCCACCAGAGAAATGGCAATGGACGAGAACAGGAACATCATGGACACAACCAATACCAGGGTCACTGCCGAAAGCACCTTGCTCAGAGGGATGGTGCGCCCACGGATGGTCACATCGCTGCGGCCATGCAGGCCCGCCCGCATGGCCAGTACCAGCACGCCCAAAGTCACGGTCTTAATACCGCCAGCGGTGGACCCGGCAGAGCCACCCACCAGCATGAACAAAATGCACACCATTTGAGAAACCTGCTGAAGCGCTCCTTGGTCCACGGTGAGGAAACCAGCCGTACGCAGGGTGATGGATTGGAACAGAGCGTTAAACACTTTCTGCCACCAGGGCATTCCGCCCAAGGTCTGGGGGTTGTCATGCTCCACCGCCAGGAAAAACAGCGCCCCCCCTACAATGAGGGCAGCGGTGATCACCAGTACCATCTTGCTATACAACGTGAGCCGACGGAAGGACTTTTTGCGTAAAATCTCCGCCCACACAAAAAAGCCCAGACCGCCGCAGACAATGAGAGTAGCCACGGTCATCAACACCACCGGATGATCGGCATAGGTGGAGAGACTGCCCACCTGATCCGGTCCCAACAGGTCAAAGCCTGCGTTACAAAAGGCAGATACCGAAATAAAAATCCCCTTCCAAATGGCTCCCAGACCGTAGCGGGGCAAAAAACACCCGGTCAAAATGATAGCCCCCATGGCCTCCACCGCAAAGGTCAGGCGAAAGGCATTGCCCACCAAGCGGGCCACATCGTGCATGTCGTTGAGGTTAAAGGCAGACACCATCATCAGCCGTTGGCTCAGGGACATGCGTTTGCGCACCAGACTGGCCAGCAAAAAGATCACGCTCATAAAGCCCAAGCCGCCCAGCTGAATCAGGACCAGAATGACACCCTGGCCAAAAAAAGTAAACTGTGTCAGGGTATCCACCAAGATCAATCCCGTTACACAGGTTGCCGATGTGGAAGTAAACAGGGCGGTCATAAATCCGCAGCTCTCCCCAGACACTGAGGAAATGGGGAGCATCAACAGCAGCGCCCCCGTCAAAATCACGCCAGCAAAGGAACATGCAATCACCCGAGTGGAGTTGACCACCCGTCTTCGCCGTGCTCCGGCACTCATCTTCGACACCTCTCAATTTGATATGCAAAAGCATACCGACAGAGGGTTCTGCCGGTATGCTTTTGGTAGAACTGGAACGGAGCGAAAAGGGCAGGAGCCATGTTGACTTTCACCGTTCTCACTTCCTGTTCCTCTGCCGCGCCCCAGGGCTGCGGCTCATATGCTACATTCAGATTCATTATACCAATTTGTACAGATTTTTCAATACCCTATCCTCTTTTTCCCCTTTTGGGCTTGTCTTTCCAGATTTTTTCCATCAACTACAGTTTTTTGGTCCTTTTGACTACACAATTCATTCAGTTTCAGTGGATTATTTCTGGCAGGATTGGCCAGATTTCCGATTTCTCGCCTCACCCATTGCCCCTGGTGTTTGGGTGTGGTATACTCGGGGCGTTTCAGAGATATTGTCAAAGAAGAAAGGAGCATTTTGTCTTATGAAGCTCAACAATGTGAAAGATGTCGAGAAGTTTATTCAGGTGGTCAACGATTGCAAAAGCGATGTGTACTTGAAGTCCTTGGAAGGTGACGTGTTCAACCTCAAGTCCTCCATGTCCCGCTATGTGGCCATTGGCCGTCTGATTGAGGAGTCCGGCGACAGTCTGGAGCTGTTTGCCAGCACCAAGGAGGATGAGGCTCTGCTCATCAACTTCCTCTTCCAGCTGGACGAGAACAACCAGTAAATTCCACCGCTTTCCCCATATATGAAAACCTTGCCTGGAAGCTCCACGCCTCCAGGCAAGGTTTTTCTTTTCATTTTACGGGAACAATGAGGTACTCTGATGTGCCGCCGCACAGCATTCCCCCCTCTGGGGTGAGGATAGCCGTGTCCCGCACACACACACCATCCCGCAGGCACTCCACTGCCTGGCCGGTGACCTCCATCTCCATCTTTCCCCCGCCAATGGTGCCGCTGGTGGTTCCATCCGGCCACACCACCATGCGAGTGCCAGGGCGCCGGGGTGCAGAGCCCTGCTTGGTCAGCAAAGTGACCATGGCAAAGGACGGCTGTCCCATGGCTTCCACCACCTGAGCTGGCAGGCCTGCTGCCAATCCCAGTTTGGCCCGCTGCTGCACCAACTGGGCAGCAATGGACAGGGCGATCTCCTCGGGGGTCTGGGCCCCGATATCCAGACCGATGGGGGCGAACACCTCTTCCAGTTTCTCTGTCTGGAACCCGTCGGACACCAGGTGTTCCTTCACCGCCGCCACTTTGGCCCGGCTGCCAATCATGCCCACGTAGGCGTGGGGGCGGCGCAACACCGTGCGCAGACATACCTCATCCATGGCATGGCCCCGGGTGACAATGACATAAAAATCACTGCCCCCCACCGGCACCTCCTCCAACACCTGGGGAAATGGACCACACCGAGTCTCCGTTTGGGTGGACACTTGGCCAAACAACTGGGCTCGATCATCCAACACCAGGGTGGAAAACTCCAGATTCACCGCCAAATGGCTCAAAGCTGCGGCAATGTAACCGCTGCCGCAGATGATGAGCCGGGGCGTGGGGGTGATGGTCTGGACAAAAAATTCCCCTTCGGCGGTTTTGTGCAGTCCATCCCCCTTCAGCTGGGGAAATACCCGCTGCCAAAACGCCAACTGTTCTGGGGCGCACTGGATATGGTGGCCATGGCTTACCATCTCCCACCCCAAATGGGGCTGGGAACAGCCGGAGACCAGCACCGCCCGCTCTCCCCCCTGCACCAGTTGCCGCAGGTAGGCATACAACTCACGCATATTGTCCACTCCTCCATCTCACAATGCTCTCCAGTACCCCACCGCCAATGGCCAGCGCCTTGTCCGAGACGGTGTAACAGTGGGCCTTTTCACATCGAGGGTCCACATCCCCCGCCTTCATCTGGGCAGTGACTTCACACCCCTGGGGCAAAAGCCCTCGCAGGCAACCGGAAATGGCGGTGACCACCGGCTGACCTGCCACGTAGGCCACCGTGTCCCCGGCCTGCACCATGTCTCCGATTACCCGCACCGGCTCAAACACTCCAGCGCAGGGAGCGCGCAGCACCCGCTCCACTGTGTAGCCGCCGATGTTGCCAGGCACACCTGTGTTGGGGATGGCGCTGCCCTGGTGGATGCACCGGCCCAGCGTGTGCCCCCGCATAGTCTCCACCACACAGTGACAGTCTACCCCGGCGGTAAAGCCCGGACCTAAGGCGACGACATGGGTGGCCTGGTTCATGGCGGTGCCCAGGTTCTTCTTGGCCAAGATGGCATCCACCAACACATCGGGCCGGTACTCTTTCCAGGCAGTCCCCTGAGGGTCTGCCACCACGGGGACTTCTCCCCTCTCCCAGGCCAGCGCCACATCTTCCGCGGTGGCACACCGGCGCCCCACCATATCCTCCACCTGGGTCACGCCGTCATACATAGCTTGGCTCAGCGCCACCGTGCGGCGCACCGCCGTGGGCTGGGGCAGGTCGGTCATCAGTAGCCGAAACCCGCAGTGGTGCAGCCGCAGCGCCACTCCGGTGGCCAAGTCACCGGCTCCACGAATCAAAATCAACAATGGGATATTCCTCCTTTTGTATGGCGCACACCTGGGCGCAAATATCCAGAGCTTTGAGTTGCTGGGCCAACCACATTCCCTGCTCCCTCTGGATGGGATCGTCGGCCTGATTGAGCACCACTTGCACCGGTACATTCGTTTTCATATGCTCCAGCCCCCGCCGGATGAGGGCCAGCACGTCCTCCGGCTCCATGCAATGCTCTTGGGCATAGGGGGACTGTTCCCAGCGGTGGAGCACATCCCCCGCCGGTTTGCCCAGCCCAGACAGCCCCACCACATAGAACATCATCTGGGTGGCCTGGGGCAGACACGGCTCATGTCTGGCGTGCCACTTCAGCGGCATGTGGCGGGAGCCGTCCGCCTCGCAGAGAATCACATCAAACCAGGGTGCCACCCGCTCCAATTCCTCCATGGGCGGTCCCACCCGGCGACCGGTTCCGTTGGGGATGGCCCACAAAAGAAGTTGCCCCGCTTTGGGATGTTCCATCCCACTTCCATCCTGCTGGATATAGACGGGGATGTCCGGCGGGATGTCCATAGCCAAGTGGGTGGTGGTGGTCAGCAGCACCCGCTTCCCCTCCTTGGCCCAGGAGCGGCCCAGAGCATAGAGCAAGCTGGTTTTCCCGCCGGACCCCACCACAGCCATCCATTTGGGGCTCATAGCAGCATCTCCACCACCTGTTCCGGCTCCAAGTCTGCCCGTTCTATCAATGCCAACAGTTCCGCGCGGCTATCCAACGGGGCCTTATAGGCCAGACCGCACCCGGCGGTGATGGAGGTGGGTACCGGAATGAGCCGCCCAGGCAAGCCTGCCCCGTGGGCCTGGGTCTCCATGGACATGGCCTGCACCGTGGAAGAAAAGGTAATCAGCAGCTGTAAAGTTTTCGCTCTCACGCTTATTCCTCCTTGGCCAACTGGGCCACAGCGGCAATGGCTGCCTCCACATCCTCCGATGTGGTGGAACAGCCCACGCTCATGCGCACCGCCCCCGCCTCTCCGGTCCCCAGGGCCAAATGCATCAACGGCGCACAATGGGCCCCAGGCCGGGTGGCAATGTCAAACTCTTCATATAATACATCACTGAGCTGGGCCGCTTCCCATCCGTCCAGATTCATGGCCAGCACTGGGGCCCGGTGAAAGGTGGACCAGTCGCCATAAATGGTCACACCAGGGATGGCGTGCAATCCCTCATACAGCTGGCGTAGCCGCTGCTCCGTCTGGGCCCATAGCCGCTCCACCCCCTGGGTCTGAAGCCACTCCAGCCCCGCACCCAGCCCTGCAATCCCCGGGTTGTTCCGGGTCCCCGCCTCCAGCCCATCGGGCAAGGCAGAGGGATGGGTGTGGGAAAAGGAGAGAATACCACTGCCCCCCACCAGGAGCGGGCGCAGCTCCACCCCTGGGCGCAGACACAACAGTCCTATGCCTTGAGGGCCCAGCAATCCCTTGTGTCCGGGCAGGCACAGCACGTCAATCCCCATTTGCTCCATAGACAGGGGCAGATGGCCCCCACTCTGGGCGCCATCCACCACAAGCAAGGCTCCATTTTGTTTGCACAAGCGGGAAATCCGCTTCAAATCCGTCACATTACCGGTGACATTGGAGGCGTGAGTGCACACCACCGCCTTGGTGCGGGGAGTGACCATCTGCTCCATGTCTTCATAGGAAATGCGTCCCTGCCGGTCCACCGGGACGATGGACAGTTCCACCCCCTGCTGCTCCAACTGGTAGAGGGGACGCAGCACCGAGTTGTGCTCCGCCGCCGTGGTCACCACGTGATCCCCCGGGGAGAGCAGGCCCACAATAGCCTGGTTCAAGGCGTGGGTGGCCCCGGCGGTAAACACCACCTGTTGCGGCCCTCCGGGCACACCGAAAAACTCCGCCACCCGGCACCGTACCTGGTAGGCGGTGCGCAATCCCGCCAAAGCGGGGCCATGGGCCCCTCGCCCGGCGTTTCCCAGGTTCAGCGCCTCCACCATGGCCTGCCCCACCTCCGGGGGCTTGGGCATGGAGGTGGCGGCGTGGTCCAAATAGATCATGGCTTGACGATGTGGCCAGCGGTGACCATTTTCTCGGCGATCTCATACATATTGGTGACGCCGCCCACCGCCAAAGTGTCCGCAATACCGTAGAAGTTCAGGCAGGTACCGCAGGTGAGAATATTGACCCCCTCTGCCTCCAAGGTGCGCAGATCCTCCAGAGCGGGAGAGCCTTCACAGGTCAGGTGGGCGCCGCCGTTGTAAAAGAGCATGGTCTGGGGCAGCTGGTCCTGCTGGGTCAGGGCGTAGATAAACCCCTTCATCAGGGTTTTGCCCAGCTCTTCACTGCCGCGGCCCATCTCCTGGCTGTCAATGACCACCACCACGCCGCCCTGGCGACGGTCGGGAATGCAGGCGGGCGCTTCCTCCTGGGCCGGGGTGTCCTGCCCGTCCCCCACCGTGATGCACACCACAAAGCTGTGCTCGTCCCGCTTCTGGGAGGTCACGCCATACCCCTTTTGCTGGGCCAGCTTGGTGAGGTTTTGCACCGCGATTTCCTCGCTGACCAGCACCTCCACCTGTCCGGCCCCTTGTAACTGAGCAATGGCTTTCTTGGCCTTTACCACCGGAATGGGACAGGTATCCCCCCGGGCATCCACATGCAACATCATGGTCTTATTTCTCCTTTACGGTAATTTCTTGGTCTGTTTTTGGAACGATCTCCCCGATGTGGGCCGCTGGCAGACCCAACGCCCGCAATGCTTCCACCAGTTCAGGTCCATCCTGGGGCGGCACCGCCACCAGCAATCCCCCCGAGGTCTGGGGATCAAAGAGCAGTTCCTCCATTTCAAAGGAGATCCCCGGCTCAAAGGTGACGTGGGGGGTGAGATGGTTTCGATTCCGCTGGGCTGCGGCGGTGTAGAGAAATTCCCCCGCACACCGCAGGGCATCGGGCAGGGCGGGAATCTGATCCGCCCACAACACACAGGACCGGTCCCCGTCCATCATCTCATGGAGGTGGCCCAGCAGGCCAAAACCGGTGACATCGGTGCAGGCGTGCACCGTGTAGTCCCGCAGCACCTCCGCCGCTCCTTTATTTAAGGTAGTCATGGACTCCACGGCACTCTGCAACGCCTCTGGGGTGGTCTCCCCCACCCGGGTCGCTGAACACACCAGCCCGGTCCCCAAAGCCTTGGTAAGAATCAGATGGTCTCCCACCTGTCCGGCGTTGTTGGGATAAACCTTTTGGGGGTGGACAATGCCTGTGACAGACAGCCCATATTTCACCTCGTGGTCTGCAATGGAGTGCCCCCCCACCAGGCTACCCCCGGCCTCGGCCACTTTCTCCGCGCCACCCCGCATAATCTCTCCCAGCACGTTCAAGTCTCCATCCTGGGGAAAGCACACCAGATTCAAAGCGGTACACACCGTACCGCCCATGGCGTAGATGTCGCTGAGGGCGTTGGTGGCTGCAATTTTTCCAAAGGTATAGGGGTCATCCACCATGGGCGGGAAGAAGTCCACGGTCTGGACAATGGCAAGGTCCTGGGTGAGTTGGTACACCGCCCCGTCGTCCTTGCTGTCATACCCCACCAGCAGGTTAGGGTCCCGGGGTCCCTTGGGTAGCCGCTCCAAAATGCGGCTGAGAATCCCCGCCCCCAGTTTGGCGGTGCATCCACCGCCGGTACAAAATTGAATTGGCTGCTCCATCCTCTCTCCTCCTTGTGTCTACCTCTTTCCGCCTCTAGGCGCGGGACTTGCGCTGGCGAATCAATACCACACACACCAGCACCACCAGCGCCACCGGGGCCAGCACCCAAGCGATCTGGAAATAGGGGCTGCGCAGGGTGCTGAATATATTCTGCCACCAGGACTCGTCAATGGTGAGGTCCAAATTTTCCTCTGGCAATGTGGTGGAAGTGTACTGATAGGTGCGGGGTGCCACCTCTTCAAAGGGCAGGTTGCTGTATTTCAAAACCGGCATATCCTCGTCCAAATTCAGGTTGATGGTCAGGTTGGAAAAATCCTTCCACAGAGCAGCCGGTTGGAGATAGTATTTCAAATCTCCCCGCTTGGCATCAAAGTCGTAGTCGGGATATCCGCCCAGGGCATAGGTGTAAGACACCACCACCTGGCTCTCCTCCCCCGGCTCAAAGGTCAGTTCAAAGGAGATGGCATCCACCGTCCGTTCCTGCACGTCGGCCACATCTCCAGTACTGAGCACCACATACTTCCAATCCGCTGTCTGGATTTGAGTGGAGTAATTCAGCGCATACCGATCCACGGTAAAGGGCGCCGCTTCCCCGTCCACCGTCACCTCCACGTTCCCCTGTTCCACATTGGGGGAGAGAAACATGGACGGGGTCACCACCTGCTCCTGGGTGGTGTTTTTCATGGTATAGGTTACCACCATATCCGCTTTTGCGCCGTGCACAGTGATATCCAACACCTCGGACAACACAGAGATTTCCTCATTTTTCTGGAAGGTAATGGCTGAACCCACATCGGGATCGGCGGGAGCTGCCATGTTGGCCTTTGCCGTCTGGGAAAGGCTCAGAGCCATCAACAGAACCATCATCCACACATACGGTTTGCGCTTCATGTTCCTTCCTCCTTCCGTCCATCCATCCTTACAAGTTCCTGATCCTATTATGCCTTGGGCAGGAGCTTACTCCATGGCAATGGCAACTTTGATAACCCCATCCCGTCTCTGCTCAAAGAGTTCATAGGCTTGGGCAATGTCTTTCAAGGGATAGGTATGGGTAATGAGGGGTGTCGTATCCAGCTTTCCCTGCTCAATGAGCCTCAGAGTCTCCGGACAGTGGCAGCCGTCCACGCCGCCGGTTTGGAAGGTCAGATTCTTGCCGTACATCTCCGGCAGAGGCAGGGATTGGGGGCCATCGTAAAGGGCCACCACCGTCACCACGGCGTTGGGGCGAGCGCACTCCCAGGCCATGCGGAAGGTGTCCGAGCTGCCCGCCACCTCCAGCACCACATCCGCCCCGCCGTGATCGCTGTGGGCCAGAACCACTTCTTGGAGCTGGTGGGGCGTGGTGGTGATCACATCCGGATGGTGTTGGCGGACAAAGGCCAGTCGGCTCTCGTCGATGTCGCAGACGATAATCCGCTTGGGGTGATACAACGCCACACACTGGAGGGTGCACAGCCCCGTGGGCCCTGCCCCCAGAATCAGCACGGTATCCTCCTCCCCGATGTGGGAAATCTGCGCCGCCCAGTACCCAGTGGCCAGCACATCCCCCACCAACAACGCCTGTAGGTCAGTGACGGAATCGGGAATCTTGTTCAGCCCTTGGTCTGCGTAGGGTACCCGGACATACTCCGCCTGTCCCCCGTCGATGCGACAGCCCAAAGCCCAGCCGCCGTTGGGATCGGTGCAGTTGTTCACCCAGCCGTGTTGACAGAAAAAGCATTCCCCGCAAAAGGTCTCCACGTTCACCGTTACCCGGTCACCGGGCTTCACCGTGGACACGGCTGCTCCCACCTGCTCCACAACTCCCACCATTTCATGGCCCACAGTGATACCGGGTACCGCCCGGGGCACACTGCCGTGCTTGATGTGCAAGTCACTGGAGCAGATGCTGGCCAAGGTCACCTTCACAATGGCATCCCGGTCATTTTGCAGCACCGGCTTGGGCTTTTCCACAAGTTCAAAGGTTCCCTGTTTCACGTACGAATAGGCAAGCATCGTCTTTCCTCCTTCTCCAGCTGGCAGCACCCGGGTGTATCGTCACATCCGCACCGCTTGTTTCATCAGGCCGTGGCGGTTGCAGTAGCCATAGAGATAGCCCCGGCCCCGGAATAGGAAGCGGCACGCTGCCTCCCCTTCCGGGTACAGCTTTACCATTTGAAATTTATCGTGTGTCACATAGGCCAAAAAGGAAATGTAGTGGGACTTGGTCATGGGGTGTTTCACGGTAATGTAGGTTTCATCTTCCACCTGCTCCATCTCCACCACGTGGTGCTCGTCCATCTCCTCCGCCTCCAGGGCAGGCAGGGACACACCGCAGCAGCTGACCACCGTCTCCCCCAGGGTGTGGATCACGTTTCCACAGATGGGACAGACGTAGATTTTGGAACGAAGCATATTGGCGGACTTATTTTGGTTGATCACCGCATCCCCGTTCATCAACTCCAACACGGAGACACCCAGAGCCGCGGACAGCGGTTCCAGCAGCGAAATGTCAGGCAAACCCTTGGCCGTCTCCCACTTGGAGATGGTCTTGCTGCTGACGTCAATCTTTTCCGCCAGCTCTGCCTGGGTCATCCGTTTTTGCTCCCGCAGCTGCTTGATGGTGTTGCCGGTTACATATTGATTCATTGTAAAACGCTCCTGTTCTAACATGATATCGCATATTGTAGCAACCGGGAGGCCCCTTCACAACCTACGCATTGTAGACCTGTGGCCTTTGTTTGTATTTTATCACAAAACAATTCCTTCCGTAAAGTGGATGCATGTCTTACGGGAGAAAGGAAATGTCTTACCCCCGTCCATGCTGCCGCTTGCGAAAGTCCGCCTCGATGGCGTCTTTCCAGTGTTCATCCAGGGTGGCGCAGCACCGCACGGTGCTCACCGCCTGACTGATGGTCTGATAGTTGAGCTGGGTGCCCTGACTGTCACAGTGGAAATTCACCGCCCGGTCTGCTGCGATGCCCAGGTGCCCCGCCGTCTCCACAGCGTCGATGTTGGCCCCCAAAAAGAGAAATTCCCAACCGTATTTCTCCTTTTTCCGCTGGATCATCTTCTTAACCTGTGGGGCTGAATAACGGCGGCTGGCGTTTTCCATGCCATCGGTGGTGATGACAAACAGAGTCCGCTCCGGCACGTCCTCCCGTCGGGCATATTTATGGATGTTGCCGATGTGGTGAATGGCCCCACCCACAGCGTCCAGCAAGGCAGTGCAGCCCCGGACATAGTAGTCCTTATCGGTGATGGCGGGGACTTTCCCCATCTCCACCCGGTCATGGAGCACCTCCACTCGATCATCAAAAAGAATGGTAGAGACCAGAGCCTGTCCCGGCTCGCCCTTCTGCTTTTTCAACATGGCGTTAAATCCGCCGATGGTGTCCCTTTCCAGTCCCTGCATGGAACCGCTGCGATCCAAAATGAACACCAGTTCGGTCAACTTGTTTTTCATAAAGAAATCCCCCTATTCTATGTGGTTTGATTTACAACCATAGAATAGGAGAATTTCATGTCCTTGTGGTCGCATGACAGGCGACGTTTACCCACACGAAAGTCACCACAGCAAATATGGAGGCCCCTTCAACCTCCCAACAGACTCTGGTCGAAGGCGAACAGAGCCTCATTGATTTCAAAGATGTTATAGTTGCCGTGGGCAATGAAGTACTCCACAATGATATCAAATTTGCTGGAGTGAGAGAACGCGTATCCTGCTTTTTGCAGCAGTTCCCGGGCCTCTTCCAAAGGCAGCTCCAAGGCCACGGCAAAGGCCATGGCAGTGGGCTTGGACGGCTTATAGTGGATGTTAGAGCGAATTTTAGAGAACAATTTTCGGTCGATGTTAGCTTTTTTGTAGCACTGGGCGTCGGTGATGCCAGCCTGGTCGATTTTGCGCAGCAGCATCTGGGAAAAACTCTCGTCCAGCATGCCCAGAGCCTCATCCAAACTTTCGGGCGTGGTGGCACAGGGCGCAGGTGCCCACAGGGACTTCTCTTCCAGACACACCGACTGCTGGGAGGCAAAAATTCCCCGGTGACGCTCCACCTCCCGACGGTCGGCATGCTCTTGCACATAGTTGTCGTCAATGTAGGAGGCAATGTCCGCAAACAGCTTCTCCCCAATGGTATAGGCGGCCCGATCAAACACCACCAAATACACAGACATGTCATGGCGGAGCAAAAAGTCCCCGATGGTATCCACCGCCACCTTCAATGCCTCATCCTTAGGATAGCCATATGCCCCAGAGGAAATCAGGGGAAAAGCCACCGTTTGGCAGTCGTGCTCCAGAGCTAGCTCCAAGCTGGAGCGATACGCCGAGACCAGAAGTTCCCGTTCCCCGTGGCCCCCTCCACGCCAAATGGGGCCCACGGTGTGGATGACATGGCGCGCGGGCAAGCGGTAGCCTTTGGTGATTTTGGCCTGCCCCGTCTTACAGCCGCCCAGCGTGCGGCACTCGTCCAGCAGCTGAGGTCCTGCGGCTCGGTGGATGGCACCATCTACCCCTCCCCCGCCCAACAAACTCTCCTTGGCAGCATTGACGATGGCATCCACCTGCATGGTGGTGATGTCGTTTCGCACGATGTACAGCGGCATGGATTTCCCTTCTTTCTGTGTTGGCAGCTTGGTTTCAAAGAATCTCGGTGCTGTGGTTTAACTGAGCCTGCAATCTTTCATAAAAGGCGATCTGCTCCTCCAGCCGTTGCCTCCACAGTGCCGTGGCCGTCTTAGTCCCCAGCGGCAGGTCTTTGAACTGGTTCAGCTTTCCCAACATGTTTGTAACCAGGTCCTGTTTTTCTTCAAACGTCATTTCACTGTATTTCAGATACTGCAACGTCTCATAAATGCGATACGCATCGTAGCGGTCGATGTTGTCCGCATCGCTGACGGTGTCGCACAACGGCGTCCGCTCCCATAGAAAGTCCGCCTGATCATCCACGTGTATGGCAATCCCGTAGCAAATCTCCTGGACCACATCCTCAGGCAAGTGCAGGCTCTCCAAAAACGGTCTGGCCAAAGCTGCGCTGCGTCGGCCATGGTTGCCCCAGTCCTCCCGCGTCTTCATCTCCTCACAGTAGGCAATGTCGTGCAGCAGTCCGGCGATGGTGGCATGGGTAGCATCGAACCCTTCCGCCTCTGCAATGGCCTTGGCAAGGTTGGCCACACGGTAAGAGTGTTCCAGGCGATAATCCCGGTCCGAAGGATTGGCCTGAAGGTACGCACTTTGGGCAAAGGTATCCTTTAAAAATGCCTCTGCTTTTGCAATCATCTCTCGGTTCACGCTCAACGCTCCCTTCCTCAGCTTGGTAAAACCATGTTTGATTTCATTCACCTTATCTTACCAAAATCTCGCATCCGTTACAAGGAAAAGGCCGCAGGGATTCCCTGCGGCCTTTTCCTCCATATCATCCGTGCGTTTATGAGGGTGTGCCCCGGGTGATACTCAGGCAGTAATGGATGGGCCGCTCCGGGTTTTTCGTGTCCCAAACCTGCCTTTGCTCCAAATCTCTGATATCCTCAGGTTTGCAATCTTCCACCGAACAGGTGGCACGGTAAATCTCCGGTTTCTCGTCCTCCGAAAGCCATACCTGCCACAACTCCACACAATCGGTCTGCTCCAACGCCTGTTTGATATACTCTATGATCCGTTGGGCCCGCCCCGGAGTATACTGTGGCCACTCCAACAAAACCCCATAGACTTTGTCTGTGTAGAGCATAGCTTCTTCAAAGGGAATCAGATAAAAATTGTCATCCGCCCCGCCATCTTCGATGATCCCACGGTCCAAATCAATGTGCAGCGGATAATCCTCCTGGGGTTCCACCGCCGGCAAGGGGCAGTTGGCTGCAAGCAACGTGGCAATACTCATAAATGCGCCTCCTTTCTGATCCTCGGCTCATCCTCCGATGTTCTGGATCTGTTTTCCGGTGGTCTCCTCCAGGAAGTGGCGAAACTCCTGGAGACTCCCCCCTTCCAAAGCCGTCTTATCCATGGCCAGAGCATGATGCTTTCCCATGACAAACAGAATGTACCCTTTGGTCTCCGCCAAAGCCATAATTTTATCGTACTGCCACCGGGACTCCGCCGTCTCGGTTTTCACCACATATCCATCGGGATAAAAGGTGGTGTGGGCCGATTCCGTACCGGGCAGCGCCTTGCGCTTGGCGAAATACCCGTTGATGGCGTCCTCTTTCCACTGTATCAGCAGCAACCCCACCAGAATGGCAGCGTCTATTCCCATTCTCCATGGCTCTCCCCAGGACAGGAAAAAGGCCACCAGGGTCACCCCCATCACGATCCATGCGTAGATGTGGGCCATACGGCTGGTTTTAGCCCGGACGGTTTTCCGGACAGCCCGCGCCATGGCGGTCAACGCTTTGGGGTTATAGGTGGTATGACATGTAAATTTCATAAAAGCTCTCCCCTCGTATGTGTTTCATCCCATTAAATCTGGCACTAATATATCAGATAAACCCAAATTTGGGTCAAACTTTTTCTTAATTTTTCTTTATCTTTACTGCATCCATATATCATTTCCTGTCATTTCCTTCCTTGCTCCATCTCGCAGATATCTGTATAATGGACTTCAGCTCACACAAGGAGGTGCACCATGCACGTCATCTGCTTAGGAGATTCCAACACCTATGGCTACGATCCCCGCTCCTGGCTGGGTAGTCGGTACGCCCCAGACAGCCGCTGGGTGGATATTCTGGCCCGACAGACCGGCTGGACCGTGGACAACCTGGGACAAAATGGCCGGGAGATTCCCACATCCATCCCTACCCTTCCCACGGACACGGATTTGCTGATCCTCATGCTGGGCACCAATGATCTACTCCAGGGCCGCAGCCCGGATGAGGCAGCGGCAAGGCTGGAACGCTTTCTCTCCCAGGTGCCGCTGCACCCGGAACATATGCTTCTCCTTGCTCCGCCGCCCATGGTCCTGGGGGAATGGGTGTGCAGCGCACAACTTGTGGACCATTCCCAGACTTTTGCCCGCTGTTGCCAGACTCTGGCCCAGCAACGGGGCATTCCCTTCGCCAATGCCGGGGAGTGGAACATTCCCCTGGCCTACGACGGCGTTCACTTCACCCAGCAAGGTCATCAAACCTTTGCTGCCAGACTTTTGGAGGTGCTTACACCATGAAACGAAAACTGCCCTGGCTTCTCTCCCTGTTTCTTCTGCTCACCGGATGTGCCGGTGGCTCCACAGGGGGCTCCTATCAGCAGATCTCCCAGGAGGAAGCCAAAAAGATGATGGACACCCAGGATGTCATTGTCCTGGATGTGCGGGAACAAAGCGAGTATGACAGCGGTCACATTCCCAATGCCGTTTTGCTGCCGGTGGGAACCATCGAGGAAAACACCGCCGCGGCTGTGATTCCCGAAAAGGACGCCACGGTCCTGGTCTACTGCCGCAGCGGCAACCGCAGCAAGACTGCCGCCTCTGCACTGGCCAAGTTGGGCTACACCAACATTTTTGAGTTTGGGGGCATCAACACCTGGCCCTATGAAACCGTATCATAACATTTGTATCAAAGACAAGGTGGAGTACCTGACCGGTGCTCCACCTTGTCTTTCTCGTTCAAACACCGTATAATGGCTGTGAGAGAACGAGCGAGGTGAGGTTACCACTATGGCAAGAGTATCCACAAAAGAAAACAAGAACATCTACCACAAAACCCGGGAAGCGCTGCATCTCACCCGAGAGGCGGCCAGCGAACTGCTGGAGTCCATTCCCCCTGAGCGCATTGAGCGCATCGAGAATGAACGCTGCTTCCCCCATCCGGATGAAGTTCTGGTCATGGCCAGACAGTACAAACAGCCCAGCCTGTGCAACTATTACTGTGCCAACCAGTGCCCCATCGGGCAATACTATGTCCCAGAGGTAAAAATCAAAGATCTGTCCCAAATCGTATTGGAAATGCTGGCTTCCCTCAACTCCATGAACAAGCGCAAGGATCGCCTGATTGAGATCACCGCGGACGGAGTCATCAGCGACGATGAACTGACGGATTTTATCTTTATCCAGCAGGAACTGGAGCGCATTTCCATCACTGTGGAAACCTTGCAGCTCTGGGCCGAGCAGATGTTGGCCACCGGCGCCATTGATGTCCAGCAGTATCAGGCCTGCAAGGAGCGAATGGAACAGCTCAAACCTTAACCAGGTATTTTTCGATCTTGGTGGAAATAGACCCTCGTTTTTTGCAGAATCTGTCGTGGTATCCCGTTCCTTTCCATAGTACACTGGTTTCATCTTTGGAAGTTGTGCGCTTCCAACGGAACATACTTGGAAAGAAGGATACAAACACATATGGACGACGGCATAGCACGCAACAAAACTTACCCCCTTTGGATACACTGGTCCGACCACATTCTGTCCTTTCATGAAGTGGCCGGCTTTGAGCACATCCATTTCTCCACCCAGGAGGAGCGCATGGACTATGTCTTTCAGAAAACGTCCCATGGGTTTCGTATTCAGTGAATTATCTTTCCGCCATATGCCTTCCAAGAATACCTGGAAATAGAAAATAGGTATTTTACATTTCCCAGTGCGGGTCGTACCATGGAGGCAAAGGAGGTCATACAATGAACGCTTTAGTTGCTTATTTTTCCGCCACCGGCACCACTGCCCTGGCGGCAAAGACTTTGGCCAACGCTGTGGGCGCGCCACTCTATGAAATCAAGCCAGCAGTTCCGTACTCCAGCGCTGATCTGGACTGGATGAACCAGCGCTCCCGCAGCAGTGTGGAGATGAAGGACAAACATTCCCGCCCGGCTCTGGCTGACACCACTGCCCCTGTGGCCCATTGTGACGTGATCTTTTTGGGCTTCCCCGTGTGGTGGTATGTGGCTCCCACCATCGTCAACACTTTCCTGGAAGCCTACGACTTTACCGGAAAAACCATCGTCCTCTATGCCACCTCCGGTGGAAGCGGTTTGGGTAAGTCAGCAGACGGCTTGAGTATCAGTGCCCCTGGTGCCAAAATTGTGGACGGTCGCCTGCTCAACGGCCATTTCAGTGAAGCTGAGCTGAAGGCCTGGGTAGACGGACTGCATCTGGGATGAAGCCCGCCATTTCAAACGAGCCATTCTAATATCCTCTTCCCTCGTTTTTGAAATCGGCACAAATGCCAAACCGTGTTGTTCTCTTTCCACTTCCTATCCTCTATGATTCTATTATCAGCTGCAGCACAAGAATCATATTGAGGAGAGATCATGATGAACACGGATAAAATTTATGCAGAATCCATTGCCAACGAATACGCCCCCAAGGACACATCCAAGGTTGTTGCCCTGAGAAAGCTGGATCGAAAAGCGAAAAGCAAAGCCAACATCTTTGCCTATAGCTTTGGCGTGGTGATGACCCTGGTTCTGGGCGTGGGCATGTGCCTGTCCATGCAGGTGGTTGGAGATGGCAGTCTTTTCATGATGGGAGGCGGCATCCTGCTAGGCATTCTAGGGCTGGCAGGCGTAGGTGTGAACTACCCCATCTACAAAAAGCTGCTCCAATCCGGCAAGGACAAGTATGCTTTTGAAATTATGCAGCTGGCTCGAGAGATCAGCGAATCTGCCCCATAAAAGGGAGAGGAGGGCGGCCCATGAACAGGTCAGATAGCAAGTATTTCAATACCGCCCTACGCATGGATGAGGCGCTGATTACTCTTCTGGAACAAAAGGACCTGGAGTACATCACCGTCAAAGAGGTCTGTGAAACGGCTGGTGTCAACCGTTCCACCTTCTACCTGCACTATGAGACCATTGCGGATCTGGTGAATGAGACCTTGGACACAATCAACCAGCGTTTTCTCTCCTATTTTCCCCAGCATGAAGTGGAGATTTTGGAACAGAAGGAACGAGAAAATCTGGTTTTGGTCACCCGGGAGTACTTGCTGCCCTATCTTCGCTTCATCCAAGATAACAAGAACGTCTATCGGGCAGCCTTCCGAAATCCGGGCAGTATGCAAGCCAACACCCGCTACAAGGATCTGAAACAACGCATTCTCACCCCCATTCTGGAGCGTTTCGACATCCCACTCCCCCATCATCCCTACTACATCGCCTACTATGTGGAGGGTATCATGGCCATTATCAAAGAGTGGCTGCGAAAGGACTGCGCCGACCAAGTGGAGCTGATTGCAGATATCATCGAGACGTGTGTGGGAATTGGCACGAAAGGCAGCAAAACATAACAATCAGGCCTTCTCCCCTGGTTTCTGGGACCTCCGTTTTTCGGAGGTCCCAGTTGTTTTTATGGAAAACACGCATCCCTTCATGGCATTCCCACGGCCTCTGTGCTATAATATCAAGTAACCTTTGCCCACAAGGAGGTGGCTGTTATGGCCCTGGAAAACGGAGAATGGATAATGCGTGGTCTCTCCTGGGACAATCCTTACCGCATCCGCACCTGGCAGGAGTTGGTGGATTGGGTGGATGAGGTGGGCTTTCTCCCCCTGTTTAAAAATGAGATTGACGGCTTTTCCGCCGAGGAACACACCTCCAACCTCTACTGGTGGAGCGGAAACCCAGAGCAAGACCCCTGGGAATGGCGGAAATTCATTGCCCGCAGTGGCCGGGTGGCCTATGGCAAATTTTTTGGGAAAAAGGCCGGGTTCATCTCCAAAGCATGGTTTCCCCACTTCGCCAACTGGCGGCGGGACGGCTACGATTTTGACAGCCGATGGGACGAGGAATTGGCCAGTGTACGCCAAAAGCACATCATGGACCAGTTCACTGCACAGGATGAATGGTATTCCTTTGCCCTCAAACGTCAGGCTGGATTTGGCAAGGGCGGAGACAAAAATTTTGAAGGCACCGTCACCGACCTGCAAATGTACAGCTATTTGCTTATTCGCGACTTCCGGCAGCGGCTGAACAAACAAGGTCAGCCTTACGGATGGCCCGTCTCCGTCTACACCACACCGGAGTCTCTTTGGGGCTACGAGCACATCTCCTCAGCCTACTCGGTGGCGCCTGAGCGATCCAAAGAGCTGGTGTATCAGCAAGTACAAGCCAACTTCCCCGCCGCCACACAGGCTGCACTCCATGCTGTGCTCGGCTGGGACAAATGAAAAGGAGTATCGCCATCATGATTCGAGATATTTGCAAAGATGAGGCATTTTTGTCCCAAAAAGCAGAACTCGCCACCCCCGACGACCTACAGGTGGCCACCGACCTTTTGGAAACCTTGGAGCACCACAAAGAGGGCTGTGTGGGCATGGCTGCCAACATGATTGGGGTGAACAAGCGCATCATCGCCTTTGACAATGAGGGGACATACATGGCCATGTTCAACCCGGAGATCATCAAGAAGTCCGGCCCATATGATACCGTGGAGGGCTGCCTCTCCCTCACCGGTACCCGCCCCACCAAGCGGTGGCATTCCATCAAGGTAAGATGGCAAAACGAGAAGTTCCAGGAGCGGCTGAAAACCTTCACCGGTTGGACCGCCCAAATCATCCAACACGAAATCGACCACTGTGAGGGCATCATCATATGAAAAAATGTAAAATTACGGTGATGCGCATCACCCAATACCCGGATCTCATGGCCCAGTATGAGAACCCCATCTCCCATGCCTGCGACATGGAGGTGGGACAGGTCTTTCTGGCCAACGGCTGGGAAAAACCGGATGGATTTTGCCAGAGCGCCTGGGATACCCTCTCCCCCTTTGTGCTGGCCCTGAGCCACGGGGCGGAGAATTTTTACGACGGCTGGATGAAAAACCCTAAATCCGCCATGCTCTCGTGCAACGACGGCTTCCGTCCGGTGAGTTTCCTGGTGGAGGCCCTGGACGAGGACGCAGAGTGAGGAGGAATCCGTAATGTTCAAAGACAAAGTTGCCGTGGTCACCGGCGGCGCCAAAGGCATTGGCAAGGCCATTGCCCAGGAATTTTGCAAGGCTGGGGCAAAGGTGTGTACCATCGACCTGCTCCCCAACGACTACTATGTGGGCGATTTGGCCGACCAGGCCGTTTTGGAGAACTTCGCCCGGAGCGTTCTGGCCGACCACGGACACGTGGATTATTTGGTCAACAATGCCCTGCCCCTGATGAAAGGGCTGGAGGATTGCTCCTACGAGGAGTTCAATTACGCTCTGCAGGTGGGGGTCACAGCCCCCTTTTACCTCACCAAGCTGTTTGCTCCTCACTTTGCCCCCGGTGGAGCCATTGTGAACATCTCCTCCTCCCGGGACCGAATGAGCCAGCCTCAGACGGAGAGTTACACTGCCGCCAAGGGCGGCATCTCCGCCCTGACCCACGCCCTGGCAGTGAGCCTCCGGGGAAAGGTGCGGGTGAACTCCATCTCCCCTGGCTGGATCGACACCGATTACACCGTGTATGATGGGCCAGACGCCACCCAGCACCCCGCCGGACGGGTGGGAAATCCTCTGGACATCGCCCATATGGTACTCTACCTGTGCTCGGACAAAGCAGGCTTTATCACCGGGGAAAATATCTGCATTGACGGTGGTATGACTCGCCAGATGATCTATCACAACGACTTTGGCTGGAACCTGCAAGAGTAATCCCCCTATCCGGCAGGAAAACCCAGTTGACATCTGGTGGTAGTGGTTTATAATGAACCATGTTCATATTGAGGTGATGGGATGAATACCGTAGTGACATCCAGAGAAGATATTTTGAAGGCCAGCCGGGCACTGATCCAACAGAAAGGCTGGTCGGCGGTCAGTATCCGCTCGGTGGCGGTCGCCTGCGGTGTCTCGGTTGGTTCCATTTACAACTATTTCGATTCCAAAACTGCGTTGCTGGGAGCTACGGTGGAAAGCGTCTGGTGCGAGATTTTCCACCGCCCAGAAGACGAGGCTGTGTTTCAGGACACCTTGGCCTGCATCACCTGGCTGTACGGACAGATGGAGTATGGCTGCATCCAGTATCCCGGCTTTTTCAATCTTCACTCCCTGGGTTTCATGGGGGAAGATCGCTCCGATGGGAAGCGGCGGATGCAGCAGACCTGGCAGCATATTCTGGACGGACTGTGCACCGTCCTCCATCGGGATTCCAAGATCCGGCCAGATGCCTTTACCCAGTCCTTTACGGCGGAAAAGTTTGCCGATCTTCTGTTTTCTCTGATGCTGTCCGCATTTGTGCGGCAGGATTACGACCCCACAGCGGTCCTGGAAATGGTCCACAGAACCCTCTATTAAAATTCCCGCCATGTTGCGGGAATTTTATATCCCTCAAAATGAACGTTGTTCACTTAAAAGGAGGCAGTTTATGCATGTAAAACGGAATACCCTGCTGCTCCTGGCCTGTCTGGTGTGGAGCGCGGCGGGGTTCAACATTCTTCGCATCGGCGTCATGGCCTATCCAGCCCATCTGGCCGTGGTAAATTATTTCCTGTCCCTTCTGGTGTTTGGGGTGTTTCAGTGGTTTATCTTTGGAAAACTGGTGAAAAAACACACCGCCCGCATTGGCGCGTACCAGGAAGAGCGGCACTTTTTTCTCAAGTTCTTTGACGGAAAATCCTTTGCCATTATGGCTGTGATGATGTCCGGCGGCATCGGTCTCCGGGCCAGTGGGTTGGCCCCCGAGCGTTTTATCGCCGTATTCTATACCGGTCTGGGTGCTGCGCTTTTGCTGGCCGGGCTGCTGTTTGGCCGCAACTATATCCGGGCATCTTTGGCCCGTGTCTCCAACCTTCCGTCTTAACATCCACAAAAGCCCGGAACCTGTGAGTGAACAGGCTTTTTATTTGGTCTCGTCCTGCTATCTGTTGAAAATCCGGGCGAAAGTGTCCGCTTTGGTTGGTGGATTTCTGATTGCTAGGTTGCTATACTGGATGACACAACATACAACCAGGAGGTCTATTTCATGAGTTTGGGAAGCAGTTTATTTCACGCCCGAAAAAAAAGCGGGCTTTCTCAGGAAAATGTGGCGGAAAAGCTGGGGGTCACCCGTCAGACCATCTCCAAGTGGGAGACCAATGAGACTTTGCCCGATATCCGTCAATCCAAGGGTCTGGCCATGCTCTACCATATGACCTTGGACGAACTCATCGAGTATGACTTCGATGAGCAGCAAGCCCAGCAGATGATCGACAGTGTCAGCGAGGAGGCCCAGGCCCGTATTGACTGGAACAAGGTGTGGAGTAAAAAATATCCGGTGCTGGGCACTTACCACAAGACGGTGCGCATTCAGGATTACGCCCCCCACTTGCAGGAAATGCTCACCCATCTCCAGGTGGACTATGGCTACAACCACACGGATGCTCTGCTGGTACTCAAAGATATTTTGGCTCGGGTTTGGAAAGGACAGCTGTAACCCTCTCCTCTGTTTCTCCTCGTTTTGATATAGTTTTTAGGCATAGCAAAGTATTCCATATTGGTATTTGTTATCCAATATGGCTGGTGCTACAATAGTTCCAAACAGGATCATATCCGGGGCTATTCTGCCATACACAAGGAGGACCATACCATGCATTCCAGATATCAAGGATATTCTTTCCCCATGCGTGACGAAGTCACCAGGGAGAAGGTACACTTCCACAACCGCTACGGCATCCAACTGGCCGGCGACCTCTACCTGCCCAAAGGCGTGAACACCCCTCTGGCCGCTGTGGCCGTGGCCGGTCCTTTTGGCGCCGTCAAAGAACAGTGCGCCGGACTTTACGCCGAGGAGCTGGCCAGCCGAGGATTTGCCGCTTTAGCCTTTGATCCCTCCTTCATCGGAGAGAGCGGCGGCGAGGTGCGCAACGTGGCCTCTCCCGACATCAACACCGAGGACTTTTCTGCTGCGGTGGATTTCCTCTCCACCCTAGAGTTGGTAGACCCGGAACGCATCGGTATTTTGGGCATCTGCGGTTTTGGCGGCATGGCCCTCAATGCGGCCGCCATGGACACCCGCATCAAAGCCACCGTTACCTCCACCATGTACGACATGACCCGCGTCACCGCTTGCGGGTATTTTGACTCCGCCGACAGCGCCGAGGCTCGGTATGAGGCGAAAAAGTCTTTGAATGCCCAGCGGACCCAGGATTACAAAGCTGGCACTTATGCACGGGCCGGCGGCGTGGTGGACCCTCTGCCCGAAGACGCCCCCTTCTTTGTCAAGGACTACTACGACTACTACAAGACCCAGCGGGGGTATACCGAGCGGTCTCTCAACTCCAACGATGGTTGGAATGTGACCTCCTCCCTGTCCTTCCTCAACATGCCCATTCTGCGATACAGCAATGAGATTCGCAGCGCTGTGCTGATGATTCACGGGGAAAAGGCCCACTCCTGCTACTTCAGCCGGGATGCCTTTGCCCAAATGGTTCAGGGCAATCCGGATACAGACAACAAGGAGCTTCTTATCATCCCCGGCGCGGTTCACACTGACTTGTATGATCGGAAGGACATCATTCCCTTTGACAAGATTCAGCAGTTCTTCCAGACCCATCTAAACCACGCATAAGTGGGGGAATGCCTATGGTACGATGGTTTTTCGTCCTTCTTTCCTTGTTCACCCTCTCTGCTTGTGGGGCAAATCAGGTCCCTGCCGCATCCGTCTCATCTCAGCCGGAAGGGGCGCCATCCTCCAACCACCCCCAGACCAGTGAGGAGGAACCCACGTTGAAGATCACGGTGGGAGATTATGAGTTTCTGGCCACCTTTGAGGACAACTCCTCTGCCCGGGAATTTCAGGCACTTCTGGCTCAGGGTCCGGTGACCGTCTCCATGGAGGACTACGGCGGCTTTGAAAAGGTAGGTGCGCTGGGTACCACTCTGACGCGAAACGATACACACATCACCACCCAGCCCGGTGACGTGATCTTATACCAGGGCAACCAGATCACCATCTACTATGGAACCAACACCTGGAGTTTTACCCGGCTGGCCCGGATTGACGATCCCACAGATTTAAAACAAAAACTGGGAAACGGCAGTGTTTTCGTAACCTTTTCTCTGGAATAGGAGGTAATTTGTTATGGCAGTGAAACAAACAGCAGGCCGAGATGCTTTGGGCGAATTTGCACCCAAGTTTGCGCAGCTCAACGACGATGTCTTGTTCGGTGAGGTCTGGAATCGGGAAGACAAGCTCTCCCTCCGAGACCGCTCTCTGGTCACCGTGGTGGCTCTTATGGCGCAGGGATTGGTGGACAGCTCCTTCCAGTATCATCTGACCACCGCCAAAAACAACGGCATCACCCGGCAGGAGATTTCCGAAATCCTGACCCACGCCGCTTTTTACGCCGGGTGGCCCAAGGCCTGGGCCGCCTTTCGTATGGCCACAGAAGTTTGGAGTGAGAACGCCGAAGCGGACGACAAGGCCAAACACCAGAACCAAATGGTCTTCCCCATTGGGGCGCCCAACGACGGCTTTGCCCAGTACTTTGTGGGACAGAGCTACTTGCACCCCCTCTCTACCAGTCAGGTGGGGGTGTACAACGTAACCTTTGAACCCGGTTGCCGCAACAACTGGCACATCCACCATGCCAAGCAAGGCGGCGGTCAGATTCTCATCTGTCTGGCCGGTCAGGGCTGGTACCAGGAGTGGGGCAAAGAGGCGCAGGCCCTCCACCCCGGGGATGTGGTGAACATCCCCCCCGAGGTCAAGCACTGTCACGGTGCCGCCCAAGATCACTGGTTCTCCCACTTGGCTGTGGAAGTACCCGGCGAGGATTGTTCCAATGAGTGGTTGGAGGCGGTCTCCCAGGCCGAATATGAGAAACTGAACGGCTAATGGCAAAACACCCTTGAAATCGTTGATTTCAAGGGTGTTTCTCTTGGTTAGCTTTAGCGTAACGACAACCCCCAGCTATGCTGGGGAGAGTAAAAAAGATTATATAGTGAAAAAACCTTCTGGTAAAATTGAGGTTGCGGTCGGCCAACTGCAACAACAAAG
>NZ_NFHE01000070.1 GCF_002161235.1 Pseudoflavonifractor sp. An85
AGTTCCAGACGTGCGCCCTAAAAACCCGGCACAAAGCCCAGCGCAAGCGGGTTTGTGACGGAGAGGAGGGGCAGCGGAATGAGCGAGCTTTCGCCGCAAGGTGGAAGCGAGTGATATGGAGCTTGTCCCGACGAAGGTCAAGCTAATAAGAGCGCAAGGGGAATGCCTTGGCATCAGGAGCCGATGAAGGACGTGGCAAGCTGCGATAAGCTTCGGGGAGGCGCAAACAGCCTTTGATCCGGAGATTTCCGAATGGGGAAACCCGGCAGTGCAATACACTGTCATCCTGCGTTGAACAAAATAGGCGTAGGAAGGGAACCGTCTGAACTGAAACATCTAAGTAGGACGAGGAAGAGAAATCAACCGAGATTCCGCTAGTAGTGGCGAGCGAACGCGGAAGAGGGCAAACCGGTGGATTTATCCACCGGGGTTGTGGACAGTCATTTAGCAGAGGTTATCTAGGAGAACGGCATGGGAAGGCCGGCCATAGCGGGTGATAGCCCCGTATCCGAAAGAGAAGGCTGTGAGACTGGATCCAGAGTACCGCGGGACACGTGAAACCCCGTGGGAAGCTGGGGGGACCACCCTCCAACCCTAAATACTACCTGATGACCGATAGTGGAGCAGTACCGTGAGGGAAAGGTGAAAAGGACCCCGAGAGGGGAGTGAAATAGAACCTGAAACCTTGTGCTTACAAGCACTCAAAGCCCGTTAAAGGGTGATGAGGTACCTTTTGTAGAATGGTCCGGCGAGTTATTGTTACTGGCAAGGTTAAGGTATTCAGTACCGGAGCCGCAGCGAGAGCGAGTCTGAATAGGGCGTATGAAGTCAGTGGCAATAGACCCGAAACCGGGTGACCTATCCATGAGCAGGTTGAAGTGGAGGTAAAACTCCATGGAGGACCGAACGCACGCTCGTTGCAATGATCGGCGATGACTTGTGGATAGCGGTGAAATTCCAATCGAACCCGGAGATAGCTGGTTCTCCCCGAAATAGCTTTAGGGCTAGCGTTGTTTTAGATTACTGGAGGTAGAGCACTGAATGGGCTAGGGGGCGATAAGCTTACTGAACCCTATCAAACTTCGAATGCCAGATAATTGATGAACAGCAGTCAGACTGTGTGAGATAAGTCTCATAGTCAAAAGGGAAACAGCCCAGACCCACAGCTAAGGTCCCAAATATACGCTAAGTGGAAAACGATGTGGAGTTGCGAAAACAACCAGGATGTTGGCTTAGAAGCAGCCACTCATTAAAAGAGTGCGTAATAGCTCACTGGTCGAGTGACTCTGCGCGGAAAATGTAACGGGGCTAAGCGTATAACCGAAGCTTGGGCTTGTCTTAGGACAGGGGTAGGGGAGCGTCGAATATGGGGTGAAGTCGCATCGGAAGGAGCGGTGGACTGTATTCGAGTGAGAATGCCGGAATGAGTAGCGAGAATCATGTGGGAATCATGATGGCCGAAAATCTAAGGTTTCTTGGGGAAGGTTCGTCCGCCCAAGGTAAGCCGGGAGCTAAGGCGAGGCCGAAAGGCGTAGTCGATGCACATACGGTAGAAATTCCGTAGCCACCGAACTTTAAGCACACTGACACTTTGGAATAGCCGGACCCGGGCGTTGGTTGACCCGGGCGCAAGGGACTGAAATATAGTAAGGAAGCCGGCGATGTCCAGAGGCGAGAAAAGGTGTGAGGTATACTAAGGTGCCCGTACCGCAAACCGACACAGGTAGATGAGGAGAGAATCCTAAGGCCAACGGGAGAAGGGTTGTTAAGGAACTCGGCAAAATGACCCCGTAACTTCGGGATAAGGGGAGCTCCCTAAGGGGAGCCGCAGAGAATAGGCCCAAGCGACTGTTTACCAAAAACACAGGTCTATGCTAAATCGAAAGATGACGTATATGGGCTGACGCCTGCCCGGTGCTGGAAGGTTAAGAGGAGGGCTTAGCGCAAGCGAAGGTCTGAATTGAAGCCCCAGTAAACGGCGGCCGTAACTATAACGGTCCTAAGGTAGCGAAATTCCTTGTCAGGTAAGTTCTGACCCGCACGAATGGCGTAACGATTTGGGCGCTGTCTCAACAGCCCACCCGGCGAAATTGTTGTACTGGTGAAGAAGCCAGTTACCCGCAACTAGACGGAAAGACCCCATGGAGCTTTACTGTAGCTTAATACTGGAGTTCGGTAATTCATGTACAGGATAGGTGGGAGACTGGGAAGTACGGGCGTCAGCTCGTATGGAGTCACCCTTGGGATACCACCCTTGGATTGCTGGGCTTCTAACCTGCGGCCGTGAATCCGGTCGGGGGACACTGTTAGGTGGGCAGTTTGACTGGGGCGGTCGCCTCCTAAAAGGTAACGGAGGCGCTCAAAGGTTCGTTCAGCACGGACGGAAATCGTGCATTGAGTGTAAACGCATAAACGAGCCTAACTGCGAGACCGACGGGTCGAGCAGTAACGAAAGTTGGAGTTAGTGATCCGGCGGTATGCAAGTGGAAGTGCCGTCGCTCAACGGATAAAAGCTACCCTGGGGATAACAGGCTGATCTCCCCCAAGCGTCCACAGCGACGGGGAGGTTTGGCACCTCGATGTCGGCTCGTCACATCCTGGGGCTGTATTCGGTCCCAAGGGTTCGGCTGTTCGCCGATTAAAGTGGCACGCGAGCTGGGTTCAGAACGTCGTGAGACAGTTCGGTCCCTATCTGTTGCGGGCGTAAGAGATTTGAAGAGAGCTGTCCTTAGTACGAGAGGACCGGGATGGACATACCTCTGGTGCACCAGTTGTCCTGCCAAGGGCACAGCTGGGTAGCTACGTATGGACGAGATAAACGCTGAAGGCATCTAAGCGTGAAACTCCCTCTAAGATTAGATCTCTCATCCTTTATGGAGTAAGGCTCGACGTAGACTATGTCGTTGATAGGTCGGAGGTGGAAGCGCTGTGAGGCGTGTAGCTGACCGATACTAATTAGCCGAGGGCTTGACCTACAAGAAT
>NZ_NFHE01000071.1 GCF_002161235.1 Pseudoflavonifractor sp. An85
TCCGAAGAGCTTGAACCCGCACCCGGAAATCTGCTTCCATGTGCCGTCCTCCTGCTTCTCGTTCTTGTTGGAGGAGCAGGCGTAGATGCTGCCGGTCTTCACCACGTCCTGACCGCACAGCGGGCACTTGCCCACCACGGGGTGGGAGCCGCTGCTGATGTGCGCGCCTTGGTAGGCGGTGTCCATGTGCTGGCGGAACACGTTCACCACGTTGTCCTGCAAGCTGTTCACGTTGACCCTGCCGTCGGCGATGTCCTGCTGGATCAGCCACCAGCGGGCGGTCACGTCCGCGCCGCGAATCTCCGGAGGGAGCAGACGGTAGAAGGCGCGGGCCTTCTCGGTGGAACGCACCTTGCCGCCGGTCTCGTCGAGGAAACCACGCTGCTTGAGCTTTTCGATGATCTCCGCACGGGTGGCGGTGGTGCCGATGCCGCCGTGCTCGCCCTTCTTGCCGTCGTCCTTCCGTTTCAGGATGGCCTTGGTCTCCGGGTCCTTCACGTACTTGGCGATGGACGCCATGTCGGCGATGAGGGTGCCTTCCGTGTATGGTTTGGGCGGCGTGGTCTCCTTCTCCGTCACCGTGCAGGAGATTCCGGTGAGGGTGTGGTCCCCCGCGTCCAGCCACGGGTTCCCCGTAGGCGCGTCCTCCTCATTCTCCTCGCCTGCGTGGCCGAAGGTGGCCTTGAAGCCCGCGTCCTTCAATCGCTTGCACACGGCGGTGAAGCTGCCTTCCTCCGTGGTGAAGGTGCTGGTGCTCACGTCGTACCGGGCCGGGGGAAGGAACTGCATGGCGTACCGTTCCACGATGGCCGTGTACACCTTGGCCTCATCCTTGGTCATCTTCTCCACTGGGGCGTCGGCCTCCTGCGGGATGATGCCGTGGTGGGCGGTGACGTTCTTCTCGTTGAACGCCTTGGAGTGGAGGGTGTAGTCCAGCTCCCACGAGACGCCGAGGTTCCGCATGGCCTGCGCCAGCACCGTGGGGGCCTGCGCGTGGTGCTCCTCCTTGAGGTACTGGGAATCGCTGCGGTTGTAGGTGATGGCCTTGTACTTGTCGCGCAAATCCTGCGTGATCTGCTGGGTCTTCGCGGCGGTGAACCCGTACCGGCGGCTCATGTCGGACAGGAGGACCGTCAGGTTGTAGGGCAGGGGCGGGTTCTCCACCTTCTCGGAGAGCACGGTGGTGAACCCCGTGTCGGTGCCGTCCAGCCTGTCCTTGAGGGCGTCCAATGGCTCCCGGTCGAACAGGCGTGTTTCACCGTCCAGCAGCGTCTTGCCGGGCTTGAACTTGAAGGTGACAGGCTCCTGCGCGTCCGTGCAGCCTCCCATGGCGGTCAGCTCGTAGTATTTGCGGGACACATGGTGTTCGATCTCCTCGTCACGGTTGACCACAAGGCCCAAGGTGGGGGTCTGCA
The DNA here is from genome assembly GCF_002161235.1 of Pseudoflavonifractor sp. An85. Lineage (GTDB taxonomy): Bacteria > Bacillota > Clostridia > Oscillospirales > Oscillospiraceae > Enterenecus. Next base: position 1,416 of record NZ_NFHE01000071.1, read on the forward strand.
CACGGCCCACGGTGAACCGTCCGCCGAGCCGCTTGGTGGCGAGCCGGGTTTCGTTCATACCGAAGCAGGCGTCCGCCATCTGCCGCGCGTAGGCGGCTCGACCCGCGTTGCGGCACTCCCCGTTGGGGACCAGCCGCTCGAACGCCTTTTTGATGTTCTTCTCGATGTTGTCGTTCACGTAGACGCGCAGCACCTTGCCCTTGTAGCCGAGGTAGTCCAAGAGTTCGTCCACGATGAGCTGCCCTTCGTCGTCCGGGTCGCCCGCGTGGATCACGCAGTCCGCGTCGGCCAGCAGGCCCCTGATGCGTTCCACCAGATCGTCCTTGCCTTTGGCGGGCTGTTTCGGCCAGTCCGGGATGAGGATGGGCAGCGCGTCGATGCTCCACGGCTCGCCCCACTTCCGGTCCACATGCTCCGGTTCCACCAGTTCCAGCAGATGCCCGGCGCAGGCGACCACCGTATACCCGTTGCCGCTGATGGGCAATGGGGTGGTCTCCGATACCTTCCGTCCGCACATGGCGCGGGCGATGTCCCGGCCCAGCATCGGCTTCTCCGCGATCACCAACTTGTATCCCATATCAATTAGTCCTTCCTGTGTTCCGAAAATTGGGTGCTGCCATTGTCACTTCTGCCCTCATCCATGGCTTGTCTCCTTGCTCTTGATACGCAGAGGGCACCATCTTGGGGCAGGTGCGGCAGGCCGGTATCTCACCATGCACCATTTTGATAGACCTTTCCTTGTCGTACATAGTCGAGACGGCAATCGACGATCGCCTTTTCCAAATCGAAATGCTCCTTGGGAAGCTCCGCCTCCTGCATCTGCGCTTCGAGGCCGTAGCCCAGCCCGTAGTAGAAGAAGAAGTCGTTCTGCTCCTTGGGGAGGAACCTAACGTGGAAGCATTCGGGGGCATCGCCGCGCAGAGGCCATGGCTTGATGAGGGTGTAGCGGATGAGCATGTCCCTCATCCGGTCGATGGTGCCCGTCAGTTCGGGATGGACATACTTGCACAGGTCGATGTAGTGCCAGCACTTGTTCAGCTTCCCCTTGGGGAACTGCTCGATCATGGGGGTCGCCATCAGCGCTCCCCCCTGTCCTGTACACGTTCGGCATCGCCCATGCTGCCAAGTTCCTCACTGGCCTGCCGTGCGTCCTTCGTCTCGGTATTCAACCCGTATGCGGCGCTATCCTTGGATTCCATATTGACTATGCACTGCGGGCGGCGTATAATAATGTTACAGAGGCCGGGATCGACAACGTGGCTCCG
>NZ_NFHE01000072.1 GCF_002161235.1 Pseudoflavonifractor sp. An85
AGGTGCCCGTCCTCGTCCCGGATGTTCTGTATCTCGCAGCCGAACAGTGGAGAGTCCGGATCGTCCCGCAGCATGTTGAGGCTGCCGCCCACGTAGAAACCGTCGCCGCTGCGCACCATAAGGGGGTTCCCGCCGTTCTCCGGGTCGAACGTGCGCGGCTCACGGATGTTGTAACCGGCGAGATAGTCGGCCAGATGGTCGAACGATTCCCGGAATGAGAGGTTGCGGATGCCGACCGGCTCCCTGCGGTGTTCCTCGATGTCCCAGATGGTTGTTTCCGTCATGATGGTCCCCTTTCATACGAGTGGGCGGGCGGGGCCGTGGCCCTGCCCGCCATTGTCAGAGTTCCGCCCGCGTGTCCTCATGGGCGGGGGCGTCATTGCCGTGGTTCTGTGCGAGCCGGGTGGAGGAGTCGCGGCTTTCCTCCGCCGCATGGGTGAGGGAATCGTCCCCACCTTCGGGATGTTCGGTGAACAGGTCGTGCCATGTGGTCTGGAACGCCTGATCGTACCCTTCCTTGTTCGCCTGCCGGACGGCTTCGGCGCTCATCATGCACGGGTTCGGTTTGTCGTAGCCGGAATCCCGCAATGCGTCCGCCATGGTTTCGGAGAGTTCCCCGTCCTCGTCGCCGAGGGCTTCGGTGAGGGAATCGCCCATGGTCTCCTCCGCAAGGTCGGTGGCGTCGCTGAACCGGTTCATGCCGTCGGCGGCGTCGCGGATGCCTTCGATGAGGGTGTCGGCCATGTTCTCCGAGATGGCGTACACGCCCTGATCCTTCAGATGGTCGAGGGTGGCGGCGGCGATGATGTCGGCCTTGTGGTCGTACAAATCCTGCGAGTAGCACTCGTACTGCGCCGCCTGCGTCATCTTCATGAGGTCGCCCTTGCAGCCTTCCAAGAGTCCCTGCGCGTCGGCCTCCTCCATCCATTCGTAGTTGTCGGGGAGCCAGTGGAGCAGGTCATGGTGGTAGATGTCCACCATGCCGTCCGCAGCCTCTTGCAGCGCGTCATCGATGTAATTGGCCCCGTTCACGTAATCCACGGCATCATAGCCGTGGTCGCCGAGGTCGAGGTTGTCGATTGCCTCCTTGATGGTAATGAACTTCCGCCCGCCGTAGGGCTGCTGGTCCACGGGTGGATGCTCGTATGCGTCCTGCCGGGCCTGCTCCGCCTGAAGCTGCTCCACCTGCGCCTGTACTTCGGTCTCGTACTCGTCAAGGGTGTCGGAGAGCTGGTTGGCCTCGCCGTTGCTGAGGTTGAGGGTGTCGCGCACCCAGTCCTGCGCCTTCCTGCATCCCTCCCATGCGCGGATCGCCTCGGAGGGCTTGCGGTAGCCCATGTCATCGGCGAAATCGTCCACATCGTGGTAGGCGTCCGGTATGCGGGAGTCCGAGAGGAGGCTGCTCACGACCTGCGTGACGGTGGGTTCCCCGTGCACGCTGGGGTTGCTCTGGTAGTCGGTGGTGAAGGGGTCGCCATACCTCGGGGTGAGCTGGCAGGTGTATTTCACATGGTTCGGGGAGAAATCCCCCTTTCCGGTGTTCAGAATGTCGAGATGGATGCCCGCGAGGAAATTCGCGGCCTGTTCGGGTGTTTCGTATGCTGCCATGACGGTCTCCTTTCTGTGGTCCCTTTCGGGTACCACCATTGTATCCGGCGGGCTGGATGCCCGCCGGGGTCATGGCGAGGCATGTCAGCTTCCGAGGATTTCCTTGGCGATGCCGCCGGATTTCACGATCATGAAGATGAGGACGACGCTGATTGCGACGCCTTTGAGAAGGTTTATCAGGCTGTCCGCGCTGGATGTGGTCATAAGGAAGAGGATGTCATTGCCCGCGCTGAGGCTTGACACCGATCCCGCGAGCACGAATGGGTAGGCCACGAACAGGAACAGCAGGATCGCCCCGGCCAGACAGACGGACGCGAAGTTCTTCAGGAACCCTATGCCCATCTGTCGGGTTTCCTCGAAACCGAGGAGTGAAATGGGGATCGGGGAGAACGCGGCGTAGATGTAGATTTGCCATGCGCGGACGTAGCACATGGCGAAGCCGAGCACGAAGGCCACAAGACCGAAAAGTAGGCAGATGACGGACATGATAAGGGTCATGAAGCAATCTCCGATGTTCATTGAGTCCCACTGGTCCTGCGTGACGCCATCGAGGCTGAACACGCCCGCTTCGCCGGTGCTGTCCCCCACCGAGCCGATGGTGGGAATGATGTCGTCGTTGACGACCCCGTAGATGGCCTGCATGATGTCGAGGCTGTTGTTGATGAACCAGTGGAGCAGCACGTAGATGACCGCGAGGAAGACGATCTCCTTGACGGCGGGGAGGGTGCTGGTGGCGTCGATGCGCTGGCTGATCTTCACCAGTTGGACGAGCATGAACAGGGCGAGGATGGATTCGCCTATGGGGATCACGGCGGTCTGGAAGATGTTGTTGGTCAGGTTGTACATATCGGTGCCCAGCAGCGAATCGAAGGGACCGCTGAGCAGGGCTTCCGTGCCGACGTGGTTGATGAGCTGGTTGTAGACGTTGAAGATCGATGTGGCCCATCCGAGGATCATGGAGCAGAT
>NZ_NFHE01000073.1 GCF_002161235.1 Pseudoflavonifractor sp. An85
GTGCCGGTGCCCACGCCGAAATGGTAGGTGGTGCCGCCGTACCGGTCGGCGATGGCGGTGTATTCGCCCGCACGGTCGATGACGTAGATTTCGTCCGTGGGGTTGGTGAAGATGGTGCCTGTCATCTCGGTCTTGACGAACATGCCCTTGCCCGAGCCGGTCTTGCCGCACACGAAGCCCATGGGGCTGGTCAGCCGCTTGCGGTTGCAGATGACGAGGTTCCGCGAATGCTTGTTCTGTCCGTAGTAGTTGCCGCCCTTGTCGTCCAGCTCCTGCGTGGCGAAGGGCACGAGGATGGCGACCTGCGCGGTGGTGAACATGCGGCTGATCTCAACATGGTTGTGGCCCAAGGGGAGGATCGAGTTCAGGCCACGGCGCTGCCGGTAGTCGTAGGTGTCCACCTCGATGGAGGACTGGCGGGCGACCGAGATGATGCGCATCACCTGCTGGTCCAACTGCTCCTTGGTGGGCGCGTAGGTGTAGATGAGGCCGGTGAACACGTAGAGCCGCTGGTTCTTGTTCTGCAAGTGGTCCAGCACGTCCTCGGTCTCCTCCTTGGAGTATTTCAGCTCCTGCGGGAGGATGCTGAAATCGTACCCCTTGTTCACCGCCGAACGCTGCTCCTCGATGATCTCCTTGTCGATCCACGCGGAGCGGCTGCGCACGAAGTTGATGGCCTTCGACTTGTCCATGGGCTGCACGTACCACGTGACCTCCATGGGGATGGGCAGGTCCACGATGTCCGCCAAAGCGCGGTCGGAGAGTTCTGAGCCGAACTTCTTCATGACGAGTACCTGCCCGTACACGCCGTTGTCCAGTTGGAAGCAGTCGTTGTACATGCCGTCCGGCTTGAAGTCGATCTGCGTGGGCGCGATGCAGTCCTTGGTGGTCTGCACGCTGCGGGCGGAGATGTCTCGCTGGTAGTCGAAGTAGAACGGCTTGTACGGGTTCAACAAGCTGTGGATGACCCTGAGCCGCTGGGTGCCGTTCAACAGATGTGGCTTGGACCCCATGGAGTTCAGGATGCGGCTGGATTCCGTTTCGATGCGGGAGAGCTGCCGGGCGGCGTCCTCCGCCGTGTCCGCCGACACGGAATAGGTCAGGTAGCGGTTGCGGCGGATGTTGCTCACGCCCTCCTTCACCTTGTCGTTCAGGATGTCGTTGAACAGTTGGGCGTCGTGGCGGGCCGCGTCGGTGGACTGGGCGTTGGGGTTGAAGAACCTCCGGTGGCCCACCTCCTCCCGCAGGAGGGGCGTGTTGACGACGCTCATCTGCACGAGGGTGTTCGCGCCGAACTGGTCGTACAGGCGGGTCAGGGCGGAGAACATGGCCTTCTGCTGCTCGTCACGCACGCTGTGGTAGCTGGTATCGTCAAACGCGATGGACGAGGAGAACAGGCCCTCCTCCACCTCGCAGATGCCGTCCTGATACATCCTGTTGTACCCGATGTAGTCGGTGACGGTCTTCGCCGCCTCCCGCTTGCGTCGGAAGCCCTCGGTCTTGTCGCTCAGCTCCTTGTCGCGGTCCTTGAGCTGCGACTTGATGGACTTATAGCTGCGCTTGGCGCTCTTCTCGGCATCCTTCGCCTCCCGTTCCCGGCGGGCGATGTCGCGCTTCGCGGCCTTCTTCTCCTTCCGGGTGAGCTTGCGCCCGTGGGCGGTACGCCCGCGCCGGGGCGCGACCTGCCCGAGTGCATCCACGTCGATGGCCCCCGCGTCACTGTACACGGGCCGGGGGTCGATGCCGCCCTCGCCTGTGGCGTGGACAAACTCATCAATGTCGAAGTTGGCGGTCACGGGATCGTCCTCATAGTCATACGATGACACGTTCCGCGCGGGGGGAATAGGCTTCGATCCCCTTGAGATTTCCCTGCTTTCGGTAGTATTTTCCATAGATGCTTCCTTTCTTTCGGTCGGGCTGGCCGGGGTCGTGGACAAGGCCGCTGCGCGTCATCGACGGCGTGTAGAAGATACGGTCGTCGGTGAATTTGGCGCGGAGCCACAGGGGAACGAACTTCTCGAAGGGCATCCCCTTGGGACGAATGAACCCGCAGCACCAGAACGGCAGGCTCACGGCATATATCACCATCATGTAGTCGCCGGGGTTCAGGCCCAGCACGAAGTACAGGTAGACGCCCGTGAGGACGCTGACGCCGAGCGCACCCACGATGGAGACGAGGGTGCGCCCGGTCATCTTGCCCACGACCTTCGGCTGGTACTCGGCAATGTCCTTGTGTACGGTCACGGAGAGCATGGGCGTCCCCCTCTCAGGCGATCAGGTGGAAGGACGAGGTGTCCGCCGTCCACGACGCCGGAGCGGCGTCCACGTAGATGGTGTTGGTCATGGTGGCCGCCGCACCGGACCACGAGGTATCGAGGGAGCCGAAGTAGATGGCCGCGCCGCAGACGATTGCGCCGCCGACGATCATGGCGATGGCACCGGCGAGCTGTC
>NZ_NFHE01000074.1 GCF_002161235.1 Pseudoflavonifractor sp. An85
CCGGGACCTGCCGTTCCCCGATGGCACGTTCCGCATGGTCGTCCTCGATCCTCCCCACCTTCGTCACGTCGGGGAGAACGCCTACATGGCGAAGAAATACGGTGCCTTGGACCCGGAGATGTGGCAGGAGGATTTGCGCCTCATGTTCCGTGAATGCTTCCGCGTGCTGAAACCATACGGGGTGCTGATCTTCAAATGGAACGAGGTGCAGATTCCGCTGTCCAAGATTCTGAAACTGTGCGATGAGAAACCGCTGTTTGGGAACAAGCAACCCAAGCAGACCGGCACGCACTGGATCGTGTTCATGAAAGCAGGAACGGAGGAGCAATGAGCATCAGCAAACAGGAAGCCGAACGCTACTACCCCACCCAATACTGGAACGGGAAAAACTGGCCGTTGAAACTCCTTTCCCTCACCACGGACGATCTGCAACTGGCATACCAGTCCGGGCGCGAGGCCGAACCCTGCAAGGAGCAGATCGAGTCCGTGGCTAAAACACTCGCAGTGGTGTCCGCCTATACCACCGAAGATGGCTACTGCTATCTGAGCAGAATTGACAAGGCTTTGGAAGAAGACGAGGATCATTGGTCGTACATATCCGGTAACCGGCGCGACGACCTGATGGCGATTGCGAAGAGACTTCTGGACGCTGCGCGGAAGGCGGTGATGTGATGAGCGTCGCATTGGATGAAGCATTCCGGATTTTCGGAGATGAGGCGCGACCTGATCCACTCACCGACAAGTTTCGTAGGACGTATGTGCGCGGTCGCACGGCGCGGCCATGTGACAAGCAGATCGACGCCGTGGCGGATGCGTTGTCCGACCTGTTTGGTGGTGACGGCACAGGATTCCATCGCAATGATGACGACTGGAAACGGACTGCTAAATACCTGCTGAACATCGCAAGGATTGAGGTGATGTGACATGCCGAACGATTACGAGGTCAACGTCATCCTCACGGAACATCCCACGCACTGGGCGTGGAAAGTCAAATGCCTCGGGCAGTTCGTCGCATCCGGCTCCGCCGTCAGCCTCGAACGTGCATTGCGAATCGCACGGCAGTACAGCAAAGAGGACGGCTATGAGTTCGGACGGCTGAAGCTCATCGGCAAATACACAGAACATTGCATGGCGCATTACCTGTACGGGGCCAATATCAATATCCATTGACGACGAAACTACGGTTTTGACACGCTGACTCTTTCCGTCCTGCCACTTTGCTACAATGATAGTATTGTTCATGAAATCAGGATTGGAGGAGTTTATGAACATCGCGGACAAAGTGAATACTGTGCTGGATTTAAGTGGATATAACTCGCTTGAGACACAGTTCGATCTTACCGACCCTACCACCTTGATTACCTTGCTAGGCGAAATCCTCGCGTTAGGCGGAATATGCTTACTCTTCTTCGGACTCATCTCCGTTTCGGAGAAAGCGAGAAAGATTGCCGAGGGCGGAATCTGCGGAATGGTTCTGGGGGGCGCTTTGCTGGCCGTGGTGTTCATATTGTCAAGCCCCAGTGAACACACATTCTCGAACTATGTGAACGAGGCATATGGATTCGAGTCCAGCAGCCTGCCCGATAGCAAACCTGAAGACGGAAGCCTGTCGATGGTGTGGAAGAAGAACGGAGAAATCCACTCGGGCACGCTCAACCTGCTCGACAACAAGGTCAGCATTAAGGAAACCGGCGGCGACTACTTGAAAGTTACAGAACAAGCATCGCAAAAGAATGGAGAATGAATTATGGGCATCGCACAACAGGAAGCGAATCAGCTCTATCCCGATGAGATTTTAAGCACGTCCTGCATGATCGTGGACGACAAGAGCGTGGACCGCGCCATCTACATCGCGGGCCGCACCGCCGAACCGTGCAAGGAGGAGGTGCAGGCGGCTGCCGATACACTCAATACTTTCTTCTGTACTTGTGGGCCGTTGGATTCGATTCCGACCCATCATGAGCTGAAACATTTGGCGGCACTTGTTCCGGACGCCGCGCGAAATGCGGTGATGTGATGGAGAGCCGGAAGGAAGTGACCCGCCGTCTTTCCGAATTGGTGGAGAAGCGGATCACAGGACGGAACATGGTTTGGAGCCGGGAGGTCCCCTTCGACAAGGGTACGTCCTCCGAAAGGCGCGTGGACTATGTGGCGTTCCGGCCTTTCATGCCGGAGCAGCGTGTGGAACCGTCGAGTCTGGAACTGGGGACGTTCGAGTTCTATGAGATAAAATCCTGCATTGCTGATTTCGAGAGCGGACATGGTTTGACCTTCGAGGGTGATGAAAACTATCTGGTCACT
>NZ_NFHE01000075.1 GCF_002161235.1 Pseudoflavonifractor sp. An85
CCCCTGCATCGCCGGGGACTCCGCCGTTCAAATCAGCATCGGACGCTACGGACGCTGCTGAAAAGTGCTATTTCGACCCCGGCTTCATACCGGGGCTTTTTTATGTCAGCGACACGCCATCTCTGCTGTCTTACTATCATGCTATAATGATAGTATCCAACAAGGATAGGGCACCACCCATCAACCCCGGCAAGGAGCAGAAATGATTAAGGAACAGGCCATTGACACCCTCACCCTCGGCAACGTCAGCGTCACCGAGACCGATTACTGCGGCGGCAAGGTCGCGGTCATGGCCTCGGACGGCATCTATCATTGGTGCGATCTGTGCGAAAAGGCCGAGGTCGCCTGCACGCACGACCGCCGGTATGCCTACGGCACCGATGCGCGGCTCTACGGCGACGACTACGAGACCCGGAAACGCCGCCAGCTCACCCCGGAGGAAGCCTACTGGTACATCTACGACGGCCAGTCCGACGAGTTCAGGAATATAGGCGAGAACGCCAGGACGCCGGAGGTGCGAATTGAGGGTGTAGTCCGAGGCACCCATAGAGGAAAGGAATTAAATATGAAATTGCCGAAGAGCATGAGCAAATATAGTGACCGCATCGAGGAAATTTGGTCGGAAGGCGACGACGGGTATTGGGTGGACTACAAGCCCGGCTGGCGCAGCTTCGTCACTGACACGCACATGGAGCATGAGTACACGAAACGTGAACTGTGGGAGGCGGTCAGCGCGTCCGAACCGTGTGATTGTGAGGAATGCAAGAACAGGAAACGTGAGGAGAAGCGCTAAGTGCCGACCGCCCGGCCCTGCGGGGCCGGGCACCCATTGAGGAAGGAGCAAAAATGAGTGGAATAGGAACCATAGTGATCTCGGCGTTGGTGGAAAGTGCCGTTGCCGCCTCGCCCTTCGTCATCGGAGGGATGGTGGTGGTGGCGGCTGAAGCCGTCCGGCAGGCCCGCAGGTATGGGACCCATGATGCCTTGCACAGGGCGCTCCGCAACCTGTCGGACTCGGCGCAGGACCCGCAATGGTGAGAATCAGCAACCGAACGGCCCCAGCCCGACGCCGGGGCCGTCCCTATTGGAAGGAGGACGTGATGGCGGTGATGGATGGCGAGGGCAGCGTGACGTGGATCACGGTGGAATATGATATTGGGAACCGTGAGTGGGAGGCCCGGTGCGAAGGCCGGGCCTTCCGGTATCCGCTGGACCGCTGCGCATCGGAGTCCACGGCGGCGCGGAAGGCGCTGCGTGAAAGGTACCATTCCGAAGGGCTGCGCGTGAAGGTGGACCGGTTGGAATCCCACAAGCACCACGGACGTGACCTGTGGGACTTCAAGGCGCGGTTCCATGTGCGCTGACCCGCTGCTGGCGCTTCTATGACCCCGGCGATTCGCCGGGGTCTTTCCATATCCACGACACGCCACCACCGCCGTCCGACTACCATGCTACAATGATAGTATTCCATAAAGAAAGGAACCAAGATGGACCGCTATCACGAATCGACCACCATAGTCTCCGAGGAGGCCGCCCAACGGCTTGTGGACGAACACAAGGCCCGTGTGTGGAGGAATCCCCGCAGCGGCATCACCCGTTTCTATCTGAGCGTGGACGCCTTGGAGGACCTTATCGGCCTCGATGTGGAGTTCTACAAGTCTGGCAACGTGCGCCGCTGCTCCTACATCGACGCCGACGGCGAAGTGGTGCGTGTAGCCAACTCCCGTGCCTACACCCGCTGGACCAAGACCTTCATTGAGAACGGCAGGGTCTACACCGAGTGGGCACCCTACGGCGAGGACATCGCCGAGCTGATCGCACTCAACATCGCCAAGGCCGCTGAGCCGGAGGCCGAGACCGAGGAGTGCGACGAGGAAATCGACAACGCCTCCAAACTCAACATCGGCGATATTGTCATCAGGTCAGGCGACACCGTGGTCGTGACCGAAGTCGTCAACTCCGAGATATTCCGCTATCGCGTCATCGAGGCCCGCGACCCCCGCACAATCGGAGCCAAGGGCGGGCGCAACGTCAAGCTCGTCCCTGTCCGCCGCATTCGCAAGGGCGGCAAGAATGAGCAGTCGGAGGAAAACGAATGAGTATCGTACTGGTTAACCTTTTCTTAATCGGTTGCGCCATGGTGAGCGCCGTACTGGGGTATTTTACTATCCTCTGGTTGATGTGGAAA
>NZ_NFHE01000076.1 GCF_002161235.1 Pseudoflavonifractor sp. An85
TCCGGGCTGGTCAGGGTGCCCTCACTGGTGAGGCCGAACCAGACGCCTGCGGTGGGATCGAGCAGAACACTGTCGATGGGTTCGGATTCGCCAAGCGCCCAGTCGTTGCCGTTGGTGTTCTGCGTGTGGGGGTTCCACGAGGACGCGGAGTTGAAATACCCGTTGGCGTCGGTGACGATGACGTGGGTTTCCCCGGTGGTCAGGCTGGTGAGCTTGAAGGGGATTCCGGCCATCCGGTCGGCGCTGTCCCCGGTTTTCTTGCTGAAGGTGAGATCGCCACGCACCACCTGTTCCGGCACCTGCGGCGTCTGGTAGGTGACGGCGTTCTCCACGGGCTGTTCCTGAATCTTCTGGAAGCTCAGGAAGTCGCTGTTGAGCACGTAGCCTTCCGACGGTTTGGATTCGTACATGACGAGGGTGCCGCGCGGGATCACGGCCTGTCCGCTGGCGTCCCGGTACGGGTCATCCCCGGACACCAGATGGGCTTCATCGAGGAAGGCGAACCCGTTCGCGTCCGTGGCGACGACCCATGCGCGGGCCGGGGCGATACCGGATTCATTGAGGGCGGTGTAATTATCATAGCTGAGGGTGTCGTAGTATTCGATGGTGAACTCCGCGCCTTCGAGCGTGGCGGCACCCTGTGGCAGGTTGCCTTCATCGTTGCAGGTTCTCTCGCCGTCGTATTTGGCGACCATCAGCCCGGCGGGATCGTAGGCCGGGGCGTCGGTGAACGTGACGGTCGCGGTCTCCTGCGTGGTGATGGCGACGGCCTGCTCCGCTGCGGGCAGAAACCCTTCCGGGGGCTTGGTCTCACGGATGGTGACGGTCTGCCCTGCGGGCACCTCCAACGTGCCAGTGGTGCCGTCCTCCCCCGTGGTGAGGACGCCCAGCACACTGCCGTCCTGACTGGTGACGGTGAACTCAGCGCCCGCCAGCGAGTACATGGCGTTCCCGTCCGTGAGGGCGGGATCGGCGCTCTCTTTGACGATCCGCACGTATCCGTAGGGCATATAGGTGAAGTTGCCCACGCGCTGCGTGTAGCCTTGGCCGTACAGGTCGAAGTTGGGGCGCTCCTCCGGGCAGACATCCTCTCTGGTGTCGGCGAAGTACCGGCTCTCCACGATGATGTCATAGCTGGTGCCGTTCCATGTGCCGGTGAACGGGTAGTTCCCGGCCAAGGGAATGTAGCTCCCGTGGTCGATGCACTCCCCGTGATAGGTCTGCCCGTCCGGCATGGTCACGAAGAAGGTGGTGTATGGCTCCGATCCGCCGGTGTTGGCCCCGAGGTCGTCCACCTCGATATGGCAGGTGCCCGTGATGGTGGGTTCCGCCGCGTATGCCTGCATGGCGGGCGTGAGCACGCCGAACATGCTGCCCAGCATGAGCAGGAACGCCATGAGGCCCGTCCGGAGACGGCGGATTCTTTCTCTGAAATGGTTCATGATGGTCTCCTTTCGTTTTTCACATCATTGTGAGCATCTATGTAAAACCGCAGCGCTGCGGCAGAATATTCGGGAGACTGGGAAATCGAAAATCCTCGAATGAGGGTAAACCCGGTGTAACATACGGCTGCGGAAACCGCACACCGTCAATCAAAAGCGCGAATCCTTCTCTTATTCGCACGGTATCGCCCCCGTGCGGGGGATGCGCGGGAAGCTCGTGCATCCCCCTGCATGGAATGGCGGCTGTCAGTTCATGGCCTGTGCAAGCGCCTCATCCCCGTTGTCGCACTTCCATGTGCCCTTCGGCGTGCGCGTGTAGGTGAACTCGCAGTCAGTCTCGGTGGTCTCCGCCGTCTCGACCACATCCATCATGGTCTCCCCTGCGAGCTGCTTGAGGGCGTCCTGATCGGATAGCTCCGTAATATCCAAGGAATCCAGACGCGAATAGTAGTCGTTCTGGAAGTCCGTCATGATGCCGTCAAGGGACTTGCAGGTGATCGTGGCCTTGGCGGTGGCCACGCCGTCCTTGATCGATACGTCCTCCACGGTGTAATCGAACCCGTCCAGATATGCGGTCGCGAACTCGTCCGTGTCGATGCCCAGCGAGGCGAAGTCCTCGCCAGCATTCTCCTCGATCCCGGACACGAACGAATCGTCCCCCTGTTTGATCGTCTCAAGCTGGTTCGTGAGGTCGTCGCGGATCGCGGCCTCCGGGCTGTTGCACGCCGTGAGCGTGACGGC
>NZ_NFHE01000077.1 GCF_002161235.1 Pseudoflavonifractor sp. An85
GTGGATTTCAACAGCCGCATCGTGGACTTCAACCTGAAGGACCTGCCGGACTCCATGCTGGTGTTCGCCCTCATCAACGTGTGCGAGGCCGTGCGAAACCGCATGTACTTCAACGCCCGCAGGGGCGTGCGCACATGGCTGTACGTGGAGGAGATGCAGAGCATGTTCGCCTACCCGACCGTGCTCAACTACTTCAGCCGGTTCTCCAACGAGGGCCGCAAATTCGGCCTGCTCCTGACCGGAATCACCCAGAACGCGGTGGCGATGCTCAACAACAGTGCGGCACGCAACATCGTGCTGAACGCCGACTTCCTCATGCTCCTGAAGCAGTCCCCTCTGGACCGCATGAAGTGGACGGAACTGCTGAACCTGTCCGAGCAGGAGGAGGAGTGCATCGACGAGAGCGCGGAGGCGGGCGACGGCCTGCTGATCGCCGGGAACGCCCGCGTGCCCATCCGTGGACGGTTCCCCTCCGGAAACGATCTCTACGACCTGTGGAGCACCAACCCCAACGAAACCAAGGACAAGGACACACAGCGCAAGTAAGCCATGCAGGGAAAGGACGGTGATCGCCGGTGAAGGCTTCGGATTTCGTCACCACCTCCGAACAGAAGGTGGCGGCCAGCGAACGGCTCCTGTTCACGGAGCAGACCGACGCGGTGAACACGGGCATCGTGGACAGCGCGGACAAGAAGGGCGTCAGCGCCCTCAACGGCGCATCCGCCATCAGGAAGGCCGCGAAGGCGGGCATGGGCAATGCCGTCCTCGCGGCCACCGCCAAAAGCCACGGCGACCGTACCGCAGAGTCCGAATCCGGCGATACCGGCGAATCAGGCGGGCGCACCATCAGGACCCGGAGCAAAGGCGGGGCCAAGGGTGCGGCGAAGGGCCTCGCCGCCAAAGCCGTGCACAGCACTCTTGAAGGGTCCGAGCTGGAAGGCGTGGATGACGCCTACTACAAGGGAAAGGCGGTGGTCCGCGCCGCCAGATACGTCAAGGGCAGGCTGTCCGCATCCAAGGCCAAGCGCACGCTGTCCTTGGACGGGCGCGATCCCACGCAGCCGGGCAGCCCCCTCGGCGGACTATCCGAGAAGAAATACCTGAGAAAGGCGGCGGACCCAGCCGCCGTGAAACGCAGGGCGCAGGCCGCAGGCTACGTCAAACGGCGCACCTATCAGGCGGCGGCAAAAAACGCGGCGGCCGCCGCGTCGAAGACAGCCGCCGCCCATTCCGCCACCACGGCGGGCCTCAAAGGGGCCGCAGGAGGAGGGCTGAAAGCGGTCGCGGGGGCATTCGGCGGACTACTGGCCCCCCTTCTGGGCATTCTTCTCGTCGTCGTGTTCATCGCCGTGCTGGGCGGGGCCTCCGGGTCCTCTACTCAGCAGCAGAATCAGGTCAGCCTGAACGGCTTGAGCGGTGTGCAGTTGGAGGTAGCCACGGCCCTCTCTCAAGCAGGCTACGGCCCGGTGCAGATCGCCTCCATCATGGGCAACATCCAAGGCGAATCCGGTTGGGACCCAACTGTGGGCGACGCCTCCTCCGGGTACGGCCTGTACCAGTTCACCGGCAGTTCCTACACGGCCTTCGCCAACTGGTGCGACGCCAACGGCAAACAGAAGGATTCCGCTACAGCCCAGACCGAGTACATCGCCTCCAACCTGCAAGGCTTATGGGGCACCGCGCTCCACAACAGCGGCTACTACGGGGCCATCACCGACTACGCGGGCAAGGACGTAAGCTACGAGGCATGGCAGTCCAGTACGGATGTGGGCTTTGCCACCTACGCTTTCATGGCCTGCTACGAACGGCCCCGCTCCGACGTTGCACCGTCCTCCTTCACCGAGAACCGATTGCCCGCAGCCCAGCAGTTCTACGCGCTGCTCACCGGCGGGGCGGGCGGCTTGGGCGAGGACTACGCCAACGCGGACGAAACCGGCAAAGCCATCGTCAACGCGGCCCTCGTCACCCCATGGCCCGGCGCGGACCTGTGCGCCACATGGGTCAGCCACGTCTACCAGCAGGCGGGACTCGGATACCCCACTGGTAACGGCAACTCCATCCTCGCCGGATACGCCACCTCCTCCGACTGGGCCAACATCAAGGTCGGGCAGATCATCTCCGCCCAGTACGGCAGCGGCTCCGCCGGGGCAATCTACGGGCACAC
>NZ_NFHE01000078.1 GCF_002161235.1 Pseudoflavonifractor sp. An85
TTGGGGTCGGTGATGAAGTAGTTGGCGTTCAGTTGCATGATGTTGGGGGTGACGTAGTTGAACGTCTTGCCGGAGCCGGAGCCGCCGATGACCAGCACGTTCAGGTTCCGGTCCAGCTCCGGGTTGTATTTGGGCCGGTGGAGGGCGAGGCCGTAGTTCTGGGTGAAGATGAGGTTGTTGTCCTCGTTGGTCTGATCCTTGAACGCCTTGCCCTCCTTGAGGGTGCCCCAGCGTGCCGAACCGCTCTCCTCGCCCGCGCGGTAGTTGCCCATGAAGGCCACGAACCGCAGCCATACCAGCCACACCACGCAGAACATGCCGAGGCCGACAAGCAGGGATGTGGCCGACAGGTCGAGATGCAGGGGCCGGTCGAGGATGAGGGGCCACATGCCGGTGAAGGCGTCGCCCCAGTGGTCGAAGAACTGGCCCGGCTGGGAGGCGATGGCCTCCCCGTACCGGTCGCCGAGGTAGAAGCCGAGAACGGACAGCAGGAAGGTGACCAGTGCCGAGACGCCCATCTTCCGGCTGACCTCCGGGTTGCCGCTGTGCTTTGCCATGCGTCACCTCCTACCGGACCGGGTTGAGCTTGTCCGAGATGTCGGTGACATGCTCCTGCGTCTGACCGCTCTCCTTGGCGAGCTGCCTGCTGGCGTCGCGGGCTTCTCTGGCCTCCGAGTCGAGGCTGTACGCCTTCTCCTCACGGACCTTGGACGGCGGGACATCCGTGCCGTTCTGCTCCCGTTCGATACGCATGGTCCGCGTGTCCGTGTCCATGCCGTCGTGGGAGCGGATGCCCTGATTCAGGTCCGGGGTCTCCCCGCGCTGATCCAACGAACCGTCCGTCGCCATGGGCCGGTTGCGTGTAAACCAGTCCTGCCGGGCGTCCACGCCGTAGTTTTTCTGAAGCGTATCGGCTCCAACGGACCAGTCCTGCCGGTGCTCGAAGGGCAGGGGTTGCCCGTCCGCGCCCATGCGGGCCTCATAGAACATGAGTTCCCCGGTCATGGTGGTGGTGACGCCGACACCCTGCGCGGCGAGCCGCTGGCGGAAGTCATCGAAGCCGGTGCAATTGTCGCGGGCGTCCCGCACCTTATCGGCGATGGCCTGCGTGCGGTTGGGAGCCTGCTGTGGTTGCGTCTGTGCGGCACGCTCCTGCGTGGGAGCCTGTGCCGGAGTGGTGCGCGGACGGTCCACGATGGGGATTTCCCGCAGTTGCGGCAGTGTCTCCGGGTTCACCGGCTGGCGGAGCGTTTCGCCGATCCACTGCTCATGCTGCCGGGCCACCTCCTGCGCAAACCGGGAAATGGTGGACTGCATACGGTCAAGGTCGGCCACGGCGAACTGGAGGAAACCGTTGCCCTGCGGGTCCGTGAGCGGCATGGCGTACACGCCGTCCTGACGGCACATCTGTGCGAACAGGGCCGCGTCCTGTGCGCCGCCGAATGGGACGCACACCGCCTCGCGGGCGGCTGCGGCCTGCGCTTGGGCCTGCGCTTGGGTCGGGTCCATGCCGTTTTCGATGAACCGCTGCCGGGTCCATTGCTCCGCATTCTTCTGATAGTTTGCGAGATATTGCCGCAGTGCCTCCCCGGCCCGGCGGGCAACCCACCGCATCAGCAGTTCGCCCAAATCGTCGCCCATATCCTGTGCCATGTTGTTCCTTCCTTTCTCCCGCCGGGGCGGGCGTATTGGGTTGCCGTATCCCTTCCATCTTACCCGTGGCACCTCCTTTCCCGGCAGCCTCATTCTCTACACGACGCGGGATACGACTGCTGCCAACGGGGAAACGAAAAAAGGCTCCGATCCGAAGACCGGGGCCGAAGGCAGTGATTGGGCTGTGTGATAACAGACAACATTTGGAGGTATTACGAATACGCATCCAACCATCGCCTGACAAAAAGGATACCACAGGAAACGGAGGACTCACCGGATTCATGGTGGACATAAAAATCCCCCGAAGGTGGAAACCCCTCGGGGGTGAGTTTCATGAGAGAAGGGGCTGAAACCCGGAAATCGGAACCATCAACAAACCATCGTCCGTGCCTCCGCCCAATTCCATATTCTACGGGAAGCGCTTACCCGACACGCCGAAAAATGGAATCCGGTTTTGAAAGGTGGTGCGGCGGATGGATGAGTCTGTTCCGAGCATTGTATGCCATC
>NZ_NFHE01000079.1 GCF_002161235.1 Pseudoflavonifractor sp. An85
TGCAGATTGGCCTTTTCCGTGCTGGTAAAGGTGAAGGTGTAGGAGCTGCCGGTGGCGGTGCGATACGCCGCCAGGGTGGTATCTCCGTCCACGGTGAATACACCCACCTGCAAGGTGCCACCCGCCGGATTGGAAAACTCGATTTTGGGAGAATCCGTGTCCTTGAAGTTGGGGGCGCTGGTGATGGTGGCCCCCCTGGGGATCTGATTGAGGGTGAAACTCTGCTCCGCCGTGCAGTTCACCGACGTGGTGTAGATGGCGCCCTCGATACGGATGCTAAAGGTCTTTGCTCCGTCGCTGTTGTGGGTGATGGTGCGGCTGCCCGAGGCCACCACCGTGCCGCTGCGCAGCTGGATGCGGCTGGTGGAGTAATGGACTTGGGTGCCGTCGATGACCACTTTGGTAGGCCCCGTCATGTACCACGGGTTGTTGTTGGCCGTGGACCCGGACCCGGACAAGGTCCAGTTGACGGTGGATGTGTTGCCGCTCACCGACTGGGTGGCGCTCCAGGTGAGTGTGAGGGAGCGCACCCCGCCGTAGGCGTTGGTGGTTAAACTTCCTGATAGTGCCATGGGTCATCCTCCGATCCAATAACAGGCCACCCGGTCTGTCCCGTATGCTTCCAGTCTGGCTTTTCCGCTGATGATGAGATAGGTGCTGGCGTGAAGGTTTTTGGCCTCCACTCCCTGAGAATCCGCCACCAAAACCGGGGTGTTGTTTTGGCTGACCTCCATGCCGTCCTCAGTGACCTTGGTGGACATCTCGGAGCCGGTCTTGCTCACCGTGAGCCCTTCCTCGTCAAAGGTGAATCCGGTGGAGGTTTTCACCGTCTCCACCCCCTCCGAGAGTTTCTTCTCGATGGCAATGTTCACCTGGTCCGAGGTGAGGGAGAGGCTGACCTGCTCGCTGAGCTCCTGCAACGACTGCTCCACCCCGTCCAGAGAGGTCTGGGTCTCGCTCTGCACCCGCTGCACCGTGGCGGTGATGGCGTTGGTGTTGATCTCCAAGTCGGACAGGCGAGATTCCTGGCTCTGAATGATCTGGCCCTGGTTGGCCGTGGTGTCCTTCAGGTCGTCAATTTCGCCCTGTGTGTCCTCGGGCGCAGGCGTCCAGTCGGTGGCTTTGTTGCCTTTTTCAAATTTGTGATTACGGTATTCGACTACCGATCCAATGGTTGAGGCACCCCAACTAAATATCATTAAAGATCTATTTCTATCAGATGGAATATCTGTAGGAAGTGTTCCACTAATTCGAAACCACACATCTTTAGGACAGTCAGATGGAATTTTTATTATGATTTGATTGCTTTTTGTTGTTCCTGTTCTGAAATCTACACCTGCCTGCAGATTCGTAAACGAACCCGTAATCTTAACGTCAAGCGAATAGGTGTTATGCTCGCCAAGATATTCGCCTATTTCACTTAGCGGAATCGAGTAATATGTTTGTACCCAATTATACGCATTACCATAGGCAGTAGTGAGCGTAGTAAATTTTCCTCGCTCTCTGGTTGTAACCGTTGGCGTATCCGATCCTGTCAAGGAGTACGTTTCACTGTTCTTGAGCAGATTCCTCCCTCCAACCTCGATTTCATTCACGGCCTCCCAACTTGAGTCGCAAATCGGAGTAGTGTACTTGGTGCTCGCAGGGTTCGTATATACAATCTTGTTGCGTGTCCAAACATACTTCCCACTACTCCAAGTCGGAGGTGTGGTGGTCCATGAGCCGCCAGTCTGAGTGGTTTTAGAAGTGGAGAGATAATACTCTTCAGTAATTGAGGATACCCCTGTTCCTGTTGCTCCAGTACTTCCTGTCGATCCTTTCGCACCTGTGATGCACACCGGCTTACTCTCCTCCACACCGCCGTTGGTGAGGGTTGTCACCGTCTTGCTCCACATGTATTTCCCGTTGACCCAGGCCGGGGCGGTGGTGGACCAGCTGCCACCAGTGAGGGAGGTGGAGCTGGTGGATAGGTAGTATTGCACGTCCACACTCTTGACTCCCACTCCAGCAGAACCAGTGTCACCCTTATCACCCTTGATTTTCGTCCAGGCGTACTTGGTGGGGTCGGTAGAATCGCTGGATGTGTAGTCCACATACTGGCCAATATACAGCTTTCCTGAGGCATTAGTGGTACTGAATCCGCTAGTTCC
>NZ_NFHE01000008.1 GCF_002161235.1 Pseudoflavonifractor sp. An85
ACATGCCCCGCCTGCGGGCACTGCTTCGAGTCGCTGTTCGACGTAGGCGGCGTGGGCGTGACGGTGGCCGATCCGGACATGGCCGACGCCATCCGGGCCTTGGACGCGGACGGACAGGCCATCGTCCTGCTCCATTACTTCGCCGAATGGCCTGACGGCAGGATCGGCACCCATCTCGGCATCCCCCGGTCCACGGTCCAGTTCCGCCGGAACGCCGCGCTGCGGCTCCTGCGCGGCCTGCTGGAAGGGAGGTGCGGGCAATGACCTACGAAACCGTGGTCGCCGCCACCCACGGGGACCCCGTTGCCGCCGAGGAGGTGCTGGAACACTTCGACTCCGCCATCGACGGGCTGTGCACCCACGCCTTCGTCGATGAGGGCGGGCACACCGAATACGGCGTGGACACGCAGATGAAGACCGAGATGCAAGGCAGGCTCCTCGCCGCCATGCTCCACTTCACCCCATAAACCCAGAAAAACAGTATGATAGCAATAGCGGGGGTAACTACATGGCCCGTTCTGATGTTGTTCCCATTTGGGAAAAGGCAAATTTAAGCATGGAGGAGGCCGCCGCCTATTTTGGAATTGGCATCAACAAACTGCGAGAAATGACCAATGAGGACAACTGCCCCTTTGTCCTTTGGAATGGCAGCAAGCGCATGATTAAGCGAAAAGCCTTTGAAAAATTTTTAGAGGCGGCCTACTCAATATAGTGGAAAGCGCAGGTTCGGTGTGGTATAATTAACCATACCCTATCTGCGCTTTTTTAGGAAGGAGAGATAGGTCTTGAGTGAAAAGCGCAGAGACAATAAGGGCCGTGTTCTGAAAGACGGCGAAAGCCAGCGGAAAAATGGCACCTATGATTACAGATATACAGACATTCATAAAAAGCGGCGTTGCATCTATGCAAAGACATTGGCCGAGTTGCGCCGGAAAGAGAGCGATATTCAGCGGGACTTGGCTGACGGTGTGGACTATGCAGCGGGAGAGATCACAGTTGCGGAATTAGTGGACCGTTACATCAAATTGAAACGGGGACTTAAACAAAATTCCATGCGGGCTTATAGCTCCGCCGTCAACCGCGTCCATGCCGCCCCATTTGGACAGCTCAAGATCAGGACAGTGAAGTTGTCTGACGCAAAAGGCTGGTTCGTGGACCTGCATGACAGTGGGATCAAGCAGAACACCATCAGTGTGTTGCAGAGCGTTGTCCGGCCAGCCTTTGAAATGGCTGTGGATGATGACATAATCCGCAAAAACCCGTTCAAATTTAAGTTGGCCGAAGTTGTTCCGAATGACGCTTTTGTTCGTGACGCTCTGACAAAAGAGCAGCAGAAAAAGTATTTGCAGTTCATCCGGGATTACGGCAACGACAATTACTATGACGATATTGTGATTCTGCTGGGAACTGGCCTACGAGTCAGTGAATTGTATGGCCTCACTCGTCCAGACATTGATTTTGAGAGGCGCTGTATCTATGTCAGGCACCAACTTTGCCGAACTGCCGAAAAACCGTACTTCATCACGGAACCCAAGACAAAGAGCGGCATTCGCTGTATTCCCATGACGGACAGCGTGTATATGGCGTTCCGTCGGGTACTGCGTGACAGGGGGTCTCCCAAGGTGGAAATGCTGGTTGACGGATACACCGGGTTTGTCTTTCTGGACAAAGATGGAAAGCCCAAAGTGGGTATGCACTTGCAGAACTACATGAGAGGCATGCAGAGAAAGTATGTCGAGCTATTTGGCAACACACTCCCCAAAGTAACGCCCCATGTTTTGCGGCACACCTTTTGCACCAACGCGCAGCAAGCCGGTTTGGATGTGAAAAGCCTGCAATACCTCATGGGACACTCTAACGCAAGCGTCACCTTGGATGTCTACACCCACAGCAACTATGAGTCCGTCGAAAAGGCGTTTGAACAGGTTGCGGCCAACCTCTGATATGGGCACAAAATTTACGCCACAACTTACGCCAAAAGGCCGTGAACTTGCGTAAAACTGCGTAAACAATCGGCGGATGTACTGACAATTTTTGGACAGCGGAAAAACGGCGTGAACCCTTGAAAAATCTACAAAAATTCACTTTTCTGTTTGCTTCCCGAAAAGGTGAAAATATTGAAGTCCTGAAGGGCGGCATGTACTAAGAATCAGCCTGAATACAGCTTGAAAAGGCCGGTGTCCATGGGACACCGGCCTTTTTTACCTAAATGAGGATGATTTCCCCAACTCTCTTGACGTTCGATTGACAATCCCAGCCTTGCAGGGTACCATGAGGCCCATGGAGGTGTGTGCGCCGTGTATGAATTGGACAAAAAGAAATTCGGCTCCTTTGTGGCCAGCCTGCGCCGGGAGAAGGGGCTGACCCAGAAGGAGTTGGCCCAACGGTTGTACCTTTCAGATAAGGCGGTGAGCAAGTGGGAGACTGGGGTGAGTATCCCGGACACCGCTCTGCTCATGCCTCTGGCCCAGGAACTGGGAGTGACGGTGACGGAGCTGCTCTCCTGCCAGAGGATGGAGCAGCAGACCATGGAGCCGGAGGAGGTGGAGAGTGTGGTGAAAACCGCCATCACCTATGCCCAGCAGCAGCCCCAGAGGGCCTATCAGGAAGCAGGTAGGTGGCCTGTCATCTATGTGCTATCTCTGGTGCTGGCTGGGTTGGGGGGGCTGGCCAATGTCCAGATGGGGCCGATGGTGGAGTCGCTGACGGTACCTGTGCTGTTGGGGGGCATCTTTGGGGTGTGCTTTATCTTTGCGGCCCACTTGCAGCTGCCGGGGTATTACGACCACAACCGCATTGGCGGGGTCGTGGACGGCCCCTTACGCCTGCATCTGCCCGGAGTGGCCTTCAACAACCGGAATTGGCCCTACATTCTGCGGGTGGGGCGTGTTTGGGCGTGCTACGTCTTGGCAGTGTGGCCGTGGGTGTACGCCCTGGGACAATGGTTGCAGCCTCTGGTGTGGCAGGATGTGGCCGAATACGTTGCGCTGGTGGCGTTGCTGGGTGGCCTGTTTGTCCCCTTGTACGTGACAGCAAAACGGCATGAATGAACAAGGAGGTGTGAGCCACGGCTCACACCTCCCTATGTTTTGTATGAGATTATGCGTTCTCGATGTCCATCATCAGGTCCACCCGGCGCTGGTGACGGCCGCCTTCAAACTCGGTGCTCAAAAACACCTCCACGATGCGGTCGGCCATGTTGCGGCCGATGAGAGCGGCGCCCATGGCCAGCATGTTGGCATCATTGTGGCGGCGGGTCATCTCAGCGGAGAGAGGCTCGCTGCACAAAGCGCAGCGCACACCCTTGACCTTGTTGGCGGAGATGGAGATGCCGATGCCGGTGGTGCACATGACAATGCCGCGCTCACACTCACCACTGGCCACCTTTTCCGCGGCGGCCTTGGCAAAGATGGGGTAGTCGCAGCTGTCGGTGGAGTAAGTACCACAGTCCACCACCTCGTGGCCCATCTGGGTGAGGTATTCTTTGAGGTGCTCTTTCAGATCGAAGGCACCGTGATCGCAGCCAAGAGAAATTTTCATGTTGAGGACTCCTTTTCCTTAAATTTTGTGGGGGACAGGGCGGCGGCCCTGGTACGTGGTGACGTAGGAGAAGCCGGCGATTTCCAGTAGCTCCAGGGCTTGGGTGAGGCCCAGAGCCATGTGCTCGGGCACATGGGCATCCGAGCCGATGGTGACGTACTCACCGCCACAAGCTTTGAACCAGCGGAGAATGGGCAGCCATTCGTCCAGAGAGCGACCCCGGCAGGTGTTGACCTCCAAGGCGTGACCGCTGGCGGCCACCTGGCGGAAAATCTCCATTACCTGCTCCTGGAAGGGCTCCAAGGTTAGGGATTCTCCATCCCGCTGCACATAGCGCAGGGGATAGATGATGTGGGCCAGGGCATCGTAGCAGTCACCGCACTGGGTGACCATGGTATAGGTGTGGGTGAGGGCGTTTTCCATGGCCTCACGGCACAGGGTCGGGTTTCCACCAAAGCGGGTGAAGTAGAAGTCCCGGTTTCCCTGGGCTCCAATCCAGTTGTGGAGAGAGCCCAGCACAAAGTCCAGCTCGTCCCCGGCCTGGGCCAGAATCTCCCGGGTGCCCTGGGGATTGTAGGGAATGGAGCCCAGCTCCAGGCCCAGACGCACCGGGAGGGGAGCGTGGAGCCCATAGGTGTGGTGCTGCTCCTTGGCTTGCTGCCAGGGAAAGTGGCAGGTGGGCACGCCGTCCCCGTCCAACAGGTCGCAGTGGTCGGTGACGCACAGTTCCTGAACCCCCGCCTTTTGGGCGGCGGCAATCATCACAGGTAGGGGAGATTCACTGTCATGGGACACCAAGGTGTGGGTATGAAAGTCACATAAGTACACAGTAGATCAGCCTCGCAGAGTTCCGCCGTTAGGCGGAAAATGTGTAATCCATTTTTTCCGGCGACATGTGCGGCGGAAAAAATACTTCTCAGCCCTCAAACGTGCGAGCATAGCGAGTGCGATGCAGAGGGCTGCAAATTTTCTCGGAAACGCTTGCGTTTTCGAGACGTTTAAAGTGGCCAGCTGGGGAACCAGCGCAGGAATACTTCGCTGTACCACAGGGGCATGTACAGACCCGTGAGAGCGGGGTAGAAGATGGCGTACAGGCCGGCCGTACACCCGGTCAGGCCATACACGGCCAGACGGGCGCCCCGGCGGTGGCGGTCCAACATGTCGTTCATCAGGTAGGCGATGGCAAAGACCAGGAACAAAATGGTGGGGAAATAATGATAGGCAAACAGGGTGCGGCCAATGGGCAGCCAGGGCAGGAACTGGGACAGAATGGCGATGAGGATGAACAGGCCCCGTCCGCACCGGCGGCGAATGGTCTGGATGAGCACAGCGAAGAAGGCCAGCAGGCCGGTCCAGGACACCAGGGGGTTATTGAAGGAGGCAAACAGGCTCTTGACCCCTTCGGTGTTGGCCAGATCCAGATCCCGGTAGTAGAGGATGGGGCGGGCATCGAAAATCCACTGGTACCAGTAACTCTCATAGGGGTGAGAGGAGTGGACACCCTGGTGGTAGGAGAGCATAAACTCCTGGTTGCTCCACATCACGTTCAGTAGGTTGTCCAGGGTCAAGCCACCCTGAGAGGTGGCATAGGGAATGTAGGACAGGGTATAGATGACCGAGGGAATGAGCACGAAGAAAATCACCGACAGAGAGGTGGTGCTGAGGAAGAAACTGATAAAGTCGAAGTTTCCAGGGTCGCGCTTCCACTCGCGGTAGCGCAGCCACATCCCCAGCGCCCACAGCACCGCCAGACCGGCCCCGGCGTAGATCACTGTCCACTTGCTGGCGCAGCCGATGCCCCAGAACACCCCGCACAAAAACAGAGGGATGGCCGTCTTGCGCAGGGAGGTGCCCACGGGATGGCACAGCCAGCGATACATAAAGTAGTAGGAGACCAGGATGAAGAACACTCCGTAGGTATCAATGGTGGCAATGCGAGTTTGCACTAGGTGCATGAAGTCAAAGGCGAACAGACAGGTGCCGCAGAAGGCCACCACCGTCTTGCCAAAGAAGTTTTTCAGGAACACATAGAGGATGGGGAGCATGAGCACGCCAAACAGGGTGCCCATAAACCGCCAGCCAAAGGGCACCATGCCAAAGATGGCAATGCCGATGGAGATGATGAGCTTACCCAGAGGAGGATGGGAGACCTCGTAGGGGTAGATGTTGTTCATGTGCTCCAGGGCGGTGCGGGGATGGTAGATCTCATCGAAGTAGGTGGAGTTCATGTAGGTCTGCTTGGTGGTCCATTCATCCGTCTCATCAAACAGAGCCTTGGCCCCCACGTCCACATAGTCGGGTACCAAAGCCTGACCGTTGCTCCACAGGGCCAGCTCCGCCAGCCACACGCCCTCGGTGCGATCGGCAGAGGTGGCGGTGATGCGGAAGGTGGTGGCCTCGATGACACCGGTGTCGATCTGGCTCAAATCCGCCAGTTCCCATTTAAATAAGGAAGCGTAGTTTTGATCCAGGTCCACCCCCTGCCAGTCCGAGCCGCTGTTGGTGTACTCCAGACGGTAGGTACCGGTACCCAGGGAGGTGTAGAAGGAGATTTGATCCACCCGCACCGGCTGGGCAAAGGAGAAGGTGTAGGAGTCCCCCTGCTGGAACTGGACGTAAGTTTCCGGGGCAGACATACTGCCCAGCTGGAAAAAGGCGGTGATGGCGTACACCACCGTCACCAGCACCATGGGAATCCAGTCACACCGCTCCATGGGGGTAAACGGCAGGGTGAGGCTCAGGGGCTTGGGACGGAATCTGGCCTCGGACATGGCGATCCACTCCAGAGAGTTGGGTCGGGGCTTGAGGCACTGCCAGTAGTACACGAAAAAGGCCACCACAATGGCCAGCCCAACCAGGGCGAAGAAAAAGGCGGGGGAGAGGTTGGAGAAGAACCAGTTGACCCCGTAGACCACGCTGTCCCAGGTTTGACTCAAGGTCAGGGCGGTGGTGGGCAATGGGGGAGCAGTGAGGGATAGTGGCATAGGTGATGACCTCCAAAATGTGAGCGTCGTCCAAAGGTGGACATAGATATACATATTTTACTACGAATGGGGTGGAAAGAAAAGAGCCAATTCGCAGACCAGTCCGCTGTTGGGGAATGAATTAGCAATTAACGAGACATACTGCAAAAAACGAGGGGCGTTTTTGCGGCCGCATCCATTCACATTTAATTTACAACTGGACTATTGACAATTCCCAGGGGCGGTGGTACAGTATCATTAGCACTCGGGGATAGTGAGTGCTAAAAGAGAAAACCAAAGGAGGGTGCCGTTTGGAACTGACAGAGCGAAAAAAGAAAATCCTGCGCGCTGTGGTGGAAAGCTACATCCGCACTGCAGAGCCGGTGGGTTCCAAGGCCATTTTGGAACTGGCAGAATTGAAGGTATCCTCCGCCACCATTCGAAATGAATTGGCAGACCTCACCGAGATGGGGTACTTGGAACAGCCCCACACCTCCGCCGGACGGGTGCCGTCCCCCAAGGGATACCGGCTGTACGTCAACGAGCTGATGGAGGAGCAGCGGCTGAGCCTGGACGAGACCCGGCAGATCAACGAGGCCCTGCACCTGAAGATGCAGGAGCTGGACAAGGTCATTGACCAGGCCGGACGCATGGTGTCCCAGCTGACCAACTATCCCGCCTTTGCTGTGGCGGGAGGGCGGCAGCGCACCACCATTCGCCGCTACGATCTCATCATGGTGGATGTCAACTCCTTCATTGTGGTGGTGATGACGGACAGCAACGTGGTGAAAAACAAGCTCATCCGCCTGCCCACCGATCTGTCCCAGCCCCAGCTGCAGCTGCTGACCACCTTGCTCAACACGTCCTTTGTGGGCAAGAGTTTGGAGGAGCTGACCCCGGAGCTGATGCGAGTGGCGGAACACGCCGCCGGCAGCGCCTACGGGCTCATCTCCCTGGTGGTGTCCTTTGCCATGGAAGTGCTGGACTCCCTGGAGCACAGCCCCGTGTACACCGCCGGAACCAGCCACATTTTGGACCACCCGGAGTACCGGGACGTGGACAAGGCCCAGAAGCTGATGTGTTACCTCAGCGAAGACCAGTCCCTGGCCAACGTGCTGGATCTGCCCGCCCTCAGCGGCGACAACACCAAGATACTCATCGGGCCCGAGAATGTGGCCGACGAACTAAAAGATACCAGCGTGGTGCTGGCCAGCTATGACATCGGAGACGGCATGAAAGGCGTGATCGGTGTGGTGGGCCCCACCCGTATGGATTACGCCAAGGTGGCCGCCAAGCTGTCCTATGTGGCAGACGGCCTGTCCAAGCTGTTTGGACAGGGAGAACTTCCCCCCGCCCTTGACGAAAAGGAGGAGTAGACCCCATGGATGAAAAGACCGTAAATACCGAGAACACCGAAAACCTGGAGCAAGAGGTGGAAGAGACCACCGCCGAGCCTCAGCAGGAGGCGCAGGCAGAAGCTGCCCCCCAGGTGGACGAGAAATTGGCCCAGGCCGAGGAGAAATACCTGCGTCTGGCTGCCGAGTACGACAACTATCGTAAGCGCACCGCCAAGGAAAAGGAGAGCGCCTGGACCAGCGCGAAAGCCCAGACCGTGGCCGCCTTCCTTCCCGTGTACGACAACCTGGAGCGGGCCTTGAAGCAGCAGACCACCGACGAGGCCTACGCCAAGGGCGTGGAGATGACCATGAAGGGTCTCCAGGATGCCCTCAATGGGTTGGGTGTGGAACAGATTCCCGCCTTGGGCGAGGTGTTCGACCCCAACCGCCACAATGCAGTGATGCATGTGGAGGATGAAACCGCCGGAGAAAACACGGTGGTGGAAGTGTTCCAGCAGGGCTTTACCTGCGGAGATAAGGTGATTCGTTTTGCCATGGTGAAAGTGGCAAACTGATCCATATATCACATTGTAAACACATATTTCTATATATTAGGAGGAATTCATTATGTCTAAGATTATTGGTATCGACCTTGGTACGACCAACTCTTGTGTATCCGTGATGGAGGGCGGCGAGGCCGTCGTCATCCCCAACGCTGAAGGCAACCGCACCACTCCCTCTGTGGTGGCGTTCTCCAAGGACGGCGAGCGTATGGTGGGCCAGGTGGCTAAGCGCCAGGCCATCACCAACCCCGACCGCACCATCATCTCCATCAAGCGTGAGATGGGTTCTGACTACAAGGTGGACGTGGACGGTAAGAAGTATACTCCCCAGGAGATCAGCGCCATGATTCTGCAGAAGCTGAAGGCTGACGCCGAGGCTTACCTGGGCCAGACCGTCTCCGAGGCTGTCATCACCGTGCCTGCTTACTTCACCGACGCTCAGCGTCAAGCCACCAAGGATGCCGGTAAGATCGCCGGTCTGGAAGTCAAGCGTATCATCAACGAGCCCACCGCCGCTGCTCTGGCTTACGGTGTGGACAAGGAGAGCGACCAGAAGATCATGGTCTACGACTTGGGCGGCGGCACCTTCGACGTGTCCGTGCTGGAGGTTGGCGACGGCGTCATCGAGGTGCTGGCCACCGCCGGTAACAACCGTTTGGGCGGCGACGACTTCGATAAGTGCGTCATGGACTGGATGGCCGCTGAGTTCAAGAAGGCCGAGGGCATCGACCTGACTGGCGACAAGGTTGCCATGCAGCGTCTGAAGGAGGCCGCCGAGAAGGCTAAGATCGAGCTGTCCGGCGTGACTTCCACTTCCATCAATCTGCCCTATATCACCGCTGACGCCACTGGCCCCAAGCACCTGGAGCTGACCCTGACCCGTGCCAAGTTCAACGAGCTGACTGCTCACCTGGTGGAGGCCACCACCGGCCCCGTGCGTCAGGCTATGAACGACGCCGGTCTGAAGTCCAGCGACCTGCACAAGGTGCTGCTGGTGGGCGGCTCCAGCCGTATCCCCGCTGTCCAGGAGGCCGTGAAGAAGATCACCGGTCTGGAAGGCTTCAAGGGCATCAACCCCGACGAGTGCGTGGCCATGGGCGCTGCCATCCAGGGCGGCGTGCTGGTGGGCGACGTCAAGGGCCTGCTGCTGCTGGACGTCACTCCCCTGTCTCTGGGCATTGAGACCATGGGCGGCGTGATGACCAAGCTCATCGAGCGCAACACCACCATCCCTGCCAAGAAGAGCCAGATCTTCACCACCGCCGCCGACAACCAGACCTCCGTGGAGGTCCACGTGCTCCAGGGCGAGCGTGAGATGGCTCAGTACAACAAGACTCTGGGCCGCTTCCACCTGGACGGCATCGCTCCCGCCCGCCGCGGCGTGCCTCAGATCGAGGTGACCTTCGACATCGACGCCAACGGCATTGTCAACGTCACCGCCAAGGATATGGGCACCGGCAAGGAGCAGAACATCACCATCACCTCTTCCACCAACATGTCCAAGGAGGACGTGGAGAAGGCCGTGCGTGAGGCTGAGCAGTTCGCCGCTGAGGACGCCCGCCGCAAGGAGGAAGTGGACACCCGTAACCAGGCCGACCAGATGGTCTACCAGACCGAGAAGACCCTGGAGGAGATGGGCGACAAGCTGGATGCTGGCGACAAGGCCAACATCGAGGGCGAGCTCAACAAGGTCAAGGAGGCCCTGAAGGGCACTGACACCCAGGCCATTAAGGATGCCACCGAGGGCCTGACCAAGGCGTTCTACGCCGTCAG
The DNA here is from genome assembly GCF_002161235.1 of Pseudoflavonifractor sp. An85. Classification (GTDB taxonomy): domain Bacteria; phylum Bacillota; class Clostridia; order Oscillospirales; family Oscillospiraceae; genus Enterenecus. The sequence continues at coordinate 10,177 of NZ_NFHE01000008.1, forward strand.
CGAGAAGCTGTACAGCCAGGCTGGCGCTCAGCCCGGCCCTGACATGGGCGGTGCTGCTGGCGGTGCCACCGGCTCCACCAACGGCGGCGACGACAACGTCGTGGACGCCGACTACGAAGTGGTGGACGACAACAACAAGTAAGAACAAGACCGGGTTTCACAAGCGGGGTGTGCAAAACCACCCCGCTTGTGGCAGGTTTGATTATCCTGCCCAGTGAGGTGACATACAATGGCAGAACAAAAACGTGACTATTATGAGGTCCTGGGTGTGTCCAAAACCGCCTCGGACGATGAATTAAAAAAGGCCTACCGCAAGCTGGCCAAGCAGTATCACCCCGACCTGAACCCGGGCAACGCGGAAGCCGAACAGAAGTTCAAGGAGGTCAACGAGGCCTACGAGGTGCTCTCCGACAAGGATAAGCGGGCCAAGTACGACCAGTTTGGCCACGCCGGTGTGGACCCCAACTTCGGAGCGGGCGGCTTTGGCGGCGGCGGCTTCGGCGGGTTCGACATGGGCGATGTGGACCTGGGCGACATCTTCGGCTCCTTCTTTGGCGGCGGCTTTGGCGGCTTCGGCGGTCAGCGCCAGGCCAATCCCAACGCTCCCAAGCGGGGCGCTTCTCTGCGGGCCAACATGACCATCACCTTTGACGAGGCCATGCGGGGGGTGGAGAAGGAGATCAACCTCAACCGCACGGAGAACTGCACCACCTGCCACGGCTCGGGCTGTGCCAGCGGTACCACCGCGGAAATCTGTCCCGACTGCCACGGCACCGGCCAGGTGCGTATTCAGCGTGGAGCAGGCGGCTTTGCCTTCACCACCACCGCCCCCTGTTCCAAGTGCCACGGCACCGGTAAGATCATTCACCAGCCCTGTCCCGACTGTCATGGGGACGGCCAGGTGCGCCGTCAGCGCAAGATCAAGGTGAAGATCCCCGCCGGCATCGACGATGGTCAGTCCATCTCCATGCGTGGCCAGGGCAACGAGGGCCTCAACGGCGGCCCCGCCGGGGACCTGCTCATCAACATCTCCGTCATTCCTGACCCCCGCTTCCAGCGGGATGGGTACGATTTGTACCTGGAGCAGAAGGTGAGCTTCACCCAGGCGGCCCTGGGCGCAGAGCTGCAAATCGACACCATCGACGGCAAGGTCAAGTACAACCTGCCCGCCGGCACCCAGCCCGGCACCACCTTCCGTTTGCGGGGCAAGGGTGTGCCCAATGTCAACGGACGGGGCCGAGGCGACCAGTACGTGACCGTGAAGGTGCAAGTGCCCACCAACCTGACCAGTGAGCAGCGGGATGCTCTGAAGGAGTACGCCCGTGTCATGGGGGAAGGTACCCCCGCCCCGGCCACGCCGGTGCGGGACTTCTTTGAGAAGAAGCGGAAGAAGAAATAAAGAATGAAAACTCCCAGCCTGGGAACAGGCTGGGAGTTTTCAGCGTGTCGAAAAAGTTCGACACGCTTCTCAAAAATGCCAGCATTTTTTCGAGGAGATGCAGCCCGCTGCATGCACCCTTGGGGCAAAGGACGCCCCAAGGCCACACTGGCGGGCTGATAGGTGTTTTTTCCGATGCGCATGTCCCCGGAAAAAACAGATTTTAATTTATTTTCCCGCCCCCGGGCGGGAAAACTCTGCCGAGGGCGTTTTGATGATGCAAGAAAATATATCTTTCTTGCATGCACATGAGGTTTTTTGACAGTCTAAAAACTCCCAGCCTGGGAACAGGCTGGGAGTTTTGTTATGGTTGCCATTTGCGACAGACTTGGCTTATAGAGCCAATGCGAACATCACAGAGCAAAACAGGGCAAACAGAACGAAGCCTATGTTTCCATATACGGCCTTGGCCCGGCCTTCCCGGGGAAGCTCACAGGGAGCGGGAGAGAGGGGAAAGCGTTTCCGGTTGACGGCACCCACCACCAGACCAGCCACCGCCAAGCCCAGGTCGGCCGCCAGCAGATACACCTCCAGTCCGTGGGACATCATAAAGAGAGGTACCGCCGAACCCAGGAAATTGATGATCATGTGGATAAGGACGGGATAGCGGAGGCTGCCCGTGCGCAGATACACATAGGCCAGGATGAGCCCCACCCCGAAGGCATAGAAAAACTGGTAGAAATTCATGTGGAACAGCCCGAATGTCAGGGCGGAGAACACCATGGCGGTTTTCTCTCCATAGCGTCCACAGCGGTCCAGCAGCTGTTTGCGAAAGACAAATTCCTCCACCACGGGAGCCACGATGATGGTGGTAAATAGGGCCAAGAAGCCACCGTCGGTGATATAGGTCTCTATGCCATTCTGAGCCGTCCCCCCAGACAGTGCCGCAGACAGCAGGGAGCCGATGACGTTGCCCAGGTATGTCACCGGGAAACACACCAACAGAAGAACCAGGAAGCGAGAGGCGGGCAGCTTGCTCTGGGGTTGGGGGTGGATGGGGAGCGGTCGAATGATGAGAAGGCAGATTGGGACGCCCACGACATACATGGGGAGGGAACTGGCAGCCCAGAGAAACCACGGGTTGTTCAGCAGGTCTACCCCTAAGACGAACAGGACGCTTGCCACGATTCCCGTTAACAGTTGTATCACGATGGGGAAGAATGTCATGGCAAGCAGGGCTAGGCTCAATTTGCGAAAACAGGATTTTGCCTCTTGTATGGATACCAAATTCTCTTCGTTCATGTGGAACGTCCTCCAATTCTCTCTGGTTGTGATGCAGTTCTGAAGGGTTATAAGGGCCGTCCATGTTCCCGGCGGTGTCCGTCCCGCAGTGCAAAATAGAGACATGCAAAGCAGAGAAATACGTCTAAATAGATCAAACATTGATTGAATATATATTTGAAGTAAGTCAAATCTTCCTCAATGTTGGTGATAGGGAAAATTCCCAGGCAGGACAGAACATGGAGCAGAAACAGGGCCAGGGATAGAAAGTAGACAGCCAGGCGGAACCCCTGGTTCTGGATTTCCTCCCAGGTGAACCGGGCCTTGTTGTACCCCCAAAGGATGATAAGGGGGGCGTACATGCTGTAGAAGAGTAGTTTCACAGAATAGGACATGTCTAGAGTGCGTGGGAGAAGGATAGCAGCCGTAGCCAAGATAATCAGAACTAGGCCAATGTTGTTCTGGGAGAATATCCCATGACTTGATTTCATAAACGACCCTCCTTGATATGGATATTTGCATTGTGAAATAAAAACTTCCACAGTCCTGCGGGGGACTGTGGAAGTTTTTCAATGTTCAATGGTGATGTTTTCGGTGCCGTGGGCCTCAAATTCGTCGATATAGGCGTCCATGCGCTGGATGAGCTCCTGCTGGTTGCTCTCGTCGATGGGCACGTAGTTCATGTCCCGTCGGGCCAGATCTTCCGCCAGAATGTCGAAAAACACGTTGTTTTCATATTCCATGATGGCCTCATGGATGCCGCCCTCGGCAAAGGCTCTGGAGGGGATCACCTCGCCCTGGTACACCTCGGCCAAAGGCTCCATGCCCTCTCGGGCGGCCTGGGCAAAGAGCAAACTCTCCACCTGGTCGTAGTCTGCGAATCGGTCGTCGCCTCGGGTGGAATTGAGCACCCAGTTGCCGATATACACCATGTCCAGCAATCGCCGGAATTGCTTGCGCGTCAGTTGCACCTCCATATACAGCCCTCCTTTGCTTATGGCTATTCAAGGGGTACGCCCTATATTATACCGACGGGGAAAGGAATGTCAACGGTCATACTTGGCCACTTGGGCGCATAGAATCCAACAGATTTTACCCATGGAGTGTGATGTCATGAGCCAAGTAAAAGGAGAAAATCAGGGAATGCTGCGGGGGGAGGTGTTGGCCCTGCCCAAACTTTCCCACCACAACCACGGGGTGGACTACTATCTGGTGCCCTTCCGGGTACCCCGTCTGTCCGGGGCGGAGGACGTGGTGAATCTGGTGGTGTCCCAACCTCAGCTGGAGCTGTGGCAGCCGGGGAACTGGCTGGAGATCGGGGGCGAGGTGCGCTCCTACAACAACCGCTCGGGCCAGGGAAGCCGACTGGTGATCACCATGCTGGTGCGGGAGGCGCTGCCCGCCCACATCCGGGAAGGGGAAAACCACTTGCTGCTGGCCGGAGCGCTGTGCAAGCCACCGGTGGCTCGGCGTACCCCTCTTGGGCGGGATATCTGCGATCTGCTGTTGGCAGTCAACCGCCCCTACGGTCGGGCGGACTACTTACCCTGCATTGCCTGGGGGTCAGTGGCCAGCCGGTGCGCCCAGATGGCGGTGGGGGACCGGCTGCGGCTGGAGGGACGGCTGCAAAGCCGCCAATACCACAAGATGGTGGAGGGGGAGCGGCAGACCCGCACCGCCTATGAGATCTCCATTATGAATCTGCTGCCTCAAATGGAGGAGGATGCATAGACCTGGGGGCACAGCTCCCTGGCCTTGGCCCGGATGGAGCGCAAATCCCCAAAGGTGTCCGGTTTTTTGGAGGGGTCCCGCAGCAGAGCGGCGGGGTGGTAGATGGCGGTCATGGCCACACCCGCCTTTTCCACCCACTGTCCATGCTGCTGGGTGATTTTATAGTTGGGGTCAATGAGCCGCTGGGCGGCGATGCGGCCCAGACAGACGATGATCTTGGGGCGCAGCAGAGCCACCTGGTTGCGCAGATAGCCGATGCAGGCATCTTGCTCGGTATGCAGCGGGTCCCGGTTGTGGGGCGGGCGGCACTTGACGATGTTGGCGATGTATACGTTTTTCTCCCGGCTCAAATCAATGAGGGAGAGCATATCGTCCAGCAGCTGTCCCGCGGGGCCCACAAAGGGGATGCCCTGCAAGTCCTCCTGTTCCCCAGGACCCTCGCCCACCAGTAGAATGGGGGCGTTTTGGGGTCCGACCCCAAACACCACGTGGTGGCGGGTTTCCGCCAGGGGGCAGAGCTGGCAGGCTTGACAGGTCTCGTGGAGCTGTTCCCAAGATAGCATAGACATGGCACCTCTTTTGGTTGCTTTTTTCTCCATTGTATCATAAAGGGGAGGGCATGACCAGAGGGGGCAAAACAGGGATGCAGCCCATGGGCTGCATCCCTGTTGCTTGTCTTATCGGAATACTCGGTTGAAATCCCGGGGCATCTTGGCCTTGAAGGTGGTGGGCTGGCCGGTGACGGGGTGGACGAAGGACAACTCGTTGGCGTGCAGGCACAGCCGCCCAATGGGATTGGTGCGGGCGTCATACTGCTTGTCTCCGGCAATGGGACAGCCCCGCTCCTTCATGTGCACCCGGATCTGGTTTTTCCGGCCGGTGTCAATGGAGATATCCAGCAGGGAGTACCCGGCGCCGGACTTGATGATCTCGTAATTGGTGATGGCCTCTTTGGCCCCAGGGCCGGGGTCGCCGGAGAAGATCATGTGGGTCTTGGTCTCCACCAGGTAGGTGTGGATGGTGTCCCGCTCCGGGCGGGGGGTACCCTCCACCACGGCCAGGTAGCCCCGGCGGGTGATGATGTCGTTCCAACGGGACTGGAACAGCTCCTTGGTCTGCTCGTCCTTGGCAAACATCAGCACACCGGAAGTGTCCCGGTCCAGCCGGTGGATGACGAAGATCCGGTTGTCGATGTGCTGGTTTTTCACATAGTCGGTGACCATGTGGTAGGCGGTGCGCACCTTTTCCTTCTCGTTGCCCACGCTGAGGAGCTTGGCGGGCTTGTTGACCACAATGAGGTGCTCGTCCTCAAAGAGGATGGGGAAGGGAAGGGCGTCCTGCTTGGGGGCGGAGACGGACAAAATGGTCACCACCTGGCCGGGGGCCAGAGGGGTGTCGAATTGGGAGGTGGGACGGCCGTCCACCGTCACCAGCTTGCGGGAGAGCAGGGATTTGACGTTGTTCCGGCTCTTACCTTTGAGGGTGGCCAAAAGGAAGGGGAGCAGGGTGGTGGATTCTGCCACCGTGTAGCTGGGTTCCCGGCTCTTGTCCCGGTATTTGGGGCTCTGATATTGCATCAATGTTGTACCGCCTTTTCTTCACATTTTTCTATACTCTATCACAACCGGGGGCAAATGTCCACGGCAATCCCGGTGGGACAGGCAAGTGAGGGGGAGTTTTTTCATACAGTTTCCAGAGGTGATGGACATGGAGAAAAAGCAGAGCCTGTTGGAGCGGGCCTCCCGGCTGCTGGATGTACCGGGGGATGTGTTGGCGGGGCTGCCCCGGCTGGAACTGATTGGGGACGGGGAGCTGCGCATGGAGCCCCACCGGGGTATTCTGGCCTATGGCCCCGAGGAAATCCACATCTCGGCGGGAAAACTGCTGGTGATGGTGCGGGGGGAGGGGCTGGAACTGCGGGCCATGAATCCCGCCCAGCTGCTCATCACCGGGCGCATCACATCGGTGGAGCTGACGAGGTGAGGGCATGAAAAAATGGCTGAATTTGCTTCTGGGTTACGCCGTCATTCAGGTGACAGGGGCCTTTCCGGAACGATTTCTCAACCTGTGTGCCCAAAACCGGTGCGCCTTTTGGCGTCTGCACTGGCTGGACAACAACACCTTGCAGGTGCGGGTGTATTTGGCCGACCTGACCCAGCTGGAGGACCTGGCCCAGCGGGCGGGGTGTGAAATGGAGGTGCTCTCCCGCCGGGGAGGCACGGCCCAGGCCCGACGGCTGTCCAAGCGGTGGGGGTTTATGGCGGGGCTTGTGCTGTGCGTGCTGGCGGTGAGTATCCTCAGCCAGTTCGTGCTGGTGGTGGAGGTGGTGGGCAATGAAGAGGTGCCCTCCGCGGTGATTCTCACCCAGCTGGAGCGCCTGGGGGTGCACCCGGGGGTATACGCTCCCTCCATTGTCCAAAAGGAGGTGGCCAACGAGGCCCTCACGGCCATGCCTGAGCTGGCCTTTCTGGCCATCAACGTCTACGGCACCCGGGTGGTGGTGCAGGTGGAGGAGGCAGAGCGCAAGCCGGAGCTGCTGGATGAGTCCACCCCGGCGGACATTGTGGCCGCCGCCGACGGCATCATCGAGGACATCCAGACCTCCGCCGGAGAGCCCCTCTTTGCCGATGGAGACATTGTGGCCAAGGGAGAGGTGCTTATCAGCGGCACCATTCCCCTCTACGAGCAGAACATCGAAAAGCCCTACGCCGGGGACCTGGTGGTCCACGCCACCGGCACTGTCACCGCCCGTACCTGGCGCACCCTGGAGGAGCGCTTGCCCCTGACGGTGCCCACCAAGGTGTACGACGGGGAGAAGGAGACCAGCTATCAGGTAAAGCTTTTGGGTCTGGAGTTGGATTTTTTTGAAAAGAGTAGCATTTTCCCCGATGGATATGATAAAATAACCAACACAGAGTCCTTGGAGCTGGGTGGCTACACCTGGCCTGTGTCCCTGACCACCACCACCTACCGCAGTTACACCGTCCAGGAGCAGACGGTGGACCAAAAGCAAGGAGAAGAGTTACTGAAAAAGCTGCTGGTGCAGCGGCTGGAGCGGCTGTTGGACGTGGGGGAGGGGGAAATTCTCCAGCAGGATTTTGTCACCCGGGTGGAGGGGGACACGTTGGTGGTGTCCCTGGTGGCCGAGTGCCGGGAGCAGATCGGCCGCACCGTGGAACGCTCGGGAACCACCGGACATGTGGAACCAGAAACCCAAATCGGGGAGGAATCATAACCAATGACAGAGCAATCCATCAGCATTGAACGGATGGAAGAGGCCATCAATCTCTTCGGCCTCTTTGACGAGAATATTCGCATCATCGAGCAGGAGCTGGGGGTCACGGTGGTGAACCGGGAGTCCAGTTTGAAGATCTCCGGCGACGGAGAAGCGGTGATGTGGGCGGTAAAGGCGGTGCAGGGCCTTTTATCCCTGTCCGCCAAAGGCGAGGCCATCAACCAGCAGAATGTGCGCTACATCATTGAGCTGGTGCGGGCGGGCAACGAGGGCAAGATTGCCCAGCTGGCGGGGGACGTGGTGTGCGTCACCGCCAAGGGCAAGCCCATCAAGGCCAAGACCGTGGGCCAGAAGAAGTATCTGGACGCCATCAAAAAAAACACCGTCACCCTGGGCGTGGGCCCTGCCGGTACCGGTAAAACCTATCTGGCGGTGGCTGCGGCAGTGGCGGCCTTCCGGGAAAAGCAGGTTAACCGCATCATCCTCACCCGTCCCGCCGTGGAGGCCGGGGAGCGGCTGGGCTTTTTGCCCGGCGACCTGCAATCCAAGGTAGACCCCTACCTGCGCCCCCTGTACGACGCCCTCTTTGACATGCTGGGGGCGGAGACCTACCAGAAGTACCTGGAGCGGGGCAACATTGAGGTGGCCCCTCTAGCCTATATGCGTGGCCGTACCCTGGACGACAGCTTTATCATCTTGGATGAGGCCCAGAACACCAGCCGGGAGCAGATGAAAATGTTCCTCACTCGTATGGGCTTTGGCTCCAAGGTGGTCATCACTGGCGACGTGACCCAAATTGACCTGCCCGCCGACAAGACCAGCGGCCTGAAGGAGGCCATGCGGGTGCTCCAGGGGGTGGAGGATATCGCCATCTGCCCCCTCACCGACCAGGACGTGGTGCGCCACGTCATTGTCCAGCGCATCATCAAGGCCTATGACGACTACTATCACACCAACCAGCCGCCCAAGGACAAGGGCGGCGACAAGGAAGGAAGGAGGAAGTCCCGTGGCTGAGGAACATGAGATCTCCATCTCCACCGAGGTGGAGGGGGCGGACGATGAGGCCACCTGCGCCCTCATCCGCTCCACCATTGCCACCGCTCTGGCCCAGGAGGGGGTGGAGGTGCCCTGTGAAGTGGATGTGCTGCTCAGCGACGACGCGGGCATCCACGCCATCAATTTGGACATGCGTGGGGTGGACCGCCCCACCGACGTGCTCTCCTTCCCCATGTTCGACCTGACCCCCGGGGAGAAGCCCCAGGCGGATTGGGCGGACCCGGACAGCGGCTGTGTTCCCTTGGGGGATATGGTGCTGTCCCTGGAGCGGGTGGAGGCCCAGGCCCAGGAGTACGGCCACAGCCGGGAGCGGGAACTGAGCTACCTGGTGGTGCACTCAGTGCTCCACTTGCTGGGCTATGACCACCTGGACGAGGGGCCTCAGAAGGCCCAGATGCGGGAGCGCGAGGACGCAATCATGGAGGTTGTCGGGCTGAGTCGATAACCTGGGAACAAAAAAGGGGGATGCACCATGAAGAAATTGCTGATGGTATCCGCTGTTACCCTGTGCGCCGGACTGCTTCTCATCGGCTGCACGGCCTTTGTGACCCAAAAACAAGTGACCACCCAGGAGCAGGTGACCACCCTGGAGCCCATTCAGACCCCCGCCCCCATGGGGCAGGAGGAGCTGTTTGACGCCCTGGCCGGGGATAGCATTCTGGGCGTGGTGATTTTGAATCCCACCCAGGAGGAGCTGGAACTGGCCAAAAACGTGGATCAAGTCTACCCCGATCAGGAGTACGGTGAGTATATGCTCATTGTGCCCAAGCTGCCGGGGAGCACCATCACCTTGCAGGAGTTGACCTACGATTCCAACACCGGCGAGGTGGTGGAGGTGAAGGACGTGCACACCACCAGCGGCACCGATCCGGTGGCCATGCTGGTCCAACAGGACATTCCCGAGGGCTTTCCCACCCTGCGTGTGGTGGTGGAAGCCGACGGCCGCACCGGGACCTATGACCTGAGCTATTACGGTAAGGGAGACGGGCGGCGAGACTTCTATATTATGTGGAATCGAGAATAATCTCTCGAAAATGCAAGCATTTCCGAGAAGTTGCAGCCCGCTGCAGCGCACCAGCGAAAGCTGGCACGTTTGCGGGCTGAGAAGTGTATTTTCTGATGCGCATGTCCTCAGAAAATACGTGATTACAATTTATTTTCCCGCCGGAGGCGGAAAAACTCTGCGAGGCTTAAAGGCCAGGAGAGATTGAAACGGTTGAAAAGAGGTAAGCCTCTTTCAAATACAAACGGCCATTGTTCAATGCCGATACCAAAGAAAGTTGAGGATCATCTATTATGTCTCAGATCAAGAAAAGTGGAATCATCACTCTGGTGGGCCGCCCCAACGTGGGCAAGTCCACCCTGACCAACACCCTGGTGGGGGAGAAGATTGCCATTGTCTCATCCAAGCCCCAGACCACCCGCAACCGCATCAGTGCGGTGCTCAACCGTGGTGACACCCAGTTTGTCTTTGTGGACACTCCGGGTTTGCACAAGGCCCGCACCCGTCTGGGCGACTACATGGTGAAGGTGGTGCGCCAGTCCGTGGCGGATGTGGACGGGGTGATGCTGCTGGTGGAACCGGTAGATCGCATTGGCCCTGCCGAAGAGGAACTCATCGGCCGCATCAAGGCCCTGGGCGCTCCCGCCGTGCTGGTCATCAATAAAATTGACACCATCGAGAAGGAAAAGCTGCTCTCTGTCATGGCGGTGTATGGCGCGGCCCATAATTGGGACGCCGTCATGCCCATTTCCGCCAAAACCGGAGAGGGTGTGGAAGAACTGCTGGACCTGCTGGCCAAGTGGATTCCCGAAGGACCCCAGCTGTTCCCCGACGACGTGGTCACCGACCAGCCCGAGCGGCAGATCATGGCGGAAATCGTCCGGGAGAAGCTGCTGCGCAACCTGGATAAGGAGATTCCCCACGGCACCGCCGTGGAGGTGACCCGATTCACCCAGCGGGACGACGACATCATCGACTGCCACGTCACCATCTACTGCGAGAAGGAGTCCCACAAGGGCATCATCATCGGCAAGAAGGGCTCCATGCTCAAGAAGATCTCCACCCAGGCCCGGGAGGACATGGAGGCGTTCATGGGCGCCAAGGTGTATTTGGAAACTTGGGTGAAGGTGAAAGAAAATTGGCGGGATAATATCAATTTGATTCACAATTTCGGCTATACCGAGGACTAAAGCCTCGCAGAGTTCGCACCCGCAGGTGCAAAAAAATGAAAACCATTTTCTTCGGCGACATGTGCGGCGAAGAAAATACTTCTCAGCCCGCAAGTGTGGAATTTGTCCTCCCACGCTGGACAAATTATGCGCGCGGCGGGCTGCAACCCACTCAAAAAGATGCTTGCATCTTTTTGAAGGAATTCCCAGTTATAAACGTACACATCCCCTCTCACCCTAAAGGGTAGAAAGGGGATGTGACGTGTGGAGCCTTTAGGAAACTGGGATTTGTTTTGGAAGACCGGGCTACCGGAGGCGTGGCTCATGACCCGCTGTCAGGCAGAGAACGCAAACAAACCGCCTCAGAGAGAAGGAGAGACTGTCCATGTACCTGACCACCACAGCCCTGGTGCTGCGGGAAGTGGAATACAAGGATTCCGATAAATTGCTCACGGTGCTCACCCCCGAACAGGGCAAACTGACTCTGTCCGCTCGAGGGGTGCGCAAGAAAAAGGACGCCACGGCCGCGGCCTGCCAGCTGCTGACCTGGGGAGAGTTCACCCTCTCCCAGCGTCAGGGTCGGTGGCAGGTGAAGGAGGGGACCACCCAGCGCTCCTTTCGGGGTGTGCGGGAAGACCTGGATAAGCTGGCCTTGGGCAGCTACTTTGCCCAGGTCGCCGAGACCTTATGCGAGGAGGAGCAGCCGGAGCCAGAGATTCTGGCCCTCACCCTCAACGCCCTCCACGCCCTGGACCAGATGGCGGTGCCCCTTACCCTGGTGAAAACCGCCTTTGAGTGGAAGGCCATGGCCCTGGCGGGCTATGAGCCCATGCTGGACGGATGCGGGGTGTGCGGCTGTGAGGAGCCGGACGCCCCCTGTATCCACCTGGGGGAAGGGGTACTCCACTGCAAGGGATGCCGGGAGAAGCTGGGGGCGGGGGTGTCTATGCCCCTGACCGGGGCAGCGCTGGCGGCCCTGCGCCACATTGTGTGGGGCAACCCCAAGCGGCTGTTCTCCTTTACTCTGGACGAGAGCTCCTTGCAACGGCTGTCCCAGGCTTCCGAGGCCTATCTCATGACCCAATTAGAACGAGGATTTCATACCTTGGACTTTTATAAGTCCTTGACCATGGAGACGAACACATATGACAGAACTACTTGAAAAATCCATACAGACCCTGGAACTGCCACGGGTGCTGGCTATGCTGGCTGACGAGGCAGTGACGGAGGAGGGCAAAGATGCCTGCCGCAAGGTGCGGCCCCAGACGGTGGTGTCCGACGTGGCCCGGCTGCAAAAGCAGACCTCGGCGGCCTTCCAGATGCTGGTCAAGCACGGCACCCCCTCCTTGTCCGGGGTGCGCCCGGTGGCCGCTGCTCTGCAGCGGGCGGACCGGGGCGGCAGCTTGAACACCCGGGAGCTTTTGGACATCGCCCAGGTGCTGCGCTGCGCCCGCAATGTGCGGGAGTACGGCGTGGGGGAGAGCGGGGAGAAAACCGTGCTGGACGGCTACTTCCAAAGCCTGTCCCCCAACCGTTTTTTGGAGGAGAAGATCAGCGGCTCCATTCTCAGCGAGGATGAGATTGCCGATTCCGCTTCCACGGAACTGGCGGATATCCGCCGCCACATCCGGGCGGCGGCGGGAAAGGTGCGGGATGTGCTCAACCGGCTCATCTCCTCCAACCAGTCCAAGTATTTGCAGGAGTCCATCATCACCATGCGGGGTGGCCGCTACGTGGTGCCGGTGAAGAGCGAGCACAAAAATGAGATTCCCGGCCTGGTCCACGACGTGTCCGGCTCCGGCGGCACCTTCTTCATCGAGCCCATGGGGGTGGTGAACGCCAACAACGAGCTGCGAGAACTGCAAATGAAGGAGCAGAAGGAGATTGAGCGCATTTTGGCGGAGCTGTCCGCCGACTGCGCCGGATTCCGGGAGGGCATCGAGGACAACTACCGCACCCTCATCGCTCTGGACGTGATCTTCGCCCGGGCCAAGCTGTCCACCCACATGGGGGGCATGGAGCCGGTGCTGGGGGATTACATCGAGCTTCACAAAGCCCGTCACCCCCTGTTGGACCCCAAGACCGCCGTGCGCAACGACCTGTACTTGGGCCGTGATTTTGATACCCTGGTCATCACCGGCCCCAACACCGGCGGTAAGACGGTGACCTTGAAGACCTTGGGCCTTTTGACCCTCATGGCCCAGTGCGGCCTCCACATCCCCGCCATGGACGGCTCCACCATCCGGGTGTGCTCGGCGGTGCTGGCAGACATCGGCGACGAGCAGTCCATTGACCAGTCCCTGTCCACCTTCTCCTCCCACATGGTGAACATCGTGGCCATGCTGGAAAAGCTGGACGAGGACACCCTGGTGCTCTTTGACGAGTTGGGGGCGGGCACTGACCCGGTGGAGGGTGCGGCTCTGGCTGCCGCTATCATCGAGTCCGCCCGCCAGCTGGGCGCCCGAGTGGCGGCCACTACCCACTACGCCGAGTTGAAGGTGTACGCCATGACCACCCAAGGGGTGGAAAACGCCTCTTGCGAGTTCAACGTGGACACCTTGGCCCCCACCTACCGGGTGCTCATCGGCATCCCCGGCAAGTCCAACGCCTTTGCCATCTCCCGCCGTCTGGGGCTGCCCGACTACATCATTCAGCGGGCTGCCGACCGGATCGACGCGGAAAATGTCCGCTTTGAGGACGTCATCAGCCAGCTGGAACAGCAGCGTCAGGCTATGGAGCGGGAGAAGGAGCTAGCCCAGGAGCTGCGCCGGGACATGGAGCGCACCAAGGCCGAGGCGGACCAGTACCGCCAGCGTATCGAGGAGGAGCGGCGGAAGGCCACGGAAAAGGCCCAGGCCGAGGCCCGTGCCATCATCCAGGAGGCCCGGGACACGGCCGACGCCGTGTTCAAAGAGCTCAACGCCATGCGCCGCCGCCAGGAGAAGGCCAAAGAGTGGGTGGACGACAACCAGCAACGGTCTGACCTGCGCCGTACCCTTAATGAGGCGGAAAATGCCCTGGGCGCCAGACAGCAGGAGATGGAAGCCCCTGCCCCCACCCGTCCGGCGGTGAAGGGTGACATGGTGGAGGTGCTGAAAACCCACACCCAGGCCCAGGTGGTGGATGTGAACAAGGACGGCACCCTCCAGCTTCAGGCGGGCATCTTGAAGTTGAAGGCCCGCCAGGACGAGGTGCGAGTGATGGAGGAAGCCACCGCACGCCACAAACAAAGCCAGCGGGACAAGGCCCGCAATGCCACCGTTACCCGCCCCTTCCGGGCCGCTGCTGCCAAGGCGGAGCTGGACCTGCGGGGCATGATGGTAGACGAGGCCCTGGCAGCCGTGGACATGTTCCTGGACAACGCCCTTATGGGCAAATTGGAGACGGTGACCATCATCCACGGCAAGGGCACCGGTGCGCTGCGCAAGGCCGTGCGGGAGCACGTCAAGCACAGTCGATACGTGAAATCCGCCCGACCCGGCGCCTATGGCGAGGGCGAGGACGGCGTCACCGTTGTCACCTTGAAGTGACTTCCAGCACAGAATAGACCGGGGGAAAGGTGCTTTTCCACAAATGAAACCCTGCGATTTGTACAAATTGCTGTTGACGATGCCTTTCAAATTTGATATGCTATTGATGCAAATATTTTCGGGGAAAGCGCGGGATAGTACTCCCCCAATCCTAGATTATGGAGGGACTCTCTTATGGTAACGAAAGAGACTGTTGTGAACAATCAGGTTGGTCTGCACGCTCGTCCGGCCACCTTCTTTATCCAGAAAGCCAACGAATTCAAGAGCTCCGTGTGGGTGGAGAAGGAGGAGCGTCGCGTCAACGCCAAGAGCTTGCTGGGCGTGCTCTCTCTGGGCATTGTCAAGGGCACTGCCATCACCCTCATTGCCGACGGCCCCGATGAGGAAGAGGCTGTCAACGCTCTGGTGGAGCTGATTAACTCTGATTTTGCCGAGTAATCTGCAACCATGAAAAAGCGTCGCAGTAGCGACGCTTTTTTTTATTCAGGGAGGGTAGCTATGACCTTTGAAGAGCTGCGGGACAAAGCCCACGGACTGCCGTTGAAGCCGGGGGTGTATATCATGCAAAACGCCGCCAGCGAAGTGATTTACGTGGGCAAGGCCAAGGCGCTGAAAAACCGGGTGAGCCAGTATTTTCAGGACCAGAGCCGCCACAACGAAAAGACTCGGGCCATGGTGGCCCAGATTCACCACTTTGACGTGATTGTGGTGGAGTCCGAATTTGAGGCCCTGGTGCTGGAGTGCGCCCTCATCAAGCGCCACCAGCCCCGGTACAACATCCTGCTCAAGGACAGCAAGGGCTACCCCTATATCCGGCTCAGCGTCCAGGAGGAGTACCCGCAATTCTCCCTGACCACCAAGGTGGCCAGGGATGGGGCCCGGTACTTTGGCCCCTACGGCACCCGGGGAGCCAGCCAGGGTATCATTGACGCCCTGCTCTCTGCGTTGCGTCTGCCCACCTGCCGGCGGAAGTTCCCACGGGACATCGGCAAGGAGCGGCCCTGTCTCAACTTTCACATGGGCACCTGCGACGGCTATTGCCGCCCGGACATGGACCAGAGCCAGTACCGCCAGGGCATCGACCAGGCGGTGCGGCTGTTGGAGGGCAAGCTGGATGAGGTGGTGGGCCAGTGGACGAAGGAGATGGAGCAGGCCGCCGAGGACCTGCGCTTTGAAAAGGCCGCCCAGTACCGGGACCGCATCCGGGCCGTGCAGCTGCTGGCCAAGCGGCAGAAGGCGGTGGTGGGCTCCCTGGCGGACACCGACGTGATGGGGTATTACCGGGGAGAGGCCAAGAGCTGCTTTGTAGTGCTCCACTATGTGGATGGGGAACTGGCCGCCAAGGACTGGCAGCTTCTGCCTCTGCCCATGGAGGAGGACGAAGGGGAGAGCGTGGCCACCCTCACCGCCCAGTATTACCAGGGTCGCCAGGCCCTGCCCCGGCAGATTCTCCTCCCCTTGGACTTTGAGGGGCAGGTGGAGCTGGCCCGGATGCTCACCCAGGCGGTGGGCCGGAAGGTGGAGCTGCTCACCCCCCAGCGAGGGGCTAAAACCGAGCTGGTGGCCCTGGCCAATCAAAACGCCGCCGAGGAAGTGCAGCGGGCTACCACTGCCCAGGAGCGCACCTCCAAGCTCATGGAAGCTTTGGGCCGCCTCATGGGGCTGGACCAGCCGCCCCACCGTATGGAGGCCTTTGACATCTCCAACAGCGGTAACGCAGACATTGTGGCCTCTATGACGGTGCACGTGGACGGCAGACCCTTGAAGCGGGACTACCGCCATTTTATCTTGAAGGATATGGAGCATGCCGACGACTACGCCTCCATGGAGCAGGTTATCACCCGGCGGTTCCGGCGCTACCTGGATGGAGACGAGAAGTTCGGGGAGTTGCCTGATGTGCTGCTGATGGACGGCGGCGTGGGCCAGGTGCGGGTGGCGGCAACTGCCCTGGAGAGCCTGGGGCTGTCCATTCCCATTTTCGGCATGGTCAAGGACGACCGGCACCGTACCCGGGCCCTGGTGGACCGGGACGGGCAGGAGATGGGCTTGCAGCAAAACCAGGCCCTGTTTGCCCTCATTGGCCGCATTCAGGAGGAGACCCACCGGTTTGCCATTGAATTTATGCGCTCCCGCCAGGGCAAGCGGATGAAAGGCTCGGCGCTGGACGAGATTCCCGGGGTAGGGCCTGCTCGCAAGACCGCGCTGCTTAAACATTTCAAGAGCATCAAGGCCATCCGAGGGGCCAGCTTGGAACAGCTGGGAGAAGTGGTGCCCACCAACACGGCCCAGGCCATATACGACTATTTTCAAAAGGAGTGAGACTCCCATGCGCGTGATTACTGGAAGCGCCCGGGGTAAGCACCTCAAGGAGCTGCCCGGGATGGACACCCGCCCCACCACCGACCGGGTGAAAGAGGGGCTTTTTAACATCATTCAGTTTGACATTCCAGGACGACGAGTGTTGGATTTGTTTGCCGGCACCGGCCAACTGGGCATTGAATGCCTGTCCCGGGGGGCGGCCTGGTGTGATTTTGTGGATCGGGCTCCTGCAGCCATGGCCATTGTGCGGGACAATGTGAAGGGGTGTAACCTCTCTGACCGGGCGGGATTCCACCAAAAGGAGTTTGACGCCTTTTTGACCACCGCCAAAGGCCCCTATGATCTGGTGTTTCTCGACCCGCCCTACGCCTCTGACTGCATTCAGCGGGCCTTGCAGCAGATGACGGTAATTGACATTGTGTCGAGAAATGGTATAATAGTGTGTGAAACGCCGGTGGATGCCCAGTTGCCGGAGTTGGACGCCCCCTATGAGAAGGGGCGGGAGTACCGGTACGGAAAGATCAAGCTGACCCTGTACCGCAGGAGTGTGTGACCCATGAAACGAGCCATCTACCCCGGCAGCTTTGACCCGGTGACGCTGGGGCATTTGAATATCATCAAGCGAGCAGCCGCGATTTTTGACGAACTGATTGTGTGCGTCATGGTCAATTCCAGCAAAAACGGACTGTTTACCCCGGAGGAGCGGGTGGATTTGATTCGACAGGTGACCGGAGAGCTGCCCAACGTGAAGGTGGACTGTTCCCGGCAGCTGTTGGCGGATTACGCCCGGGAGCATGGAGCCAAGGTGCTGGTCAAGGGCCTGCGGGCGGTGTCCGACTACGAGTCGGAGATCCAAATGGCCATGATCAATGCCAAGCTGTACCAGGAGCTGGATACGGTATTTTTGTACACCAGCCCCAAGTACGCCTATCTCAGCTCCACCGTTGTGAAGGAAATGGCACGCTACGGGGCAGATCTTTCGGATTTTGTCCCCAGACAAATTATAGATCAGGTTCAAAACAGGGTAAATGGAACCCTGGAACGGTAAGGAGGAATCATCCATGGCAACCACAGTGGAAGAATTGCTGAATATGCTGTTTGATATGATTGATGAGGCCAAGAATGCGCCCTTGAGCTCGGAGAAGTGCGTCATCGAGCGGGACAAGGCCCTGGACTTGGTGGAGGACATCAAGGCCCAGCTGCCCGTGGAGCTGGCTGAGGCCCGCAAGGTGCTCAACAACCGCAATGAGTTGGTGGCCAGCGCCAAGCGTGAGGCGGAGGAACTGCACAAGCGCGCCGAGACTGAGGCCCGCCGCCTGGTCAGTGAGACCGAAGTCATGGCGGTAGCCCGACAGAAGGCCACCGAGATGATGGCCCAGGCCGATCAGAAGGCCAAGGAAGTGCGCAATGCTGCCAACCAGTATTGTGACGATGTGATGCGCCGTGCCGAGGAGGCATTGGGTGACGCCCACACGGAAATGCGCCGGGTTCAGGCCAAGTTCCGGGAGGCTATGGGTACTCCCAGCACCACAACCTCTGCCAATCGCATGTACGACGCTGAGGCAGACGAATAAGCAAGATGTGAATGGAGGACCGCAGGATGGCGCACATTCTGTGGTCCTCCATTTTACTCCACGCCCGGAGCACGACGGATTGAAACCGTCGAAAAGTGAATGAATTTGTGGTAACAATCTAAAATGATGGCTTAATTCACGAAATTATTCATGAAAACTTCATATTTTTCCAGGAAAAAAGTCCTTGCAATTTCACACAGGGGGATGTATACTAGGAATACATTGGAGTGAAATGGAGTGAAATGGAGGGACGCAAGATGACTGGCACCTACGAGCATAGTCTTGACAGCGCTGGTCGTCTCATTGTGCCGTCCAAGCTCCGGGAGGAATTGGGCTCCCAGTTTTACCTGGCTGTGGGGGTCAAGGAGAACTTGACCTTGTACCCCATGGCGGCGTGGAACAAGCTCCAAGAGCGGGTGGCCAGCCTGACCACCGCGCAAGCAGCCTCCATGGATGTATTCTTTGCCGCTGCCCAGCTGTGTGAGCCGGACAAGCAGTGGCGGTTTCAGGTGCCCTCTTATTTGAAGGACTATGCCAAGATTGATCGGGATGTGGTCATCACCGGCAACAATGACCGGGCTCAGATTTGGAGCGCGGAGAATTGGAAGGCCAAGACCCAGCAACAGCTCAACCCCGAGCATATCTCGGCCTTGCTGGAAGGATTGGGGATTTGATCCATGGAATATACGCATAAATCTGTGCTGCTCCAGGAGTGCCTGGACGGCTTGAACATCAAGCCCGATGGCATCTATGTGGATGGCACGTTGGGCCGGGCGGGGCATTCGAGAGAGATTGCCAAACGCCTGACCGGTGGCCGACTCATCGGCATCGACCGGGATGCCGCCGCTTTGGAAGCGGCGCCTGCCCGCTTGGAAGGGCTCATGGACCGGGTAACCCTGGTGCGTGGCAACTTCAGCCAGGTGGGAGAGATTTTACATCAGCTGGGCATTGCCCATGTGGATGGAATGCTGTTTGACCTGGGTGTGTCCTCTCCCCAGCTGGATGAGGCGGCCCGTGGTTTTTCCTATTTGCAGGATGCTCCCCTGGACATGCGGATGGATCAATCTGCGGCCCTCACTGCCTATGACGTGGTCAACGGCTGGTCCCAGGAGGAATTGAAACGAATTTTATGGCAGTATGGGGAGGAGCGATACGCCGGCCCCATCGCCGCTGCCATTGTGCGCCGGCGCGGTCAGGCCCCGGTGGAAACCACTCTGGAGCTGGCGGAAACCATTCGCAGCGCCATGCCCGCCAAAGCCTGTCGGGAGAAGCAGCACCCCGCCAAGCGTTCTTTCCAGGCCATTCGCATCGCCGTCAACGACGAGTTGGGCGAGGTGGAGCGGATGCTGGACACCGCTTTGGATCTGCTCAACCCCGGTGGACGACTGGCCATCATTTCCTTCCACTCCCTGGAGGATCGGCTGGTGAAGACCGCCTACGCCGGGTGGGCCAAGGGATGCACCTGTCCCCCGGATTTTCCCGTGTGTGTGTGTGGAAAGACCCCCAAGGTGCGTCTGGTGGGGAAAAAGCCCATTGTGTCTACCCCAGAAGAATTAGAAGAGAATCCAAGAGCTCGCAGCGCCAAGCTTCGCGTGGCGGAGAAGCTGTGAGAAGAAGATAAAAGGAGACGTTCGCCATGGCAACCCAGCGGAAAGTCAGATCCTATGCCACGTACGGAAATGTGGCTTATAAAGTGGACAGCAGCGCACAAACCAAGGAGCGCAGAAGGGTCGAGCAGCCTCGTCGTCCCCGGGTACAGCCTCGGGAGCGGGTGGCATCCCGGCCCCAGGTGCAGGTCCGACAGCAGAGCGCTGTGGCTCCCTTCACCATTGTGGGCTTTGTGGCTGCCATTGCCTGCGCCCTGCTGCTGGTGATTTCCAGCGCCCAGCTGGCCATGGTCAATGCCGAGACGGTGGAGCTGCGTTCCACCCTGTCTGGCCTGCAGGATGAGAAAAAAACACTGATGGCCCAGTATGAAAAGACCTTCGACCTGTCTGCGTTGGAGCAGCTGCTCACCGCTGACGGTTCCATGGTGGAGGCGGGTGCAGGCCAGACGGTTTACCTGGACTTGTCCCAGGGAGACAGTGTGGTGTATTACGAGGAGGCCCGTCAGGGCATTTCCGGCCTGGTTCGCCAAATTGAGGAATTTCTGAGCGGCATGCTGTCATAATCGCCGCCCCAGAAGACATACATTGAAATGCGGATATAGAGAGAATGAGGGGCGTAAGAAAACTTCCAGTGGTTTCTTACGCCCTTCTTGTCCCGATAGGCCGCCACGCCAAACCCGAACATAGGAGCGAAAATCATGCAAAAACCGAAACAAAAACAAGGCCGTACTCCTGGCCAGGGAAACCGAACCCTGTTCCGCCGTACCATTTTTCTCATGGCGGTGGTGGGGGTCTTGGCGTTTGTGCCCCTGGTCACCCAGCTGGCCAAGCTTCAAATCTTCCAGCACGACTACTGGGAGGAGCGGGCCGCCAACCAGCAGACCAAAGACGTGGCAGTGAATGCTGGACGTGGTTCCATTTACGACGCCCAGGGCCGTACCTTGGCCCGCTCTGGCACCGTCTACCAGCTCATCCTCTCTCCCCGGGACGTATTGGTCTCGGTGGATAAAGGGGACTACGAAAACGAGGACGGCACCACCAATGAGTCCGCCTATCAGGCGGCGTTGCGGGAAAAGCGGGCTTTGATCGTCAATGGCCTGGTGAGCCTGCTGGGGCTGGACGAGGACAATCTGTGGAAGCGCATTGAGTACACCAATTCTGCCTACGAGGTGTTGGCCTACGAGATGGAAGAGGAGGATACCACGGCGGTGCGGGAGTTTATCAGCGAAAATAAATTCTCGGGTATGCTCTATTTCGCCCCCTCCAGCAAGCGATACTACCCCTATTCCTCGGTGGGTGCCCATCTGTTGGGCTTTATGGCCTACACCGAAAACAGCGGCAGCGTGAAGGTGGGCGCTCAAGGTTTGGAGGCGCTCTACCAGGATGTGTTGTCCGGAGCCACCGGCCGCGTGGTGACCTCCAAGACTGGCGCAGGCACCGAGATGCTCTCCTCTTATGAAGAGTACATCGACGCCGAGAATGGCTCCAACCTCCACTTGACCATCGATTCCTCCATCCAGTCCATGCTGGAGCAGACCTTGGCGGAGGGTGTCGAGACCTACAATGTGAAAAAAGGTGGCTTCGCCATCGCCATGGACCCCTCCACCGGTGCCATTCTGGGCATGGCCAGCAGTCCCAACTTTGACCCCAACAATTACGCCAGTGTCTTTGATCAGACCCTGTTGGATGAGCTGAAGGCTCTGGCGGAGGAATACGGGGAAGACAGCGACGAGTACAACCAGGCAGTGTCCGACGCCCTTAACCTCCAGTGGAGAAACAAAGCCCTGTCTGACACCTATGAGCCCGGTTCTACCTTTAAACCTCTGGTGGTGGCGGCAGCCCTGGAGGAGGGGGTCATCTCTCCCAACGACCACTTTTACTGTGACGGCGGCCAACAAGTGGCCGACTGGTTCATTACCTGTCATAAGCGGGCAGGACATGGAGATCAAACATTGACCCAGGTGCTGGAGAACTCCTGCAACGACGGTATGATGCAGATTGTCCAGAAGTTGGGAGCAGACACCTTCTGGGACTACCTGGAGAATTATGGCCTGTTTGACTCCACCGGTATCGACCTATTTGGCGAGGGAACCAGTGTCTTCTGGCCCGGCGGCAAGGACTTTTTCACCAGCATCTACGGTGAGACTTCCGTGGCCACCGCCTCCTTCGGTCAGACCTTTAAGATTACCCCCATTCAGATGGCCACTGCATTTGCCTCTATGATCAACGGCGGCCATTTGTTGGAGCCCTACGTGGTGCAGTCGGTGAGCGACGACGACGGCAACAGCACCTACTACCACCAGGTGCAGGAGGTGCGCCAGGTCATCAGCGAGGAGACCTCTTCCACCCTCCGCGGTATGCTGGAGAGCGTGGTGGCTGGCCCCTCCGCCTCTGGCCGCAACGCCTATATGGCGGGCTACCGCATCGGCGGTAAGACCGGTACCTCCCAGAAGCGAGATGAAAAGACCGGCGACCTGATCTGTTCCTTCATGGGCTTTGCCCCGGTGGATAACCCCAAAGTGCTGGTGCTGCTGGCCTACGACTCCCCCGAGCAGTCGGCCTCCAACTCCAACTACACCCCCTCCGGCACCTACATCAGCGGTGGTAACATTGCCGCCCCCATGGCCGGGCAGCTGCTGGCCGACATTCTGGACTACATGGGTGTGGAGAAGCAGTATACCACCGACGAGCTGGAAGCTTCGGACACCACCATGATCAACGTCACCGGCTATGAGCTCACCGTGGCCAAGGGCCTGCTCACCGACCGCGGCATCCGCTGCCGTACGGTGGGTACCGGCAACACCGTCACCGGCCAGCTTCCCGCTGCTGGTGTGACCATTCCGGGCAGTTCCACCGTCATTTTGTACCTGGGCGAGGAAGTGCCTACGGCCAAGGTGAAGGTGCCCGATCTCTCTGGTCTGAGCCCCTCGGAGGCCAAAAATACCCTGGAAGAAATGGGACTGTTCTTGCGTGCCACTGGCGTCACCGACGATGGCGGAAACATGGAGGCCATGAGCCAGACCATCGCCGCCGGCACCGAGGTGTCCCCAGGTACAGTCGTGGAAGTGAGGTTTGTCAGCAGTGTTATCGACTACGCCGATCAACAACTCCCAGATTGACGAGCCCATCGCTGTGGTAGGGCGGGGCCATACGGCCACCGCCCGACTGCTGCGGCGGATGATTGGTGCCCCGGTGGTGGAACTCACTCCCTATGAGGCAGTGATGGGCCGCCACCCCCATTCCCGGTATCGTGCGGTGGTGGTGGAAAACTTTGAGCCCCGGGATCGCCGCAGCCTTTCCCCCTGTGCCGTGGCTCGGTGGGAACTGGCCCAGCGAGCAGGAGTCACCGTGGTGGCTCTGGACGACGGGGAGGGGCGGCGCTTGGCGGGAGCCATGCCCCGGCAGGTGTTTGCCTACTCCGACGGAAAGCCCCAGGCGGATTTGACGGCAAAAAACGTGTGCATGCGCCACCAGCGTGTGGAGTTTGAAGCCCTTACCCAAAGAGATTTACTCCGGGTGCGGGTGCCCCAAGGCCAAGGCGGCCTGTATGAGAGCTTGGCTGCCCTGGCGGCGGCTGTGGCGCTGGGTATGCCCCTGGAGCAGGCGGCCCGGAGTCTGGAAGACTAAGAGATACGAAAGAGCGTGTGGAGGTTTTTGACCATGATGAGTTTAGCAGCAGCGGCAACGGCATTTCTGGTGTCGGCGGTGGTGGGAAAGTTTCTCATTCCCGTTCTCCGCGCCATGAAGGCGGGACAGTCCATCAAGGAGATCGGTCCCAACTGGCATATGACCAAGCAGGGCACCCCCACCATGGGTGGCATCATGTTTATGGTGGGCATCACGGTGGCAGTCTTGGTGTTCTGTTGGCAGGACATGGCCCGGGGGGACTGGTCGGCCCTCATCGTGCTGGGTCTGGCCCTGGTATACGGGGGCATCGGATTCATTGACGACTTCGCCAAGGTGAAGAAAAAGGAGAACACCGGCCTCACTGCCGGATGGAAGCTGTTGTTGCAGCTGGCTGTGGCCGTGGCTTTCCTGGCCCTGATGCGCCACCACGGCTACCTGTCTCCCAACTTGTACATTCCCTTTGCCAACATTACCATCCCTCTGCCTTGGGCGCTGTATCTGGTGTTTGCCGCCTTTGTCCTGGTGGGGTGTGTCAACTCGGTGAACCTCACCGACGGTCTGGACGGTCTGGCGGGTTCCGTGACCCTGCCTGTGGCCATTTTCTTCTCCCTGCTGGCTGCCTGGTGGGAGAAGGGGAGCGTGGGCGTGTTTGCTGCCGCTCTGGCCGGAGGCATTTTGGGCTTTCTGATTTACAACTTCTATCCCGCCAAGGTGTTCATGGGAGACACCGGATCCCTGTTTTTGGGTGGAGCGGTGTGTGGCATGGCCTTTGCTGTGGATGCCCCTTTGATTCTCGTCCCGGTGGGCATCATCTACATCGCTGAGACCATGAGTGACATCATCCAGGTGGGCTACTTCAAGCTCACCCACGGCAAGCGGATTTTCCGCATGGCCCCCCTCCACCATCATCTGGAGCTGGGCGGATGGAGCGAGGTGCGCATTGTGCTCACCTTTGCCGCCATCACTGTGGCCTTCTGCCTGCTGGCCTTTGCGGGCGTGATGTACCGCTACGGCGTGTAATGCAACCATTTCCCTAGGAAGGAGGCGCACCAGTGCGCAAGAAAGCAAAACGAGATCTGACCATAGAGCAGCAGCTGGCCCGGGGCCCGCTGGATCTGCCCTATTTGGCCCTGGTGCTGCTACTGACCGCCATTGGCCTGATTATGCTTCTCTCCGCCTCCTACGCTTCGGCCTATTATAACCTGGACCCCAGCGTGGACACCGGCGGAAACCCCTACTACTATTTTATGGGCCAGTTGAAGATGGCCATTCCCGGCATTATCATCATGATCCTGGTGTCCAAATTCGATTATCAGCGGTGGCGTCTGCTGTCGGTGCCTGCCATTATAGGCAGTATCTTTTTGCTGCTGCTGATTTTCACCCCTCTGGGCCGAACCAGTAACGGCGCACGGCGCTGGCTGGACATCGGTTTTTCCTTCCAGCCCTCGGAGCTGGTAAAAGTGGCGGTGATTTTGTTCTTTGCCGCCCGCCTGTCCAAGCGGAAAGACCAGATCAAAGCTCCTCCCAAGAAGTGGGATCGCCGCACTTTGCGGGGCCGCATGGGGGAGTTTGCGGAAAACATCGGCTTGTTGGAGCTGGTGCCCTACGGCCTGATCTTGCTGGTGATTCTGTTCCTGCTCTACAAGCAGCCCCATATGTCGGGCATGATCCTGGTGTGTTCGGGGGCAGCGGCGGTGCTGTTTGCCTCAGGCATCCGTCTGTACTGGTTTGTGGGCGGCGGCAGCCTGGTGGCGGCGGCTCTGGTGTTCTTGATTACCCAGACCGAGTACATGACAGCCCGTATTCAGTCCTGGCTGGACCCCCTCAGCGACTTGCAGGGAGACGGCTATCAGCTGTGGCAGTCCCAGATTGCCATCGGTTCCGGTGGCCTGCTGGGGCTAGGGCTGGGCAACAGCCGCCAGAAGTACATGTTCCTTCCTGAAGAGCACAACGACTTTGTGTTTGCCATTGTGTGTGAGGAACTGGGCCTCATTGGCGCCTGCCTCATCATCGTGCTCTTTGCTCTGCTCATCATCCGGGGCTACTGGCTGGCGCTCCACGCCCGGGACCGCTTCGGCAGTCTGCTCATTGTGGGCATCAACACCCAGCTGGCCGCCCAGGTCATTTTGAACATCGGCGTGGTCACCGGCGCTCTGCCCACCACCGGCATTTCGCTGCCCTTCTTCAGCTACGGCGGCACGGCCTTGGTGGTGCAGCTGGCGGAAGTGGGCATCATATTAGCGGTGTCCAGGCAAATTGTAGCGCCAAAAGCAGAGTAGGAGGAGCGGCATGAAGGTACTGTTTACCTGTGGGGGCACGGCAGGGCACGTCAATCCCGCCCTGGCCGTAGCCCAAACCTTTGAAAAATATCACCCGGGCTGTCAGATTCTCTTCGTGGGTGCGGAGAAGGGAATGGAGAAACGCCTGGTGGAACAGGCGGGCTATCCCATCCGCTGTGTGAAGGTGTCCACCTTTGAGCGGCAGCTGAGTTGGAAGGTCATCCGCCACAACTTCAAAAGCGTGTTTAAGGTTCCAGTGGGCCAGTGGCAGGCATCCCGGATTCTCCGCCAGTTCAAGCCCGATCTGGTGGTGGGCACCGGGGGCTATGCCTCTTTCCCAGCTGTGCGGGAGGCCACCCGCATGGGCATTCCCACCGCCATCCACGAGTCCAACGCCTTTCCGGGCCTCACTACAAGGGTGCTGGCCAAACGGGTGGATTTGGTGATGGTGGGATTCCCGGAGGCGGCGGAGTACTATACCAATGCCAAGCAAGTGGCGGTGACAGGCACCCCGGTGCGGGGCGCCTTTTTCCGCCTGGACCGGGAAGAGGCCCGGCGGGAGTTGAGAATTACCGACGACAAGCCCTTGGTGGTGTCCTTCTGGGGCTCCCAGGGAGCCCGGGACATGAATCTCATGACCGAGGACTTTGTGCAGCAGTGGGTGGAGGGAGGCCGACCCTTCCACTACATCCACAGCGCTGGACGAGACTACCAGGCCATGAGCGAGCATTTGAAAAACCGTGGGGTGTCGGTGACAGACCAAGAGGTGCGCCCCTACATTGACAACATGCCCACGGTGATGGCCGCCGCCGATCTGGTGATTTGTCGGGCGGGAGCTTCCACCCTGGGAGAACTCACCGCCATGGGCAAACCGGCGGTGTTGGTGCCGTCCCCCTATGTGGCGGCCAACCACCAGTTCAAAAACGCCAAGGTTCTGGCGGACCGTGGCGCGGCGGAACTGGTGGAGGAGAAGACCTGCACCGGCCACAGCCTGTACGACACAGCTGTGGAGTTGCTGTCCAACGGCCAGAAGCGCCGGGAGATGAGTCGGGCCATGAAAGAACTGGCTACGCCCCGGGCGGCTGAGGACATTTATCAGGCCCTCATGAAGCTGCTTTAACCGAAATACCCTCCCTTTCATAGAATGTTCCAAGGTAATAGAAAGGGAGGCGTTTGCATGAGCGTCATGTACATAGAAGGTGGTGTACCTCTGGAAGGAACCTGGCGGGTGCAGGGGGCGAAAAACAGCGTGCTGCCCATTCTGGCCGGATGCCTTCTGACCCGGGAGCCGGTGCGCATTTCCAACTGTCCTCGCCTGTCCGATGTGGATGCGGCGGTGGACATTCTCCACCACTTGGGGGCAAGCTGCTCCTGGGAGGGAGAGAAGCTGGTGGTGGACGCCCGGGGGGCTTGTGAGACCAGCATTGACCAGGGGCAGATGCGTGCCATGCGCTCCTCCATTATGTTTTTGGGCCCCCTGGTGGCCCGGATGGGGGAGGCCCGGGTGAGCTATCCTGGCGGGTGTGAATTGGGGCCACGGCCTATAGATCTGCACCTGGAGGCCCTGTCCACCTTGGGGTGTCAGGTGCAGGAGCAGGAGGGGGAGATCCTCTGCCGGGGCAGGCCCCGGGGTGGGGTGATCCACTTTCCCTTTCCCAGTGTAGGAGCCACGGAAAACGCCATGTTGTGCGGAGTGGGTGCCGACGGAGACACCACCATCGTCAATGCGGCCCGGGAGCCGGAAATTGTCCAGCTCCAGCAGTTCCTCAACGCCCTGGGTGCCAAGGTCACGGGGGCTGGGGGGAGTGTCATCACCATTCAGGGTGGGCACACCCTCCACGGGGGTGAGGTGTCCGTTCTAGGCGACCGCATTGTGGCGGCCACCCTTCTGGCCGCAGTGGCGGCCGCCGGCGGAGAAGTGCGGGTGGAAGGGGTGGACTGGCGGCATCTGTCCACGGTGCTCCAGCTGTTGGAACAGGGCGGGTGCCGGGTGCGCAGTGGGGTGGATTCCGTTTGGCTGCGCCGGGACCGATACGTGCCGCTGCGAGGCGGAGGCTGTATTACCACAGCCCCTTATCCCGGATTTCCCACCGATGCCCAGGCGCCGGTGATGGCGGCGTTTGCCACCGCCCGGGGCACCACGATTTTTCAAGAGACCATGTTTTCCCGCCGCTTTGGCCATGTGGTTGGTCTGCGGGAGATGGGAGCCGATATCTCCATCCGAGACCAAGCGGCCTGGGTGCGGGGGGTGCCACGGCTTCACGGAGCCCGGGTCACTGCCACCGATTTGCGGGGTGGAGGCGCCTTGGCGGTGGCGGCTTTGGGGGCCCAGGGCCAGACGATACTGGACGGCCTGGAGCACATCGACCGAGGCTATCAGGACATGGAGAAGATGTTTGGGCACTTGGGTGCCAAGATGATACGCAGATAATTTTACCAAAGAGGTGATTGGCATGGCGCGTGAGCGGAAACATCCGCCCCGAAGAAAGCGGCGGGGTCGGTTTCGATGGATCTATAAATTGATCTCCCTGGTGGCGGTGGTAGCGGCCTTGGTCACCGCGTGCGTCATATTTTTTCGGGTCAATGGCATCCACGTGGTGGGAAATTCTCACTACACGGCCCAGGATATCATTGCCGCCTCAGGCCTTGAGACCGGCGACAACCTGGTGACTATGTGGGAGCCGAGCATCAACCAGCGCATTTGCGCCCAACTGCCCTACGTGCAGCGGGTGGTGCTCCGGCGCGCATTGCCCGATCAAGTCACCTTGATGGTGGTGGAGCGCACGGTGGCGGCCACCATTCAGGGGGATGGCAGCTCGTGGCTGTTGTCTGGAGATGGCTATCTCCTGGAGACCACATCCCAGGTTCAGGGCCTGGAAGTGACAGGCTTGCAGGCCACAAGCCCCAAAGCGGGACAGGAGCTGCAGGTGGAGGAGAGCAGCCAGTCCAAAGCTCGCGCTCTGACCCGTCTGATCTCTGCTTTGGAAGAGGCGGAGAAGCTGGGTGAGTGCACCAAGGTGGACTGTTCGGCGGCGTCCTCTCTGGCGGTGACCTACGGCCAGCATCAGTTGAAATTTCCTCTCTACGGAGACTACCCCTATATGCTCCAGCTGTTCCAAGCTGCCTTGGACAGCGGAAAGGTGCCAGAGGGAGAAGCGCTGATTTTTGACTTCACGGTGGCAGACCGGGAGGTCTATGTCCAGCGGCCTAAGGCCACATCTTGAATGTTCAACCCCCTCCTTTGTGCTGGAAACGGCACAAAGGAGGGGGTTTGTTGCCTAAGACCCTGTGCTGAAATTGCCAAAATCCTTCGACAAAATTCTCTAAAAAAACTTTCATTTCACTATTGACCACTTGGTAAAAAGAAGCTAAAATAAAATATGATTTGTAGTTTGGAACATTGCAGGCATTTACAGAAACTGTTTTGATAATAGGAGGGTCATATTTATGGCTTTTGTCATGGATTCTGCGGTAAAAAGTGATGACACCTTGAAGGTGATTGGCGTTGGCGGCGGCGGCTGCAACGTGGTCAACCGCATGGTGCGTGTGGGAATGCAGGGTGTGGAGTTCATTGCGGTGAACACCGACCGTCAGTGTCTGGCCTCTTCCGAGGCCACCCAGAAGCTGCCCATCGGTGAGAAGCTCACCGCTGGCAAGGGCGCTGGTGCCAACCCCGAGGTGGGCCGTGAGTCTGCCAAGGAGAGCAAGGATCAGATTTCCGCTTTGCTGGACAACACCGACATGGTGTTCGTCACTGCCGGTATGGGCGGCGGCACCGGTACCGGCGCTGCTCCCGTGGTGGCTGAGATCGCCAAGTCCCGGGGTATCCTCACGGTGGGCGTGGTCACCAAGCCCTTTAGCTTTGAGGGCCGTCGCCGCATGGATCAGGCCATGAAGGGCATCGAGGAACTGCAGTCCAAGGTGGACTCTCTGGTTATCATCCCCAACGACCGTCTCCAGTATGCCACCGACGAGAAGATCACCTTTGCCAATGCCTTCGCCATTGCCGACGACGTGCTGCGTCAGGCTGTGCAGTCCATCTCTGACCTGATTACCACCACTGGTCTCATTAACCTGGACTTTGCCGACGTCACCGCCGTTATGAAGGATGCCGGTCTGGCTCACATGGGTGTGGGCCGTGCCGCTGGTAAGAACCGTGCCGAGGAGGCCACCCGTCTGGCCATCAACAGCCCCCTGCTGGAGACTTCCATCCAGGGCGCCAAGGGCATCATCGTCAACATCACCGGCCCCATGGACATCGGTCTGGACGAGGTGGAAGTGGCTGCCGAGATGGTCAAGGACGTGGCTGATCCCGACGCTCTGTTCATGATGGGTGCCGCCTTCGACGACTCCCTGCAGGATGAGATCCGTGTCACCGTCATTGCCACCGGCTTTGGCGGCGTGAGCAACCCCACTCCCGGCCAGGAGAAGGGTGAGGAAGTGGCAGCTGAGAAGGAGAAGGATCCCTTCGACGACATCTTCAACATCTTCCACAACAAGTAATTAGCTTTCTATCGTGCCGCTGCTTTGCAGCGGCACGAATGTTATAGGGGGAATATCCATGACGGTACGGGGGCGGTTTGCGCCCAGTCCCAGCGGGCGGATGCACCTGGGCAATGTGCTGGCGGCGCTGCTGGCCTGGTTGGATGTGCGCAGCCAGGGGGGCGTGATGGTGCTGCGCATCGAGGACTTGGACCCGCAGCGCTGCTCCCTGGACAAGGCGGCCCAACTGGTGGACGACCTGCAATGGCTGGGCCTGGACTGGGACGAGGGGGGATTGGAGCCGGAGTACTGCCAGTCCCGTCGCTCCCACCATTATGAGGAAGCCTTCCGCCGTTTGGAGAGCCTGGGGCTTATCTATCCCTGCTATTGTACCCGGGCGGAGCGTCTGGCCGCCTCTGCGCCCCACGCCTCGGATGGGGCGGTGGTGTACACGGGCCGCTGCGCCCACCTGACGGGGGAGCAGCGGCAGGAGTTGGAGGCACAGGGCAGACACCCAGCTTTCCGGGTGCGGGTACCTCGAGAGAGTGTCACCATAGAGGATGGACATATGGGCCCCTATACCCAGCGGCTGAACACCGATTGCGGGGACTTTATTGTCCGCCGTTCCGACGGGGTGTGGGCCTATCAGCTGGCAGTGGTGGTGGATGACGCCCTCATGGGGGTCAACCATGTGGTGCGAGGGTGCGATCTGCTCTCCTCGTCTCCCGCCCAGGCGTGGCTCCACCGCACCCTGGGTTTTGAGCCGCCCCAGTTCTACCATCTGCCTTTGCTGGTGGACCAGCAAGGTCGGCGCCTATCCAAGCGTGACCGGGACCTGGATCTGGGAGTCTTGCGGGCCAAATACACCTCCCAAGAGGTAGTGGGCTGGCTGGGGTGGCTGGCAGGACTGCAAAAGGAGCCGAAAAGTGCCACACCGGAACAGCTGATTTCCCGGTTCCAATGGTCAAAAGTACCGAAAAAACCCGTTGTTTTCGGTTCAACTTGACACCCTTTTTTCCAGAGCGTAAAATGAAATATCAATACAATTTTGGAGGAGTGGTAACATGTCGCAGATTCAGTACAATGACAAGTTTGTAAAAATGGGTCTGACCTTCGACGACGTGCTGCTGATTCCCGCCGAGAGCAACGTGCTCCCTGCGGACATCGACCTGCACACCCGTCTTACCCGCAAGATTACCCTGAACATCCCTGTGGTCAGCGCCGCCATGGACACGGTCACCGAGTCCCGGATGGCCATCGCCCTGGCCCGTGAGGGCGGTCTGGGTATCATCCACAAGAATATGTCCATCGGCGCTCAGGCCGAGCAGGTGGACATGGTCAAGCGCAGCGAGAACGGCGTTATCACCAACCCCTTCTTCCTCGGCCCAGGCCACACCCTGGCTGAGGCGGACGAGCTGATGGCCAAGTACCGTATTTCCGGCGTACCCATCTGCGACAATGGCAAGCTCATTGGTATCATCACCAACCGCGACATGAAGTTCGAGACCGACATGTCTCAGCTCATTGACAACGTCATGACCAAGGAGAATCTGGTCACTGCCCCCGAGGGAACCACCCTCCAGGAGGCCCGTGAGATCCTCCGCCGCCACAAGATCGAGAAGCTGCCCATCGTGGACAGCGAGAACCACCTGAAGGGCCTGATCACCATCAAGGACATCGACAAGGCCCAGGTGTACCCCAACTCCGCTCGTGACGAGAAGGGCCGCCTGATGGTGGGTGCCGCCATCGGTGTCACTGCCGACGTGCTGGACCGTGTGGCCGCTCTCGTGGAGGCTGGCGCCGACGTTTTGTGCCTGGACTCCGCTCACGGCCACTCCCAGAACATCCTCAACTGCGTCAAGCGCATCAAGAGCCTGTACCCCGACGTGCAGCTCATCGCTGGCAACGTGGCCACTGCCGAAGGCACCCGCGCCCTCATCGAGGCTGGCGCCGACTGCGTGAAGATCGGTATCGGTCCCGGCTCCATCTGCACCACCCGTGTGGTGGCTGGTATCGGTGTGCCCCAGATCACCGCTGTGTACGACGCCGCCCGTGTGGCCGCTGAGTACGACGTGCCCATCATTGCTGACGGCGGTATCAAGTTCTCCGGCGACATCGCCAAGGCCATTGCCGCTGGCGGCAACGTGGTCATGCTGGGCTCCCTGCTGGCTGGCTGTGAGGAGTCCCCCGGGGACACCGAGGTCTACCAGGGCCGTCAGTTCAAGGTCTACCGTGGCATGGGCTCTCTGGGCGCTATGGCTTGCGGCTCCAAGGACCGTTACTTCCAGCAGAACAACAAGAAGCTGGTGCCTGAAGGCGTGGAAGGCCGCGTGCCTTACAAGGGACCTGTGGCCGACACCATCTATCAGATGATGGGCGGTCTGCGCGCCGGTATGGGTTACTGCGGCTGCGCCACCATCGACGAGCTGCGCACCAAGGCCCAGTTCACCCAGATCACTGCCGCCGGTCTGCGGGAGTCTCACCCCCACGATATCTACATCACCAAGGAAGCTCCCAACTACACCGTCAGCCCCCAATAATTACTTCTCGAAAATGCAAGCATTTTCTCGAGGGGATGCAGCCCGCTGCATGCATAATCGGGTCAAAGGGCGACCCGATTCCACACTGGCGGGCTGAGATGTGTTTTTTCCGATGCGCATGTCCCCGGAAAAAACGTCATTCCAATTTATTTTCCCGTCCCTGGGCGGGAAAACTCTGCCGAGGGCTTTTAGAGCGTCTGAATCTGCCACAGAGTTTCACTCTGTGGCAGATTTTTTGTGTTGCTTTTCGGGGGAAAAGCCCATATAATGTGGGAAAAAGGAGGGAATGACCTTGCTAAACCAGAACTTGGAACAGAAGACAGAGGGTGTGGAGAAGCGGTGCGGCCCCAAACATAAGTTGGTGACGGGGTTGGCCCTGGCCCTGTGTGTGGCGTTGGCCGTCAGCGGATTTCTGGGCTTCCGGGTCATTCAGCTGCAACAGCAAGTGGAGAATTTGCTGGGGAGCACTGTGGCCAAACGCACCGTGCAAAACCTGGCCACCCAGTACGGCCTGACCACCACCTTTTTGCAGCAGCTGTTCCCAGACACCTATGTATATATGGGAAAGCAGGGAATCAGCTTTGCTCCATTGAGTGAGGATTTGCAGCCGCACAGCTACGACTGGGCTGGGCTGAGCACAGAAAACGGACGGTACAGTTATACTGCCCCAGACGGGACAAAGGCTTTGACAGGGGTGGACGTGTCCACCTACAACGGGGACATCGACTGGGCGGCGGTAAAAGCCGACGGTATTTCCTTTGCCATGATCCGCCTGGGCTTCCGGGGCTATGGAGAGTCGGGGAAGCTGGTGCTGGACGACAAGTTCCTGCAAAACATCCAGGGCGCCACCCAGGCGGGCCTGGATGTGGGAGTGTACTTCTTCTCCCAGGCCATCACCGTAGAGGAAGCGGTGGAGGAGGCGGAGTTTGTTCTTTCCGCCCTGAAGGACTATTCCATCACCTACCCGGTGGTGTTTGACCTGGAGACCATAGAATATGACGCTGCCCGCACCGATGACCTGACGGTGGAGACCGCCAATCAGGTTACCCAGGCCTTTTGCCAAACCATTGCCCAGGCGGGCTATCAGCCCATGATTTACGGCAATGTGGCGTGGCTCATGGACTGGGTGGACTTGAAGCAGCTCACCGAATATGATGTGTGGCTGGCCCAGTACCAGAGCACCCCCACCTACCCCTACCAGTTCCACATGTGGCAGTACAGCCACCAGGGGACCGTGGCGGGCATCGAGGGCAACGTGGACCTGAATTTGCTACTGACACCCTTGTCTTGAGACATATTCAACCACCCATCCGGTGAGGATGGGTGGTTTTCTTATGGTACCGGGTATGGTAAAATAGGAGAAAATCACGTAAAGGAGTGAGAGACTTTGCTCACCCTATTGTATGCCCGGGCGGGGCAGGAAATACGAAAAGAATTGCTGGAGCGGCTGGGGGCCTCCCCGGCCCAGCGCCGGCTGCTGCTGGTGCCCGAGCAGTACTCCCACGAGAGCGAGCGGGCCATGTGCCAGGTGTTGGGCAACGGAGCCTCCCGCACCTGCGAGGTGCTCTCCTTCACCCGCTTGGCCGGACGGCTGCGGGAAGTGGCAGGGGGTGGAGCCGCCCCGGTGCTGGACGGAGGCGGGCAGATGCTGCTGATGTATGCCGCTCTGCGTCAGTGTGCCCCTCAGCTGCGCATCTACCGCTCTCCCTCCCGCAAGCCCGCTTTCCTCACCCATGTGCTGGCCACCATTGACGAGTGTAAGAGCTGCTGTGTGCAGCCCCAGCAGCTCTTAGAGGCCGGGGAGGAGCTGGGAGGCCAGCAGGGAGACAAGTGGCGGGATATCGGCCTTTTGTATGCCGCCTATGAGGCTCTGGCCGCCCAGGGAGCCGCCGACCCCCGTGGCCGTCTGGACGTGCTCACCCAGCAGCTGGAGGACACCCAATGGGCTAAGGGCAAGGAAATCGCGGTCTTCGGCTTCACCGACTTCACCCCCCAAGAGGAGCGGGTGCTGGAAAAACTGATACACCAGGCCCACGTCACCGTGGCCCTGGTTTGTGACCCGGACAACGACCCTGAGGGCATCTTTGAGCCCGCTTTGCGGGCAGCCTCTCGGCTGAAACGTCTGGCCCGACAGGGAGGGACCAGGGTGGAGGAACAGACCCTCCGCCGTCCTCAGCCCAGTCATCCCGCCCTCACTTGGATGGAGGGGCATCTGTACGGCCCTCTGCCCACCCCTTGGACAGAAGGCTGTCCCGTGACCCTAGCCCAGGCGTCCACCCCCCGGCAGGAGGTGGAGTGGGCCGCCAGCCAGATCGTGGCCCTGATGCGTACGGGGCTTGTGCGGTGCCGGGACATTGTGGTGTGTCCCCGTCGACTGGAGGGGTACGGGGAGCTGGTGGAGAGCGTCTTTGCCCAGTACGGCATCCCCGTCTACCTCAGCGCCATGGAGGACGTGCTGCGCCACCCGGTGCTGGCTCTGGTCACCTCCGCTTTGGCGGCAGCTGCCCAGGACTACCCCTATGAGGAGCTGTTCCGCTACCTGAAAACCGACCTCACTCCTCTGACCCAGGAAGAGCGGGATACCCTGGAGAACTACGTTCTCACCTGGAACATCAAGGGAAGCCTGTGGACCAGAAAAAAGCCCTGGAACATGCACCCCCAGGGGTACGGTCTCACCTTCTCGGAGGAGGATACCGCCCTGGTGGGGCGGCTGGACACCCTGCGCCGCCAGGTCATCGCCCCCCTGGAGCGGATGCGGAAATGCCCCGACCAGACGGGAGCAGGGCGTGCCCAGGCCCTCTATCAGCTGTTGGAGGACATCGACCTGCCCAAACGTCTGGCTGAGCGAGCGGAAAGCCTGGAGAGCCGGGGCGACCTGAACACCGCCGCCCAGTACCGCCAGTTGTGGGACATTGTGGTGGGGGGCCTAGAGCAGTGCGCCCTGCTGCTGGGAGATACCCAGCTGGAGATGGAGGAGTTTGCCCGCCTCTTTGCCCTGGTGCTCAGTCAGTACGACGTGGGAGCTATCCCTGTGTCCCTGGACCGGGTCACGGTCGGCGAGGCCCCCCGCATGGCCCACAAAGAGTGCAAATACCTGTTCTTCCTAGGGGCGGACTCCACCGCCATTCCCAGCTGTGCTCCCGCTGCGGGCCTGTTCTCCGACCAGGATCGGGACGCCTTGGCAGCCCTGGAGGTGGAGCTGGCCTCCCGGCAGGAGGAGCAGCTGCGGCGGGAATTGACCATTGTTTACGAGACCTGCGCCCGCCCCACCCAGGGGCTGTATGTCAGCTACGCCCAGCAGGACGGGGCGGGGCAGGAGCGGGGGCCCAGTTTCCTCTATGAGCGCTTGACCCAGCTCTTCCCTACCGCCCACCACGGTGACCCCGCCGACGTGTCCTGTCGTCTGGCCGCCCCGGTGCCTGCCCTGGAGGCGGCGGGGGGCGTGTCCCAGGTGCGGGCGGCATTGTCTGAGCTGCCCGATATGCGGGACCGGGTGCAGCGCCTGCAAGAGGCGGGAACGTGGCGGCGTGGCCGCCTGTCCCCCCAGGGGGTGCGCACCCTGTACGGGAAAGCGGTACCCATGTCTGCCACCCGGCTGGACCTGTACCAGTCCTGTCATTTCTGCCACTTCCTCCGCTTCGGCCTCAAGGCCCAGCCCAGGAAACGGGCCAAGTTCGCCCCTTCCGACTACGGCACCTTTGTCCATGCGGTGCTGGAGGAGGTGCTGGGACAACACCCCGAACCCCAGCAGTGCCGAGCTTTGGCCAAGGCGGCGGCGGACCGGTACGAGCAGGAGGTGCTCCAGGGCCTGGAGGATGAGAGCGCCCGGTTCCGCTGGCTCTTTGCTCGCATGAAACAGGCGGTGCTCACGGTGGTGGACAGCGTGGCGGGGGAGCTGGCCGCCTCCCAATTTGTCCCCGTGTGGTTGGAGCTGGGCTTTGGCCGCGGGGAGCAGCTGCCCCCGGTGGAGGTGGAGCAGGACGGCATCACCCTGCGCCTGTCCGGCTTTGTGGACCGGGTGGACAGCTGGGAACATGAGGGAAAGCGCTACCTGCGGGTGGTGGACTATAAGACCGGAAAGAAGGCCTTTGACTTTGCGGATGTGGAGGACGGGCGGGGCTTGCAAATGCTCCTCTACCTTTTCGCCCTCAGCCGCAACGGAGAGCCCCTGTTTGGCGACCAGGACCTGGTCCCCGCCGGGGTGCTGTATGTACCCGCCCGTACCGCCCTGGTGGATGGAAGCCGCAACACCGATGCCAGAGAAGTGGCCCAGGAGCAGGAAAAACAGCTGCGCCGCCAGGGACTGGTGTTGGACGATCCGGCGGTCATCGACGCCATGGAGCAGTCCGAAGACGGGAAATACCGTTACCTGCCCCTGTCCTCCCGCAGCAAGGACTGCTTGGTGAATGAGGAGCAGATGCGGGAGCTGGACAAGTACGTCACCCAGGTGTTACGCCAGGCCGCCAGCCAGGTGGCTGGGGGCAACATTGACGCCGACCCCTATTGGCGGGACGCCACCCACAACGCCTGTCAGTGGTGCGAGTTCCGCTCGGCCTGCCACTTTGAGGAGTGCCTGGGAGACACCCTACGCCGGAGACGGGGCAAACGGGCCGCGGAATTCTGGGCCTGGATGGAAGATCGAATGAGAGGTGAGAAGGATGGGAATTGAACTCACCCGCCAGCAACAGGCGGTGGTGGACAACCGGGGAGGCGACCTACTGGTGTCCGCAGCCGCCGGTTCCGGTAAGACGAGGGTGCTGGTGGAGCGGCTGATGCAGCGCATCCAGCAGGGGGAGGACGTGGACCGGTTTCTGGTCATCACCTTCACCAACGCCGCCGCCGCCGAGCTGCGGGACCGTATCGCCGCCGCCATCCACGCCCGCCTGGCCCAACAGCCCAACAACCGGCACCTGCGCCGCAACGCCACCCTGGTCTATCAGGCCCAAATCTGCACCATCGACGCCTTTTGTCTGGATTTCCTCCGCCAGTGGGGCCACTTGGCGGGGCTGGACCCGGACTTTCGCCTGTGCGACCAGGGCACCGGGGAGGAGCTGCGGAGTGAGGCCCTGGAGACGGTGCTGGAAGGGCGGTACGCCAATATCTCCAATGACCCAGGCTTCCAGGCTCTGGCCGACAGCATGGCGGGGGACCGGGACGACCAGACCTTGGAGTCTGTCATCCTGGATATTCACGCCAAGGTGCAAAGTCAGGCTAGCCCCCTGGACTGGCTCATGGCGCGCAAGGCCGACTTCAATTTGACCGGGGAGACCGCCCCGGAGGATACTCCCTGGGGCAAGCTGCTCCTCTCTGATGCCCGGGAAGTGGCCCAATACTGGGCGGACACCCTGCAAGGGGTGCTGAGTGAGCTGGAGGACGACCTGGTATTGTGGAACAATTATGGTGGTACCTTGGGCACCACCATTGGAGGCCTGGAGCGGGTGGCCGGTGCCCAGAGCTGGGACGGGATGGCCCAGATGCTGGATGGGGTGGCCTTTGAGCGCCCCAAAGCCAAGCGGGGAGATTGCGACGAGGCCCTAAAGGAGCGGGCCAAGGGGGTGCGGGAGGCCTGCAAAAAGCAGATGGAAAAACTCAAACAGCGCTTCCAGGTGGCGGCAGCGGAGGCCATGGAGGATCTGCGAGCCATTGCCCCTGCCATAACCGCCCTGCTGGACGTGGTGGCGGAGTTTGACCGGGCCTTTGTGGCCCTCAAGGGCCGCCACCGTCTCATTGACTTTGCCGACGGGGAGCATCTCACCGCCGCTTTGCTCACCGATGGAGAGGGAAATCCATCTCAGCTGGCCCTGGAGTGGCGCAAGCGGTATGTGGAGATTATGGTGGACGAGTACCAGGACACCAACGGGGTGCAAAACGCCATCTTTGACGCTCTGTCCCAGGGGGACAACCTGTTTTTGGTGGGAGATGTGAAACAGTCCATCTACCGCTTCCGTCTGGCAGACCCCACCATCTTTTTGGACAAGTACCGCCGCTTTGCTCCCTGGGAGACCGCGGAGCAGGGGCAAGGGCGTACCATCCCTCTGTCCCACAACTTCCGATCCCGGCCCGAGGTGCTGGACGCCACCAACTTTGTCTTCCGCAACGTGATGACCCAGTCGGTGGGGGAACTGGACTACGACGAGAACCAGGCCCTGCGCCATGGGCGGCAGGATTTGCAGCCGGACGGGCAGTATGCCACTGAGCTGTGCTGTGTGGACCTGTCCCAGCTGGAGGACCAGGAGGACAAGGGAAACAAGGACCTCATCCAGGCCCGGATGGTGGCCAAACGCATGAAGGAGCTGTTGGCCTCGGGCCTTCCCATCGGGGACCGTCCCCTGCGCCCCGACGACATGGTGATTTTGCTCCGCTCCCCCGGCTCCACTCTGCGGTGGTATGCCGCCGCCCTGGATGAGGCGGGCATCCCCTGGAGTGCCGAGGGGGGCAGGGAGTTTTTCGGCACCACCGAGATTGCGGTGGCCATTTCCCTGCTGCAAGTGGTGGACAACCCCCGGCAGGACGTGCCTTTGCTGGCTGTCCTCCGCTCTCCGGTGTTTGCTTTTACCCCCGACCGGCTGGCCCAGTTGCGCACCGGCTGTTCCGGCTGCGTGTACCAGGCGGTGGAGGCGGGAGCAGAGCGAGGCGAGGAAGACTGTGTGTCCTTCCTCACCCTCTTGGGAGAGTTGCGGGCTCTGGCCGCCGAGGAGAGCAGCCACAAGCTGCTGTGGTACATCTACCAGCGCACTGACCTGCCCGCCATCTTTGCTGCCATGCCCCAGGGGGGAGCCCGTAGGGCCAACCTCATGGCCCTGTACGAGGAGGCCCGGCGGTTTGAGTCGGGGGGCCACAAGGGCCTGATGGCCTTCCTCCTCCACCTTACCCGCATGGCGGACAACGGCCTGCCCATCCCCGTGGAGGGGGAGAGCGTGGGAGGCGTGCGCATTCTGTCCATTCACCGCTCCAAGGGCCTGGAGTTTCCCGTGGTGTTCCTGTGCGGCCTGGAGCACCAATTCAACACGGAGGACACCCGGTCCACCATCCTCTTCCACCCGGACCTGGGACTGGGCCCCAAGCGGGTGGACCGGGAGCGGATGCTGCGCTACTCCACCATCGCCCGGGACGGGGTGGCCCTGCGGCTGCGCCAGCAGCTTATCGCCGAGGAGATGCGCCTTTTGTATGTAGCCATGACTCGAGCCGAGCACAAGCTGGTGATGTTCGCCAGCGTCAACGGCAAGAATTTGAAGCTGGACAAGCTGGCTGCCCAGGCCCAGTGTCCGCCGCCGCCCCGCCAGGTGGCAGGGGCTTCCTGCATGGCCGAGTGGGTGCTCACCCCCGCTTTGTGCCGTGAGGATAGCCAGCCTCTATGGGACGAGCTGGGGCTGCAACGGCCCTGCAGCGCCCCCCAGCAGGGGTACCGCTGGGAGGTCAAGCTGCTCACCCCCACCCAGGCGGACGCGGGGCGGGTGAGCCCGGACCTGGGCCAGGAGGCAGAGGGGGGCGTGGAGCTGCCCAAGGGGTGGCAGGATACCCTCACCTGGACCTACCCCCATGGGGTGTCTGCCCAGATGCCGTCGAAGCTCACTGCCACCCAGCTGAAAGGGCGGGACAAAGACAACGAGGCGGCCCAGGACGGGGTGGAGTATGCCCCCGCCAAGCCCACGGTGACCTTGCGCCGCCCGGTGTTCCAGGGGCAAAAGCCCCTCACTCCCGCCCAGAAGGGCACGGCCCTGCACATGGTGATGCAGTATCTCAATTTTGAGCGCACCAACACCCTGGAGGAGATTCAAGAGGAGATTGCCCGACTGGTGGCCATGCAGTTTATCACCCCCCAACAGGGGGAGGCGGTGGAGCCTCAGCGCATCCTGGACTTTTTCCACTCGCCCTTGGGGCAACGATTGGTAAGTGCCTCCCAGATGGAGCGGGAGTTCAAGTTCTCCATGCTGGTGCCCGCTTCCGACTACTACCCCAACGCCGAGGCGGGGGAGGAGGTGCTGCTCCAGGGTGTGGTGGACTGCTGGTTTGTGGAGGAGGACGGCACGGTCACGGTGCTGGACTTCAAAACCGACCGGGTCACCCACAACACCGTGGAGGCCCACGCCCGGGAATATCGCCCCCAGCTGGAGGCGTACAGCCGCGCCCTTTCCCAGGCTTTGGAACTTCCCGTGGGCCGCTGTACCCTGTGGTTTTTTGCCCTGGGGCAGGGAATGGGCTGGGAGATAAAATAATTTGAAAAACCCCTTGCTTTTTCTTGACAGGCGTGGTAAGATACATGTTGCGTTTACATGGAGTTATTATGCTCCTGGACTTATTTTGAAATGAAAGAGGTGAATTCCATGAAGGAAGGCATCCATCCCAACTATCAGCAGACCACTATTACCTGCGCTTGCGGCAACGTGATCGAGACTGGTTCTACCAAGAAGGACATTAAGGTGGAAGTCTGCTCCAAGTGTCACCCCTTCTACACCGGTAAGCAGAAGATGGTGGACACCGGCGGACGTGTCAGCCGCTTCAACAAGAAGTTCGGT
This sequence comes from Pseudoflavonifractor sp. An85, assembly GCF_002161235.1. Lineage (GTDB taxonomy): Bacteria > Bacillota > Clostridia > Oscillospirales > Oscillospiraceae > Enterenecus. The sequence continues at coordinate 51,504 of NZ_NFHE01000008.1, forward strand.
CTGGAATAATCTTAGGTTTCTTCAAGGAGGCGTTGCGTCACGCAACGCCTCCTTGTCTTTTTTTGCATTTTTGCATATAATGGAATGTATCAAAGACATAAGGAGGCTACCATCATGTTGAGAAAAGTGGATCCCAAGGAGTTGGACTTCAACGTCTTTTCCGCCATTGGAGACCAGTGGATGCTCATCACCGCCGGAGACAAGGAGCAGTGCAACACCATGACCGCCTCCTGGGGTGGGCTTGGCGTGTTGTGGGGTTCCCCCATGGCCATTGCCTATATCCGGCCCCAGCGGTACACCAAAGAATTTGTGGATCGGGAGGAGTACTTTACCTTGGCATTCTTCTCCCAGGAGTACCGCCAGCAGTTGAGCCTGTGTGGAACTAAGAGCGGCAGAGATGTGGACAAGGTGGCCGAATGCGGCTTTACCGTGGCCACCGGGGCAGGGGGTGCCCCCTATTTTGAGGAGGCAGAGATGGTGCTGGTGTGCCGCAAGCGCATGGCCCAGCGGATGAACCCCTCCTACATCCCCGAAGATGTGAAGGAAAAATGGTATCAGGAAGGGGATTACCACACCATGTACCTGGGTGAGATCGTGGAGGCCCTTATCCACCAGTGAATGGGCTTTTGTGCCCATTCACTGGTGAGGGGATTGCAGCCCGACTGCGCGCAAGATTTTGCCCTTTCGGGTAAAATCTCACACTTGCGGGCTGAGAAGTGTTTTTCCCGATGCGCATGTCCTCGGGAAAAACGGGATTTCCATGGATTTCCCCGCCTGCGGGCGGGGAAACTCTGCCGAGGGCTTTTGATACCGTCTGGCGTAAACATTAAAGGAGTTTCTATGTTCGAAGATACACAAGTCAAAGAAATCAACCGGGCGATTCTGGTGGGCCTCAACGCCGCCAGTCTCAGCCGTGAGGAAAACGCCACCGATGAGACCTTGGAGGAGCTGGCCGCCCTGCTGGACACCGCCGGAGGCACTTGCCTGGGCACCGTACTGCAAAATCGGCCCACGCCCGAGCCCCGCACCTTCATCGGCGAGGGTAAGACCGCTGAGGTCAAGGAGCTGGTGGGGATGCTGGGGGCGGATATCGTCATTTTCGATAACCCCCTGTCTCCCTCCCAGCAGCGGGTACTCACCGAGGAGCTGGGGGTGACGGTGATGGACCGGGCCGCCCTCATTCTGGACATTTTCGCCAAGCGAGCCCGCACCAGTGAGGGCCGCTTGCAGGTGGAGCTGGCCCAGTACAAGTACCTGCTGCCCCGCCTCACCGGTATGTGGAAGCACCTGGAGCGGCAGGAGGGCGCCATTGGCACCCGTGGCCCTGGTGAGACCCAGCTGGAGAGCGACCGCCGCCACATCCACCGCAAGATTGCCAAGCTGGAAGAGGAGCTGAAGGACGTGCGCCGGGTGCGAGCCACTCAGCGGGAGCGCCGGGAGAAAAACGAGGTGCCGGTGGTGGCCATTGTGGGCTACACCAACGCGGGTAAGTCCACCTTATTAAATGCCCTCACCGGGGCGGATATCCCCGCCAACAACCGCCTGTTTGACACTCTGGACACCACCACCCGCATGCTGGAGATTTCGGACACCTGCACGGTGCTCATTTCCGACACCGTAGGCTTCATCTCTAAGCTGCCCCACCAGCTGGTGGACGCCTTCAAGGCCACCTTGGAGGAGCTGACCTTTGCAGACCTCTTGCTCCACGTCATCGACACCTCCGACCCCCTGTGGCGGGAGCAGGCGGACGTGGTGGATAAGCTGATTTTGGAGCTGGGTGCCGCCGAGACTCCCCGCCTGGAGGTCTTTAACAAGTGCGACCTGGCCCCGGCGGAAATTCTCCCCCATGGGGAGGACATTGTATCCATTTCCGCCCGTACCGGTGCGGGACTGCCCGAACTGCTGGAGGCCATTGGCCGCCGTCTGGACACGGGGGCCCGTCGGGTGACCATCCATCTGCCCTACGACCAGGGTGGCCTGCTGGACACCCTGTACCGGGAGAGCAAGGTGGAGAAGGTGGACTACACCGAGACCATCGACGTGGTGGCGGTGTGTACCCCCAAGACCATCGGACGGCTGGGCCCCCTGGTGGAGGGCTGGCAGCCCCACAAAGAGGAGTGGGAGGATTGACGCCATGAGTGAATACCTCATCCCCACCGGGGAGGCCCAGGCCACCCTGGTGGAGAAGCGTTCTGAGTTCATCGGCCACGTGTGGCCCATTGAGACGGAAGAGGAGGCCCGGGCCTGCATCGAGTGGGCCAAAAAGAAATACCACGACGCTCGGCACAACTGCTGGTGCTACATCGTCAAGGACGGCGCAGTGCGTTACTCCGACGACGGGGAGCCCCAGGGCACGGCGGGCCAGCCTATGCTGGGGGTATTCCAAAAAGAAGGAGTGACCAACGTCTGCTGCGTGGTCACTCGCTACTTTGGCGGTATTCTGTTGGGAGCCGGCGGCCTGGTGCGGGCCTACACCCAGGCCTCCAAAATGGCCCTGGACGAGGCGGGCATCTCGGTGGTGCGCCGCTGGGTGGAGGTGTTGGTGGACTGCCCCTATAACTTCTTCGAGCGGGTGAAGCTGGAAGTGACTGCCCTGAACGGGGTGGTGGGGGATGTGGACTACACCGACCACGTCACCGTCCACGCCCTCCTGCCCGAAGGGCAGGAGGGCCCCTTTGGAGCTCGCATCACCGAACTTTCCGCAGGAAGCTTTTCAGCTGTGGAAGTGGGAGAAAGTTTCAAAGCCGTGCCTTTGGCCGAATAAAGTCCCAGAGAATCATCAGAATACATCCCCCCAGCAACAGCCCTAAAATCAATAGGGCGCAGTTTCGGAAAAACTCCTGGGGGAGAATGAAAATAATGGGGTCGGTGTTGGGGTCAAAGAGCCAGTTGGTCTTACCGGGGAAGAACAGCTGGTGAAAAATCACAAAGGCCCGCTCAAAGTCCAGGGCGGCCAAACCGCCCACGAGGGCAAAGCTGCCGCCCAGCCCCAGCCCGGCCCAGAACCCAGGGCCACGGCCTAAGATGGGGGCACAGCGGCGGCTCACTAGGCGGGTGAGGATAAAGAGTACCACGCACGCCCCCACGGATGCGGCCAACAGCCGCAGATCCAGCAAAAACAGACTCCGGACATCGGCAAAATGGCTGGCCCCCTGAGGTGAATGGGGGAGCACGCCGGTGGAAAAGGTGTCGCCCCCGGTGCAGTAGTCCATCATCTCGTCATAGGCCCGACGAATTTCAACCTCGGGCAGACCCACCCGATCGGTGAGGTCTAAGGCGTCGATGTGGGCATAGTAAAAGGGACGGCACAAAATGGGGGTGGCGATGGCTCCGGTGAGCAGCACCAAGGCTGCCAGCACCGCCCACAAAAGAGTGAGTATTTTACTGCGTTTCATTGGAAACCCCTCCTTGGTGGATTCCCTGACAGTATACCACGCATCGAGGCGTTTTCCAATCGTATTGTTCTACGAGAGAGGAGAGTTTTGAGTACCCCGTCTACGTTGTGGACCCGGGACTTCACCATCATCACACTGGGCAGTGTGGTGTCCATGGTGGGAAGCAACATGTCCGGCTTTGCCATGAGCATTATGGTGCTGGATTACACCGGGTCCACCCTTTTATACGCGATTTTCAACATCTGTTTTCAGCTCCCGGTTCTCATCGTCCCCCTGTTGGCGGGGCCGTACCTGGACCGCATGAGCCGAAAGAAAGTCATTTACCGGCTGGACTTTTTGTCCGCCACCCTGTACCTGTTGATGTTCCTGCTGATGTGGCAGGGATGGTTTAACTATGTGTTGCTGCTGGCCTTCTGTCTGGTGACCGGCGCCATCAACAGCGTGTATTCCGTGGCCTACGACAGTTTCTATCCCAACCTCATCACCGAGGGGAACTTCTCCAGGGCCTATTCCATTTCCAGCCTGCTCTGGCCCCTGGCGGCCATGACAGCCCCCATTGCGGCCCTCATCTATGACAGCATGGGCAGCATTTTGCCCTTGCTGGCCATTGATGCGGTGAGCTTCTTTGTGGCGGCCTGTTTCGAGCGCACTATTCGGTATCAGGAGACCCACATGGCCCAGGCGGCCCCGGTGCAAAGCCGCAATGTGCTGCGGCAGTTCGGTACCGACTTTAAAGAGGGCCTGTCCTACATCATCTCCGAGAAGGGGCTGCTGGCGGTGACCTTATACTTCACCGTAGGTAGCTTCGCCGGTGGAGGTGGGGGAACCCTGCACCTGCCCTTCTTCCGTAGCCACGCATACCTCTATGCCATGTGGCCAGTGGCGGCGGTGACCCTGTACGCCATCGTCTCCAACGCCTCGGTGGTAGGGCGGCTCATCGGTGGGCTGTTCCACTACAAGGTGCATTTCCCCACCGACTGGAAGTTCCGCATTGCCGTGACGGTGTATTTTGTGGTAGCTCTTATGGCGGCAATTTCCTTGTACCTTCCCATCCCCCTCATGGCCTTAGCCTTTTTCATCACCGGGGTGCTGGGGGTCACCAGCTACAACATCCGCATTGCCGCCACCCAGTCCTACGTGCCGGACACGAAACGGGCACGGTTCAACGGCACCTTTCAGATGCTGTGCTCTCTGGGCGGCGTGGTGGGTACCCTGTTGGCCGGTACGCTGGCCGAGGGCATGGACGAGCGCCACGTCATCCTCCTGTTTGAGGCGGTGGATGTGGCAGCCATCCTGTTCTTCATCGTTGGAGGCCGGAAATTCGTGGCCAAACTGTATAATCGAGATCTATAAAACAAGCACCCCATGAAAGTGGTTTGGTTCCACTTTTATGGGGTGCCTTTTATGTGGATTATGGTTGCAGTGCCCCATAATCCAGGGTTACCGAGGTAGCCTGATCTGCGCCAAGGGTTAAATCACAGGCAAGTACAGACGAAATGCTGCTGATCTGGCCAAAGGTGGTACCTTGCCAGGACTGCTGACTGGTTTGGGGGTCCTGGGGTGTATCGGTGACATAGGAATAGATGGTAATCTTGGAGGTGTAGCCACTCCAGAGCAGTTTGCCGTCCTGATTGGTATAGAGAACCCGACCGTCCACCTCCAGGTTGCTTACCTGATGGGTGTAGTCCGGCTCTTCCGGATTGTCTTGGAAGGTGGTGCTGGACGTAGAGATGGACAGCAGCACGGGAATCACATTGGTGCCTTCCTGGGGCTGGCCTTGCTGCTCCTGTCCCTCGCTTTGCCAGCTCAGATAACAGGTGTCGGGGGATTGGGGCAACCGATCCTCCTGTTCCAACCATCTCCATTCATACAGGCTTGCATCCAGGAGGTTGGAGAAAAGATAGCGGTGAAGGGAAGAAAAACCGTGGGCCAGCTGCAAGGACCCATCTTGCTTCTGGGATAGAAGGTGGCCCACATCCTGCCAGACCTCTGCCACACTCCCGCAGGTTTTCTTTTTCTGCTGCTGTATCACCACACTGGATGCCAGAAAGACCAGAAGGAGGACAAGCAACACAAGACAAACCGCTGTGATACCTTTGTGATGGGACGTTTTGAACTTTCGTTTCATGGTTTGTTCGCCCTCCTTATGTTACCACTGGCCTTCCCGATCACTCCAAATCAAAATAATCATCAGGGGAAGGTGTTCCGCCATTCAACATGTCTTCATATCGTACCGTATCGTATCGTATCCATCGTCATTTTTTTGAGCATGTTGAGCATTCCATAGCTCAATGGCCAGCAGGCACAAGAAAACCAGACACACCGCAGCGCAAGCCAAGTAAAGTCGTTTCTTTGGAATGGCAAAGACGGAGGTGCACTCCGATTGAGGGGCGGCATCCGGAGGTATGGTTTGATCTTCTGGCGCGAGTTCCTTTGCATCATGCCCCACCAATTCATCCAGAGACACGTCGTACAGGCGGCTCAGCTCCATCAGATTTTCGGTGGAGGGCATGGAACTGCCCACCTCCCACCGGGAGATGGCCTGACGGGAAACATTCAAACGCTCTGCCACATACAGCTGAGAATACCCGTGCGCTTTCCGCAATGCGGCTAGCTTTTCTGACAGTACCATATGGACACCTCAAATCTATCTGATTTTAAACCCAAAGGAAACCACATTGTGGTTGCATCCGGGCAAGTTTCGGTTGCAATGACTAGTTTACACGGTCTGGTCATGTTTGTCCACTTATGTAAAAGCCCAGGCAGCATATGCTGCCTGGGCTTTTGTGTAGACATTATAGTAGTTCATAGATGCCCAGAAAGATACCAGCCAATCCCACCAAGATAAACATACATCCTCCAAATCGGGTGCTGAAGAGAAATAGTTTGGATGGCTCGCCGGGGGCATAGCTTTTCCAGCTCTCGGTGAGGTCAAAGAAATCGGAGGGGCGAAGCAGCATAAATAGGCCCAAGGCCACCATGAGAATTCCAAGAATCAAATACATGGACTGGCACCTCCTTGAAGTTTGGGTAGTAACGCACAGTATGACGTTCCATAAGACAAGTGTACCGGATGATGGAGGAATTGTCTACTCAAAAATGGTGTTACCCTTATCCCTCCAAATCCTGAATGTTCATCTTGTTTAGCTGTTTTTTCTGGCGGTACTTCTCCCGGCAGGCAAAGTAGATGGCCAGGAGAATGCAGGTGGGGATGTTATAGAGTAAAAACACCAGGAGAGAGGGGATGATTACGGCTCCAAGGCTGCTTCCCTGGGATGGAACAAAAGAGAACAGAGCGACACCAATGGAGACGCATAGACTCAGCAGAAAACATAGTCCCGGCAACACCAGCCCCGGCCAGCGGCTCTCCCGGCGGGAGAGGAAAATTTGCAGCAGAACACAGCACACCAAAAGGGCCAAAACAGCCATATTGCTCATGTTATTCTCCTCCTTGCAGTTTTTTGTACTGAGTGATGAGCAGCTTGGCGGTGTCAAAGTCCAGCTTATCCTGGAGAGCCAGCCGCTTGATGAGAGCGATATAGGGTTCTCCCTCCACTTGGTCGCTCAATTGAATTTTTTGAATCAATCGGTCCAGACGCAGCCGCACCGTGGGGTAGGTCACCCCATATTGACGGGCCATCTCTTTCAAAGAGCCGGAGGAGAGGAGAAACTTTTTGATAAAGACCATGTCTTCCTCCTCCAGATTGGCCATCCAGCCAGGCATCATGTCCAAAGCCACAGGGCATACCCCCATTTCTTTAACAATGTTTATTATAACTTAAATAAAATGAAAGTCAATATGAAAGTAAGAGCTGCCGCTTCCGCGACAGCTCTCATGTTTAACCCTGGAGAAACAGCTGGATCTTCTCCTGGGGATCGATGTTTTTCATGTATACAATGTTGAATTCCCGGATGATGGGGTCTCCCTCCATCCAGAACTTGCCCAGCTGTGGGTCACTGTCCGCCAGAGCCTCATAGACGAAGCTGACCCCCAGGTTTTTCTTCACCGCATCCAAAATCAGCTTGAAGGAGCTGATGCAGATGTGGCGGTCAAACCGCTCCAGGGACTCGTTGTAGCCCTTGAGCTTCTGCTCCAGGATGGCCCGGGTGCCGGAACCTGCCTCCCGGTGGATGATGGTGGCGGTGAGCAACTCGGGCAACCCCACCTTGCGGCCACAGAAGGGGTGGTTTTTGTGGCAGATACCCACAAAAGGCTCCTGGCGGAATAGCTGCCAGGCAAAGTGGGCCTTGTTGAAGTACCCTTCCACCACGGCAAAGTCCAGCTGGCCGTCGTCCAGCATTTGCAGCAAATGCTCGGTGTTGTCCACAATGAAGGTCAGAGCGTGGTCCTGACTGGTGAGGAAGCGGTTGACCCGATCGGCAATGACGTAGTCCCCGATGGTCTTGGTTGCCCCCACCTTCAGTTCCAGCACGTGCTGATTGGAGAACTTACGCCGCACCTCCAGGTCGTTGTGCTTAACTGAGCGGGCGTATTCCTCCAAAGCCCGTCCCTGGGGAGTCTGAATCAGCTGCCGCCCGGCGTAGGTAAACAGGCTACACCCATACTCATGTTCCAGAAATTGAATGTGATGTGTGACCGCAGGTTGGGAAAGATGGAGAATTTGGGCGGTTTTTCGGTAATTCATCTCCTCACAGAGAATGAGAAAGGTTTCCATTCGATAGTCCAGCATATGCATACCCCAGTTCTTTCATAGGTACAGTGGGTGATTCAGAATTTGAATCGTTGTATCATTAAGTCGAATCAATTATATCATTGAAGTTATGGTATAATCAATACGCTTAATTCTGCGAAAAAATGAACAAAGGAGAGGGAGATATGAACGTGATCGTCATCGGCGGCGTTGCCGCAGGCACCAAGACCGCCGCCAAGCTCAAGCGTGAGAACCGGGACGCCAACGTCACCATCTACACCAAGAGCCAGGACATTTCCTACGCCGGGTGCGGCTTGCCCTACTATGTGGGCGGCAGCATTGAGACCCGGGACGAGCTGATCGTCAACACCCCCGAGAAGTACAAGGGCCTGACCGGTGTGGACGTGGTGACCGGTATGGAGGCCACCTCCGTGGACGCCAGCGCCAAGACCGTCACCGTGCGCAACGTGGTGAGTGGAGAGAGCAACACCGTCAGCTATGACAAGCTGGTGGTGGCTGTGGGCGCTGAGCCCTTTGTGCCCGCCGTGGAGGGCGTGAACCTGCCCGGCGTGTACACCATGCGTACCCCCGACGACGCCATCGGTCTGCGTGCCTACGTGGACAACCACCACTGCCGCAACGCCGTGGTGGTGGGCGGCGGCTTCATCGGCCTGGAGATCGCCGAGAATCTCATGGCCAAGGGCCTGAACGTCACCGTGGTGGACATGGCTGACCAGCTGATGCCCAACATCTTTGACGCTGAGGTGGCCGACTACGTCCGCCGCAAGCTCCAGGGTAAGGGCATGCGGGTGCGCACCGGCACTGCTCTCAAGGGCATTGTGGGCACCGAGAAGGCCACTGGCGTGGACACCAGCGCCGGCGTGCTGCCCGCCGACGTGGTGGTGCTGGCCATCGGCATCCGTCCCGCCACCGGTTTCCTGGCTGAGTCCGGCCTGGAGATGGTGAAGGGCACCATCGTGGTGGATGACCACCAGCGCACCAACCTCAATGATGTGTACGCCGTGGGCGACTGCGCCATGGTGCACAACCGCATCACCGGCAAGGGCCAGTGGTCCGCCATGGGCTCCACTGCCAACATCACCGGCCGTTGTCTGGCCAAGAACCTCACCGGCACCGACGCTGCCTACCTGGGTTGCATGGGCACCGGCGTGGTCCGTCTGGCTGACGACCTCAACGCTGGCCGCACCGGCCTCACCGAGGCTCAGGCCAAGGCTGAGGGCTATGACGTGGCCACCGTGACCTGCGTCACCGACGACAAGGCTCACTACTATGCTGACGCCTCCTCCTTTGTCACCAAGCTCATCGCCGACAAGGCCACCGGCAAGCTGCTGGGCATCCAGGTGCTGGGCGGCGGTGCTGTGGATAAGATGGTGGACATCGCGGTTACCGGCATCGCTATGGGCGCCAAGGTCTCCGACTTCGACACCCTGGACTTTGCCTACGCTCCTCCCTTCTCCACCGCCATTCATCCCTTTGTCCAGGCTTGCTACATCCTGGAGAACAAGATGTCCGGCGCTTTCGAGACCTTTACTCCCGCCGAGTACGCCGCTGGCGCTGCCAAGGACTACCGTGTGCTGGACGCTCACCCCGCCGCCACTCTGCCTGGCGCCACTTGGGTGAACCTGTCCACCGTCAACGGTCCCATCGAGGGCACCGACCTGGACGACAAGCTGCTGCTGGTGTGTGCCAAGGGTAAGCGCGGCTACTTCCTGCAGAACCGTCTGAAGGCTCTGGGCTACACCAACACCCGCGTGTTGGAGGGCGGCGCCTTCATCAACACCGTGAAGATCTCTGTTCCCGGCACCGCTCTGAGCGCCGCTGAGATCAAGCGGGTGAAGGGCCTGGGCTGCCTCCAGGACAAGCGTTACCCCGACGTGTTCAACGTGCGTATCATCACCCGCAACGGTAAAATCACCGCCGACGAGCACCGCACCGTCATCGAGGCCGCCGAGAAGTTCGGCAACGGCGAGGTGACCATGACCACCCGTCTGACCCTGGAGATTCAGGGCGTGAAGTACGAGAACATTCAGCCCCTCATCGACTTTGTCAACGAGCGCGGCCTGCTCACTGGCGGCACCGGCTCTCTGGTGCGTCCTGTGGTGGCCTGTAAGGGTACCACCTGCCAGTACGGCCTGCTGGATTCCTTCGGCCTCAGCGACAAGATTCACGAGCGGTTCTACCTGGGCTACCACACCGTGACCCTGCCCCACAAGTTCAAGATCGCTGTGGGCGGCTGTCCCAACAACTGCGTCAAGCCTGATCTGAACGACCTGGGTATCGTGGGTCAGCGTGTGCCCATGGTGGACCTGTCCAAGTGCCGTGGCTGCAAGGTGTGCCAGGTGGAGAACGCCTGTCCCATCAAGGTGGCCAAGGTTGTGGACGGCAAGGTGGTTATCGATCCCAACGAGTGTAACAACTGCGGCCGCTGCAAGGGCAAGTGCCCCTTCGGCGCTCTGGAGGAGTACGCCGAGGGCTACAAGGTCTATGTGGGCGGACGTTGGGGCAAGAAGGTTGCCCATGGCCACCCCCTGAGCAAGATCTTCACCAGCGAGGAAGAGGTTCTGGACGTGGTGGAGCGCGCCATCCTGTTCTTCCGCGACGAGGGCATCACCGGTGAGCGTTTTGCCGACACCATTGATCGTCTGGGCATGGAGTATGTGGAGGATAAGCTGCTCAACCAGGCCATCAACAAGGAGGCCATCCTGAACAAGACCGTTAAGGGCGGCGCAACCTGCTAAGGAGAGAGAAAGAGAAATGAAGAGAGAGACAACCCATAAGTGGCTGGCCATTGTGCTGTGCATTGTGGTGGGCGTCCTGGCCAATGAGTCCACCACCCTCCAGGCCCAGTGGTTCCACCGTACCGTGATTGGCGGCCCCATGCTGGCCCTGCTGGTCACCATGATTATCTGCAACCTGGTGCCCAACATTTCCAAGGGCTTCAAAGAGGGCACCACCTACTGCTCCAAGCAGTTTCTGAACTGGGGCATCATCGCCACCGGCGGTACCCTGAGCTTTGCCGCCATTCTGGGCACCGGCATCCGCGCCCTGCCCCTGATCCTGTTCAACATCTGCCTGTCCTTCACCGTGGCCATCCTGGTGGGCCGCAAGGTGCTGGGCGTCACCGAGAACACCTCCATTCTGGTGGGCGGCGGCACCTGCATCTGCGGCGGCACCGCCATCGCCACCCTGAGCCGGATCATCCGGGCCAAGGAGGAGGAGATCGCTTTCGCTATGGCTGCCATCTTCCTGTTTGACACCATCGCCGCCTTCTCCTACCCCTACCTGGCCACCGCTCTGGGCTTCACTGACAACCAGTTTGCCTTCCTGGCTGGTACCGCCATCAATGACACCTCCTCCGTGGCTGGTGCTCAGGCTACCTTCCAGGGCATCATCGGCAACCCCGATTTCAGCGGCGCTCTGAATGTGAAGCTGGTACGTACCACCATGCTCATCTTCGTGGCCCTGGTGTGGACCCTGGTGTTCACTGCCCGCGCCCGTAAGACCGGCGTGGCAAGCCAGAGCGACTCCCCCCTGATGGTGGTCAAGAAGACCTTCCCCATGTTCATCCTGTGGTTCGTGGTGATGGCCGGTCTGAACACCTTCGGCTTCTTCTCCGAGGTGGGCATCGACGTGCTGGGCAAGCTGGGCAAGTACCTGTTTGCCGCTGCTCTGGCCGGTGTGGGCTTCAAGATCAAGTTCAAGGACGTGTTCTCCAAGGGCGTCAAGCCCATCGCCCTGGGTGGTATCACCTGGCTGTGCGTGGCCGCGTCCTCCATGGCCTTCATCTACCTGTTCGCCGGGTACGTGGGCTAATCTCCCAAGTGATAAAAAAGGTTCCATCCGAAAGGATGGAACCTTTTTTATATTCCAAGAAGTCCAAGGACTTCTTGGATGGAGGGATTGCATGAGGTCTGAGGTTCGATTTCTTACGAAAAAGTCACCCCAGACCTCATGAGATGTGTCATTTCCGATGCGCATGTCCCCGGAAATGACAAGATTCTAATTTATTCCGTCACCTGCGGGTGACGGAACTCTGCGAGGCTTTTTGACAGGAAGCCTTGGAGAAAAAGAAGCTGATGCAGCAGGAAGCTGGGTTACTCCAGATGATTTTCTTTGCGCAGTACATTCAGGGGGGTGACGGTGATCTGTCCATCGCCGCTGAGCAGGTTGTCCGGCATAAACAGCCGCTGGCTGCAATCCAATCCCTCAAAGGTGATGGGGGCCAGCTCGCTGATGTCCCGTTCCGCCCACTGGGCGGCGGCATCGTAGATGTGGGAGATGGTGGGCACGGTGGCGTGGCCCCGTACCTCGTAGCTGAGCACGTTGGGCCCGTCGTCGTAGTCGTAGGTGACCACGGGGGTGCCGTCCTTCTCGATGTGGCCGTGGATCATGATGAGTAGCCGCCCCTCGGTCCGCATCTTTTCTGCGGTGGGTACGATTTCCTCGGGCGTGATCTCAATTTTCTGGTTGGTCTGCATGGTGACATCCCCTCACTTTTTTAACAGATTCTCGGCAACTGTGCGCCGGATAGTTTGGATAACACACGGTGGGCCCCAAAGGCGGTTTTCAGTACCGCCCGGCCGGGGAATTGGGTGGTGATGGAGCCGATGATGGCGGCATTCTCGCCGCCGGGAGTGGAGCGCAGGGCCTCCAGTACCGCGGGGGCTGTTACGGGAGAAACCACCGCCAGTAGCTTGCCCTCGTTGGCGCAGTACAGGGGGTCCAGTCCCAGAAGGGAGCAGGCGGCTTCCACCTGGGGCCGCACGGGCACGGCGTCCTCCTGCACCTGAGCGCACAGATCCGTGCCCTCCACGAATTCATTGAGCACCGTGGCCACACCGCCCCGGGTGGGGTCACGCATCACCCGCACGCCCCCCACGGTCAAAGCGGCTGCGGCCAGCTGGTTGAGGGGCATGCAGTCGGAAACAAGCTCATCCCCCTGGAGCATCCCGCTCCTCGAGAGCATCACGGCGGTGCCGTGGTCGCCTACGGTGCCGCTCACCAGGATCTGGTCCCCCTCCTGGATAGCCTGGGGGGACAGCCCCGGCCATTTGACCTGGCCGATGCCGGAGGTGTTCAGGTAAATCCCGTGGCCGTGGCCACGCTCTACAACCTTGGTGTCCCCGGTGACCACCTGCACCCCACAGGAGGCGGCGGTGATGGCCAGGGAGGTGATGATGCGCTTCAAGTCCTCCACCGGGAAGCCCTCTTCCAAGATTATGCCCAGGCTCAGATAGCGGGGCACCGCCCCGCACATAGAAAGGTCGTTGACGGTGCCGCACACCGCCAGCTCACCGATGTCCCCGCCGGGGAAGAAGATGGGGTCAATGACAAAGCTGTCGGTGGAGAAGGCCAGGGGGCCGGAGAGTTCCAGCAATGCCCCGTCCCCCAGGGGGGCCAGGTGTGGATTTTGCAGGGCGGGGAGGAGCAGCTCCTCAATGAGCTGGGCGGTGCGGCCTCCACCGCTGCCGTGGTCTAAGGTGATATATTGTGGTTCCATCGCGGGTCATTCCCTTCCATAGAGATAGGCGGCGGCACAGGCCCCTTCCCCGGACACCATGCACGGCCCCACCGGGTTGTCCGGAGAGCACACGGTGCCGAACAGAGGGCACTGCTTGGGACCAATGCGCCCACAGATCACGTCCCCGCACCGACAGGGGGAGGGGGTAGTCTGAGGGGCAGGGGAGAAGCCAAAGCGGGTGGCAGCGTCATAGGCGGCAAACTCCGGTTTTAGCTCAAAGCCGCTGCCTGGGATGTCCCCCAGACCCCGCCAGGTGTCATCTTTCGGCTCCAGCACCTGGGCCATCACCTGTTGGGCCATCTGGTTGCCCTCTTGGGACACCGCCCGGGTGTATTCGTTTTCCAACTTTGGGGTGTGGCCCTTTACCTGCTGGATGAGCAGGTGAAGGGAGGCCACCAAGTCCCCCGCCTCAAACCCCGCCACCACGGCGGGTTTTTGGTACTCTTGGGGGAGAAATTGGAAGGCATCCGCCCCCAAAATGGTAGCCACATGGCCGGGGCACAGGAAGCCATCCACCCCGAAGTCCTTCTGGGCCAGCAGGGCTCGTAGGGCCGGGGGCGTGGCTTTCAAAAGGCACAGCAGGGAGAAGTTGCCGATCCCCTGTCGCTGGGCCTCCAGCACCGCCAGGGCTGTACCCGGGGCGGTGGTCTCAAACCCCACGCCCAGAAACACCACCTGTTTTTCTGGATGTGCTTTGGCCAGCTCTAAGGCGTCCATGGGGGAGTACACCACCTGTACGTCCGTCCCCAGGGCCTTTTGTCGCCGTAAATCAAACCCGGACTTGGAGCCGGGCACCCGCATCAGGTCCCCATAGGTGGTGAGGGTGACCCCGGGCAGGGCAGCCAGCCGCAACACCTCGTCCATGACGTTTGCCGGGGTGACGCACACCGGACAGCCGGGGCCGGAAATCAGTTGCACCTGGGGGGGCAGCAGTTGCCGCACCCCGGTGCGGGCCAGGGCCATGGTGTGGGTGCCGCACACCTCCATGAGGCGCATAGGGGGCAGGTTGGGGTCCCCAATGGCCGCCACCAGCCGCTCCAGGCCCTGGGGGCGGCGGAAATCCGCTTCACAGAGCATCGGCCACCTCCCGGAGGGCTTGCAGGTTTTGCAGGGCCTGTTCCTCACTGAGCCGCTCCATGGCAAATCCGGCGTGGACCAGTACATAGTCCCCCACTTGGGGATTGCGGATGAAGTCCAGGCGCACGGTGCGGCGAATGCCCCCCGCCTCGGCGATGCCCTCCTGGTCGTGAATTTCCATGAGCCGCAGGGGCACGGCTAGACACATAGTTATCCTTCCTTTCGCCGCGCTGCTGCGGCCATAAGCTGTCCCAGGGCGATTCCCTCGTCGTTGGTGGACACCCGGGAGTGGTGATAGGCCTCGAATCCCTGGGCGGCCAGTGCGTCCAGGATGCGGGGCAGAAGATACATGTTTTGAAAGACACCGCCGGAGAGCACCACCCGGTCAAGGCCGGTTTGCGCGCGGGCAAATTGACATTGCCGCACAGCCAACTCCACCATGGCGTTCATAAACTGGGCCGCCAGCAGGTGGGGGGATTGGCCTTGTTGCAATCCCTCCAAAAGGGCAACGGTGAGGGCAGGGGTTTGGAGGCGGCACACGCCGTCCACCGTTTCCATCTCCACCGGCAGGGCCTGGGTCACCCCTGCCTGGGCCATGTGCTCCAGGCGGATGGCGCTCTCTCCCTCGTAGTGGACGGGGGAGGAGCCCCCCAACAGGGCGTACACTCCGTCAAAGAGCCGCCCCATGCTGGAGGCGGGGGGACAGTTGAGCCCCGCTCTCAGCTGGAGGGTGAGCATGTCCTGGGGATTTGTCTCCAGCCCTGCTGCATAGCGCAGGCTGTGGGCGATGCGCCCCGCGTCCCGGGCGCAGGCATCGCCCCCGGGCAGGGAAATGGGGAAGATGGAGCCCAGGCGAGTAAAGCTGAGAGCATCTCCTGCCAAGCACTCGGCACCCCAGATGGTGCCGTCGGTGCCCAACCCTGTGCCATCCCATACAAGGCCGATGCAGGGGCCTTCCAGCCGATTGTCCGCCATACAGGAGAGCATATGGGCGTGATGGTGTTGCACTGGGAGAAGGGGCACACTCCACTCACGGGCCAGCTGTTGGGCCACTTGGGTGGACAGATAGTCCGGGTGAAGGTCGCAGGCCAGCCCTTCCACCTCCACCCCAAAGAGAGTGCGGAAGTGGTGGAGCTGGGTCTCATAGTGCTCCAACGTCTCCATGTTTTTCAGGTCCCCGATGTGCTGGCTCAGCAGAGCATCCTTACCCTTACCCAGGGCAAACCCTGCCTTCTGTTCCGCTCCACACCCCAGAAGGCCCTGGACGGGGACGGGGACCTCCACCGGCTGGGGCACATAGCCCCGGCTGCGGCGTAAGGGGTATTCTTCGCCCCGAAAGATACGCACCAGGGAGTCATCACACCGGGTGACAATATCCCGGTTGTGGAGAAGAAAGCCGTCGGCAATGCCCTGGAGGCCCTCCACCGCTTCTCGGTTGCCAATGAACACGGGGCAGTCGGAGGGGTTGGCGCTGGTCATGACCAGTGCGGAAAAGCCCTCCATAAGGAGGTAATGCAGGGGAGTGTAGGGGAGCATCAGCCCCAGCTCCGGGGTGTGGCTCAGGACATCCGGGGCGGGGTCATGCTTTTTGAGCAACACAATGGGCCGCCGCCAGCTGGTCAAAGCCTCTTCTTCCGACCGGGAGATATAGCACAGAGTACGGGCGGCATCCAGGTCGGCACACATGAGGGCTAGAGGTTTCCCCTCCCGCTCTTTGCGAGTGCGCAGTAAGGAAGCGTATTCGGGCAGACAGGCCAGGTGGAAGCCCCCCAGCCCCTTCACCGCCACAATGTCGCCCTCCCGCAGATGCGCTTGGGCCAGCCGGATGGGGTCGCCCTCTACGGCCGTTCCCGTCCCGTCCAGATAGGTGAGGGTGGGGCCGCAGTTGAGGCAACAAGTGGGCTGGGCGTGGTAGCGGCGGTCGGTGATGTCGGTGTACTCTCCTTGGCAGTCCTCACACATGGGAAAGGCCCCCATGGCGGTGCGCTCCCGGTCGTAAGGCACACTTTGGATGATGGTGAACCGGGGCCCGCAGTTGGTGCAGTTGAGAAAGGGGTGGCGGTATCGCCGGTCCTTGGGGTCTCGCATCTCCCGCAGACAGTCAGGGCAGATGCCCACGTCGGGGCTTACCTGGGTGTCCGGGGCGTGCTGCCCCACGCTGGGCAGGATGTGAAACCCTGTCTCTCCCGTGGGGGGAATGGAAACGGTGCTGACCCGGCGAATGCGGGCCAGCACCGGGGCCTGTTGCTGCAAAAGGGGAACGAATTGGGCCACCTGGTCCGGCTGCCCCTCCAGCTCCAACTCTGCCCCCTGAGGGGTGTTGCGGATGAAGCCGGACAGGGCCAGCTGGGTGGTGAGGCGGTGGACAGTGGGGCGAAAGCCCACCCCCTGCACCAGCCCCTCCACCTCCAGGTGAATGCGGGAGCGCTCAGCCATTGGCTTTCTCGGCTGCCGCCTTGGCAGCTTTAGCGGCCTCGGCCTTGGCTTTTAGCTCGGCGATTTGCTCGGGGGTCATCTTGGGCGGCGGCGCCTTCTTGATGAAGGTGCCGGAGACCAGAAAGTCCTCGGGCTGGGTGCCCACGATCATGTAGTCGTCACTGAGCTCGATGGACTTTCGGGCGCAGAAATCGGCACACATGGCGCAGAAGGTGCAGCTGGTCAGGTCGAAGGTGAGGGTGATTTTCTGGTCCCCGTTGGGCAGGGGCTCCATGGTGCGCTCCATGCACTGGGGGGCGCACACCCGCATACACATTCCGCAGTTGACGCAGGTCTCCGGGTGGTAGATGATGCGGCCCCGGTAGCCGGGAGCGGCCTTGGGAGGCTCCCCCTTTGGGAACTTCTCGGTGGCGGGGGCGCGGAACAGGTTGCCCAGGGCTTTGGTGAGGTATGGAATCATGCCTGACGCATCTCCTTCCGCTTTTCAGCCAGAATTTCGGCGGCCTTGGCCAGAGCGGCCACAATGGCCTCGGGCTTGGGGGTGCAGCCGCCCACGGACACATCCACGTGGGTGTATTTCTCCAGGGGGCCGTCCACGCAGTAGCTGCCCTTAAACACGTTTCCCGACCGGGGGCAGGACCCCAGGCTCACCACCACTTTGGGTTCGGGCACTTGGGCCAGGGTGCGCACCAGACGGTCACGGGTCTGGGAGGTGACGGGGCCGCTGACCACCACGATGTCCGCTTGGCGGGGGGTTCCGGTGAGGCGGAAGCCCAGCCGCTCGGCGTCATACCGGGGGGTGAGCACCGATACCAATTCGATGTCACAGCCGTTGCAGGAGCCTGCATTGATGTGGAAGATCCAGGGACTTTTGGCCATGCTCTTGTCGATCATTGTTTGAAACATTTCCTTGTCCCTCCTTACAGGCCCAGCCAGACCAGAATGAGACTGATGAGGGCCAGACCGGCCACCACCGTCCAGTAGAATTTGAACACTTGCTCCACCTTGAACCGAGCGCACACGGCGTGGGGCACGCTCATGGTGACAAAGGTGAGCACTACGCTCAGCCCTACCATCACCAGGGCGTCCAGAGCCACATATCCCGTGCGGATTCCACCCAGGAACAGCACGCAGAAGAGGGCGCACATGATGTACATCTTCACGCAGTGGGTGAGCCGGAACAGTCCCGCGGGGGGGCCGCTGTACTCGGCCAGGGTTCCCTCGCAGATCTCCGTCTCCGCTTCAGCGATGTCAAAGGGGTGCATGCCGATTTCGCAGGGGATGACAAAGAGCATGGCCAGGGCAGCGGGAATTAGGCTCCAGTGGAAGAGCAGGTTGCCGTTGGCCACCTGCCAGTTCACGATGGCTTGGAGGGAGAAGGTGACACCCAGAGGGGAGCCTTCTCCGGCCATACGGCCCACCGCCAGCAGCACCAGCACGAAGGGTAGCTCATAGGAGATCATGGCCACCATTTCACGGCTCAGGCCCACCCCAGCGAAGGGAGAGCCGGAGGCGGCAGCGCCCACAATCATGGATACGCCCACCACCGTCAGGAGGTAAAGGATGACCACCAGATCCGCAGTGGTGGAGAAGGTGGAGTAGGAGAACACGGGGATAAACAGGGCCACGGTGATGAGGGCTGCAAAGCCCAGCACCGGAGCGGCCAGAAACAGCCCACGCTTGGCGTGGCGGGGAATGATGGTCTCCTTGCCGCAGCACTTGAGAAAGTCGTACCAGGGCTGGAGCAGGGGCGGGCCCACCCGGTTTTGCATCCGGGCCACCAGCTTGCGGTCCAGGCCCGCCAGCAGCACGCCCACCACCACGCAGAACAGAAGGCCGGGGAATACCAGCACATGGAACACGGTCCAGAGAAGATTTGTCATGTCAGGTACCCCCTTTACAGAAAGATGACGCACAGCACCAGAGCCACAGCGATGGCGGCGGCGCCGTACAGGGTGTAGTCATTGACCACGCCGCTGTGCCAGTTGTGCATGAAGGAGAAGTAGTGTCTCCAGTTGTGCTTGAAGCCCCAGAACAGATCGCTGCCTCCCACCTGGGAGTACACACTGGCCTCACCGGAGAAGAAGGAGTCGTACTTGGGGTCGGCATCCGTCTCGGAGGAAATCTCTGAGGTGACGGTGGCCTTCTCGTCCCCACCCAGCAGGGCCACGATGCACACAGCCAGGGTTACGGAGATGAGGAGCAGCAGCCACATCACGGGCTGCCAGGCCCCGGACAGGAAAATCTGCTGGGGCTGATAGGCCGGGATGGCAAAGGAGGCGGCGTACCCGGAACCCATGGCGGCGTCGATGTACCCGGGGGCATTCATGGCCGCCTGGGTGGCGGGGGTGAGCAGCCACTGCTGCACCTTGTCGGGGAACAGCCCCGGCAGGATGCACAGGGCGGCCAGAATCCACATGGGAATGCGCATACCCAGGGAGACTTCATGGGTATTGGCAAACTTGGGGTTGAGCTGGCCGAAGAATACGCTCTGGGACACCTTGATGAAGGAGGCCAGGGTGAGCACGCTGGTGATGAGGGCGGCCACGCACACCACCACAAAGAAGAAGTTACCGGTTTCGCCCGCCTGCTGGAAGGTGGCCTGGTAGATCATCCATTTGGAGGCAAAGCCGTTGAAGGGGGGAAGGCCGCTGATGGAGGCCGCGCCAATGAGGAACAGGGCGCAGGTGCCGGGCATCTTCTTGGACAGACCGCCCAGCTCGTCCAGGTCCAGGCTACCGGTGGCGTGTTGGACAGCACCGGCGGTGAGGAACAGCAGTCCCTTGAAGATGGTGTGGTTCATGGCGTGGAACAGACCGGCGGACAGACCCAGAGCGGAGCCCAGGCCCACCACGGTGATGACGTATCCCACCTGAGAGATGGAGTGGAAGGCCAGCAGACGCTTAAAGTTGTGCTGGTTGAAGGCCATGGTCACGCACACGAACATGGAGATGACACCCACCCCGGTGACAAAGTACTGCACGAAGCTCTGGTCCATGTTCTGGAACAGGCAGTAGCACAGCCGGATGATGCCGTACACGCCGCACTTGGTCAAAACGCCCGAGATCATCAGAGAGATGGAGGCGGGGGCCACGGCGTGGGCGTCGGCAGCCAGGGGATGGAAGGGGAACAGGAAGGCCTTGGAGCCAAAGCCCACAAAGAGGAAGGCGAAGGCCAGCATGGTCACCGGGTTATCCGCCTGGGGCAGCACCGCAGACAGCTGCGCCAGGTTCAGGGTATGGGTCTGGGAGTAAATGAGGGCGATGCCAATGAGCACCGAGGTGGAGCCCAGAGAACCCACCACCAGGTACTTGAAGGCACCTTCCAAAGCGCCCTCGTAGTGGTTGCGGAAGGCGGTGAGGGCCACGGCGGTGAAGGTCATGATCTCGATCATGACGAACATGTTGAAGAGGTCGCCGGACAACACCAGACCCAGCACCGAGCCGGAGAGCATGAGAAACAGGGTGTAGTAGTTGACCAGGGAGTCGTCATGGCTCATGTAGGTAAAGGAGTAGATGCCGGAGACGAACACCGCCACCACCACAATGAGGGCGAAGAACAGGCTCAGAGCGTCCACTTCCAGGCTGATGCCAATGGCCCAGCCCTCCACGGGCTCCCAGTTGCCCAGCCAGTAGTTGATGATCTTCCCATCCAGAAGAACGGGCTTGACCAGGCTGAGCATCATCACCAGAGCGGCCAACATGGCCAAAACCACCACGGCAGAGCGCACCTTGGCATTGCGCCGACCTACCAGGGAGTTGAGAAATGCCCCCAGGAACAAAGACATAATGGCCAGGACTGGGAAATTATACATAAAGTCGTACATCAGCCTCTCAACCTCCTGATTTCATCGGATTGCAGGGTGCCGTACTGTTTGTAGAGCATGATAATGAGGCACAACGTCATGGCGGTGGTACATGCGCCGATGACGATGGAGGTGAGGGTGAGTGCCTGGGGAATGGGGTCTACGAAGAAGGAGGAGCGGGTGAGTTCCGAGATGTTGAAGATGGGGGCGGTGCCGCCGGCGTGGAAGCCCACGGAGACGATGAGCAGGTTCACCCCGTAGTCCACCAGACCCATGCCCACGGTGATCTTGAAGAGGTTCTTCTGGGTCACCATGCAGTAGATGCCCAGGGCGATGAGAACAAAGCAGACCAGATAATTCGTGAAAATCATGCTGCAGCCTCCTCTTTGTCGTCCACCTCATGGGGGTGGTCGTCGGGCTCCAGTACGCTGAGCATCATGATGAGCAGACAGGTGATACCGGCCATGACGTGGTAGCCCACTGCATCGTTCATGAGAATGCTGGTGTCCACCTGCTGTCCGGCAAAGACGAAGTTGACGCAGAAATTCAATCCGGTGAACACGCCCACCAGGGCGATGACCACATACATGATCTCCGCCACCGTCTCACTGGAGTGGAGCATGTGCTCGTTGAAGGAGTGCTTGACCCCCATGCCGCCGTAACCCAGGTACACCAGCAAAATGGCACTGGCCACCAGCACGCCGCCCTGGAAGCCGCCGCCGGGGCTGGTGCTGCCGTGGAGCACCACGTAGCAGCCAAACACACAGGCCAGGGGAAGGAACAGATCGGAGGCGCATCGGGAGATGATGGGGGTCTTTTTATACGTTTTCTTCATGGTTGTGCTCCTCCTTCTTACCAGAATGGGTCGTCTTGCGCAGAATCACCAGGGAGCCTGCAATGGCGGCGATGAGAATGAAGCTCTCGCCCATGGTGTCGTAGCCACGGAAGTTAAAGACCACGGAAAAGACCACGTTGTCGGCTGCCGTCTTTTCCAGGTTTTCGTTGACCATGATGGCGGCAGCGCCGTCCGCGCCGGTGTTGTCGTAGGAGCTGGGGTCTTCGTACAGCTCCACCAGATCCACGCCTTCCCCGTCGTAGGTGGGCTCGCTGTTTGCCATGCGCCACCCGGCCCACACGCCGCAGGCCAGGAGCACCGCCAGGGTCAGGGACAGGACCAGCTTTTTTGTGCCGCTCATTCCTGCTCCCCCTTTCGTCCGTACACCTTACGCAGGGCGATGATGTAGAGAATGGTGGATAGCACAGCGCCCACGCTGGCCTCGGCAATGGCCACGTCGGGAGCCTGCAACAGCACAAACTCCAGGGCCACAAAGGAGCCGGTGGCGGCCAGGGCGATCACCGAGTCGATGATCTTTTTGGCCTTCACCGCCACGATGGCGGAGGCCACAATGCCGCAGAGCACCAGGGTGTTCAGGACAAAAACCAAGGTACCATTCATTGGGGATCATCCTCCTTATAGTCGTCGATGATCGGCTCCGGGTTGGGCTTGGCCGAACGGTACGCGCCCTTGCACAGAGCATGGTTGGAAACCGGGTTGGTGCCCAGCACAAACAGCAGGATAAACACCAGCTTCACCACCACCGAACCGCTCATGCCGTGGGCCACCACGTACACGATGCCGGAGAGCACCACAAAGATGGTGCCCATGGAGGCGATGCAGGTGGAGGCCTGGAGCCGCCCGAACACGTCAGGCATGCGCAGAATGCCCAGGGTGCCAATGAAGGCGAAGAACAGGCCGATGGCCATGAGTACGGCCACCACAATGTCGATGACGTCCATCTCTCACAGCCTCCTTTCCAGATAGCGGCCCACAAACACAGTGCTGACAAAGCCCAGCAGGGCCACCACCAGGGCGATGTCCAGATAAATGGTGCGTCCCGTGTGCAGGGAGTAGAGCACCAGGGCCAAGGCAGTGACCAGATCCAGCGCGTCCATGGCACAGATGCGGTCGGCGGCCGTGGGGCCCCGGAACACCCGGTAGAGAAGGAGCAGGTCTAAGATGATGCACACGATGGCGCCAATCAAAAATGCCGTCATTTCCAAATCCTCCCGATCCAGCGTTCCATGGTTCCCTTGATGGCGTCCCCGGCCTTGTCCCGGTCGGTCTCCGCCACGTCGATCCAGTGGACGTAGTAATAGTTTTGCCCTTCCTCATCCTCGGCGGTCTCCAAGGTAATGGTGCCAGGGGTGAGGGTGATGCAGTTGGACACCATGGCGATGCCATAGCGGCTTTTCAGCTTGGGATCTGCGGGAATGCGGAGAATGCCCGGCTTATAGCTGAGCTTGGGGTTGAGGACCATCTTGGCCATGCTCACGTTGGCTTTGATGACCTCCCAGAAGAAAATGATGACGCAGTAGAACACCAGCAAAATCAGCCGCACCGGGTTGTAGAGGTAGAAGGCCCGGCTATGGATGAGAAAGCGGCTGGCGAAGGCCGCCACCACCACCGACACCAGGCCGCCCCACAGCAGTTCCCGGGGTGCCACCGACCAGGTCAGCAGCAACCAGAACAAAAAGCACAAGATGGCCGTGGACAGCCAGGCGGAGAATTTAAAGCATTTCATCCTTGGCACCTCCCAATTTGTGCGTCAATCTTCTGGCTCAGCCAGTCCACCAGCTGGCTCAGGCCCGAGCCGTCCCGGTTGGACAGGCGGAACACCGCCACCTCTGGGTTCTGTTCCCGGGCAGAGCGCTCCACGCGCCCATCGTCGAAGTCGAAGTAGTCCTTCAAGTCGTACTTATTCATCACCAAGGCCTGGGTGGTGGCAAACATCAGGGGATATTTCTCCACCTTGTCGTCCCCCTCGGGGATGGACAGGAGAGCCAAGCGAAAGCTCTCGCCAATGTTGAATTCGGCGGGGCAGACCAGATTGCCGATGTTCTCCACGAAGATCACATCCAGGTTTGCAAGGTCGAATTCGGGGAGCATCTTCTGGATGCTCATGGCCTCAATGTGGCAGGCCCCGTCGGTGTCGATCTGGGTCACAGGAATGCCCATGGCGTGGATGGCGTCGGCGTCAATCTGACCGGCGATATCCCCTTCAATGACCCCGATGCGGTAGCGCCCCCGCAGAGCTCCAATGAGGGCCACGATGGTGCTGGTTTTCCCCGCGCCAGGGGAGCCCATGACGTTAATGAGGCACACCTGGTGCTGGGCCAGTTCTGCCTTGACAGCATCGCTGACGTCCTCATTCCAGGCCATAACCTGGTGCATGACTTTGATTTCCATCAGTCAACCTCCAAACTCTCAATGTAGAATTCCCGGCCTTGGATCAGCTTTAGGTGGGTGGAGCCGCACTGAGGACAGCGGACATGGCGGCGGTCAATCTGGCTGTCCTGGTTGCAGTCCTCGCAGTGGATAACTACCGGCAGCCGCTGGATGTCCAGCACTGCTCCCTGGGCAATGGTGCCCTGGCTGATCACATCGAAATAATCCTGGACACACTGGGGAACCACGCCGGAATACTCCCCCAGCTTGATGTGTACCGTTTTCACTCGGGTGGCTCCGTGTTCCCGGGCCACCTTCTCGGCGATGTCCAGAATGCTCTGGGTGATGGCAAGTTCGTGCATGGCCGTTTACCGATCCAGGCAGGAGAAGCAGGGGTCAATGGAGGCCACGATCAGCCCCGCATCCGCCACCGTGTTGCCCCGCAGCATCACCGGCACTGTGGGTGCGTTCTTGAAGGTTGGCACGTGGAGGCTGAGCCGGTGGTTGTTGACACCGCCGTCGGTGACCACCTTGTACACCAACTGCCCCCGAGGGGCCTCATGGCGGGCAATGAACTCACCGGCAGGCACCTTGGGGATCTTGTTGCCCAGGTTGATGGGCCCTTCGGGGAGATTGTCCACCGCCTGGCGGATGATCTTGATGCTCTCGTAGATTTCCAGCACCCGAATGACCACCCGGGCGTACACATCTCCGGATTCCTGGACGGGGACGGTGAAATCGAAGTCCTCATAGGAGGAGTAGGGGCAGTCCCGGCGGGCGTCCATGTCCACCCCGGAGGCCCGGGCGTGGGGGCCCACAGCGCCCAGGCGAATGGCGTCCTCTCGGGTGAGGATGCCCACCCCCTTGGTGCGCATGGCCAAGGTCTTGTCGTGAGTGAGCCAGTGGGTGATGGGGCCCATGCGCTTTTCCAGGTCGTCCATAGCACACAGCAGGTCCCGGCGCTGGTCGTCAGTGAAGTCCCGGCGGGCTCCGCCAATGATGTTCATGCCGTAGTTGACCCGGTTGCCGGTGAGGGCTTCCAACACGTCCATGGTGCCCTCTCGGTCGTTCCAGCACTGCATAAACAGGGAGTCATGGCCCACAATGTGACAGGCAATGCCCAGCCACAAAAGGTGGGAGTGGATGCGCTCCAGTTCCTCAATGATGACCCGGATGTACTGACCACGCTTGGGTACTTCCATCCCCGCAATGTGCTCGATGCACAGTGCGTAGGTCAGGGAGTGGGAGTGGGAACAGATGCCGCACACTCGCTCCACCAGCACCAGAGTCTGAATGAAGTTGCGCTCCTGGGCCAGACGCTCAATGCCTCGGTGGTTGTATCCCACAAAGACTTCCGCGTCGGTGATGCGCTCCCCGTCCACGGTGAGACGGGCGTGAATGGGCTCCTCCAGAGCGGGGTGGTAGGGGCCGATGGGAATGGTATAGCTCATAATGACCTCCCGAACATGGCAGAAAGCTGCCAGAGAATGGTTCGCCCCCAAAGGGCGAAAAAGTACAAAAAAGGCCCGTAACGTCTGCCGAATTCCCAGAATTGTCCACAGGAATTTCAACCAGATGTTTCAAACATATGGAAAATCCTGTGGCGCACTTTGTGAGTTTCGGCAAAACGTACAGGCCCACCACATCAGGTCTTGATGAAAATTATAGAACGACCCTGCGTGGTTGTCAAGAATGTAACAAAAAAACAAGTGAAACTGTGTGGAATTTTACATATTGTACAGGTGGCTCTTACGATACCTCAATTCCCAAAAGCCCACGGCGCTGGCGGCGGCCACGTTGAGGGAATCTACCTGGTGAGCCATGGGGATGCACACGGCGGCGTCGCACCCGTCGATGGTAGTGCGGGCCAGCCCGTCCCCCTCGGTGCCCAGCAAGATGGCCAGCTTTTCCTCCTGATGCAGCCAGGGCTCCTCAATGGAGATGGCGTCGGGAGTGAGGGCCATGGCCACGGTGCGAAAACCAAGGGCTTTGAGTTGCGTGAGGCCCCCTTCCGGCCACTGGGGAATGCGGGTCCAGGGGATTTGGAACACGGTGCCCATGCTCACCCGCACCGACCGGCGGTACAGAGGGTCGCAACAGTTGGGGGTGACCAGCACCGCATCCATGTGCATGGCGGCAGCCGAGCGGAAGATGGCCCCCACGTTGGTGGGGTCAGATACTCCTTCCAGTACCGCTACCCGGTGGGCATTTTGGCACAGCTGCTCCACGGTAGGGAGAGTGGGACGGCGCATGGCGCACAGCACGCCCCGGGTGAGGGGAAAGCCGGTGAGCTGGGCTAGTAGGTCCGAAGGACCGGTGAACACCGGCACCCCGGGGCACCGATCCAGCAGGGAGCGTGCCTGCCCGGTGATGTGCTTTTCCTCCATGAGGAAGGACAAGGGCTCATACCCCGCGTGGAGGGCACGTTCAATGACCTTGGGGCTTTCGGCGATGAAGATGCCCTTCTCGGGCTCCCGGCGGTTGCGCAGTTGGGCCTCGGTGAGCCGGGCAAAGGCATCCAGCCCGGGGTGGTCCAGGGTGGAGACGTGAATGATGTTGGACATATCAATTCCTCCTAAGGGAAAGGCCGGATGCGGTTGCATCCGGCCTTTGGAAAGCTGAATTACTGCTCCGGGGCAGTGATGGTCTTGCCGTCGATGACCTGTTGCATAAGGTCCTTGGCGGTGGCCACGGTGGTCTCATCGGGGATGGTGACATAGGCTCTCTGGCTGGGGATGGAGTAGGTGTACTCGCTGGAGCCGCTGCCGGAGACGTAGTAGGTGACGATGTTCCAATCCTGGGTGGGATTGGCCAGCTGATCCCGCACCACAGAGCTGATGAGGTCAGAGGGGATGGAGGTGCGGAAGCAGTCGCTCATGGCCTGCATCATGGAGGTGTAGCTGGTGAGGATAGTGGGGGACAGGGCCTTCTTCATCACCGCTTCGATGACCTGCATCTGGTTGATGCCGCGCTGGTAGTCGCCGTTGACAAAGGCGTACCGCTCACGGACGTAATACAGAGCCTCGTAGCCGTTGAGGTGGTTCTCGCCCTCATAGTAGTAGATAGAGGTGGGGGCGATGGTGGAGTAGAAGGCGTGCTCGGAGGTGACATCAATGCCGCCCAGGGCGTCGATGATCTCCTCAAAGCCGCTGAAGTTGACGCGGAAGTAGTAGTCCACATCAATGCCGTAGTACTCGGCCAGGGTGTCCTTGCTCACGTCCACACCATACAGACCGGCATGGGTAAGCTTGTCGGGCAGGTCATAGGGGCCGGCAATGGACAGAGGGATGTAGAAGTCCCGGGGGGTGTTGAGCAGCAGCACCTGGTGGGTCTTGGTGTTGACAGTGGCCAGAATGTTCACATCGCTGCGGCCAGTGGCCATAATGTTGCTGTCCCGGGAGTCGCTGCCGCTGATGTACACGGTGAACACGGAGTTTTCATTGGAGGTGTTGGCGCTGGGTTGCGGAGTGTTGTCACTCTGCACAGCGACCTGGAAGGACTTGACCTGACGCAGGTTGTCCATGGTGTGCTCGTAGCCCTCCAGATCTTCCAGCACGCTCAGGTGGCCCTTGTCCACCAAAATGACATCCACGTCCTTGTCCTGAAGGGCATCCACCAGCTCGGTGGTGGAGGTGAAGGTCTGGGTGGTGAGGCTGGTGGAGTATTCCTTGTTGAGCTGATCCACGGCAGCCTGGGTGTTGCCGGAGCTCAGGGCCAGGGTGCCGAAGGTCTCGTGGAGCAGAGCATCCATATCCCGGGTGTCGTCGGAGCGGACATACACAGACATGGAGGCGGTCTCGTCTCCGCCGGAGGTGATGTCGTTGAGGGTCTTCATGCCGATCTGGATGTACCGAGTGCCTACGGCAAAGACCAGGCAAAAGACCATGGCCAATACGGAGCCAATGGCACGGCGCACCGGTTTGTGGCGGGGCAGGCTCAGCGCCAGTACCAGCACCACAGGGAGACCCACGACCAAAACCAGGGCGGCAATGAACAGGGGGGTGAGCATTCCTGTGGAGGCGGCGGTAAAGACAAAGTAGGCAGCCAGGGCGATGAAGACCACCAAGGCCAACTTATTGAGGTAGAAGTCAAAACCGCGGCGTCCTGCGTTCTTTTTTGGTTGTTTTCCCATGATACGTTCCTTCCTTTTGAATCCCACACTGGGAATGGGGCAGTAAGTATGCGGTCACACCGACCGCTGAGAATAGCTTCTCGACATTATAGTACAAAAAACGGGAAATGGCAATGGAAGTATCCGGGAAATTCCAGGATAAAAAGGGAATTTGTATAAACGCACAGGCCGTTGGGCATGGTTAGCCCAACGGCCTGTGAGATTATGCCTGAGGAGAAGTGATGATCTGGTCGTTGCGGATCTGCTCCATGAGCTGTTTGGCGGTGGCCACAGTGGTCTGGTCTGGAACAATGACATCCAGCTGCCAGTTGGGAACAGAATAGGTGTATTCTTTGCTGCCAGAGCCGGTGACGTAGTAGGTGACGATGTCCCAGCTTCCGCCCTGGTCCAGTTGATCCCGCACCAGAGAGGCGATGAGATCGGAGGGAATGTTGGTGCGGAAGCAGTCACTCAAAGCGTTCATCAGGGGGAGATACTGGGTGAGAATGGTGGGGGACATGGCCTTTTTTGCCACCGCCTCAATCACCTGCATCTGGTGTACCCCACGTTGGAAGTCGCCGCCGGGGAGGTTGTACCGCTCCCGGACGTAGAAGAGGGCCTTCTCGCCATCCAGGTGGTTGATGCCCTTCTCGTAGGTGTAGTCAGAGATAAAGGAGTCAAAGGCATACTGGGAATCCACATCAATGCCGCCCAGGGCGTCAATGATTTGTTGGAAGCCGGAGAAGTTCACCTTGAAGTAGTAGTCCAGTTTGGTGTCATAGAGCATCTCCAGGGTATCCATGCTCACCTCAATGCCAAAGTTTCCGGCATGGGTCAGTTTGTCTTTCACACCACCGGAAACGGACAGGGGAACGAAGTAGTCCCGGGGGGTGTTGAGCAGCAGGATCTGCCGGGTTTTGGGGTTGATGGTGGCAATGATGTTCACGTCGCTGCGCTCGGTGGAGTTGATATCGTTGCTGCGGGAATCGTTGCCGCTGATGTATACGGTAATGACCTGATCCAAGCCCGTGGCAGGGGGTGTGGTGGGCTGGGCGGAGGTTTGCAGCTCCACTTGAATGGTCTCGACGCTGCGCAGACGGGCGAGCACCGTTTCATATCCTTCCATATCTTCCAGGGTGCTCAGCTGCCCCTGATTGACCAGAATGGCATCTACCTGGCTCTGTTCCAGGGCATCCACTAATTCTGAGGGACTTGGATAGACCTGGTGGGTCAGGGTAGCACCCTGCTCCTGCTCCAGCTTGGCCACAGCGGCCTGGGTGTTGTCCCGATCGGTAGAAAGGGTGCCCCAGGGAGCGCTCATAAGCTCGTTGAGTTCCCGGTTGTCCCCCTCCCGCACATAAACGGTCATGGCCACGGTCTGGGTTTGGGTGGAGGTGATCTTGTTTAGCGTGTCCAGGCCCACCCGAATGTAGCCGATGCCAAAGGCGAAGACCAGGCAGAATACCATGGCCAGCACCGAGCCTATGGCCCGCACACCAGGGCGGCGGTTGCGGCGCAGGGCCCACACCACCACCAGCAGCAGTGCCACAACCGCCACCAACACCGCGATGAGCACGGGGGTGAGGAATTGGGTGGAAATGGCGGTGGCCACAAAGCCCACGGCCAGAGCAAGAAACAACACCAGGGCCAGGAAATTGACGACTGTCTCCAGAAGGCTCCGGCTACCCCGGTTTTTGTTGGGTATTTTCATCTCAGGTTCTCCTCTCATCCTCGGAGTGCTTTCTCTCCTGTGTGGGAGAATTATAGTATCTGTTCAGGAGAAAGGCAACCAAACAGGAGAAAAATCACCACCTCTTATGAAAAATTTACAACTTCGATAAATGTCCTTAACGACTTCTTAAAGACAAACGTTGAAGTCAGGTAAATTGTGGGAAATGGAAATGGTTCTTGACAAACGCCACAAGATATAGTAGTCTTGTACCCAAGGTGATCATACGACTGACGGAGAAAAGTGGAATGGACCACGTGGAGTGTGATCGGGAAGCCGGCCGACCGTCTGGGCAGAAAGGGGCTCAGTGCGTCGGTCTTTTTCTTTGTTGTAAAACTGGAAAAAAGAGGAAAAATTTATGACAGGTCACATTCATTCCATTGAGAGCATGGGGCTGGTGGACGGCCCGGGCATTCGCACGGTGGTGTTTC
Source organism: Pseudoflavonifractor sp. An85 (assembly GCF_002161235.1). Classification (GTDB taxonomy): domain Bacteria; phylum Bacillota; class Clostridia; order Oscillospirales; family Oscillospiraceae; genus Enterenecus. The sequence goes on from NZ_NFHE01000008.1 coordinate 81,908, forward strand.
TCCAGGGCTGTGCCCTTCGATGTCAGTATTGCCACAACCCGGACACCTGGGTGTGTGGGGCAGCGTTATCCAAGGAGATGACACCGGAGGAGCTGGTGAAACGGCTGCGCCGATTCAAGCCCTACTACGGCCAAACCGGCGGGGTCACCTTTTCCGGCGGCGAGCCCCTGTTGCAGCCGGAATTTTTGGTTCAAACCATGGAGCTGTGCCACCGGGAAAGGATTCACACCTGCCTGGACACCGCCGGGTGCGGGTTGGGGGAGTACCAGGAGATTCTCACCCACACCGATCTGGTCTTGATGGACATCAAGCACTACACCCCCCAGGGCTTCCAGGCCGTCACCGGCCGGGAGAGCGGGGCCTGGGAGACGTTTTTGCTCCAGGCGCAGGCCCAAGAGGTGCCCCTGTGGATTCGCCACGTGGTGGTGCCCGGGCTCACCGACGGGGACGAGCATTTGCAGGGGCTACTGGACTTTGTCTCCAAGCTCCGGAATGTGCGCCGGGTGGAGCTGCTGCCCTACCACACCTTAGGGGTCCACAAGTACCATACCTTAGGTATTCCTTACCCCCTGGAGGGGGTGGAGCCCCTGGCCAAGGAGACCCTGGCCGGGTGGCAGAAGAGATTTGATGAAGCATTTCCCCATATAAATTGAGGAGGTAACACCCATGAGCATTGATGTCAACTGCACCGCCTGGGAGGGCTTTCGCACCGGCGAATGGCGCCACCTGGTGAACGTGCGCAACTTCATTCAGAAGAACTACACCCCCTACACCGGAGATGACAGCTTCCTGGCTCCCATTTCCCCCCGCACTGCCAAGGTGTGGGAGAAGGCCCACGCTCTCATTGTGGAGGAGCTGAAAAAGGGCATCATCGACGTGGAGACCCATGTGGTCTCCGGCATCGACAACTTCGAGCCCGGCTACATTGACCAGGAAAACGAGGTCATTGTGGGCCTGCAGACCGACGCCCCCCTCAAGCGCATTGTCAACCTGTACGGCGGCATGCGCATGGCTGAGTCCGCCCTCCACGAGTACGGCTATGAGCTGGACCCGGAGATTGAGCGCCACTTCAGCCTCTACCGCAAGACCCACAACGAGGGCGTGTTTGACGCCTACCCCAAGCGCACCCGTCTGGCCCGTACCGCAGGGCTCCTCACCGGTCTGCCCGATGCCTACGGCCGTGGCCGTCTGGTGGGCGACTACCGCCGGGTGCCCCTGTACGGCACTGACTTCCTCATTGAGGAGAAGCAAAAGGATCTGGACATGCTGGACGGCCCCATGACCGAGGAGCGCATCCGCCTGCGGGAGGAAGTGAGCACCCAGATTCGCGCCCTGAAGGAGTTCACCCACATGGCCAGCCGCTACGGCTGCGACGTCACCCGTCCTGCCGAGAACGCCCACGAGGCCGTGCAGAACCTGTACCTGGCCTATCTGGCTGGCGTGAAGGAGAACAACGGCGCCGCCACCTCTCTGGGCCGCACCGCCACCTTCCTGGACATCTACATCCAGCGGGATCTGGACCGTGGACTGCTGGACGAGCAGGGCGCTCAGGAGCTCATCGACCAGTTCATCATCAAGCTGCGCCTGGTGCGCCACCTGCGCACTCCCGAGTACAACGAGCTGTTCGGCGGCGATCCCACCTGGATCACCGAGGCTCTGGGCGGTATGGGCATCGACGGCCGCACCCTGGTGACCCGCAACAGCTTCCGCTATCTCCACACCCTCACCAATCTGGGCACTGCTCCTGAGCCCAATCTCACTGTGCTGTGGGCCCAGAACCTGCCCCAGGGTTGGAAGGAGTACTGTGCCAAGATGAGCATTGCCACTGACTCCATCCAGTACGAGAACGACGACGTGATGCGCCCTCTGTACGGGGACGACTACTGCATCTCCTGCTGTGTGTCCGCCATGGCCGTGGGCAAGCAGATGCAGTTCTTCGGCGCCCGTGCCAACCTGGCCAAGAGCCTGCTGTACGCCATCAACGGCGGCGTGGACGAGAAGAAGGGCATCCAGGTGGTGCCCAACATCCAGCGGGATGAGGACGAGGTACTCAGCTACTCCAAGGTGCTCACCAACTACAAGAAGGTCTTGTCCTATGTGGCCGAGCTGTATGTGGACACCATCAACATCATCCACTACATGCACGACAAGTACGCCTACGAGGCCAGCCAGATGGCCCTCCACGACACCCTGGTGGAGCGCCTGGCCGCCTTCGGTGTGGCGGGTCTGTCCATTGCCGCCGACTCTCTGTCCGCCATCAAGTTTGCCAAGGTGCGCCCCATCCGCAACGAGCAGGGCATTGCCGTGGACTTTGCCGTGGAGGGTGAGTTCCCCAAGTACGGCAACGACGACGACCGGGTGGACGACATCGCCGTGGAGATTGCCTCCTATTTCTCCGCCGAGCTGAAGAAGCACCCCCTGTACCGCAATGCCATCCACACTCTGTCCGCCCTCACCATCACCAGCAACGTGATGTACGGCAAGAAGACCGGTTCCACCCCCGATGGCCGCAAGGCCGGCGAGCCCTTCGCCCCCGGCGCCAACCCCATGCACGGCCGGGACGAGAATGGCGCGCTGGCCAGCCTCAACTCCGTGGCCAAGATTCCCTACCGGGGTGTGTGCCAGGACGGCGTGTCCAACACCTTCTCCATTGTGCCCAATGCTCTGGGTAAGAGCGCCCAGGAGCGCACCACCAATCTGGTCTCCATTCTGGACGGCTACTTCGTCCAGGGCGCCCACCACCTGAACGTCAACGTCATGGACCGTCAGGTGCTGGTGGATGCCATGGAGCACCCCGAGCAGTACCCCACCCTCACCATCCGTGTCTCCGGCTACGCGGTGAACTTCAACCGCCTGAGCCGGGAGCAGCAGCTGGAGGTTATCAAGCGCACCTTCCACGAGTCTGTGTAAGAAGATCAAAAAAACGTCGTACCCCACGGGGTACGACGTTTTTTTGCGTGTAGACTTACTTCATATCCCGGGTGGCCACCACGTCCACCCCGGTGCCCAGCAGGTTGGAAATCACCACCTGACCCACCGTGACAGGAGCGGTGAGGGTCACCCCGTTCAGGGCCTCCATGGCCTCAAACATCAGTTCTTTGGGGATGGGAGCGGCGGTTTTCACCGGTAGCCGCCGGTGGAGCCCGCCTTCCACCCGCACGGTGCTGGTGAGCACCCGGGTGGGGTGGAGCAGTTCCGTTTTGCCGTACTCGGCCCCCCGGGGGCAGCTGTTGCCGGTGACGGCGTACCCGTTGTCCTCATCCACCTGCAGGTGGCAGCCCTTGGGACAGACAATGCAAATCAGGTTCTTCATCCTTCCGCCACCTCCTCAGCAGATACAGTTAGCCCGCCCACGGCTCGTTCTAACAGTACCTTGGGCAGAGAAATCTGTTCCATCTCGCCGGGGGCCATGTGCTCCCGGGGGAACTGGGCAATCTGGTTGCCCGCCTGGTCTCGCACCACAATGCGGCTTTTGTGAAACACCCGGCCCACCCGGAACATCACCTGGGCTTTGTCCACATTCAGACGAATGCTCTGGGGCACCGTGTATCCCACGCCGTCGCCGTTGGTGAGGGGCAGGGAGGCGGCTTCTTGTTCCGCCCGCTGGACAAATGCGGCGGCAGCCGCGCCCGCCCGCTGGCTCTCAGCGGTGACGTAGTCCACCAGATCGTGGACGTGCACCACGTTGCCGCAGGCGAAGATGCCGGGCACTTGGGTCTCCATGTTCTCGTAGACTAGAGCGCCGTTGGTACGCCGGTCCATGGGAATCCCCGCCTGACGGGTCAGCTCGTTTTCGGGAATGAGACCCACGCTGAGCAGCAGGGTGTCGCAGTCAAAGACCATTTCGGTGCCGGGAATGGGGCGGCGGTTCTCATCCACTTTACTGACGGTGACCTGTTCCACCCGGTTGTGGCCCCGGATGTCGGTGACGGTGTGGCTGAGGTAGAGGGGGATGTTGTAGTCCTCCAGGCACTGGACGATATTGCGGGTCAGTCCGCCGGAGTAGGGCATCAGCTCCACGCAGGCCAGGACTTTGGCCCCCTCCAGGGTCATGCGTCGGGCCATGATGAGGCCGATGTCGCCGCTGCCCAGAATGACCACCCGGCGGCCCACCATATAGCCCTCCATGTTCAGATACCGCTGGGCGGCACCGGCGGTGAAAATACCTGCCGGACGCTCCCCGGGGATGGCGATGGCGCCCCGGGTACGCTCCCGGCAGCCCATGGCCAGCACCACCGCCTGGGTCTCCAGAATCTGATACCCATGCTGGGCGCTGACGCAGTGGACCTGATGGGGGGTGCCGGGGATGAGCTGGAGCACCATGGTGTCCAGCTGCACCTCCACACCGGTGCTTTGTAGCCGCTGAATGAATCGTCCGGCGTACTCGGGGCCAGTGAGTTCCTCTTTGAAGTGGTGGAGGCCAAAGCCGTTGTGGATGCACTGGTTGAGGATGCCCCCCAGCTCCTTGTCCCGCTCCAAAATCAAAATGCGGCGCAGGCCCTTGTCCCAGGCCTCACAGGCCGCTGCCAGACCGGCAGGGCCGCCGCCAATGACAATTAGTTCATACATGAGCCTTCCCTCCTTGGACTTTGGTTTCGCCGGTGAGCACGTAGGTGCCTTCCTGGTCCATGAGCACCTCACAGGGGTTCAGCCCCAGCTCCCGGGCGATGATGTCCTGGACACGGGGCCCGCAGAAGCCGCCCTGGCAGCGGCCCATGCCCGCGTTGCACCGCCGTTTCACCCCGTTGATGGTGTAGGGGGGGATGGGGGAGTGGAGGGCAGCCACGATCTCCCCTTCGGTGACCGTCTCGCACCGGCAGATGACCCGGCCATACCGGGGGTCCTGGGCGATGAGGGCGTTTTTCTCCTCTGGGGACAGGGTGTGGAACACCACATGGGTGCGTTGGTCCACAAAACCCTGTTTGGGTTCCAGCTGTGGCTCCTTTTCCAAGATTCGCTCACAGGCCCACTTGCCGATGGCGGCGGCACTGGCCAGACCCGGGGACTTGATGCCCGCCAGGTCGAAAAAGCCGGGGTGGTTGGGGCTCTCCTCTAAAATAAAGTCGTGGCGGGTGGAGTTGGCCCGGATGCCGGAAAAGTTGCGGATGTTCTCCCGGAAGTTTAGCCCCGGAACGGAGCGGGTGGCATGCTGCCGCACAAAGTCCAGGCCGGAGGCAGTGTTACCCAGGTCGTGACGATCCTCCACGGGCTGGGCGTCGGGACCCACAATGAGATTGCCGTGGATGGTGGGGGAGACCAGAACACCCTTGCCGTTTTCGTTGGGGCACTGGAACACCACATGGGACACCTGCTCATGCTGGCTCTTGTCCATGAGGTAATATTCGCCCCGGTTGGGGGTGATGGAGTAGTCCGGCTCTTCCAGCAGCCCATGTACCTGGTCGGCAAAGACGCCGGTGGCGTTGAACACATAGCGAGCGGTGAATACCCCCTTGGGGGTGGTGACGGCGTAGCCACCTTCCACCGGGGTAATGGCGGTGACGGGCGCGCAACGGTGCAGCTCCACCCCGTTGGTCACGGCCACTTCTGCCATGGCCAGGGCGTACTGCCAGGGGTCTACGATGCCGGCGGTGGGGGCGTAGAGCGCACCTTTTACCTCCTGGCTCAGGTTGGGCTCGTGCTGGCGCACCTGGGACTGGTCCCACAGTTCCAGCCCCGGCACGCCGTTGGCCACACCCCGGTCGTAGAGAGTGCGCAGGGTAGTGAGGTCTGCCTCGTCAAAGGCCAGCACCAGGCTGCCCACCCGGTCAAAGGGCACCTGCAGCTTTTGGCAGATCTCCCCGGCCATGCGGTTTCCCTCCACGTTGAGCTTGGCCATGAGGGTACCCGGCTCCGGGTCGTATCCGGCGTGGATGATGGCGCTGTTGGCCTTGGTGGTGCCGTTGGCCACGTCGTTTTGGGCCTCTAGCACTGCAGCCTTTAAGGGATAGTGGGCAAGCTGGTATGCAGTGGCGGCACCCACCACGCCGCAGCCCAGCACAATCACGTCATACATGAAATGCTCCTCCTTTCCAAACAAAAAAGAGCAACCCGACAGCGACCCCTATGACTAGAGGTCTCTCTGTCTGCGTTGCTCTCAAACTCTCAGCAGGATATGGAATTCTTGTCTTTATGATAGCACCTGGGGTAGGAAAAGGCAAGGGGTTGGGCGGAATTTTTCGCCCAACCCCTGCGCGGATGCTTACAGGGCGGTGAGGGTGTTGGTACAGCTCATGATGGCCACAAGCAGGGCCATGATGATACCAGCCAGGTATGGATTTTTGGTGGCACGATAGAGTTTGCGGGAAACCACGGCGGCTACGGCCAGAACTACGATGACGGGATAGAGCCAAATACCGATGATGCTGCCGCCAAAGAAGGGGAAGAACTCATTGGGCATGTACCCGGTGATGTAGAAGCAGCCATACATGATGATGACCATGACCACGCTGGGCAGGATGTTCCACATGACATTGACCGCAGTGTTCATCCAGGTTTTTTTACCCATCTCGAAATAGTTGTAGCTGTTGATGGAGATAGAATTGGGAATGTAGTAGAGCAGGAAGAAGGGGAGATACAGGAGAATGTAGGGCAGTTTGTCCACAGTAAAGGCCTTGAGGGTAATCACCCACAGCCGGAAGTCTGCCTTGAAGAAATAGTCGGCCAGGAACACCAGACCGTAGGCGGACAAAGCTACGGTAAGGGCCAGTACCACCGTCAGGCCCAGATTTTTGGGAGAGATCTTCACGCCGTTGGTGGCAGCCTGACCGGATTGCCCGGTGAATTTACCGCCCAGATAAATGAGCAGCAGGGCAAACAGACCGCAGCTAGCGGCCCAAACGCCGATGAAGGTGGGGCCGGCCTGAGGCATGACCGCAGCCAACTTATTGATGTAGCGGTAGCCAAACATGTATACCACAAAGCTGAATACACTGGCTAGGATACCGCTCAGCCAGAACCAGGTTTTTGCTTTGCCGGTGAGGGCAGGAGCGGGCTGTACGGGGGTTTCTGCCTTCAGGGCGGCGAAGGGACGGGTACCCACCAGAACCACAGCAAAGCTGACCACGAACATCATGACGCCAACCAGACCCAGGGCGTTGAAAGCAGCCTTGATTTGCCAAATCTGATTGTTTCCATCGATGGGATTGGGAGCACCCAGAGCGGCATCAAAGAACTCTACGCTGCTGGTCACCACTTGTTTGGAGAAGTGAGCCCAAGGATGGGTGATGTCGGGATTGTAGATGACGCGAATGGCTTCTTGGCCATCGATTTCCTGGGTGTACATGGTGTAGCTCTCTCGAGTTTCCAGGCCCTGGGGGTTCTGGCCAAAGTGAAGGAAGGACTGTGCTGTGCTCTGATCAATGTAGTCCCGAGGAGCGGAACGACTACCGTCAGCCTGCGCCACCCGGTGGAAGAACTCATCGTACTGGCAGGCTACGATACCGGCATCCCGGCTGCCAAACATATTGTAGAAAGCACCAGACTCATCGGTGTAGACAGCGTCGTTGGAAACCAGCAGGGCAGCAGCGATGAGTTGGGTTTCGGCCTGGTTGTCCAGGAGTACAGCGGTGCGGCTGGCCAGAGCGCCATTGGAGTGGCCGGTGACACCGATGCGGGAGGCATCCACATAGGGTAGGGTGGCCACCATCTGGACCGCATCATACATACCGTTGGCATTTGCTTATGTGTGATAAAGAAGCAATAGAAGTGCAAAAAATTTTGCCGTTCCTATCCGACACTTGGCCATTGTGTCGGATAGGTCGGGCGGTTATTCGGGCAAGTCAATCTTGCCGACAAAGCTGTAATAAATCTCAATGTCCTGCCTGCGGGTGCCGTTCTCATCATAGCTGCACTCATGCACCACAATTTTCTCGATCATTTCCCGCAAGAGAGTGGGGGTCAGTTCTTCAAAGGCAAGGTGCTTGCGGACAATGCCCATAAATTTCTCGGCGTTGACGGTAGCTGCCTGTGACTTGTCCAGTTCGGCTTGCAGGGCGGCGGCTCTCTTTTTCAGCTCCGCTTGCTCGGCTTCGTAGTCAGCCGACAGTTCCATGAAACGCTCATCGCTGATTTTGCCGTTTACATTGTCCTCATACAGCCGCTTGATAATGCGGCTGATTTCAGAAATGCGTTCCTGCGCCTGTTCAAGCTGCTTGATGGCTGCGGCGGTCTTTCGCTTGCCGCCGATCTCGTTCTGCTGGACAAGTAGTTTCACAAACCGGCTCTCATGCTTGGCTGCGTATTCGGTCACTTGCCGGAGATTTGCCAGGACACCAGCGGTCAACAGATCGGTGCGGATAAAGTGCGCCGTACAGTTGCGGGTGCGCTTCTTGTAGCTGCCGCAGATGTAGCAGTCCTGTTTGCGGTCTTTGTTCTGATACCGCTGCTGATACAGCACATGGCCGCAGTCGGCGCAGAACAAAATCCCGGAGAACAGCCCCACTTCATCGTAGCGGTTCGGGCGTTTGCGCTGTTTGCGTAACTCCTGCACCCGTTCCCATGTTTCCTTGTCGATGATCGGCTCATGGTGGTTCTCGAAAATGGCCTGCTTCTCGACGGGGTTCTCTATGCTGTGCTTGACCTTATAAGAAGGCTTTTCCGTTTTGAAGTTCACCAGACATCCGGTGTACTCTCGGTTTTCGAGGATATGAACGACGGTGTTGGTCGCCCATTTGCACTCATAGCCTGGGTGATAACGGCGGGTGCTGCCTGTCCGCTGATATTCCAGCGTCCCCGGCGTGGGGATTTGCTGCTCCGTCAGCATACGGGCAATCTTGGTCGGGCCGTTCCCGGCAAGGCAAAGCTGGTAAATCTGCTGCACCACCGGGGCGGCTTCCTCGTCTATAATAAAATTCTCGTCCTCGTCCATCACATAGCCGTAAACCGGCTTGCTGGTAACAGGCTTGCCGCTCATGCCTTTTGACTTTTTCACTGCCTTGATTTTCTTGCTCGTATCTCTCACCAGCCATTCATTGAACAGATTTCGCAGCGGGGTAAAATCGTTGTCCATGCCCTCGCTGGCACTGTCCACATTATCGTTGACAGCGATAAAACGCACACCCTTTTGAGGGAACAGCATTTCCGTGTAAAACCCTACCTGCAAGTAGTTTCGCCCTAACCGGCTCATGTCCTTGACGATGACCGTACCCACTTTCCCGGCTTCAATGTCCGCAAGCATGGCTTGAAATCCGGGCCGCTGGAAGTTCGCGCCGGAAAAACCGTCGTCGGTGTACCAGCGCAGATTGGTAAAGCCGTTCTGTTTTGCGTAGGTTTCGAGTATCCTTTTTTGGTTCGATATGGAATTACTCTCGCCTTGCAATTCATCCTCGTGGGACAATCTCGGATAAAGGGCGGTAATGAGGTTTTGGGTGGCTTGTCTTAACATAAAATCCTCCGTTTCCGACAGCCAGCCCCACTATTCCGTGGTTTCATTGTACCACGGAACGGCGGGGGCTGTACAGCGGCAAAAGCGTTAAATTTGCTTCTTTACAGCTTTTCAATTTTCCGATTTTTATGGTATGGGTTGTCGTCCCATATTTGCAGTAGAAAAGTTCATAACTCCGTGGTATACTCTGATTTAACAAAAAAATCAGAAGTTAAAGGAGAAAACATGAAGTATACAATAGATGAATTAACCGCGGCCAAAAGGCAAATTGATTCAACTCTGCACAAGCTAAGAGAAACAGTAAAAACATTTGAATCAAAGGATAATTCCGAGCGTTATAAATCACAAATCACATTGGCAAAGAGAAGAATAAAAGCCTTTGAAATTGCAAATTATTTTATAGAGAATGAGATTAAGAATTGCTAAAGCACTTCCGATTTTCGTTCCAGCGGTCATGCTCCCTGGCATGGCCGCTTTTCCATGCCCCGGTTCACGCCGGATAAGTCGGCTCCTGTGTAGCAGCGGCTTCCGCTTCCAGTACCCGCGCCATTTTGTCGGCGGCTGTGGTTGTGGTGTCTTTCTTGAAATAGCCGGACACGACAAGGACGGAATTGCCCATGCGGATTTCCGTCACACAGTCAGGGCGGCGGGTGGTGCGGGTGTCGTGCTGCTTGTTATCTGCCATAGGCAATACTCCTTTCAGTCGGTAATCAGTTTCTTCATGCTCTCCATTTTCCGCTTGGCGGTTTCCTGCCGGAAGTTGTCGCCGGTAAAGCGTACCGGGACGCACATGGAAAGCAGGCGGTCATAAATCCGGGAATGGGCGGTGTCCTCCGGGTTGTGCAGGTCGTCCAGCGTAAGGTTGGTCGTGACGATCAGCGGCTTGCCGCTGCGGTAACGGCTGTCAATCACATTGAACACCTGTTCCAGCCCGTATTCCGTCCCGCGTTCCATGCCGAAGTCGTCAAGGATCAGCAGCGGATAACGACAAAGGCGGGAAATGTACTCGTTGCGCCCCTCAAAGCTGGCGGCAAGGTCATTGAGGATAAGAGCAAAGTTCGTCATGCGGACGGGGATTTCTTTCTCCATGAGGGCGTTTGCGATACAGCCTGCAAGGTAGCTTTTGCCGGTGCCTACGCCGCCCCAGAACAGGCAGCCGATATTGTCTGTCCGCATATCTTCCCAATGCTCCACATACCGGCGGGCAAGCCCGGTCTGCGGGTTCCTGCCGTTGTCGTTCTCGAAAGTCCAGTCCCGCATGGTGGGGTCGGTAAAGCCCCGGCGTTTCAGTTCTTCCACGGTGTCAAGGTGTCTGCGCCGCTTTTCGGCGGCTTCCCGTTCCTCGCGGGCGGTTCTCTGGCAGTCGCACTCTGCCGGGTGGCGGTCGCGCCCGAAGATAGCGGCCTTATCCGGCGCAAAATAGGCTTCTTTCGGCTTGCGGCACTTGCCGCAGTACAGTAAACCGTCCTCGCCGGTGTAGTCCTCCGGCTCCGGGATGGTGGTCGTCATATTCTCCAAAACCGCGTTGATTTCATTCTTCATAAACTCTCGCCCTCCTTGCATGAGTAGTCTGGTATGCCCTTTTTAGGGGCTTCCTTTTTGTCGTTCCCCGCCCATATCCGCAGGGCGGCGGCATAGTTCTGGTAGCTTTTCCCGTTGGCGGCAAGGTAGCGGCTCATTTCCTCGATGAACCGTTCCAGCCTGTCAGGGTACTCTGCCTGCAACTCGTCGTATTCGGTCTGTGACAGAAAAATATTTCCATATCGGCCATAGGGCGCGGACGGCCCCCCACTCACTCCCTTTGTTTGGCTCTCTGTAAGGTTGTTTATAGTAGTTTGGTTAGGGGACGGTTTTCCGACCATCATAAGGTCGGTTTTCTGACCATCAGTAGGACGGTTTTCCGGCTCTATGAGGGGCGGACTTCCGGCCATCAGTTGGTCTGAAAACTGTACCTGTGGCACTGGCGGTACTTTGACATAAAGCCGGTTCGGTGCGGAGAAGCCGCCCCGTTCCCGTTCCAACAGCCCCGCCGTGTCCAGTTCATTAAGCGCCCCCTTGATGGTGGTGCTGCCTTTATCCAGTATTTCTGCTATCTCCGCGATGGGATAGATAATATAAATCCTGCCCTCGTCGTCCAGCCACTTGTTTTTCTGGGAGAGGGTGGAACGGTCTAACAGCAGCGAATACAGCAGCTTGGCGGTCTGTGAAATCTCCATTTTCAGCAGGAAACGGGGATACGGCAGATAGGCGGGCAGCCGCGTGTCTGCCCTGATATAATCAGCGATAGGATCACCTCCCTGTGTTCGGGTTGATTTTGGCGTATTGTCACGCATTAAAACGCCGTTTCCGGGGGAAAAGGATAAATGTATCGCGTACCCTTTGACACCCACGAAAAAAGCCTTGATTTATGCGGGTTTGAAAGGCTCTAAAGCGTGACATCTCTGCCTTTGTTTCCGCTTTCTCTCGGCGGCTTTGATTTTCTTCATGCGCCCGGCGCAGTCGGGGCAGTATTTTCCCCGGTTGGATTTGGGGACAAAGGCCGCCCCGCAGACGGCACACCGTTTCTGGCTTCCCCGGCACAAGAGGGCTGCGGCCAGCTCCCCGTCAAGGGGCAGGACAGCCACACGGAACCAGTGGCACATGAGGGAAAAGGAAATGCTCTGGACGCACACGCAAGGCTCCCCGTCGTCCAATAGCAGGCAGTTCCCCTCATCGTAGTTACAGCACTCATGTACCAGCCGCCGCGCCCGCCGGTGCTGGCGGTAGTCCATGTGGGGCAGGTTATCGCTCATGGCTCTGCTCCTTTCTGCGGTGCGGCTCGTCCCGGCGCAAAATCTGGTCGATGTTCCGCTTGACGGTCTGCAACTCCTTGAACCGCTGTTTCTGTTCGTGATAGGTGTTATACAGGCCGTCTTTCTCGGAGATAAGCTGCTCGATCTCGGCCTGCAACGCTTTCCGGGCGGGCAGCTTGGTAATGCCATGCGCCTTGAAATACCGGGCTGCTGCGTCGGCTATGATAAAATCGCTCTCATGGGCCTGCCGGTATGCGGCGCGGGCTTTCTCGGATTTCTGTGCCCGCAGCCCGTCGCGGGCGGCCTTGGTCTGGGCGTAGGCCAACACCTGCCGCTGCAACTTCTTTTTCCCTTGCAGCTTCGTTTCCAGTGCTTTCAGTTCGCCGCTGGTCTGGCGCATTTTCTGATAGGCGGTGTCAACGGCGGCTTCTAACTGCTCCGGGGAAGTAAAGCCGTATTGCTGGTAGACGGACAGCGTTTTGGCGGCCTGCTTCAGATTGTGTATCTTCGCCCAGCGTTCATAGCCCCGGCCTTTGCCCTCGGCCATTTTCTGCTCAATGTCCACAAGCCGCTGCACTCCGTCCTGTTTCGGGGCGGCTATCTCGGCTCTGGCAACCTGCAAGCGGTCTTTTATGGTGCGTGGGGGATCGGGGGATCTGGCTGGCGCTTCGGCTGCTCTGGCGGCGTTTTGCTCTAAAACGGCAAAGACAGCGGCGCGGTCAAAATCGTCGCCCAGCTTCCGGGCGGTAATTGGCTTTGTCCTGTCCGGCGTGAGGTAGGAAAGCCGCCCCCGGCTCTCCTTGACGGTCACACCCTCCTGCAGCAACAGAGAGGAAAACTCGTCAAAGCTGGCGGCGGTGGCAAGGGCTTTCCGTAGGGTCTGCCGCAGCTTCTCCTTGTTCGTTTCAAACTTGGTCTGCCGGGGCGTGATACTATCGGCAATCATGGGGGCGTTCTGCTTGTCCAGCGCGGCCTGTCCCTTTTTCTGCGCCCAATACTCCCGGTCGGTGACGCGGTTCTTGCTGCCGTTCAAGAGGTCGATTTGATAAAGCCCCTCCCGGTGGCACATCTCCATGACTTCGGATTTGAAGTAGCGCAGGGCAGCGTCGGTACATCGGTGCTTGCAGCCGACTTTCGTATCGGCCGGCCTGTCCATGTAGGGCAGGAACGGCACTTCCTCAATCCGCAGGCTGTTTATGACGATATGCACATGAATGTTGCCGCTGTGGTTATGCCCGTCCGGGTGGGTGCAGACAAGGGCCTGGTGGCCGGGAAAATGCTCTTTACAGAATTGTTCCCCCAACGCCTGCGCCCGGTCTACGGTCAGGCCGTTGTCCGGCCCGTCCCGCGGGTCAAAGCTGATGATGTAGTGGTGGCTTTTCACATCTTCCCGCCGCTGGTTTTTCTGATAGCGGAGATTGGCCCGCATACACGCAACGGCAAAATCCTCCCCGTCGCAGTTCAGCGTGGACAGCCGGTAGTCCTCGCGGGGGATAAGCCTGCCGGTTTCATCAAGGACGGGCTTCATGGTAAACTCGTCATGCTCAAAGAGAAGATATTGCTCGGCGGCTCCGTAGTCGGCGTTTTTAGAGTTGATATGCTTGAGTGTTGCCAACCGCGTCACCTACTTTCTTGAGGACTTCATACTTGAGGACGGCAAGGTCGGATATGGCGGCGCGTACCTCGCCGGAAAGGGTGTTGTAGGGTACGCCGTATTCGTTCAGATACCGGGCAATCTGATTGAGGTTGCCGCCGATCCTGCCGTACTCGGCTGTCAGCTTCCCGACAGCGGAAAGCAACTCGTCATTGACCGACGACACATGGACAACCGGGCGTATGGTCGCCCGCCGTATCGCCTGCCGGAGAAATTCGGACTGGCTGATACCATAGGGCGCAAGCCGCGCTGTGAAGTCGGCATACTCATCTTCGGACAGCCGGGTTTTCACAACGCGGCTGCGGTGGGGCGTGTTGTATTTCTTTCGCATGGTGTGACCTCCTTTCTCGCCCGTAAGGGCGCATGAGCAGGGTTTGGGGAAGGCACTCCCCAACAAGTTTCCCGCGAGGGGCAAAACTGCAGAATTGCGGATTTTGGCACCGTGGTAGAAACTTGCTCTCCGTGACTGCAAACTTTCTCTCACTTCCGTCCGCCACTTTTTTGGAAAACTGCAACCACAAAAGTTTGTTTCTCTTTTTCTGCTACTACTAATCCTGTAAAGGGCATTCCTGCCCGCTTTCGCTAAAATGACACCGGACGCAGTGGTTTCTACCCGGTGTTGGAGAAATCCTTTCTCTTTGCCCTCTACTACGGGTAAATGCTCCAAATGCCAAACACCAGGGCAGAAAAATTCCCTCCTCGCTTACTACTACAACCGGCAGGGGGCAAAATGGCCGGGAGCGGAGCCGGACAACAAAAAAAGCAGTAAATCTTTTTCAAGACTTACTGCTTTCGCTGGCCGCGTCGGTGGCGGCTGGTATTCAGTTTTTATGACTTGTCCGGTGGTTCGTCAAGCCGGAACTTGAATTGACAGTCAATTAACCGCTGCTTTACATAGTCCTCCACCTCGGCGTTGACCTGCCCGTTCACTTTTGAGAAATAGCGGATATATCCGGCGTAGTGGAGCAGGACAGCGTTCACGGCTTCTGGGTCGCCCTCACGGGCTTTGAGGATTGTTTCATAGGGGAGAAGTCTACTCATACCGGCTCACCCCCATTTCTTCGCGTAGCCGCTGCAAGGCAAGCTGGATATGCCGCCCCGCTGTGCTGCGTGACCGGCCAATACACGCGCCGATCACGCGCTGCGGCTGGCGCAGAAAGTAATAGCGCAGGATTTCTTCCCGCGTCTGCTCCGGCAAAACAGAGATCGCGTCGGCAAGGGCGGCGTTGCAGAGCAGGACGGTCTGACCGCAGACGGTAAATGGGTATTCCTCGTCCGGCTCCGACGCGGCAAACTGGACAAACTTCTCGTTCATCAGATAGTCAAGGGAAACTTGCCGTTCCCATTGCCGTTTAAGCTTCAAAATCTTGTCCAAGGCGGCACAGCGGATAACAGTCTTGCAAAAGGCGTTGTACCTGCGCTGGATATATTCTTGATAGGCTATCTGGTCGGTCATGGAAATTCCCCTTTCTGAATAATAGTGCGGGGCGGTGGCACTTCTTGCTGTCGCCCCTTGATTGCCTACCAGCAAAGGCGGGCGGGGCTGTCAACGGCTGCGCATATGCGCCGTTCATCTTGACCGTTGACTGGCTCGGCTGGGTTTGCTATTTACCCGACAAACTTGAATTTATTTTAAGCTATCACGTTTTACCTTCTTAAGCCTTACTATCATTACCATAGGAATTTCTTTGTTGGTTTTAAAACATTCTTCATAAAATCCATCAATGACAAATCCAGCTCTAAAACAAAGGTTAAAAATATCTTGTATGGAACGATGATAATAAATCTGCTCTTTCGGTTGCCCTTCAATCGCTATATC
>NZ_NFHE01000081.1 GCF_002161235.1 Pseudoflavonifractor sp. An85
ACCTTCTGCGCGTAGTCGTCGCCCTGCTTCCAGTCGTCGGGCATCATCGTACCGGCGTCCGCCGTCACGTCGGGGTCGCCGCCGAGGTTGTCGGGCGACCAGACCTTGAAGCGGAACTGATAGGTGCCGGGATCGGCGGGCGTGTCGAGGGTCACGGCGATGTCCGTGTCCGTCACGTCGTGGTCGAGCGTGACGCGATCGGTCTCACAGACCTTTTCGGCGGTGTTCCCGTCATCGCCCACGGTCCACGTCTCCACCTGATAGGCGCTGCCCTTGCCGAGGGTGCCGTCCACATGCAGGGTCTCCTGCACATGGGGCATGTCGGTCGTGACAATGGGTTCCGCCGCAGTGGAGGTGACGCGAACGACCTCGAAGGATTCACGCTCCACGCGCTTCGGGGACTCCCACACCAGACCGTCGGACTGGATGCCGATGGCCTGAAGGTTCGCGGCGTCCTGCGTGTTGGTGACGCGCAGCATGTAGTAGTGCGTGCCCGCCACGGTGTCCTCGGGGAGCGTGAACGTCTCGCTCTTGAGCTTCTGCGAATACGGTTCCTTGCGGTCGCCGATCTTGGGCAGGTCCATGGTCTGGCCGTCGAGCACCTTCACGTCCGTGTCGGCGTTGCCGTCGCCTTCGCGCCAGATGCTGAACTGGGCCTGCGTGCCCTTGGCGGTCGCGCCGAAGTAGACGCTGGTGGAGGAACCGGTCTGGTCGTCCTCGCCCCACTGCGTGTAGTACTTCTGGGTGAGCACGTCGAACGTGTTCACGGTCTTGTCCGCGTATTCCGCGTCGTTGGTGCTCAGCCATGCCTTCGCGGCGTCGGTGTCGTACTCCTGCACGTAGGTGCGTTCGGTGTCGTCACCGTACTTGCCTTCGGCGATCACGCCGCCGTCAGGCCCGATCAGGCGTTCCACCCAGTAGTAGGTGCCAGCCGCCGGATAGGTGCCGTCCATGAGCGCTTGGAAGCTGTAGGAACCGGGGCGTTCGCCGAGCTTCGACGTGTCCACGGGGAACGTCTTGGTCTCCACGAGCTGGCCCTTGGTCTCCTGATTCTGGCCCTCATGCTTGTACACGCTGACCTGCACGGTGGAGCCGTCGGGGATGTTGCCCGCGTCGTCGCCGTCGGTGTCGTCGGACACGGTGATGATGTCCCACATCTGGCCGCCGACCGCGCCCTGCTTCTGGCTGATCGAGCTGATGTCGCCGCCGCCCTTGACCACGGTGGTCTCATCCTCGATGCCAAGCTCGTGGGTGGCGAGCAGGGTGC
The DNA here is from genome assembly GCF_002161235.1 of Pseudoflavonifractor sp. An85. GTDB lineage: Bacteria > Bacillota > Clostridia > Oscillospirales > Oscillospiraceae > Enterenecus. Next base: position 1,268 of record NZ_NFHE01000081.1, read on the forward strand.
CGTCCGCCGCGTAGATCGCGGCCTGCCAGTACACGTTGCCGCTGGTCGTGGCATTCACGGGATTGCTGGTGACGGTGATCTGCTTGCCATTGTTCAGATCGTCGATCTGTTCGGCGGTCAGCTCGTGCCTGTCGGAGTCGAGGAGCTTGCCCACACTGGGATCGGCCTCGCCGGGGACGGGGTTGTAGGCATCGAACAGGACATACGCGCCCTTGTTCACCACGCCGTCGCTGTTGCCGGTGCCGCTGATGGTCGCGGTGTCGCGCATCTCCTCGCCAACCTTCACCGTGCCCGGCTTGGTGCTGGACGACAGGGTGAGCTTGGGGGTTTCCTTGCTGACGAACGTGGCCTCGAACCGGTTGTCGTAGTCGCTGGTGAACGCCTTCACGCGGTCGCATCCGGCGTACTTGGCGATGAACACGTAGTAGCCGGTCTCATCGGCGGTGATGGTGAAGTTGGAGCCGTCCGCGAGCGGGCTGCCCGCATCGCCGCCACCTACAAGGATGTCGAGACGGCCATTGAAGCCCTTGCCCTCACGCTGGATGAGCTGCTGCAAATCGTAGGTGTAGGTGCCGAGCAGCTTGTGGTGCTCGTCCTGTGCCGGGGGTTCCTTCGTGCTGGGGAGGTACTT
>NZ_NFHE01000082.1 GCF_002161235.1 Pseudoflavonifractor sp. An85
TTCCTTATGACCACATCCAGCGCGGACAGCCTGATAAACCTTCTCAAAGGCGTCGCAATCAGCGTCGTCCTCATCTTCATGATCGTGAAATCCGGCGGCATCGCCAAGGAAATCCTCGGCGGCTGACGACGCCCCGCCATGACCCCGGCGGGCGTACAGCCCGCCGGATACAATGGTGGTACCCGAAAGGGACCACGGAAAGGAGACCGTCATGGCAGCATACGAAACACCCGAACAGGCCGCGAGATTCCTCGTGGACATCCACCTCGACATCCTCCATACAGGAAAGGGGGATTTCTCCCCGAACCATGTGAAATACACCTGCCAGCTCACCCCAAGGTATGGCGATCCCTTCACCACCGACTACCAGAGCAACCCCAGCGTGCACGGGGAACCCACCGTCACGCAGGTCATGAGCAGTCTTCTCTCGGATTCACGCATCCCCGACGCCTATCACGATGTGGACGATTTCGCCGACGACATGGGCTACCGCAAGCCCTCCGAGGCGATCCGCGCATGGGAGGGGTGCAGGAAGGCGCGGGACTGGGTGCGCGACACCCTCAACCTCAGCAATGGCGAAGCCAACCAGCTCTCCGACACCCTCGACGAATACGAGACCGAAGTGCAGGCGCAGGTCGAACAGCTTCAGGAGGAGCAGGCACGGCAGGACGCATACGAACATCCGCCCGTGGACCAGATGCTCTACGGCGGGCAGAAGTTCATCACCATCAAGGAGGCAATCGACAACCTCCTCGACCTCGGCGACTACGGCGAAGACGCCGTGGACTACGTGAACGGGGCCTCTTACATCGATGACGCGCTGCAAGAGGCGGCGGACGGCATGGTGGACATCTACTACCATGACCTGCTCCACTGGCTGCCAGACAACTACGAATGGCTGGAGGAGGCCGACGCGCAGGGCCTCTTGGAAGGCTGCAAGGGCGACCTCATGAAGATGACGCAGGCGGCGCAGTACGAATGCTACTCGCAGAATTTGTACGACCACAAGGCCGACATCCTCGCCGCCGTCACCCTCGCCCACCTGAAGGATCAGGGGGTCTACGCCATCTCGGAGGACATGGCCGACACCCTCATCGAAGGCATCCGCGACGCCTCCGACGGCATGAACCGGTTCAGCGACGCCACCGACCTTGCGGAGGAGACCATGAGCGATTCCCTCACCGAAGCCCTCGGCGACGAGGACGGGGAACTCTCCGCCGACATGGCGGACACGCTGCGGGATTCCGGCTACGACAAGCCGAACCCGTGCATGATGAGCGCCGAAGCCGTCCGGCTGGCGAACAAGGACGGGTACGATCAGGCATTCCAGAACGCATGGCACGACCTGCTCGCCGAACACCCCGAAGTCGGGGGCGATTCCCTCACCCATGCGGCAGAGGAAAGCCGCGACTCCTCCACCCGGCTCGCACAAAACCACGGCAATGACGCCCCCTCCCATGAGGACACGAGGGCGGAACTCTGACAATGGCGGGCAGGGCCACGGCCCCGCCCGCCCACTCGTATGAAAGGGGACCATCATGACGGAAACAACCATCTGGGACATCGAGGAACACCGCAAGGAACCACCCGGCATCCGCAATCTCGATTTCCGGGAATCGTTCGACCATCTGGCCGACTATCTCGACGGTTACAACATCCGCGAGCCGCGCACATTCGACCCGGAGAACGGCGGGAACCCCCTCATGGTGCGCAGCGGCGACGGTTTCTACGTGGGCGGCAGCCTCAACATGCTGCGGGACGATCCGGACTCTCCACTGTTCGGCTGCGAGATACAGAACATCCGGGACGAGGACGGGCACCT
>NZ_NFHE01000083.1 GCF_002161235.1 Pseudoflavonifractor sp. An85
GGCTCCACATCACGGGTGCTGGGCAGCATGGGCACGAGGATCATGTCCGCCGCGCGGCACCAGTCATCCATGCCGTTCTTCAGCACGCCCGCCGTGTCCACGATCTGGAAATCGCAGGATTCCGCATAGTCCGGGTCGTCGCACACCTCATGCACGTTGCCGCCCTGCGGATCGGTGGACACGAACGCCACGGTCATGCCGCGCCGCTCGAACGCGAACGCCAGCTCGTCGGCGATGGTCGTCTTGCCGACCCCGCCTTTCTGATTCAGCAACAGAATCGTATACATAATAATCAGTGTCCTTTCTTGAATTTCATTTGAAGACGATCGCCCAGTTCGGCGGCCCTGCCCATCGCCACACAGAAGATCAGGACGATGGGGATGAGCAGCGCCACGATGATCGCGACCACGATACCGCCCGCCGCCCAAGCGATGAAGACCAGCAGCGCATACCAGACGACGGTGAACGCGATAAGAAGGATGAAGCTCAGCATAATCCGGTCTGCTCCCACACGTCCTCATCGTAGAAGTCCGAATCGGTGGTAGCAGGGGAGGCCGGTGCCGCCGTCTGCTCCTGCGACATGGCGTTCTCCTCCCGTGGCTTCACGTTCCCGAACTCCAACTGATCCACGATGACACTCAGGGAGGAACGCTGCTCCTCGTCCTTCATGTAGGAGGAGTAGTGCAGCCTGCCGTCGATCATCACCTTCGTGCCCTTGGTCATGTACCGGGCAAGATGCTCGGCCCGCTGTCCGAACACCGCGCAGCGGACGAACACGGGCGCGTCCACATACTGTCCGCTCCCCCGATCCTTGCGCTTCTCGTTGACCGCCACCGTGAAACCGAGGACGGCAAGGTTCCCGTTCACGGTGCGCAGCTCCGCATCCCGCGTCAAATATCCGGCGATGCTCACCCTGTTGATGCTCATGATCTGCTCCTGTTCCTTATATATATGGTCACCGGTCTTCCGGCTCCCGAAAATCCCTGTCCCCATCCATGGGGTGCGAACGCCAGTCGTAACCCTGCGCGTCCAGCCGCTGCTCCAACCAGTCATACACATACCGGCGCTGCCACGCATCCGATTCCCAAGGCGTCGCGGCGGTCTCCAACGGGGCGTCCCAGCAGGAGACGCTGCGGTTGAGCAGGGTGTCCGCATAGTAGCAGGCGAGGAACCGGCCTTCGGGGGCGGGAGCCTGCCGGAACGCCGCCGTCATGTCGCGGAACTCCACCATGGGGAGGAACCTGCCGTGAATCCGGCAGTCTTCGAGACTGTATATATAGGAGAGGCCGTCACCGAACCGGCCTCCCACATGCACGAGGCGCACACGGAGCGCATCGAGCAGCAGGTCGCCCTCCTTTGTGATGCCGACGGTGCGCAGGCATCCGTCCGCATCACGCTCCTCACGGGTGACGGCGTCGATCCGCAGGGCCATGCCTTCCTCATGGCACCATTCGATCCGATACCCCATACCCTCCATGGCGGCGGCGAACCCGGACGCATACGAGTAGGCGTCCCGCCCCCGGAAGAAGGGCCTCGACCTGTCGTAGATGTCGAAGGCGTCGAACAGGCCGATCTCACCATGCCCTGTACCCATCGGGAACTCCTTTCACCTTGCCGTACACCCACCAGTGTAGCAAGCTATTTTGATAGAATAGTGGCTTCTTCATGTTCTGCACACCACATTCACATCTTGCTATCAAGGCAGCAACACAGGAATGTGGGCCTTCATTCTCAGCACGCCCGCGAGGGGCGATCCTGCCAAGGCAGGGACTAAAGGACCTCT
>NZ_NFHE01000084.1 GCF_002161235.1 Pseudoflavonifractor sp. An85
CAGATGCGCTACACCACCCAAAACCTGGACTTGACCAACGTCAACCAGACCGCCCTCAACAACTGGGAGAGTGCCCTCACCCGCCCCATTTACGCCCAAATCGAAGGGGAAGGGGAGCGTATCACACAACTGGCGGCAACAGCCGACGGCATCCAGGTTACGGTGCAGGGTCAGCAAGAGGACATTCAGGACTTGCAGAAGGGCGTGGAGGATCAGATCCAGGTGATCCAGGAAGTGCAGGTGGCGGTGGGCGAGCAGGGCGGAATGATTACGGACATCCAAGGCACCGTCACCGCCCAGGCTCAGCAGATGGCCAAGTTGGAGCTTACTGCCCAGGGCCTTTCCGCCACCGTCCAAGAGCAGGAGACCAAACTCACGGAATTTGAGGGGACCCTCACCGCCCAGGGGGAGAACATCGGCACCCTGGAGGGTACCATCAAGAGCCAGAGCGAGAAGCTGGCCGACTTGTCCCTCACCGCCGACGGGCTCACCACCACGGTAGCAGAGCAGACCCAGACCATCACCCAAATCACCGGGACCGTAACTGGCCAGGGGGAGCGTCTGGAGCAGCTGGGAGAGAACCTGTCGGAGTTCACTGATACTATTACAGGAAGCCTGGATGGATTGCAGGCTCAGCTGGACGGGCAGATTCAGACTTGGTTTGACCGGGAAATTCCAACCCCGGACAACGCTCCCGCCAACACCTGGGAGAGCGAGGAGGACAAGATCAACCACCTGGGAGACCTGTACTACGTGGTGGACAACGACACCGCCGGGGGACAGGCATACCGGTGGGCCAAGATGGATGATACCTACCAGTGGGTGCTCATTGAGGACGTGGAGGTGGCCAAGGCCCTGGCGGATGCCGCCCGAGCCCAGGATACCGCCGACGGCAAACGCCGGGTGTTTGTCACCCAGCCGGTGCCTCCCTATGACGTGGGCGACCTGTGGGCCCAGGGGGACAGTGGGGATCTGATGCGGTGCAACACCGCCCGCCCCATGGGCATCTATCTGGCCTCGGACTGGGGCAAGGCTTCTGACTACACCAACGACGACGCCCTCCACGACTTCGTGGACGGCACCTTTGCCCAGACCAAGGAGGAGGTGACAAAGCGGATATCCCAACTGGAGGTGAAGGCGGACTCCATCAGCGCCACGGTGAGCAGCCAGACCACCACCATTACCAAGCTGGAGAACACCTCTCTCACCGGAGCTGTCACCGAATACTACTTGTCAACCAGCAAGACCGAGCTGGCGGGAGGCAGCTGGAGCCAGACCGCCCCGGAGTGGATAGAAGGCAAGTACATGTGGAGCCGCACCCGCACCACTCGGGCGGACGGCGGCACATCCTACAGTTCTCCCACCTGCATTGCCGGTGCCACAGGCGCAACGGGAACGGGCGTTTCTTCCATCACCGAGGAGTATTATCTTTCCACATCAAAAACTGCTCAAACGGGTGGCTCTTGGACGACTACGCCTCCGACCTGGAGTAGCGGGAAGTATATTTGGACACGCAACAAGATTGTATATACGAACCCTGCAAGCACCAAGTACACTACTCCGATTTGCGACTCAAGTTGGGAAGCTGTGAATGAAATCGAGGTTGGAGGAAGGAATCTTCTTTCGAAAAAAACGATAGGGCTATACAAAGGTGGAACGAC
>NZ_NFHE01000085.1 GCF_002161235.1 Pseudoflavonifractor sp. An85
ACCGTCACCATCACCCGCGACGGCGTGGTGTACGACTACGGCACCCTCGACGACCAGCCCCAACCCACCGTTTCCATCACCACCAACGCCTACGACCCCACCGACGGAGACAACTCCATTATGGCCGGTGACGTGAGGATCGCGGACAAAGTGACCTACACCGGCCTCACCGCAGGCGAAACCTACCGGCTCACCGCCTCGATCGTGGACACGGAAACCGACGAACCCGTCACCGTGGACGATAAGCCCGTCACCGCCACACATGAGTTCACCGCGCAGACTGCGGACGGCTATGAGATCGTGGAAACGACTCTGCCCGCCACCGGCTTGGGCGGCAGGACCGTCACCGTCTTCGAGGAGCTGCACCGCGTGAGCGACGGCACCCTCATGGCGGAGCACAAGGACAAGGACGACGTGGACCAGCAGCTCCGCGTCATCGCCCCGCAGATCGGCACCACCGCCACGGACGGCACGGACGGCGACAAGACCGTGATCGCCGACGAGAAGGCCACCATCGTGGATACGGTGGAATACAGGAATCTCGTCCCCGGCGTGGAATATGCGCTCACCGGCACCCTCCATGTGAAACATGTGGACGAGGAAGGCAATGTGACGGAGGAAGCCCTGCTGGACGGGAACGGCGAACCCATCATCGCCGAGATCACGTTCACGCCGGACTCCCCGGACGGTTCCATGGAGGTCAGGTTCACCTTCGACGCCACAACCCTTCCGGACGGTACGGAGCTGGTGGCGTTCGAGACGCTGAGCCATGACGGCGTGGAGGTCGCGGCCCATGCTGACATCAGCGATGAAGGCCAGACCGTCATGGTGGAGAACCCCAAACCGGCAATCGGCACCACCGCCACGGACGGCACGGACGGCGACAAGACCGTGATCGCCGATATGGAGGCCATCATCGTGGATACGGTGGAGTACGCGAACCTCATCCCCGGCGAGGAATACACCCTCACCGGAGCGCTCTACGTGAAGCATGTGGACGATGACGGCAATGTGACGGAGGAAGCCCTGCTGGATGCGGACGGAAACCCCGTCTCCGCCAAGACCACCTTCACGCCGGAGAACGCCAGCGGCAGCGTGGAAGTGACGTTCACGTTCGACGCCTCCGCCATTGCGGACGGCACGGAGCTGGTGGCGTTCGAGACCCTGTTCCACAACGGCGAGGTGATCGCGGTCCACGCGGACATCACCGACAAGGGCCAGACCGTCACCGTGGAACACCCGGAGGAACCGGAGATTCCCGACACCCCCGAACAGCCCGAACCGGAGCATCCCACCCCCGAACCGGACAAGCCGCAGGGGACCACCTACGGCAAGACCGGCGTGAGCACCATGCCCATCGTGGCCGGGATCGTCCTGCTGATCGCGGCGGCGGGCGGCACCGCCTTCTGCGCCCACCGGCTGCACCGCAAAGACGGGAGCGACGGCCGTGACGAATAAGACGAAATCCCGCATCCTGTGTGGCATGAGTGTGGGCTTCGCCCTCATGGCGGCAATCCTGTGCTGGCTCCTCCACTCTTGGGGAGGAGCGGCACAAACGCCGCCCTCGCCCAGAATACTGTCCCCCACACAGGGGGACACGGCAGACCCTTCCCTGACCAT
>NZ_NFHE01000086.1 GCF_002161235.1 Pseudoflavonifractor sp. An85
CGAGGGCTACCAGCGGGGCATTGCCAGTAATCACGCCGATGTGATGCACTGGTTCCCCAAGTTTGGCAAGTCCATGGACACCTTCCGCACCGATGTGGCCAAGGCCATGGGCTCCGCTACCGGAGGGAACGCTGGAGGTTCCAACAGCTCTGGCAGCACCGGCACAGGGAATGAGATTGTCAAAGGCTCCACGGTGCGCCTCAAGCGGGGGGCCAAGACCTACGATGGGGACAGTTTGGCCTCCTTTGTGTATGAGCGAGACCACGTGGTCAGCGAGATCAGCGGCGACCGGTGTGTCATCACCTACAACGGCGTGGTGGTGGCTGCCGTGCGCAAGTCGGACCTGACCCTGGTGAACGGCGGGGCTTCCACGTCCAAGCCTACCACCCCCGCATTTACCCCCTACACCGTCAAGGTATCGGTGACCGAGCTGCGCATTCGCAGCGGCCCCGGCACCGATACCGCTGCCCAGGGGTTCATGGAGCCCGGGGTGTACACCATTGTGGAAGAGGCGGACGGCCCCGGCGCCAAACGCTGGGGCAAGCTGAAATCCGGGGCCGGATGGATCAGCCTGGACTACACGGAAAGGGTGTAACCAGGCTCACCACAACAGGGCATCACCGCCCCTCGGCGGTGGTGCCCTGTTTGAGAAAGGAGGAGTGGAACACATGCCATCCAACTGGCTGTACGTAGAAAGCCAATTTCCCAATTTCAACGGGGACGAGACTACCCAAGAAAAGCTGGAGCAGCTGCAAAACTACCTGTACATGCTGGTGGAACAGATGCGCTACACCACCCAAAACCTGGACTTGACCAACGTCAACCAGACCGCCCTCAACAACTGGGAGAGTGCCCTCACCCGCCCCATTTACGCCCAAATCGAAGGGGAAGGGGAGCGCATTACCCAACTGGCAGCTACCGCCGACGGCATCCAGGTTACGGTGCAGGGCCAGCAAGAGGACATCCAGGACTTGCAGAAGGGCGTGGAGGATCAGATCCAGGTGATTCAGGAAGTACAGGTGGCGGTGGGGGAACAGGACGGGATGATTACGGACATCCAAGGCACCGTCACCGCCCAGGCCCAACAGATGGCCCAGTTGGAGCTTACTGCCCAAGGCCTTTCCGCCACCATCCAAGAGCAGGAGACCAAACTCACGGAATTTGAGGGCACCCTTACCGCACAGGGGGAGAACATCGGTACCCTGGAGGGTACCATCCAGAGCCAGAGCGAGAAGCTGGTCGACTTGTCCCTCACCGCCGACGGACTCACCACCACCGTGGCAGAGCAGACCCAAAGCATCACCAACCTCACCGGTACCGTGGAGGGCCAGGGAGAACAGCTGGAGCAGCTGGGGGAGCATTTGACGGATTTCACCAATGCTGTTACTGGAAGCTTGGACGGGCTCCAAGCACAGATCGACGGGCAGATCCAGACCTGGTTTGACCGAGAAATTCCCACCCTGGACAACGCCCCCGCCAACACCTGGGAGAGCGAGGAAGACAAGATCAACCACCTGGGAGACCTGTACTACGTGGTGGACAACGACACCGCCGGGGGACAGGCATACCGGTGGGCCAAGATGGATGATACCTACCAGTGGGTGCTCATTGAGGACGT
>NZ_NFHE01000087.1 GCF_002161235.1 Pseudoflavonifractor sp. An85
CAGATCATGGGCACCTCCACCCTGGGGGTGATGGAGGGTTGCCACAACAGTTTGGCAGTGGCGGGAGAGGTGCTGTTCTACCTCTCCCGGGTAGGGGTGATGGCCTATTCCGGGGGCATTCCCCAGTGCATCAGCGCGCCTCTGGGGCCGGAGAAGCTGTACCAGGGCGCCGCTGGAACCGACGGACTGCGCTATTTCCTCTCCGCCCGCACTCAGGTGGGAGGCTGGAGCCTGCTGGTGTACGACACTCGCACGAAGCTGTGGTACCGGGAGGACAACACCCAGGCCACCCACTTTGCCTTCTCAGGCGGAAATCTGCACCTGCTCAACCAGGCAGGGGAGATCTGGCTGGTGGGAGACGTGACCAGCCCACCGGAGGAGGCCCAGCAGGAGAAAGCCGTGGCGTGGGTGGCGGAGTTTGCCGACTTCACCGACGGAAGCCCGGACAAAAAGGGCATTGCCCGGCTCCACATTCGCCTGGAGGTGGAAGAGGGAGGGCAGGTGCAGGCCTGGGTGCAGGTGGATAGCGACGGCACATGGCGGCCCTTAGGCCAGCCCATAGGGCCCACCCCCAAGCGCAGCTTCCAGCTGCCCATGGTGATTCGGCGGGGGGACCATTACCGGCTGAAACTCACCGGCACGGGAGGCTGCAAGATTTACAGCATGACCCGGGAACGATACAGCGGCTCGGCCTACAACGCCACCCCGGGCCGAACCTAAAGGAGGGAACACCATGGCGTATACCTACAACGACTTTTTGAAAAAGGCCACGGACAACGGCACCTTGTCCAGCTTTACACCTGACGAACTCAGTCTAGCCAAGGCGTATCCGGAGTATGGGATCTCTGCGGCCAGTCTGAAGCAGGACCAGAACACCGCCACTACCAGTGCCCAGCGCGCATTGGCCAACGAGGCAGCGGCCCAGCTGGCGGCCAGCTACAAGGCCACCAGCTATAATGGGTTTACCGGCAGCAAGCAAGACGAGATCGACAAGATCCTGGGTGAGATCGGCAGTTTCCCAGACTTCTCCTGGGATCAGGAGGCCCCAACCTACGACAACAAGTACGAGGAGGAGCAGGACTCCATTCTGGACCAGATCGGGAAATACCCGGACTTCTCCTGGGACCAGGAGGCCCCCACCTACACCAACCCTTACGAGCAGTTGCAGCAGGAGCTGTTGGACAAGGTGCTCAACCGAGAGGACTTCACCTGGAGCAAGGACACGGACCCGGTGTTTGGGGAGTATCAGAAGCAGTATCTGCGGGAGGGAGAGCGGGCCACCGCAAACGCTCTGGCCCAGGCCGCGGCGGCCTCCGGAGGCCAGACCTCCAGCTATGCCGCCACGGCGGCGGCCCAAGCGGGGAACTATTACGCCGCCCAGCTCAGCGACAAAATCCCTGAGCTGTACAATCAGGCCTACCAGCGATACCTCAGCGAATACGAGATGATGGCCAATGACCTGGGGCTGGTTAACTCCCAGCAGCAGCTGGACTATAAGGAGTATCTGGACCAGTTGGGCCAGTACAACCAGGATAAGGAGTTCGCCTACCAGCAGTACCTGGACGATTACAACAAGCTGCTCAGCTATCTGGACGCCGTCAACGGCCAGGAGCAA
>NZ_NFHE01000088.1 GCF_002161235.1 Pseudoflavonifractor sp. An85
TCAGCCTGTAGAAAAACCTGCTCCGGCAATTAAGCCAGAGCAGGTTTTTTGCTTGGAAACGAAAGCGGAAACGGAAAAAGCATCAAAACAGCAGCTACACTTTTCCCCCATCCTGTTTGTTTTCCGCCATCCGGCGCCGGATGGCGGCCATTCCATTTCCAAATGGCCAGTTTTTTCAGATTCATGGCAGCAAATTTAAGCTTCACCCAGTTTGTCACCTGGGCCAAGCCTCTGTACTGCGTGTAACGCATCCCGTGTTTTTCCTTCGCATCGGCAAACACACGCTCAATCTTCTCTTTTCGCAGCCGGTACAGTTCTTTGTACACCGCCATATGCCGCACGTGCTCTGCCATCTCCACATAGTCCTGCCAGACATGGCGCAAGACTGTTTTCTCGCACTTGGCGTTCTCGGTGCACATCCCTCTGGTGGGACAGCTCTTGCAAAGATAGCCTCGGCTTTTGTATTCCCGGTAGCCCTCCCGGTTTGTGGTGGAATAATGCAGCGCACGGTATTCCGGACAGATCACATCGTCAAAGTATTCGTCATACACATAGGCCCACCAGGGGTGGCCGTTTCCTTTGGTCTTGGGGCGGGTATAGCAGGTGGAAAGAACGCGGCCGCTGTCGAAGATTCTCTTGCAGATCCAGGGGGTTTTGTAGGCGCTGTCCGCCACCACGGTTTTGTGCTCAGGGTAATACTGGCATACTTCATCGTACAGAGGATCAAAGGCTACACTGTCGTGGATATTGCCGGGAGTGACGTGAACACCAACAACAAAATTGTGCTTGTCACATGCTGTGTGCGCTTCGTAGGCAAAGCACTTTTTGTGCTCCCCCTTGTGGAATACACCGCTTTCCGGGTCGGTGGTGGACACCACCGTTTCCTTCTCCTCCGGCGGCTTTTTGTCGCTGTCATCGGAAAAGGGCTTTTTCCCGTGTTCCTCCCGGTCCTTGTTCACTTCATCGAACAGCTCTTTTGCGTACCGCTTTGCCTGCTTGGGGACCGCCTTTTTGGCCTGCTTTTTCAGATTAGCACTTGCCTTAATGTGGGTTCCGTCCACAAAAATCGCTTCTGTGTCCAGATATCCTTCCTCTGCGGCTGCTTTTAACACCCAGCGGAACACATATTCCACCGTGGCGTGGTTGAATCGGTGCTTGAAGTTGTAGCTCACTGTGGAGAAGTGCGGTACCGCTTCATTCAGCGGATATCCAATGAACCACCGGTATGCCAAATTCATGCTCACTTCCTCCAGGGTTCGGCGTAGGGAAGAAATTCCATAGATATGCTGGATCAACACGATCTTGAACAGCACCACCGGGTCAACGCTGGGCCGGCCGTTGTCCTCGCAATACAGATCCTCCACAAATTCGTAGATTTTCTTGAAGTCGATGGCGTCGTCGATTTTCCGCAGCAAGTGATCCTGCGGGACCATGTTCTCCAAACTTACAAATTCCAGCTGCTCTCGATTTTCTGCGTTCTTTACCAGCATTTTTATCACCCTACACCATTATACCGCATTTTCTCTCTCAATACGAGAAAAAGGCCACCAAAAGGTGACCTTTTTCGACAGGCTGAAA
>NZ_NFHE01000089.1 GCF_002161235.1 Pseudoflavonifractor sp. An85
GGACAAGGAGGCAGATGACACCAATGTGAGCATTGGTGACACCGTCACCTACACAGTGACTACTCGTATTCCTACCTATCCCTCTAATGCCACCTATAAAGCCTTTAATGTGGGCGATACTATGGGTACTGGCCTGACCTGGGATGGTGCAGAGAAGCTAACTGTGTACTGGAGCGATGACGGCGTGGTGGATGAGGCTGTTAAGGGTCAGGTTGTGACCAACAGCGCAGACCATTACTCGGTGAAAACTGGGAGTGAGACCAAAAAAGAGGGCGCCACTTTCGAGGTACAGTTTAACTATGATAATCTGATTCGGGACTATTCCACGGCCAAGTACATCCATGTGGTATATACTGCAACCATCAATGAAGATGCATTCCAGGAAGAAACGGAATCCGGCATTACCAACACTGCCTATACCGGTGTTCATAATGATCCCTATGATAACGGCTCCTATGACGATGATACCCAAAAGATCGAGGAAGTGTTCACCTACGGTATTACCGTCAACAAGGTGGCGGAAAATGGAACGACACCACTGACCGGGGCGGAGTTTAAGCTGTACAGCAACGCTACCTGCCAGACCGAAGTGAAGTTCAACGGTTCCAACGGTGTGTATAAGTACGACGCAGGACAGGATGCACCCAGTGTGGCTTTGGCTACCGATGGCAGCGGCCAGCTAAAACTCCAGGGTCTGGCCTACGGCACTTACTACTTGAAGGAGACCAAGGCCCCCAATGGCTATGCCCTGCCTGGAGACGTCGTCACCATTACCATCACCGATAGTGACAAGGACGGTAATCTGGATGTCACCACGGCCACTGGTTCCATGGTGGTGCAGGAGGTTGGCACCTATGCCATAGGTGAGCCTGGTGATGATCCATTGGATAATATTTTCAGCTTTAAGGTGAAAAACGAGAAGCCCGACTTCACCCTGCCCACCACCGGCGGCATGGGTACCGTGGCCTTCACCATCGGCGGCGTGATTCTCATGGCCTGCGGCGCAGCCCTGGTGCTGTTTGCGGTCAAGAAGTTCAAGGCAGAGGGTTAAGTCCCTGCTAGCCGCTAATCACACCATATGACCCAGAGAGCCGGGGCATCACTGCCCGGGCTCTTCTCCTATGGACGGAGGAAGCAAGCGTATGAGAGAAACACCCAAGAGGAAACGAACCAAACGCTGGGGGCTTTGGCTGCCGCTGATTCTGGCGGCGTTCCTGATTTTTGGGGGAGCAGGGGTTTTCTTTTACCCGGCGGTGAGCAACTTTATAGCCGACCAGAGCCACCGGGAGATCATCACCACTCATGCCAACCTGATTTCCAACTTGGACCCGGAGATACTGGAACAGGAGTGGCAGGAGGCGGAGATCTACAATGAGAGCCTCATGGGAGACCCGGTGCATGACCCCTTTGTCCCAGGCAGCGGATATGCCATTCCAGATAACTATGCCCAGACCTTGGATTTGGACGAGGTGATGTGCACCTTGGAGATTCC
>NZ_NFHE01000009.1 GCF_002161235.1 Pseudoflavonifractor sp. An85
GTTCATAGATAGATTGACGAAAGCCCCAAACGGCCCAAAATCAAACCCTCAAAATACAAGGGGGTAGTGCGCCCTTTTTCAGGAACTCTCCGGCTGGCTGGCCGGGGAGTTTTTTGCGCTTCCCCCCCTCTCACACTCTCCCCCCTAAATACTTTACCAGCTGGGAAAGAACAAGATACGCTTCGCTCTTAACCAGCAGGAAACCAAGTTTTCAACAACAGCCAAGAAAGGATGAGCAAAACCATGAACATCGGCATCGACCATGGCTACTACGCCATCAAGACCCGGCATTTTTCTTTCCCAGCCGGTATTACCGCCTATTCCCATGAACCCTACACCCTGCAGAACACGCTGGAGTACGGTGGAAAGTTCTTCGTGTGCGGGACCGGCAGACAGCCGATCCTGCGAAACAAGATGGAGAACGAGAACTACTACCTGCTGACCCTTGCGGCCATCGCCAAAGAAATCCAGCAGCGGGGCGCCAAGACAGAGTGTTCCGTTACCATTGCAGCCGGCCTTCCTCTGGCTGGGTTTGGCCGGGAGAAGAAGTCTTTCCGGGAGTACCTTCGCCCTTCTTCCCAGCCGGTAAGCTTCCAGTTCGAGGGCATCCCCTACAAAGTGACCGTCGAGGATGTGAAGCTGTTCCCACAGGGGTATTCCGCCCTGATGATCCACCCGGAACTCCTCCAGAACGAGCCCTCCGTCCTGCTCATGGACATCGGCGGCTGGACGGTGGACCTGATGCGGCTGGACAACAATGTTCCCAACGCCGCCACCTGCCGGAGCCTGGAACTGGGGATGATCCGCTGCATCGACGAGGCGAAAGAACAGGTTCGCCGGGATGTGGGGCTGTCCGTTACCGACGCCCAGGTGGAGCGAGTGCTGGCGGGAAAGCCCTGCAGCATGGACGAGGACGCCCGCAGCATCATCCAAAAGCAGGGCCGCCTTTACACCGAGCGCCTTCTCTCAGCGGCTATGGAAGCAGGGTTTGACCTCAAGGCCATCCCGGTGGTGATGCTGGGCGGCGGCGCAGCGGTGGTCAAGCGCAACGTGAGCGAGCAGGACGGCCTGTGTCGGGTTTTTGCCCTGCTGGACGACCGGGTAAACGCCGAAGGATTCGAGCGGATTTTGGGGCGTTTGTCGGGCGGTGTGGGCAAGGGATGAGCAGGCCCCTTTTTATGTTCCGCCCAAACCTCCAGAATGAGGACCACCGCCGGGCATGGGCACTGCTGCAGGCTGTGCCGGAAGGACAGAAAAGCGCCTTCCTGGTGAAAGCAATTCTGGACAGCGCCAGGCAGGACGCCTTGGAGTCCACCCTGCGCCGCATCCTGCGGGAAGAACTTCAGGCTGTCCCTTCCCAGCCGGTACAGCAGCCGGAGGAAGCCATCCCACCGGAGATGCTGGGCTTTCTCAACACTCTCATGGATGATGAGTAAAATCCCCCAAAGAAGTCCCCAACATAGCCGTTATTGCTTGTGACGTTTGTTGCCCCTGCTTTGGCTGAAAGGTTGTTGGTCTTGGTAATAGCTTTCTCTTCGCTCTTCGGATATGCTTGTGTTGCCCGAAAGGAAAAGAACCAAGCAAAGGAGCGATGGACGTGGAGACCAAGGGCGTAACCTGCAAAATCCCGCTGGACCTGCACAACAGGATCAGCGAGGAGATCCGGGAAACGGAGAGCACCATGAGCAAGTTTATTGAAATGATCATCCAAGAGCATTATGAGAAAGGGGCTGGCAAATTCATGGCAAAGGGCAGAACACTGGCATTTCAGGTGAGCGAGGAATTGTTCCAGCGGGTCAAGGAATACCTGGAACGCTTTGAAAAAGTCCACCACCGCCGCCTGACGCAAAAGGAGTTCATCATCGGGCTGATCGAGCAGGCGCTGGAGGAAGCGGAGGAAGAATTCGAGGCCGCTGAGGCAGCCGGGCGGGAGGAACAGGAAGAAAGCGCCTGGGCCACCGCCCAGGGCGGGGAAACCGGCGAGGGCGAGGGTGACCCCAGCACGGGCCTCCCCAGCGAATACGCCGCCTGGAGCGTCCCACAGGAGGACGGACAGGAAACGGCGGATGAGGACGAGGGAGAAGCCGAGGACGAAGCGGCTGAGGCCGAGGATGCTGAAGAAGAAATCTACGCATAAGAGGAACAACAGCAGCCCGCAGGATTGGGTTCACCCCAGCCCCTGCGGGCTGTTTTCCTATCATTTGACACTGCACCATGAAAGGGGTGATGCCGGTTGATTGTGTAGCAGCGTTTCACCAAATTCATAAAAAGGAGCGTGATGCCCAAAGCCATAACGTATATTGACCTGTTTTCCGGCATCGGCGGGTTCCGGGAGGGACTCAGCCGGGCCGGAGGTTTTGTCTGCGTAGGCCATTGTGAGATCGACAAATATGCCGACCAAAGCTACCGTGCGCTGTTCGATACGAAAGGAGAGTGGTTCCGTGAGGACGTCCGAAAAGCCGACCCCGATGAAATGCCCGACTTCGACCTGCTGTGCGGGGGATTTCCCTGCCAATCTTTTTCTATTGCTGGACACCGTGGAGGGTTTGCAGACCCAAGAGGTACGCTGTTCTTTGAAATTGCCCGGCTGACTGCGGCAAAAAGGCCTGCGTATCTGCTGCTTGAAAACGTACCCGGCCTGCTTAACCATGACGGAGGCCGGACGTTTGCGGCCATCCTCCATACGCTGGATGGATTGGGGTATGGTGTGGAATGGCAGGTGCTTAACAGCAAAGATTTCGGCGTCCCTCAATCCCGCAAGAGGGTGTACCTTGTCGGATATCTTGATGAAAGATGCAGAGGAAAAATACTTCCTTTCACCGAAACAGCAGGAACGCCTCTTAAGCAAATCCGCCCCGGCGCACAGGGGGAGCGCATCTACTCCCCGGAAGGAGTAAGCTGCACCTTGACCTCCCAGGCAGGCGGGATGGGCGGGAAAACCGGGCTGTACTGCACAGGCGTTCCCATCAAGGAAAACACGAAAAAGGGATATAAAATGGCATATCCCGGCGACAGTGTGGATTTGGCCTATCCCACCCTCAATACCCGCCGCGGCAGGGTGGGCAGGAAAATCGCCCACACCATCACAACCGGGAGCAGCCAAGGCACCCTTTGCTGTGTGGATATGAACGAGGAACCGGAGCTGACGGACTATGCCCGCTGCCTCACCGCCAAGCAGAACGGCGGGATCCGCAGCCATAAGCGGGAAGCCTCCGGTGTGTGGGACGGATGCCGCATCCGCCGCCTCACGCCACGGGAATGCCTGCGGATCCAGGGATGGACGGATGAACGCATCGACCTTGTCCTGCCGCTCCAATCCGACGCCCAGCTTTACAAGCAGGCCGGGAACGGCGTCACCGTCAATGTGGTGGAGGCCATCGGAAAGCGGCTGGCCGCCGCCCATCGGGAGGTGAACGCTGTCGATTGACCTGAAAGACCAGTTCTTCGGCTGCGAGATCGAGATGACGGGGCTGACCCGCCAACAGGCTGCGGAAGCAGTGGCTGACCTGTTCGGCGCCACCGCCATCCACTCCCGTTCCTCCCGCACCTATGACCCATGGGAGGTCACCGACAACGAGGGGAAAACATGGCGCTTTGTCTTTGACGCCAGCATCCGCGCCACCCATCGGAGTGGGCGCAGGCAGCTTTCCACAGGCGATGACACCTACAAAGTGGAGATGAACTCCCCCAAGCTGGAATACAGCGAGATGGGGAAGCTTCAAGATGTAGTACGCACCCTCCGCCATGCGGGGGCTGTGGTCAATTCATCCTGCGGGATGCACGTCCATGTGGACGCCTCCAAGCACACCCCGCAGAGTTTGAAGAACGCCCTGTCCATCATGTACTCCAAGGAGGATATCCTGTTCAAAGCCCTCAACGTGGACGAACGCCGGGTAGAACGCTGGTGCCAGAAGGTGCGGGAACCCATGCTGGAGAAGATCCGCAGGCTGCCCACCAACACCACCATGGACCGCCTCAAGCGGGAATGGTACGAGGGAGGCGATGGCAGCTACGAGCACTACAACTGGACCCGGTACTACGCTTTGAACCTTCATTCGGTGTTCTATCGCGGCACATTGGAGTGGCGCTGTTTTGAGAGCACCCTCCATGCCGGCAAGGTGCGCGCCAATATTACGCTGGCGCTGGCCATCTCCGCCCAAGCCATCAATCAGAAGCGGACGGTGATGCGGAAAACCGAGATCAGCGAGAACCCCGCCTTCACCTTCCGCACCTTTTTGCTCCGCCTCGGCCTGATTGGGCCGGAGTACAAAAATGTGCGTGAACACCTGCTCTCCAATCTTCCCGGCGACAGGGCCTGGCGCTATGACAAATCCCAGTACCCCAGCCTGCAGAACCGCAGCAATCAAGAACGATAGGAGATGATGAAAAACCAAAGGGAAACTTTACTTTGCCTACGGCTCCAACATGAACCTGAACCAGATGGCCTTCCGCTGCCCGGACGCCCAGGTGGTGGATACCGTCCGTCTGGAAGGATACCGCCTCGCTTTCTGCATGAATGGCGGCGGGCATGGTGTTGCCACCATCCTGCCGGAGCAGGACAGCTTTGTGGATGGCGTCCTCTGGCGCATTTCGGAACGGGATGAGCAGAGCCTGGACCTTTATGAGGGATTCCCCCGGCTGTATGGGAAGGAGCCTGTCACTGTGGTCGACCCGGATGGCCTGAAGCGGGAAGTCATGGCCTATACCATGAACAGCCCCTACAAGGACGTCCCCGCACTACCCTCTAAATCCTATCTGGAGGGCATCCTCAATGGCTGCCGGCAGAATGGGATTGAAACCGCTTCTATTTTGGAAGCGGTCTGGCTCACTCAGCAGGATACGCATCACAAGGCGATCCCTCGAAAAAAGCCCCGCCAGAAAAATGGCGAGGAACGATAAATCTGCTTTAGCCCCCGTGGGTTTGAGGGTTTCCCTCAAATCTGCGGGGGCTTTTTTTATTTTGCCTAAAAGGAGATTGTTATGAAAAATCTTAAAAGAGTGCTGTCCCTGATGATGGCGGTGCTGCTCTGCTTTGGGCTCTTCCCTGGCAGCGCCCTTGCCGCCGAGAATGATTATGACGGGTACCTCGCCATGATCGAATACAAAGACCGCCGTTATTCTCTCAGCGAAAACCTCCCTGCGCCTTTTGGCGGGCGTACAACTGAGGAATTCTTCGAGCTGCGGATCAATGATTTACGCACATACCGCACCGCCTACTGCATCCAGATGGGTGTACGGGCTAACAGCGGCATCGGCTATGAGTCCTCGGATGATTACGCCTCTTTCACAGAAGAACAAAAGGCGCTGATCAACACCGCCCTCACCCTGGGCTACAACATGGAAACCGGCACAAAGTACGGGGGCAGCGCCATCGATGAGTACATCGCCACCCAAATCCTCATCTGGCTCATTGCCCACAACCAGCTCGGCACAGGGTATGAGAGCCAGATCGTGGACGAGATCACTGCCAACAGCCCTGCGGCGAAGCCCATCTTCTATACTCTGCGGGAAAACGTGATGAACTACCGCACGATCCCGTCCTTTACCACAGATGACCCCGGTGCGGTTGGGGCCTATACCCATGCCTTGCAGTACAATGAGAGCACCGGAAAAAATGAAACGACGCTGGTAGATGAGAACAATGTGCTGGGCGATTTCACCTTCAGCTGCCCCGGCGTGGATTTTTCCGTGGACGGAAACCAGCTGCACGTTTCCACCAGTGAGACGGAATTCGGGACCATTACCGCTGAAAAGAGCCTGCCCTCTTCCATCCCCGGTGTGGTCACCGGCGGCACGAGATACTGGCTGCGGGATACCTATCAAAATGTTGTCACCTTCGATGTGGAGGGCGAGGCCCAGCCGGTGGAGTGCTACTTCTCCCTCGAAATCAGATCCGGCACCCTGCAGATCGTGAAAACCTCCGAGGATGGCGAGGTTTCCGGCATCCCCTTCCACATCTCCGGCAACGGGGTGGAACGGGATGTGGTGACAGGCCCAGATGGTACCATCGGGGTGGGCAATATCCAAGCCGGCACTTACACCGTCACCGAGCAGTCACCGGACCGATACGTCCAGCCCGCTTCCCAGCAGGTGACCATTTACCCCGGCCAGACCGCCAGCGTCAGTTTTGCCAATGTGCTGAAGAAGTTCACCGTCACCATGGAAAAGGTGGATTCCGTCACTGGGGAAGCCCAGGGCGACGCCTTCCTGGATGGCGCGGTGTACGGAATGTTCAAAGGTGAAACCCTGCTGGACACCTACACCACTTCGAGCGGGGGAAAATTCACCACCAAGGAGTATCCCTGCGGCACGGATTACACCATTCGAGAGATCTCGCCCAGCGAGGGGTACCTGCTGGATGAAACCGTCTATCCTGTGGGCGCAGAGCCGGGGAACTTCACGCTGGAACACAACAGCGTCCCCATGACCGCAACAGAGGATGTGGTGCTCGGCTCCATTGCCATTACCAAGCACACCGACCAGCCCGCCATTCCAGAGCAGGACGCTCCGGCACCTGAGACGGAGTCCCCCACTGAGGAAGAAGCTACCGTCCCTGAAGAACAGCAGACTGAAAGCGCAGAGGAAACTCCCGCCCCCAGCACACCTGAAAATGGCGCTGTTTCTGAAAGCGGCTCCGAGCCTTCCAGCCAGCCGGAGGAAAACGAAGCAGCCATCGAGAACCAGGCCGGGGATGCCAGCGCCGCCCCGGAAAACGACGCTGTACAGGAACCAGCCAATATCGACCAGCCTGATGCATCCGATGCGGAAGCAGAAGCTGTGCCGCTGGCCGTTACCAGCAATGAGGTGCAGATCGAGCAGCCGGAGGCCGGGGCTGAGTTTCAGGTCTATCTGGCCAGTGCTGGCAGTTACGAGAACGCCAAAGAGTCTGAACGGGATATCCTGCTGACAGATTCCTATGGTTTCGCCCAATCGAAGTCACTCCCATACGGCCTGTATGTGGTGCATCAAACCGCTGGCGCCGAGGGGCAAAAATTCGTCCCGGATTTCTCCGTGTTCATTTCCGAGCATGGCAAAACTTATTACTTCATCCTGAACAACCCCACCTTTACCTCCCTCATCCGCTTTGAAAAGAGGGACGCCGAATCCGGCGAGATCATCCCGCTGGCCGGCACCTCCGTGAAGATCCGCAATGCGGATACCGGCGAATGGGTGGTGCAGCACATCAACTATCCCAGCCCCATGGACATCGACACCTTCGTGACGGATTCCACAGGGACCCTCATGCTGCCGGAGGCCCTGGGCTTTGGAAATTACGAGTTGTATGAACAGCAGAGCCCCTGGGGTTATGTTCTGGATGACGAGCCTGTACCCTTTGTGGTGGATGGCACCCAGGACGTTGTCACCGTGACAAAGTACAACACGGTTCAGAAAGGCACCATCACCGTCCACAAGGAGGGCGAGGTGTTCAGCCATGTGCCAGAAGCCGGTGGCCTCTACCAGCCGCAGTATGAGGCGCAGGGCCAGCCGGGCGCCGTTTACGACATCGCCGCTCTGGAGGATATCGTCACCCCGGATGGCGTCGTTCACGCAAAGGCCGGAGAACTGGTGACTACCCTGACCACAGGAAGCGATGGGACCGCCACATCGGAGCCCTTGTACCTGGGCCGCTACCAAGTTTCTGAACGGACAGCGCCCGCAGGCACGGTGCTGGATTCCGAGCCGAAGGAAGTCACCCTCGCCTACGCTGGCCAGGAGGTGTCTGTCACCACCGCCGATGTAGGCTTCGTCAATGAACGTCAGAAGGTGGAGATCAGCCTCAAAAAGCTGCTGGAACAGGATGAGACCTTCTCCATCGGGATGAATGAGGAATGGAAGAACATTACCTTCGGCCTGTTCGCCGCAGAGGAAATCATCGCCGCCGATGGCAGTTCCATCCCCGCCGATGGCCTTATTGAGACCACCGGCATCGATGAAAACGGGAACGCCTCCTTCAAAACCGACCTCCCCTGCGGGGCCTCGCTGTATGTAAAAGAGATCGGTACGGATGAGCACTACCTGTTGAGCGACGAGAAATACCCTGTGGTGTTTGAGTACGCCGGGCAGGACGTCGCCACCGTGCAGCTGGAGGTCAATGACGGAGAAGCCATGGAAAACACGCTGAAGTATGGCAAGGTATCCGGCTGGAAGGTGGACCAGGACGGATTCGAGTTGGGCGGCGCCGTGATTGGCCTGTTCCGCTTTGACGAAACCGAGTTCACAAAAGAAACCGCCCTCATGGTCACCGAGAGCAATCCCATCGGGTACTTTGAATTTGACCGGGTACCCATTGGCAATTGGGTCATTCGTGAGATCGCAGCGCCGGAAGCCTTCGTACTGAGCGAGGAAACCTTCCCTGTGGAGATCACCGAAGATGGGCAGACCATTGAGATCACCATGGAAAACCAAATCATCCGGGGTACTGTGGAAACCACCAAGGTAGACGCCGACTTCCCGGAGAATACGCTGTCCGGTGCCATCTTCGAGGTGTATGCCGATGTGGACCACAACGGGGAGTTCGACCCTGACATCGACAAGCTGGCGGGTGAAATGGCTGAGTCCGAGGGCGGCGTCTATCAGCTGAAGGACTTGCAGTACGGAGATTACTTCCTGCACGAGAAGGAAGCCCCTGCATTTTTCCAGCGTGACGAGGGGTACTATCCCTTCTCCATCACGGAAAACGGCGCCATCGTGCGGGTGGAAACCGAAGCTGGCGTGGGCTTCCTCAACCATGCACAGACCGGCTCCCTGAAGGTGGTCAAGACAGCCGATGACGACCAAATCGAAGGCCGCACCTTCAAGATCACCGGCACCGACTTCATGGGCAACGCCTATGAGCAGGAGTTCCAGACCGATGAGAACGGTGAGATCAACGTCACCCTCCGTGTGGGCGAGTACACCGTTTCCGAGGTGGCCGGTGAGGATGCTGAACAGTATATCCTGCCGGATGACCAGACCGTGGAGATCCTGGCTGGTGAAACCGTCACCGTGGCGATGCACAACAAGCTGGTGCCGGAAGTCCCCACCGTTCCTCAGACGGGAGACAGCCCCTGGATGCCCGCAGTTTTGATTGGCCTTTCCGTTCTGGCGCTGCTGGCAGGCGGCGGGCTCCTCGCCATGCACCTTGTGGGCAAAAAGAAGAGATCCGCAGGCGGCCATGACAGGAACCAGGATATCCGATGAAAACCTTTCTGAAAGGTTTCTGCATCGGCCTGCTGTGCCTAAGCCTGTTGGGGCTTGCGTGGTTTTTGGTGCTCCAACCGGGGCTGACCAATGGGGAAGCGCAGGCCCTAAAAGAGGAATACACAGTACAGCCCCTCCCCGGAGCCGAAAGCTCCGGGGAGGAACCGGCTGGGAATGAACAAACCGTGCAGGAGCAGGAGCCGGAAGCCATTGTAGACCTCCCGGCCCTGCAAGCGGAATACCCGGATATCAAGGGGTGGATCACTATCCCCGGAACCTGCGTGGACTACCCTGTTCTGCAAAGCGGCGCCGATGATCCCGAATACTACTTGCGGCGCACCTATAAAGGGGAATGGCGCACAGCCGGCAGCATTTTCTTTCAGTGGGACTGCACCCCGGGAAGCCGGAACACCGTGGTCTACGGACACAACATGAACGACGGAACCATGTTCGCTGTGCTTCAGAAGATGGCCGATGCAGCGTCCCGGGAAGAACATTCCGAAATCCTCCTGCAGACGGAAACCGGGCTGCGGGAGTACACCATCGTGGCTGTGCTGAAAACGGATATCCAAAAGCTCTACTTCAACCGCACCGTATTTGCGGACGATGAAGATTTCCTGTCCTTTCAGAAGGAGCTGCTTGCACAGCCGCTGTATCACGACCCAGCATTTATCCCCGGCGCAGGCCACCGCCTGCTGACCCTTGTTACCTGTTCCTATGAATGGGATAACGCCCGCACGGTGGTCGTCGCCGTACAAAAGTGAGGTGAGAATGAACCTATGGAACCGAAAGCAATTATAGTCATTGTCCTGTGCGCTGTCATTTTAGGCGGGCTTGTTTTTCTGCACATTCGCAACCGCAGGAAGAAGTAGCAGAGATTTGGTTGAGTGGGGCGCTAAAAAGCGCCCCGCTTTTTGTATTTGAATGCACTGGAGGGATTGATTGAAGAAACTTGGACTTTTAGACCGGCTGGCAGAGCAGCATCGCACCTTCATCTCCAACCTGCGCCTGCAGCCCACCCTCAAATGGGAGGCTCTTGGAGACTTGTACCAGCTGGAGAACAAAGAGCAGTACCCGCTGAAGGAATGGGAAGAAGCTGTGTCCTACCTGCTGGGCTGCGAGGTGCGGTTTGCCAATTATGAGGACATCGGGAAAAGCCTCAAGCCCTTTTCCCTGAAAGTGAGGTGACGCCATGAATCAATTTTACACCGCCGAATCCGTCACGGAAGGCCACCCGGATAAGCTGTGCGACCTCATAGCCGACCGTGTTCTGGATGACTGCCTTTCCCATGACGCTCTCTCCCGTGTGGCCTGCGAAGTGCTGGCCACCAAGGGGCAGGTCATTGTAGCTGGTGAGATCACCAGCCTGTATGAACCCCAAATCCCGGCCATTGTCCGTTCCGTGCTGCGGAAGGTGGGCTACGACCCCGCCCGGTACGCCGTCCAATGCCTCATCCATAAGCAAAGCCCGGACATCGCCGCAGGGGTGGACTGTTCGTTAGAGCAGCGAAGGGGATCGCTCCAAGATCCTGTCCTCCGATTGGGCGCCGGTGACCAGGGGGTCATGGTTGGGTACGCCTGTTCGGAAACCCCGCAGATGATGCCTCTTCCAGTTGTGCTGGCCCACCGGCTGGCCGGCTGTCTCACCACAGCACGGAAATCCGGTCTGGTGCGGGGCCTGCGCCCGGATGGGAAAGCCCAGGTCACCGTGGAGTACGACGAGGATGGACGCCCCCTGCGGCTGGACACGGTTGTCCTCTCCGCCCAGCACAGCCCGGAGAAGCCCGCCGATGAACTGTTTTGGGAACTCACCGACAAGGTGCTGGCCCCGGCGCTGCAGGCGCTTCCCCCGGACGAGGACACCAAGATCCTGCTGAACCCCTCCGGGCGGTTTGTGCTTGGAGGCCCGGAGGCCGACACCGGCCTCACCGGAAGGAAACTCATGGTGGACAGCTACGGTGTGTTCGCGCCCCATGGTGGCGGCGCCTTTTCCGGGAAGGACCCCACCAAGGTGGACCGTTCCGGGACATATATGGCCCGCTACATCGCCAAAAACCTCGTGGCCGCCGGGCTGTGCAGCCGGTGCCAGGTGACGCTGGCCTACGTCATCGGAAAAGCCGAGCCGGTGATGGTGGAGGTGGATACCTTCGGCACCGGCGCCATCTGCGCCGACGATTGCCTGGCAGATGCGGTGCGCCTTGTGTTTGGGCTGACCCCTTCGGAGATCATCGCCCAGCTGGACCTGTTGACGCCCCGCTATACCCAAACCGCAGCCTACGGGCATTTTGGAAAGCCGGAACTCCCCTGGGAGCGCACCGACCAGGCCAAAATCCTCCGGGCGACGGTAATCTAAGACAAAGGAAGGAGTATTCCCATGCCCGGAGTGAGCAAAGAGCAGATCGCCGCCGCCAAGCAGATGACTGCCATCGAGTTTCTGCGCCGGTTTCGCCCCAATGAACTGGTCAGAAGCGGCAGCCGTGGTGAGTTCCAGCTGAGGGAGCACGACAGCTTCAAAATCAACGGGGAGTCCTCCATCTGGCATTGGAAAAGCCGGGATATTGGAGGGAAATCCGCTCTGGATTACCTCATCAAAGTGGAAGGGATGAAGTTTGTAGATGCGGTGCTGGCCTTGTGCGACGAATGCCCCGGCTACATCCCGCCTCCGCCTCAACCAAAAAAGAGGCCGGAATTCATCCTTCCACCGGCAGCCGTGAACAACCGCAGGGTGTTCGCCTATCTGCTGAAGCGGGGGATCAGCCGTGGGGTCATCGAAGCCTGCGTCCGGGCAGGGATCCTCTATGAAAGCGCAGACTACCACAACGCTGTTTTCGTCGGCAGGGATGAAGCCGGCACTGCCCGGTATGCCTTCCTGCGCGGCACCTACACACGGGGAGAACCCTTCAAGGCAGAGGTGCCGGGCAGCGATAAGCGGTTCTGCTACCTGTTGCCGCCGAAGGGGAAAACCAACCGGGTGGCTGTGTACGAAGCCGCCATTGAACCCATGGCCCATCTGACGCTGGAAGGGACTACAGACAAGTGGCGGCTGTCTCTCGGCGGCATCTACGCACCGGAAGAAGGACAGCGGCAGGAACGGGAGGCCAAGAACCCCCTTGCGCTGGATGCTTTTCTGGAGCGCCACCCGGAGATCGAGGAAATCGAGATCTGCACCAACAACGATTTTGCCGGGCGCTGGGCTGCAGCCCACATCGAGAGAGCCTATCAAGGCAGGTACCGCATGGTGAAGAACCTGCCCCTGCGAGAGGGCTGCGACTATGGTGACCTGGCAAAAGAAAACTATGAACGGCGAACCGCCCGGAGCCTTTCGGACGGTTCCCGATAGAAAGAAGGTCATGCAATCGACAAGAAGGAAATCGCACTGAAACTATATTCCCCGCTGAAAGGGGATTTCTTTCCCCAGGAGGTCTACGACGATATAGATTGGCTGAATCGAGTGGGGCCGGACGAGTTCTCCGGCTTTGAGCTGGCGGATTATGAGGAATCCATCCAATCCGCTATAACGGCCTCTCTTAAAGGAAGCGGCGGGGATCTCATGCCCTATTTTTCAGGGCAGAGAAACCCCGGCGTCAAGGCAAAGGTGCTCAGCGCCATCCCCTCGGTGGAACTCCGGGACGGGGAGCTGATGGGCTGCACCACCGTCCGGCTGAAGGAGTCTCTGAACGATGTGGAAATGAAAGCTCTCCAGGAGTATCTGCGGGGCCAGTTTTCCGATGGTAATGCCAAGTGGTTGTTAATGTAAAGTGAAAGCGAGAAAGAGCTGAAAATACAGCACTTTCCCGCTAAATACTTTGCATAAAAAGGCCGTTCTCTTTTTCTCAAAGTTTCTTCATCCTTTCAAAGAGTTAAAACTCTGGTCGAGAACACCCGACCAGAGTTTTAACTTCCATTTATAAATTATTAAGCATTCTCATAAGAGAGTCATCCTCTGCCCAACTTGGGAGTCCATGAGAGGGCAACTCAGGATAAGCATTTTCTAATGCATCCCGCAGTAGTTCAATATTCAGCCGTGCATAAATTTCTGTTGTGGCAAGATCGATATGCCCAAGAATGTCTCTGATATAAATGATGTCAATACCCGCCTGGCAAAGATGCATCGCCTTTGTATGCCGAAAGATGTGAGGTGTAATTTTAGTCGGTATGCTTGGGGATTGTAATCTGGCGGAATTTGCGTATTTAGCAACAATATAGGACACGCCGGCTCTTGTGAGTTTTTGGCGTTGCTGATTAAAAAACAGCGGTCGATCTTTGCACTCCTCGCCATCCAATCGATTTTCTACAAGGTACTCCGCAATACGATGAGCTACATCTGTCACAATGGGAACATATCTGGACTTGCCTCCCTTTCCACGAAGCAACACATGAGGATTGTCCTTGAGAAAAACATCCCGTACACGCAAATCACACAATTCCTGTACTCTTGCAGCAGAATCGTAAAGCAAATGCAGTAGGGCGGCATCGCGGCGCCCTCGGTAAGACGATTCGCTTATCTGACTGAAAATAAGTTGAAGTTCTTCCACAGATAGAAAGTCAATTATCGGTTTTGTATTTTTCGCAAGATCAACAGCTAAGATTTGCTGGCATTGCAAAAGATACTGCGGCTCTCTGTTTTGCAAATACTTGAAAAAAGCGTGCAAAGCGGCAAGCCTTTGGTTTGCGGTGGCGACACTGTTTCCTCTTTTCTCTTTCAGCCAGTCGATAAACCCAGATATTGTCTGTGGAGACAGAGTCTTGATCTGCAGTTTTCCCACCGGCAGTCGCAGTTCTTCCTCGCAATACCGTATAAGCAATTTGAATGTATCTCGGTAGGATCGTATGGTATTCACACTGAAGTTTTTGACGCTGGGGAGATACACTGTCAGATAGGTGGTAAGGTGATACGCAAAATCCTTTTGCTTAATCACGATAGTCACCTCCCGGGCCAGTTATGAACGATTCGTAGTGCGACTCTATTTTTTGGCGTATATCCGGGAACATATCTTTCGTAAGACGGAGATAGTAAGCTGTATACTTGAAAAAAGAATGTCCCATATAGGTTTTTAATACCTGATGGTAAACAGCGAGATCTTTATTGGCAAGAACCATCTGTTTAAGGCTATGAACCGCAAAGGTGTGTCGAAAATCATAGATGCGAGGGCCTTTCCCCTTGCCGCCATGAGAAATCCCAGCCTTTCGCAAGAAACGGCGGAAGTTTGTGTAGATATTGATTTCGGGTATCATGCCGTCATCCGGCGCGGGAAAGAAATATTGATGTCCAGTGAATTTGCCATGCACTTCTGCCGCATAATCGCGGCACATCGCCGTCAACTCCTGTGACATAGGAACATAGCGGTCATTCCCATTTTTGGAGTCTCGAATCAGCAACACCCCAGAGGTCAAATCAACGTCACTGACCTTCAGGCGTAGTACCTCTCCGAGCCGCAGACCACAACAATATAGAATACGAAACAGAACAGGCATGATGAGATGTCGGTCTGGGACTTTTGAAGAGTAATGGCAACAATCGATCTGTAGAAAAAGCCTGCGCAGTTCATCCTCCGAATAAATGTAAGGTGTATATTTCGGTTCCTTTGGGAGTTCATTTGTCGGGTAAATGTAGGCGTTATACCCAAGTGCTGCCATATAACGAGCTAAATGAGATACCACAGTTACCCGGTGCCGCAACGTTCCGGGGTGTTCATGAGGTTTCTTGATCGTCCAAATGTCCAACATAGCCTTTGTTACTGTTTTTTCATCAGGAAAACACTCAAGGCAAAATGCATCAAATTTCTTCAGCAGTTTGACCTGCTCCTCATATTTATAACCCAAAGCACGCTTTTGCTCAACCATGTCGACCATATATGGAGCCAGATTGCTATAAAAATCTAAAGAAGCCATATTCCCACCTCCGACGGTGTCAGAGCACACTCCCGAAGAAGGTCAATGTCCGTTTTGACATAAACGGCGGCGGAATCTGGACTGCTGTGCCCCAACGCCGATGAGATCGTATGAGCGGTTTCTCGATTTTCTTGCAAACGATTTGCCAGTGAGTATCTTAAGGAGTGCATTCCACGCTTTTTCCGGGGTTGGTTTTGTATATCGGTCATCGCCATATATTTTTGAATTGTAGCGTGGAGATGGTTTTCATCTGCATAGTTCTTAAAAGGTGGGGTATGCGTCAGAAAAATGTACGGTGAATTGATCTTGGGGCGTCCATTCTGCACATAGTCAATGATGGCCCATCCAACATCTTTCAGTAGCGGAAGACAGACAGGGTTCTGTGTTTTGCTCTGCACAAACCTAATGCAACCCTTTCTCCAGTCGATATTCTCAAATTTTAGTTTGTTTACATCCCCAACTCTAACTCCCAAACGTGCAATCAGCAAAATGATTGCGTAGTCCCGTTTCCCGGATGGATTCCCTCTATCTATGGCGGTCAGCAATTTCAATACATCTTCCTTTTCCCAGATAGAGGGGATTTTCGTTTGGCTGCGCATTTGGACGGTACCGACAAATTGACTTAAATCTTGTTCTGTGTATTCATTTGTATAAAGAAACCGCAGAAAGATCCGAATTGGACCAAGCGTTGATTTAACGGTGGCCTTATTGAGGCCAGACAGTGTCAGCGTGTAGCTGTTTATGAGATCCACTGATAAATCTGCGATCTGTGTGATACCCTGCCGCTCCATATGATTTAAAAAACGTGCCGCATATCTCCGGTAGCTATCAATAGTTTTTCCGCTCCGTCCAATCTTTTGCAAATGATTACAGAATGCTGTGACAGCAAGGGTATAGCTATCTGTTATGAGCAAGCATTTCGGCTCGATGTAACGATCTGTCAATTTCTTCCCCGCTGCAAGTTCACTCAGCAATTTACTGGCTCGAATCACTTTCTTTTTGTAATGTTGGCGGCTGGAAAGAATTCGCTGGTCTGTGATTCCGTAATGCTCTCGCAAGCATTGATCCATTGTACTTTGTGAAAAGTAGCTTTCATGATGAGCCCGGAAATATGCCAGAAATATTCGGAAAATATAATGGTACTGCGCTACAGCATTTGAAGACTGCCCTCTGGCAACAAGCATTTCTTCAAGTTCTGTTGTCAAGTCCGACAACAATTTTTGTGATTCCATGTACTGACCCTCCTAAAAAATGTCGGGCGCTGCCCGCATAAACATCTTAACAGAAAGAGAGGCAATTCTAATGAACTCACAAGAAAAAACAAAATATTATGCAAAGTATTTAGCGGGAAAGTGCTGTATTTTCAGCTCTTTCTCGCTTTCACTTTACATTAACAACCACTTGGCATTACCATCGTTATGTGAAACTTCACATAAGGATGGCTGGGGCGAAGGCTTCGAGCAGTGGGAAATCTATACGGATGATGGTACGCTCTACGTCCATTTTTGGAACGAGGACTCCTTCTCCTTCGAAGCCGTGCCGGTGCAGGCCGCAGAGCCTACAAAAGAGCCGTCTGTTCCCAAACACCCCAAAATGAAGCTGGCCGGCATGGACGGAAACATCTTCTTTATCCTCGGCAAGGCTTCCCAGCTTCTCAAGAGAAGCGGACAGCCGGAGCAGGCCAAGGAGATGACGGACCGTGTCTACAGATCCGGCGACTACGGAAAAGCCCTGTCTATCATCAGCGAGTATGTGGAAACCGAGCTGTCGGTAAAACCGCCTGTGAGATCCAGGAAGGAACGGGGTGACGCCAGATGAATGAGAAAAAGTATGAAATCACCAACATCGCCCATCCACATTATCCGTGGCTGCACCGCATCCGGGCTCTGCGGGATGTGCGGGAGGACGTCCATGCCGGTGACCTGGGCGGCTTTGTCCAATCGGAGGAAAATCTGAGTCAGGAGGGCCAGTGCTGGATTGCGGGAAACGCTGTCGCAGCGGAGGAAGCCTATGTGTACGGAAACGCCATCCTGTGGGATCAGGCCTGCGCCCGTGGCTGTGCGGCCATCTCCGGCCCAAGCAGGATCGGTGGAAACGCCATCATAGAGGATTACGCCATCATCACTGCCGGGTACGTTCACGGCAATGTCCATATTTCCGGGAACGCCAAGCTCTTTGCCAATTCCGTAACCGGCGGCATCCCCGTGGTCATGGAGGGAGCCACTGTCTATGGTGAACTTGGCGGGGAGATCGAAGTGCGGGAAACCGCTGTGATTTTGCCTGGGGTCACCATAGACAATCCCACCAGCGATGTGCTCCACATCGGGCCGGACGATATCGCCATCGAGCGCAAATTCAAGCGTGAATCGCCTGCCCTCACCCCGCCGCCAGGTTTCCAGCCCAAGCAGAAAACCTCCGTTAAAAAGCGCCATCGGGGTGAGGAACGATAAAAACAAAACAGGAAGGATGATGCCTCTGAACCAAAAGAACGAACTTGCTCAAGTTGTAGAAGAATCCACTTTGCCTATCGAGCACAACGGCGGGGATGGATGGACCATTCTGCATGGGGACACCCTGCAGATCATCCGTGCGTTCAAGCCCCAGGTGTTCGATGCCCTCATCACTGACCCGCCCTATGCTTCGGGCGGCTGGAAACCTGCAGAGAAAAACCGCACAACCACACAGAAGTACAGCAGCATGGACCCCAAGAACGCTCCGCCCGACTTCGACGGGGACAATCGGGATCAGAGAAGCTGGACCCGCTGGATGGCCGAGTGGCTGTACGATGCCCGCAAAGCCTGCAAGCCGGGTGCGCCCGTCTGCCTGTTCATCGATTGGCGGCAGTACCCCTCCATCACCGACGCTTTGCAATGGGCCGGATGGATTTGGCGGGGCTGCGTGGTGTGGGATAAGATGACCAGCCGCCCGCAGAAAGGGCGTTTCCGCCAGCAGAGCGAATATGTGGTGTGGGGCTCCAACGGCCCCATGCCGGTGAGCCGCCCGGTGGGCTGCCTGCCGGGGGTGTTCCGCTATGCCAATCCGCAAAACCGCACCCATGTCACCGAAAAGCCCCTGCAGCTCATGAGGGATCTTGTGAAGATTTGTGTGCCGGGAGGAAGGATCCTCGACCCCTTCTGCGGGGCCGGAACCACCGTGCTGGCAGCCAGGCTGGAGGGGTACGAGGCCGTGGGCATTGAGGTGACCGACGCCTACTACAAGCTGGGCTCGGACCGGGTGCGTTTTGCGCTTGAGGCCCAGCCGGAAACCGCTGAATAATCTCCATGGCTATCCATGTGGATAGCCGCCAACAACCCCAAACCCAGGCAGGCTATCCACATGGATAGCCTGCCTGATTACCTACAAAGAAAGGAAACATTGCCATGGAAAAAGCCTTTGCCTACATCTGCACAGCTGCGGATACGGCTCCCCGCCTTTTGAAGCGGTACTGCCGAAAAGTTTACGAGCTGGGATACGTCCCCATTTACCCCAAATTGAACGATGGGCAGTACCTTGCGCTGGACAACGCCGATGAAAAGAGGGATTTTCACAATATTGCCCGCCAGAAGCTGGGCCGGTGCCGGATGCTGGTGGTATGCGGCAAGGAGATCAGCAACTCCATGTCCGCAGAAATCGGGATGGCCGAAAAGAGGAACATCATCTGCACCACACTGGATGGTCTGGCCAGAATCAAAGAAGCTGGCGAGGACAACGTCATCTGACCTGCGGCGCAGGTCGCTTCTTTCCCAGCCGGTGACTGGTTTTGCAAGCATAGCCTTTGGATATCCAAAGGCATTCTTGGGGAGCACCCCAAACCCCCGGCTGATTTCATGAAATACGAGGTGAAACATGAGCCAAATGCAGTACGCCGCATTTGCGGCAAATATAAAATCATGGGATGCCCTGCGCCAAAAGAAAACGAACTTTGTTCCGGGTGTTCTCAGGGTCGAAAAGGTCATCCTTCTGAGCAAAGCGGATTTTGACAAGCTCTCGGAGGATATCTCCCCGGATTATCCGTTCCTGCAAGACAACCGGAACCTTCTCAGCGCCGATCCGGGCGGGTTGTTCCGCTGCCTGATGGTACGGGCAGAAGGGCAGGCAGAGCATCTGCTCATCTCACAGCGAAGGAATACCCTGTACCTGGGCTATGGGAAGGATTACCGCAAGGTGGACTTAAAAGGCGTTCCGGTGGAACGCATGGTTTTAGAAGATCCGAAGGTGTACCAGGAACGGGCTGTGTTCCATCATCGGCCTCGCTGCATGGAGGATATCATGGCAGAGCATCCCGGAACCACTGCTCCAGAGCGCCAAACGGGGTTTCGGGTGGAGCAGATCGTCATCCTCACCGATGAGCAGTACCGTCAGTTCCAGGAATGCGGCCTTGTGGAAGATCAGATTTTCCTGTTCGAGTACAACGGCAAGATGTGGTTTGACCCCGGCGACCTGTGCTGGCACTGTGTGCTCGTCAAAGGCGAAACCAGCAGGGATGGCGTCCTGGTGGAAGCGGAGGGGTATTCTTATGCCCGTTACGCCGCCTTTGCCCCGGATTGCAGCAGGCTTCGGCTGCGGGATGCCCCCGTCCACTATGAATACCCAGCAAAAGCGCCGGAGCAAGTGAAAGCACGAAAAAGGAATGAGCCGGAACGCTAAAGGAGTCCACATGAGAAAACGAAACCATATCATCCCCCTCCATTTGAACAAAAAAGAACTGGCTCATCTGGGGGCTCAGGTGAAGCTCAGCGGCCTTGCCCGTGAGGAATTCCTGCGCTCCCTCATCATGGGGGCGCAGCTGCAGGCGAGGCCCTGCACCCACCATGCCGACCTGCTTCACAAAGTGGCGGGTCTCTGCAATAATGCCAACCAGCTTGCCAAGGTCGCAAACACCTATGGCGAGGCCAGCCAGCAGAGCGTGGAGGAAATGACCAGCATCGCCCGTGCGGTCTGGAAGGAAGTGAAGGAGAACTGGTAAATGGCGTACACCAGCATTATCCCCGTGCACCGCCTGGACAATAGCGTGGACTATGTCCTGGATGAGAAAAAATCCTCCCGTTCCCAAAACGCAGATTCCCTGCAGGCGGCGATGGACTATGCCCTCAACAAGGATAAAACCGAGCAGGACCTGTTCTGCTCCGCCATTGGCTGTATGCTGGATTCCGCCTTTGCGGATATGTGCCAGATTAAAAAGATGTGGCACAAGGAAAAAGGGGTGCAGGGCTTCCACCTGGTACAGAGTTTCGCCGCTGGGGAGGTAACGCCGGAATTGGCCCATCAGATTGGCCGGGAGCTTGCGGACCGTCTGCTGGATGGCAAATTTCAAGTGGTCATCAGCACCCATTTGAACACCGGGCATATCCACAACCATTTGGTGTGGAATTCCGTTTCCATCCAAACGGGGAAAAAGTACCGGAGCAATGAAAAAAGCTATGTCACCGGGGTGCGCCGGATTTCCGATGAACTGTGCCGGAAATACCATCTCTCGGTCATCGACACCGAGAAATCGGAACGGGTGGCCCGTCCCTATGCCCAATGGCTGGCCGAGCAAGAGGGAAAGCCCACTTGGAAAACTGTCATCCAGCAGGATGTAGACGCCGCCATCACTGCCTCTCTCACATGGAAGCAGTTCCTGCGGGTGCTGGAGCAACAGGGATACACCTTCCGCTTTGACCGCAAGTACATGACGTTGAAGCCGCCTGGTAAGGATCGGCCTGTCCGGTTCAAGACCCTGGGCAAAAACTACACGCCCGAAGCCATTCAGCGCCGCATCCTGTACCCCAGGCGCTCCGCACCGGCTGGGAAAAGAACACCGCCCGCCCATGGGCTGCTTGTTCTCCTTGGGGAAGCGCAGCCCCGCAAGCTCACCGGACTGCGGGCGCTTTATTATTCCTACTTATATAAGGTGGGGGTGCTTCGCAAGAAACCGCCCTACCCCAGCTATGCCGTGCGGGAGGATATCCGCAAGCTGGACCAGCGGATCGAGCAGGCTGAGTTCATTTTTCAGCATCATGTAGAGGATCGTGGCCAGCTGGCCAGCCTCCGGCAGCAAGCAGAGGATGAAATCGCCGTGCTGTTAAAGCAGCGCCAGAAGCTCTACCGCTACGAGCCGGACTCCCCGCAGATCAGCGCCATCACTGAGAAGCTTCGGCAGCTTCGCCATACCGCCAAACTGTGCCGGAATATTGAAACCCACTCTGTGGAGATGGAACAGCGCCTGCTGGCGGCCCAAGAGGAAGATCGTCAGCGTCAGGAACGGGAAGAAAAACAGCAAGAACGTAAAACGAAAGACGGACCCAGGAGGTGATCGATTGAACAGGATCCCCAGTAGAGAACAGGTGGAACGCCTCCGGCAGCGATATCCTGCCGGAACCCGTATCATCCTGCACTCCATGGATGACGCCCAGGCCCCGCCGCCTGGCACCATGGGTACGGTTGTCTATGTAGACGATATTGGGCAGCTTGGAGTCGAATGGGACAACGGTTCCGCCCTGTCTCTTATCCCCGGTGAAGATTCCTTCTCCAAGGTCTTCGCACCGGAAAAGGAAAAACAGAAACGCTCCCGTGATTTGGAGCGGTGAAAGCGAGGTGATTTGACTGAACTACGGAAGCGATCCCGCCGACCAAATCGTCCGATTTACCCTTGAGGGTACCGAGGTAGCCCTCAAGCTGTCGGGGCTGGCAGCAAAGAATTTTGCGCTGTTCGTCTATGCGGTATTAAAGGATCAGAAGAAAACCCGTGGTAAGACGCGGCTGGTACGGATGCTCAAAGAACAGCGCCCTTTCAAATTCTTTAAGGTGCCGGTAAGTTATATGAAGGAATTTGCCAGGGAAGCCAAGGAGCACGGACTCCTATACGTCCCCATTCGGAACCGGCAGAAGTCTGACCGCATCGAGGTAGTCGTGTTTGCTGATGACGCCTCCAAGATCCAGCGCATCTATGACAACCTCGGCCTGGATTACGTTGCGGCCCAGGCTGGTGACGCCACTGTGGAGAAAGCGCCTGTGCAGGAGAAACAGCCTCCCGCCGCCGCTGCCCCCAGCAGGACGGAAACCGTCCAGACGGAGCATGGTGCGGTGGAATTTGAGGTGGGCGGCTTCGAGGATGAGATTGAACTCTCCTCCGTACCGGACCGGGAGGAAGGGGCAAATTTTACTCCTGGCCGGGAGAAGGAACCTGTGCAGGGGGAGGCGGCAAAGAGTCCGTCAGAGAATTCCTCGCCCGACAGAAGTTCTTCGCCCGGTCCAACCGGCAGTGAGTCGGCGCCTGAGCAAAAGCCCTCCGTGAGAAAACAGCTGCAGGAGATCCGGCAGGAGCAGGCCCAGAAGAAGGAGGAACGGGCCAGGCAGCCTCAGCGTGAGCACACTGCGCCCGGCCGCAGCAGAAAAAAGAAAAAGCAGAAAGGAAGGTAATGCAGTATCGATTTAAGTACATTGATTGGCAAACAGCAGGAGCAGCAGCCCCAGCAGGAGACACCCCGCCTTTCCAAAGAGGAATACGCCGCCATGCGAAAGGCGGAACGGGAAGAACTCCAGGCACGGGTGGACGCCCAGGCCCAGGAGGTGTTCCGGGATGACGCCTCCATGAAAGGGTTTCTCAATTTCATGGCACAGTGCACCCCGCAGAGCACCCGGAACCTTCTCATCCTCTATGAACAGGATCCCACCATCACCCACCCCCGTACCTTCGACAAGTGGAAAGAAGCCGGGCGTTCCCTGCGAAGCGGTGTGACGGGGTATGCGTTCTACGCCGACCAGGAGTATGAACGGGAGGATGGCACCAAGGGCAGCGGTTTCACCATCACCAAAGCCTTTGACATCTCTCAGACCAGGGGCCAGCAGCCCTTGCCCTCCCAGCAGCGGCTGCCGGAGGAGATCATCGCCGCCCTGGTGGAGCAGAGCCCTGTTCCACTGGCCATTTCCGATCAGCTGCCCCAAGGAGTGCAGGCGCAGTATGTCCCCAAGCAGCGCACCATCTATGTGAGGAACGGGATGGATGAAACCGCTACGATCTGCGCCATCGCCCGTGAGCAGGCCCATGCCGGTTTTGACACCGTAGGCAGCGGCTACTACCGGCAGGCGTATGCGCCCCAGGCCTATTGTGCGGCCTACGTAGTAGCGCAGAAACTTGGGCTGAACACCTCCGCTTTCCACTTTGATAAGGTGTGCCAGACCTGCGCCGGGATGGAAGTCCAGGAGAAGAAGGGGTTCATCAGCGACGTCAAGCGGGCGGCCTATGCCATCAACCGGGATATGCAGCGGAGTTTTCGAGAGATGGAGCAGACCATCCAGCCGGATGAATTCTCCGTAGAGTCTCCCAAGCCCGCCAAAGCGCCCAAGGCCAAAGAGGACAAGGAAAAGGAAGCGGCCAGATAACGGCATCCGCCGAGAGTTTTCCGTTTGTTTTCTTCTGTGCGGTAGCTTTCTACAAGGCGTTGTGATATGGTGATGATGAAAAACAAAAGAAAGGCAGGGGTACCTATGGAAAAGCAAAGGATGTTTAAGATGAGCCAGCTGGAACAGGATATGCTGGTCAAAGCCCTTTGCGATACACAGAATGATGTGCAGCCTGAACAGGCCGAGGAAATGCGTTCCCTTGCTGCGAAAACCGTCCGTGCTCCCCGCCGCAGGCTGTACCTGAGCGATGAGGAATTCGGGCGGGCGGTACAGGCCCTAAACCGGAAGCGCAACGCCTATCTGTCGGCAGGACGGAGTAGCGTCGGGTTTGACCGCATTCTCCTCAAGCTGTTGAACAGCAAGTACCGGCACACGCCGGTCAGATAAGTCCATTCACTCCCCCGAAGCCTGTGGGTTCTCCCCATGGGCTTCGGGGGGCTTTTTTTGTTTTCTGCAAAAAGGAGGGATCTATAAGAAAAGCACAAAACACGTAATTTCATTATCCGGCGGGAAAGACAGCACCGCCCTGCTGCTGCGTATGCTGGAGGAAAAGATGCCGGTAGACGTTATCCTTTTCTGCGACACCGGATTGGAGTTTCCTCAGATGTACGAGCATCTGGACAAGGTGGAGCAGTACACCGGCAGGGCCATCACCCGGCTAAAACCGCCCCACAGCTTCGAATACTTTTTCTATGAGTATTCGCCAGAGCGAAAGAATCCGGCCCTGTCCAAATACCGCGGCCTCAGCTGGCCCGGCCCCAAGCAACGCTGGTGTACCGGACGGTTGAAGCACCGGGTCATTAACGCTTACTTGAAGGAACTAAAGCAGGAATACCACATCGTCCAATATGTAGGCATTGCCGCCGACGAAGCCCGTCGGGTGCGGGAATACTGCTATCCCTTGGTAGATTGGGGCATGACCGAAGCCGACTGCCTGCGCTACTGCCGGGAGAGAGGATTCGATTGGGGCGGCCTGTACGATGTTTTCCGGCGTGTGTCCTGCTGGTGCTGTCCATTGCAGCCGCTCAGTGAACTTCGGAAGCTCTACGCCCTTTTTCCAGAACTGTGGCAAAAACTCCGAGCCATGGATGACCATACCTGGCGGCAGTTCCGGGCGGATTACTCTGTGCGGCAGCTGGGACTGCGCTTTCAGTTCGAACAGCAGTGCCGGCAAGCCGGCATCTCTCTCACAAGCCGTGAGTTCTTCCGCCTGCTGAAAGAGCATCTTCAAAAGCAGGAAGGGGTGGGTGCTCCTTCGACGGTATAGCTGCACGGAAAAATCCATGGTGGGTGTGGCTGCTGCCGCTGCCCATCGTTTGGTGGGCTGCCCTTTTGGTGGCCGGAAGCTGGAGCGCGGGGATGAACCTCGTGGATCTGCTGGGGAAACTCTCCGTGGCCATGAACAATCCTTTTGCCATCCACTGGACAGAGTATTCCGCTCAGTGCCTGCTGTTCTTTACCATGGGGTATGGGATCGTGGCGCTGACGGTGGCCTCCAGCCGGAAGAACCACCGCCGTGGTGCGGAACACGGCTCCGCCCAATGGGGCGATGCGTTTCAGATCGCCAAGCGGTACCGGGATAAGAAGCACCCGAAGGAAAACCTCATCCTGACCCAGCACTTTCAGATGGGGCTGGACGGTCATAAACACAAGCGCAATACCAATGTGCTGGTGATTGGGGGCAGCGGCGCCGGAAAAAGCCGCTCCTATGCCATTCCCAACGCCCTGAATTGTGGGAACTGCTCCATGGTGATTTGCGATCCGAAATCCGAGATCCTGCGGAAAACCGGCGGGGCTCTGAAAGCCAATGGCTATGACGTGCGGGTGTTCGACCTGCTCAGCCCCGACACCTCCTTCTGCTACAACCCCTTGGCCTATGTGCGGGATGACAAAGACGTGCTTCGCCTCATCGAAACCCTCATCCAATCCACCACCCCGCCGGGAGCACAGAGCAGCGACCCGTTCTGGACCAAATCGGAAACGGCGCTGCTCCAGGCCCTGGTGCTCTATCTCATGCATGAAGCCCCAAAGGAAGAACAGAACTTCGCCATGGTGATGGAGATGCTGGCGGCTGCGGAAGTCCGAGAAGAAGATGAGGAATACGAGTCCCCCTTGGACATCCTGTTCGCCCGTCTGGAGATGCGGGACCCGGAGAGCATCGCCGTGAAGCAATACCATGTGTTCAAGATGGGGGCCGGAAAAACTCTAAAATCCATTTTGATTAGTGTTGGTGTCCGGCTGTCCGCCTTCAACCTGCCGCAGATTGCCCGGCTCACCTATACCGACGACCTCCATCTGGAGGAATTGGGTGAAAAGAAGGTGGCCCTGTTCTGCTGCATTCCGGACAGCGATAAATCCCTCAACTACCTTGTGGGCATGATTTACGGCCAGCTCATCCAGACCCTGTACTATGTGGCGGACCGGAAATACAAGGGCCGCCTGCCGGTGCCAGTGCATCTCCTCATCGATGAAGCGCCCAACATTGCCCTGCCTACGGACAACTTCCTGCCTTGGCTTTCCACCATGCGGAGCCGGAACATCTTTTGTTCCTACATCGCGCAGAACATGGCCCAGCTCAAGGCGCTGTTCAAGGAGCAGTGGGAGTCCCTGGTGGGCCTATGCGATGAGTTTTTATATCTCGGCGGCAACGAGAAAGAAACCCACAAGTACGTCTCCGAGCTCATGGGCAAGGAAACGCTGGATACCAACACCTACGGCCACAGCCGTGGGCGAAGCGGCAGCTTCAGCGTCAACGACCAGCAGACGGGTAGGGAACTGCTCACCCCCGACGAGGTACGGATGGTGGACAACCGCAAGGCGATTTTGTTCGTCCGTGGGGAACGCCCCATGCTGGACGATAAGTACGACCTGATGCGCCACCCCAATATCCGGCTTACCGAAGATGGGGGCGCTGCGCCCTACGACTATACCCAGGCGAAAGACGCCGCAAACGATTTGGACTATTCTCCGGAGCAGTACGAGGATTTCGAACTGCTGGATCCGGAGGATTTTTTGAAGCCTTAAACTACACAATGAATTGGAGGAATGCTTCTGAAGAATATTCTGCATCATTGGATTTCCAAGAAAAATCATAGCAAGAAGAACGACAGACCCCAGGGTGCCCTGCCTCTTGGCAGAAAGGGCCGCTGCGGGTTTTCCATCTATGCCGCCACCGTGCTGTGTGTCGGCTGTCTTTCTACCACTGCCTTCGCCGCCAGCGATCCGCTGACAGTAGTGAACAATCTCTCCACTTTCATCTTTTCCCTGATCCGCGCCATCGGCCTGATTCTGCTGGGCTGGGGCGTGGTGCAGGTGGGCCTCTCCTTCCAGAGCCATGACCCCTCCCAGCGTTCCCAGGGCTTTCTCACCCTGGCGGGCGGCCTGGTCGTGACCTTTGCCAAGGAGATCCTCGACCTTATCACAGCTTGAGTTTCTGTGTTCCGGCAGCGGGGGCGTCCACAGGGGCGCTCCCGCCTATTTTTTCTGAAGGAGGTGACCAGCCGGAAACTGGATCATAGATAACCTGAACTCGGCGCTGGAAACATGGAACGACAAGCTGGCCGAAATCTGGACCTTGCTCACCCAGGATCCCGCCACCTTCAAAGGCGGTGGGATTTGGGGCGTCATGCTCAACATCAACGATGCGCTGAAAGCCATTGGCCTTGGCTTGCTGGTGCTGTTCTTTGCAGTTGGTGTAGTCAAGACCTGTTCGAGCGTGGCCGATCTAAAGCGCCCGGAACACGCCCTCAAACTGTTTGTCCGCTTTGCCTTGGCAAAGGCGGCGGTGACCTATGGCCTGGATCTGATGCTGGCGGTGTTCCGCATTGTCCAGGGCATGGTTTCCACCATCATCACCAGGTCGGGCCTGTCGGGAAGCACCAGCACGACACTGCCCCAGGAGATCATCGACAAAATCAACGATGTGGGGTTTTGGGACTCCATCCCCCTGTGGGCGGTGACCCTCTTAGGCGGCCTGTTCATCACCGTTTTGTCGTTCATCATGATTCTGACGGTGTATAGCCGGATGTTTAAACTCTATAGTGCGCCTGGAAGGGCTGCGGCGTGAGCCAAAGCAGTCTGCGGGCAATTTGGGATTCTGCCAGTAGCGCGGCAGTAGGAAAAGGTATTCCGAAGGGAGGTGCAAATTACCCTATCACCAACCGATTTATCCGGAGGGGAAACCCAATGGGGAGTGTAGCATATCGGCAACGCCGTAAGTTGGGAAACTATCTAACCACTACTGAACGGCAAGGTGAAACGTTGTGAATGAGGAATAAAGCTGGATTGCTTGAAGGGCAGTCCAAGGCGGCATACTTGAGCCGGCGGCGCAGGATAGTTGTATTCGCCGCATGCCGTGGCAATTGGTGACATGTACACGCCGATTGCGAGATACCCACGACAGCCGACCGCAGTAAGCGGATAACGGACGAAAACCCATTCCGACATCGCAACACGCTGTCCCAAACTGCCTAACCGGGGATTGCCTAACCCGGAATGCCCTCATAGGCTATGGCTTTCAGAGCCTGAAAATCCGGTATGGCAACGGAGCCGCCGTAGTAGTCCGAGCAAGGGAAAGCCTTGCACATAGCGAAGGGCGGCAGGATATCAACCAAACTATCAATGGAAAGGTGCGAGAGGCACTATGAGAAGTCCAAAGAACGTTTTGGAAAGTCTAACATCAAAAGCAGCAAACAAAGATTACCACTATCAAAGGCTCTATCGAAACCTGTACAATCCGGCATTTTATCTGCTGGCGTATGAACGTATTCAAGCAAAGCCAGGCAACATGACAGAAGGAAGCGATGGGAAAACAATCGACGGCATGAGTATGAAGCGAATTGAAGCCCTTATTCAAAAATTGAAGGATTTCAGCTATCAGCCGAAACCGGCCAGAAGAACGTATATCCCGAAAGCAAACGGTAAAACGCGCCCCCTTGGTATTCCGTCCTTTGACGACAAGCTGGTACAAGAGGTGGTGCGCATGATACTGGAAAGTATCTACGAACCTACCTTCTGTGCTACTTCCCATGGATTTCGCCCAAAGCGGAGCTGTCATACAGCCCTGCAATATATCAAGCGGAATTACACGGGGGTCAAATGGTTTGTTGAGGGCGACATCAAAGGGTGCTTTGACCATGTTGACCATCATGTGCTGGTGCAGATACTGCGCAGACGCATTGCGGATGAGCATTTCATCGGCCTGATTTGGAAATTCCTGAAAGCGGGATATATGGAAAACTGGGTGTACTACAACACCTACTCCGGCACCCCGCAAGGGTCGCTGATTAGTCCAATCCTGGCGAATATCTATCTCAATGAATTGGACGTGTTCATGGCGGAATATGCCAAGACCTTTAACCGCGGCACAAAACGGAAAATCAACCCGGCCTACAAAAAGCCGTTAGATGTCCGGCGCGGAAAACAGGAATGGCTAAAACGCAATGGAGCAAAAATCAGTGAGGAAAAACGTCGGGAGGTCATGGCGCAGATAAAGGAACTTAATAGCCAGCTGCGCTCTATTCCTTACAGCGATCCCATGGACACGGAATACAAGCGGGTTGTTTACGTCCGCTATGCCGACGACTTCCTGATTGGTGTGATTGGAAGCAAAGAGGATGCAAGGCAGGTCAAATCCGATGTGGGAGCGTTCATCAGGGAGCGCCTTCATCTGGAGATGTCACCGGAAAAAACACTCATCACCCACGGCAATGATTTCGCCCGTTTTCTCGGATATCTGATTACAATTAGTCAGGACCGAAACTGCATCCGCACCTCAAAGGGCGCTGTCCAGCGCATTTATTCTGGCAAGGTTAAACTCTATATACCCAAGGAAAAATGGCTGAACCGCCTGCTCTCCTATGGCACCCTGAAAATCAGCTACGACAAAGCCCATGGGAACAAAGAGGTATGGGAACCGGTACGGCGTCCGGGGCTGATACGCCTGGATGATATTGAGATTCTGAACCAGTACAATGCAGAAGTGCGGGGAATGTACAACTATTATCGGCTGGCAAACAACGCAACGGTGTTGAACTCCTTCTTCTATGTGATGAAGTTCAGCATGTACAAGACCTTCGCTGGAAAGTATCGGACAAGTATGCGAAAAATCATCCGCAAATACTGCCACAACGGGGACTTCACCGTATCCTATCCAACGAAAAACGGGACAAAGTCCGTGGTGTTCTACAATCAGGGTATGCGGCGCAACGGCAGAGTTGTTGTGACGGAAAACCCGGACATTATTGGCAGAGCAAATGAGAACCGCCGCTATACAAGTCTGACAGACCGACTGGAGGGCCATGTATGCGAGTTCTGCGGAGCCGAAACAGAGGATATTGAAATCCATCATGTCCGAAAACTGAAAGATTTAAGTGGTAAGGCGGAATGGGAGCGCCATATGATTGCGCGCAGGCGCAAGACAATGGCCCT
This sequence comes from Pseudoflavonifractor sp. An85, assembly GCF_002161235.1. GTDB lineage: Bacteria > Bacillota > Clostridia > Oscillospirales > Oscillospiraceae > Enterenecus. Next base: position 29,887 of record NZ_NFHE01000009.1, read on the forward strand.
ATGCCATTCCTGCCATGTAAAGCTGCACAATGGAAAGTTAGACTGATATCTGGAAAGCCGGATACATCGAGAGGTGTACGTCCGGTTTGGAGGGGAGCGTTTGGAAACCTACCGCAGGAATGCGGCAAGGCGTTGGGCGCTTACCCTACTGTACACCGCCATCGCCCCGGTTCCGCTCTCCAGCTTTGCGGGGGAACCCACCAGCAATGTGGGGAAAAACTTTCTCCGCTCCTATGCCGGGGTGTGTCTGGAAGGGGCCATCATCGCATTGGCCTGCATCATCTTCTCCGTCATGGCGACCTCCCCGCCTGCGGTGGATCCCAATGTCTCGGCGGTGACCGCCGTGTGGAGTTATGTGGGCGAGCTCATTTTCAACCTGCTTGTCCTCGTAGGCGCCGTGCGGATGAGTGACCGCATCGTGAAAGAAATCTTGGGCCTGTGAGCCGGAAGGAGTGAAGCATTATAGAAGTAAAAGTGCCAAAGGAAATACGGGATTACCAGGAGTCCATCTTTTTCGGCCTGTCCACCAGGCAGTTCCTCTGCTCCCTTCTGGCGGTGGGCGTAGCGGTGGGCATCTACTTCGGCCTGCGCCCCTTTGTGGGGAGCGAGGAAGTTGGCTGGATGTGCATCCTTGGGGCTGCGCCCTTTGCCGCCTGCGGCTTTTTCAAGTACCATGGCATGACTGCGGAAAAGCTGGCCTGGGCCTGGTTTAAGTCGGAATTCCTGTACCCGAAGAAGCTGCTGTTTCAATCCGACAGCCTCTACTACGAGGCAATGGAGGAAGCCATTGCGGAGGGCGAAAAGCCTCCTCACAAGCGCAAAAACCGCAGGCCCCAGCATCAGCGGGTAAAGGCCAGGGGGAATAAGGCATGGAGATGAATATCCACTCCATCCTCCCGGAGGAAATCGCCGCCATGGGCGGGCATAGCAACCGTGTGCTGAATGAAAAAACCGGCTGCATCGGCTATCTGACAGACAATCTCAATGCCAGCGCCCCGGTGTTTGAAAGCTCCTGGCATGACCGCACGCCCCGGCTCAACACCCCGGAATTCACCGACGATTTCAACGATATGATGGATGCCCTGCGCCAAGGGATCCTGAAAAGCCCCGCAGAACTGCGTGCTTATTGTGCCGCTCACCCGGACAGCCTTCTGCAAGACAATCTCAGTGCCGATACACGGCATGGGTTTCGCATCAATACCGGAAAGTACTCCTACTGGATGGTTTGCTCGTTTCTCTCCACAGACTGCCGGTTGTGGGTAAACGCCTTTTCGTTCCTGGCGCTGGATCGCTACATGAGGGAGGCCCGAAACGGCATCCCCATTTTGGATTTGCAGGGCCATGAGCGGTTCCGGATGCCGGATGGAGGAAAACTGAAAGCCGTGTCTCCCAACGGGCGTTCCAGCTTCTGGACCATCCGCTATTTGGACACGGAGCAGGCGGTTCTGTTCGATGAACTGCGCCAAAGCTCCATCCACGCTGTTCAGGAGCTGCCGGAGTGGGCGGCAAAAAGCGGGCTTCATCTGCTGCCGCTGGATCCGCCCATGCGGGCCAGCCACAAGCCGCACCGCAAAGGGCAGGAGCGATGATGCCCAACACAAAAATCTCTTAGAAAAGGACGGATGCCTATAATCAAAACGCTTACTAAAGCAACGAAGTTGGAAAAAGAGAAATTCACGATCCCCAAGTCCGTACAGGACGCCATCCCCATCCAGCGCATCTGGCCGGATGGGATTTTTCAGGTGGGGAGCCGGTTCTCCAAAACCTTCTCCTTTACCGACATCAATTACAGCATTGCCAGCAAGGACGATAAGACCGCCATGTTCTTGGACTATTCAGAGCTCCTCAACGCTCTGGATTCCGGAGCCAGCGCCAAAATTACCATCCACAACCGGCGGATCGACAAGGCGCAGTTCGAGAAATCCCTGCTGCTCCCCATGCGGGAGGATGGCCTGGACCATTTCCGCAGGGAATACAATGAAATGCTGCTCTCCAAGGTTACCGGCACCAACAACAGTGTGGTGCAGGATCGCTACATCACCATCACGGTAGCCAAGCGGAATATCGATGAAGCCCGCACCTATTTCTCCCGTGTAGGCACAGACCTCATCAATCACCTGTCTCAGCTGTCCTCGGTGGGGCGGGAACTGGACGCCGCCGCCAGGCTGCAGCTGTTCCGGGATTTCTTCAAGGGTTCGGAGCCTGCGGCCTTTGCCTTCGACCTGCGAGAGCACATGAAAAAGGGCCACAGCTTCAAGGATTGGCTCTGCCCTGACTCCATGGAATTTCAGAAGGACCACTTCCGCATCGATGAGCGATGGGGCCGGGTGCTCTATCTGCAGGATTATGCCACCTATATCAAAGACTCCATGATTGCCGAGCTCTGCGACATGGACCGCAGCCTCATGCTGTCCATCGACGTTCTGCCGGTTCCCACTGACGAAGCGGTGCGGGAGATCCAGAACAAGCTGCTGGGTGTGGAGACCAATGCGGCCAACTGGCAGCGGAAGCAGAACGCCGCCAACAACTTCTCCGCCGTGCTGCCCTACGATATGGAGCAGCAGAGGAAGGAAACCAAGGAGATGCTGGACGACCTCACCAACAGAGACCAAAGGATGATGTTCGGCCTGGTGACGCTGGTGCATCTGGCCGACACCAAGGAGCAGCTGGACTCGGATACCGAAACCATCCTCACTGTGTCCCGAAAGCATCTGTGCCAAATGAGCACGCTGCGCTGGCAGCAGAAGGATGGTCTGGACACCGTTCTGCCCTATGGCCTGCGGAAGATCCATGCCCTGCGCACCCTGACCACCGAGAGCACTGCGGTGCTGATTCCCTTCCGCGCCCAGGAGATCCTCCAGGGCGGCGGCATCTACTACGGGCAGAACGCTGTTTCCAAGAACATGATTGTGGCGGACCGCCGCAGACTCCTCAACGGGAACAGTTTCCGTTTGGGTGTCAGCGGATCCGGTAAATCCTTCTCCGCCAAGGAGGAGATCGTCAGCATCGCCCTGTCCACCGATGACGATATCCTCATTCTGGACCCCGAATCCGAATTCGGCTTCCTGACGGAAGCGTTGGGCGGCGAGGTGATCCGGGTGTCGGCCTCTTCTGATACCCACATCAATGCGCTGGACATGGACAAAGCCTATGGGGATGAGCGCAACCCGCTGATTGAGAAATCCGAGTTCGTCCTCTCCCTGTTTGAACAGCTGGTGGGCGCCGGAGGTGTTTCTGCCAAGGAGAAATCCATCCTGGACCGCTGCACCTACGATGTGTACCGGGAGTACATGGCCAACAACTACCAGGGCGAGGTACCCACCCTGAAGGATCTGTACCATTCCCTCCTGAAGCAGCCGGAGCCGGAGGCCAGGGGGCTTGCCCTTTCCTCCGAGCTCTTCATCACTGGCAGCCTCAACACCTTTGCCCAGCCCACCAATGTGGATACCAAGGCGAGGATCATCGCCTATGATATCCGGGAACTTGGGGAGCAGCTCATGCCTATTGGGATGCTGGTCACGCTGGACGCCATCTTCAACCGGGTGATTCAGAACTGGAAGAAGGGCAAGACCACCTGGGTGTTTGCGGACGAGTTTTATCTGCTGTTCCGCTATCAGTACAGCGCCGACTTTTTCTATAAGCTGTGGAAGCGCATCCGCAAGTACAACGGCCTTGTGACAGGGCTCACACAGAATGTGGAGGAACTACTCCGTTCCGATACCGCCCGTCTCATGCTGGCGAACAGCGAATTCCTCATTCTGCTGAATCAATCCGCCACAGACCGTGACGAGTTGGCGGGCCTCCTGCACATCTCCGACACCCAACTGGGGTACATCACCAATGTGTCGGCGGGCTGCGGCCTCATCCGCTGCGCCGGGAACATCGTCCCCTTCGAGAACAGCTTTCCCCGCAACACCCGCTTGTACCAGCTGATGACCACCAAACCGGATGAAGCCCTGAGAGGGGTGTAACATCCATGAAACTGTCATTCCCCAGGGGGCCTCCTTCGACCCCCTGTATTCTTTTTTTGCAGGAGGTATGCCTTTGAAAGAAATAAAGACCAAACCGGAGGGCGGCAAGCCCAAACTGCTGGGGAGTGCGGCCAAAGCCCCGAAAACCGCCATGAAGGATTTGTGGCTGAAGTCCAAGGAGAAATCCGTTTCCGAGATAAAGGAAACGCCCTTCGCCAGCCAGCAGGGGGAGTCCTCCAATGCCCCGGCCAACACTGCCGGGGATCAGATGCTGTCCGGCATGGAGAGCACTGCCAAGAAGGGGGCAGATTTGACCTATCGGGGCGGCAAAAAGCTGGCGCAGACTACCGCCAAGAAAGTGCGGGAGAAACGTGAGGTAGCCCGCATTCGCAAGCAGGCCGAGGGTCCCGCCTCAAAAGCCGCATCCCAAACGGGAAAGGCCGCCAAGCGTGCGGCCTCCAAAATTAAGACCAAGAACGCTGTGGTGAAGGGTGTCAAGGGGAAGCCGGCAAAAGCGGTAAAGACAGCCAACAGGACCCTGAAGGGAGTCAAGCAGGGCGCCAAAAGCATCCAGACCGCACAGAGATCCGCTAAGGTGGCGCAGAGAACAGCCCAGGCCACCGCAAAGGCGGCAAAGGCAGCCGCCCATGCCGCCAGAGCCACAGCGAAAGCGACGGTCACTGGGGTCAAGGCCGCTGTTAAGGTGACTGCCACAGCCATAAAAGCGACCATCGCGGCAATGAAGGGATTGATTGCCGCCATCGCTGCCGGTGGCTGGGTCGCTGTGGTGATCATCCTGCTGATATGCCTGATTGCTTTGATAGTCGGCTCCTGCTTCGGCCTGTTCTTCGGTTCAGAGTCCACTGGGACAGGGACCAGCGTGACCCAGGCGGTGGCTGACCTCAACGAAGAATACCAGGCGCACATTCAGGAGATTGAAACCGCCAACCCCCATGACAGGCAGGAGATCACCTCCAACGACGGGGTGCTGTCTGTCAATTGGGAAGATGTCCTTGCGGTATTCTCCGCAAAAGTGACGGGCGCAGAGGATGGCTCCCAGGTGGCCTCGCTGGACGATGTCCAGGTGGATGAACTGCGGAGTATCACGTGGGAGATGAACGCCATCAGCTACACCACCCGCACAGAGAGCAGTTCCGTAGAGGTGACTTCCACAGATGAGAATGGAAATGAGGTTACCAGCACGGAGACGGTGACGGAAACCATTCTGGAAATCACCATCACCCACAAAACACCGGAGGAAATGGCCCAGCAATACAACTTCAATGACAGGCAGAATGAATACCTGGCCCTGATGACAGAGCCGGAAAATGAAAACCTGTGGGCCGAACTGCTGGGCGGTTACGTCAGCGGCGGCGGGCAAATCATAGACCCCAATACCAACTGGGAAGGAACAGGCATCTTCCAATGGCCGCTGCCTCAGAGCTACACCATTACCTCTTGGTTCGGCTACCGGGCGGATCCCTTCACCGGGGAGATCGACTACCACAGCGGCACCGACATCGGTGCTCCGGGCGGCACCCCCATCCTGGCGGCTGCGGATGGCACCGTCACCATCGCCAACGGGATAGACTCCTGGGGCGGCGGGTACGGGTATTACATCAAGGTGCGCCACAACGACACCTACGAAACCCTGTATGCCCACTGTTCCTCCATCTGTGTGGTGGCAGGCCAGGAGGTCAAGCAGGGCGAGGTGATCGGCTATGTAGGCACCACAGGGAACTCTACCGGAAATCACCTCCACTTCGAGGTGTGGCAAAACGGGCAGCGCACCGACGCTCTCAGCTTCTTCAGGGCTAAAGGATAAAAGGAAGCAGCAGCCTGGTTCAGGCTGCTGCCCCTCATTTCTTTCTCTCGAAGCTGTACCCCACATCACGGATGCACCGCAGGTAAACACCGGAGTCCTGCTTCAAATTCAGCTTTCGCCGGATGGCCTGCACGTGATGGCTGACCAGCTTTCGGGCTTCCCCATAGTCTGGCTCCCGCCAGATCCTCTCATAGATTTGGCTGTGCGTTAAGACATGGTTGGAGTTCTGGAATAAGTATATAAGTATTTCGTACTCCGTTTTGGTAAGCGGGATCTCCTGCTGGTTGCGGAAAACCCTGCGCTGCCGTGGATAGATTTCAAGCCCTGGAAGAGATATGATAGAGTCCTTGTTCTGTTTGCAGTTTTCGATTTCGGGATGATCCTGCAAAAACGAAAGAAAGTCCTCAAAAACTTCCCCATCCTCTTCCTGCAGCTCCAGAATAATGACTCGTCTAATTCTATCACCTCCCATGCTTATGAACGAAATCCTGTTTGCCCTTCATGCTGCTGCATGAGGATCCCCGGTTTATTTGTCTTGCTCCCGAAATTCCCAGCCTTCCCAATCGTCATCGTCCTCCTCCGGCTCCACCTCTTCCGTAAAGGTGGAGCCAGGGGCCTCTGCCGGGGCGTTGAGCATATAAGGAGTAACCTGTACCGGCATCTCGTTCTTGAGTGCCAGCACCTTGGGGACTGCCTTGCCGCAAAACACCATGGCGGCGGCAAAGGCGAAATACTGCACACAGCTTGTAAGATAGAGATTCACAATGGCCAGTTCATTTCCCTGCACAGGGACGCCCTGCTCAAGCTGCCGGGAAATGTTTTGATGGCAGGCCGCCAGGGAGACAAAAGCCGTGATCAGCAGCACCACAGCAAAAACGTAGCAGGCCACAGCGAGGATGCTGCCCTTTTTGGAGGGCTTAGAAAACTCGTCCATCATTTTGCCCTCCTTTCACTGCGGGGAGTGTTGTTTCTGCGGGATTGGGGCTGGGCGGCTCCATCTTGAACGCGCTCCAACACCTGCAGCTCACCCTTCTTCAGCCGGAACACCACATCGGCCTGCTTCGCCAGTTCGTTGGAGTGGGTGACGACCACCACACACTTGTTTATCTTGTGGGCGCTCTCTTTAAGAATTTCCGTGATGTCCTGGGCGGTGTCCTCGTCCAGATTGCCCGTAGGTTCGTCTGCCAGGATCACCGGGGCCTCACTTGCCAGGGCGCGGGCAATGGCTACACGCTGCTGCTGGCCGCCGGAGAGTTTCAGCACATTCCGCTTGGCTTCTTCTTTCGTCAGCCCCAGGCGCTCCAGAATGGGCAGCGGCGGCAGCTTGGAAGTCAGCGACACGTTCTCCGCAGGGGTCAAGTAGTCGATTAAGTTGTACGCTTGAAAGATAAACGCCACATGGTTTTTCCGGTGGTCGGAAAGCCCTGTCTTGGCAATGTCCTGCCCGTCGAAGTAAATCTGGCCGCTGCCGGGGCTGTCCAGCCCGCCGATCAGGGAGAGCAGGGTGGTTTTGCCGCAGCCGGAAGGCCCCAGGATGGCGTAGAGTTTGCCCTGCTCCATTTCGGCGTTGACGCCTTTTAAGACTTTCTTTTTATTATCGTAGGAATATCCCACTTGCTTGATTTCCATGATACTCATAGTGATTACCTCATTTCGTTATTTTAAGGGGTGGATGGTCTTATTCCATCTGCGACAAAATCTGCTTGGGCTTCAACCGCAGGGTGGAAATGCTGGAAACCAGCACTGCCGCCACCAGCAAAATGCCGCCCACGATAGCTACCAGCATAAAGTGTTCCGGCGTGACGATGACATTCTCCGCCGCCTTGCCGAACAGCGTCCCCAGGGCGCCGGCAACCTGCTTGCTGGACAGATACGCCAGCGGGAAGGCCACCACCGCGATCAACAGGGTTTCCAGCACATATTGGAGAATCACCGCAGGCTTGGCGATTCCAACGGCCAGCAAAATACCGGTTTCCCGTTTCCGGCTGCGGATGGACATGGAGAGGATCAGGATAATCAGTACCATGCTCACAGCCGTGATGACAACGATGAGGGTAGTAATCAGGGTGCCGGTGTCAGAAAGGGCGCTGGAAATATTCTGATATACCTCGTCATTGGCAGTAATGATAAAGTTATCCCAGTTAATAGAATCAATATGTTGCACGTTCTTTATTACATTGTCTAATTGAGCAGCGTCCTCCACATAGAAAAAGCCTCTTTCAATTCCATCATCTGAGTAATTTACTGCCAATGCCTCCATAACGCTGTTACTACAGAAAGCATATTGATTATAGTCCCAATAGGTAGACGCATCGTACATATTTATTGTGTCGTCCTTGTCCGCCACAATGTCAAATACGCCTATAAGTTCCATCTCAACCTCTGGATCGTTATATTCAGGGTTAATAATACCTGTAATTTTGTCTCCTATTTTTAACCCGTTTTTTTCAACGCTCTCCCGGCTGAGAATAACTCCATCTGTAACATCCTCTGTAATGTGAGAACCTTCAACAAGCTCAAATCGCCCGGATACAAATAAACTGTTAAATTCAGAATTATATGCACCATAAGCATAGTAGGCGAATCCGTCTGGGCTAAGGCTAAGATTATTTCCTTCTTCATCGTACAAGGTAGGCACACCGCCATTTGACGCATCGTACCCAGTGATACCTTCCACCGAAGCGATTTTTTGAATCATATCTTTAGTGATGAGTTCTTGCGTACTATAAGTACCATCACTGTCATTTGCCCAACCACCCGTAGATAAATTGCGCTCCACGGTAAAGCTGGCCCCGGTGGTTCCCCGGACTTCCTCGGCCTGTTCCTCCTGGGCGTCGGCTATGGCAAGGCCGGACAGCACCAAAGTGGTAATGGCCAGGAGCAAGCAGAACACCAGCAGCGTCTTTTTCCATTTTCTCGCGGTATGTAAAACCGCCCGTATTCCTAAATTCATATTGCGCCTCCTTTACTCCATCTGTGCCAAAATCTGTTTGGGCTTCAACCGCAGGGTAGAGATACTGGACACCAGCACTGCCGTCACCAGCAGGATACCTCCCACGATAGCCACCAGCATGAAATGCTCCGGCGTGACGATGACATTCTCAACCGCTTTGCCGAACAGTGTACCCAGGGTGCCGGCAACCTGCTTGCTCGATAGGTACGCCAGTGGGAAGGCAACCACTGCGATCAGCAGGGTTTCCAACACATACTGGAGAATCACCGCAGGCTTGGCGATACCCACCGCCAGCAAAATGCCTGTTTCTCTCTTTCGACTTCGGATGGACATGGAGAGGATGAGAATAATCAGAACCATGCTCACCACGGTAATGACGATAATAAGGGTGGTAATCAGGGTGCCGGTGTCAGAGAGGGCGCTGGAAATATTCTGATACACCTCATCATTGGCGGTAATCTTGTAGTTGTTCCAGTTGATAGAGGAAATGCTCTGCACTTCCCGAATCACATTCTCTAATTGGGCGGCGTCCGTGACATAGTAGTAGGCTTCGGAAATGCCCTCGCCATCTTCGCCCCAGCCCTTAATCAAGCCCTCGGCTGCGTCCATGCTACAAAAAACATAGCTGGAATAGGCGTAATAGGACGCATCATCATACATATTTACTTGGTCGTTCTTATCAGCCACCACATCGAAGATACCTACGATCTTCATATCCACTTCCGGGGTGTTATTCTCCGGGTAGTAAATGCCTGTCAAGGTGTCCCCGACCTTCAGCCCGTTCCACTCAGCCAGTTCCCGGCTGATAATAATGCTACCCGTCATATCATCAGTGATGTGGGTGCCTTCCACCAGCTCAAACCGGCCCGACAAGAACAGCTCATGGTATTGGGAGTTGTAGGAGCCGTAGTTGTAGAAGCTGTAATTCTCATGGGCCAGTTCCTCGCCCTTATCATTAAAGATACGGGGCAGGGTAATCAGGGTGGCGTCATACCCTTCAATGCCATCCACTGCGGCAATCTGCTGAATCATGTCCTCGGACATAAATTCCTGTGTACTGTAATTGCCGTTCCAGCCGCCCGTAGAGATGTCGCGCTCCACCGTGAAGCTGGCCCCGGTGGTTCCCCGGACTTCCTCGGCCTGTTCTTCCTGAGCGTCGGCTATGGCAAGCCCGGACAGCACCAGGGTGGTAATGGCCAGGAGCAAACAGAACACCAGCAAGGTCTTTTTCCATTTCCGTGCGCTATATAAAATCGCCCGTATTCCTAAATTCATATCGCCTGCACCTCCTTAACTCATCTGCGACAAGATACTCTTGGGCTTCATCTTCATAATGGGATAGGCCGCCAGTGCGGTAGAGGCTACACACAGCACCATACCGAAAGCCCACACCAGTGCGTAATCCTCAGCGGAAACGGCCACTTCGATCTCGGCAAGGCCCAAATCCTCGGTGGGTTCTTCCGCAGTTTCGCTTTCTCCGGTCAAGTCCACCGTTTCATAGGTTTCGCTTGTCACCTGAGAGAGCAGGCTGCTCCCGATCTGATGGGAAATGGCTGTGCTGGTTCCAAAGGAGATCACCAGGGCGATGGCCGCCACAAGAATCACTTCCAGCAGGTATTGCAGCAGCACCGAGCCTTTGGAAATGCCCATCGCCAGATAGACGCCGGTTTCATGGATTCGTCCACGGAGCCGCAGCGTCAGGAACAGGGCCAGCACCAGGAAACAGATCACCGATACCACAGCGATGGCGATAAAGACGATGTTCTGCAAGCCCTCCAGGGATTCCTTGGCGTTCTGATAGTCGTTGTCGTAGCGGGTCAGGGTGCAGTTCTCCCAATCCACGCCATCCAATTCCTGCACATCGGTCATAATGCGCTCCAGTTCGTCCGGGTCGTTCACATAAAAATCCCCGTATTGGACATTGGTGGTTCCCTCGGTGCCGTAGAGCAGGAAAGAGGCGGTGGAGAGATCGGTAAACACGATATTGTCGTAAAGGTCATAGGACGGGGCCATGCCGATGGAATCCTGTTTTTCCGTATTGGTGAAGATCCCGGCCACCGTCACAGGGATGGTCTTATCTTTGTCCTCCACATTCCCCAGCAGCATGGTGTCGCCCACAGACAGGCCGTTGCGCTGGGCAAATTTCTCATGGATCAGCACCTGGCTGCCGGTTTCGGTGGTGATGGGGTTTCCCTCCACCATCTCAAAGCCGCCATCGGTGAAATAGCTGTCCTCCTGGGAATTGGAGTTCGCCACCACCCGTCCGGCGTTCTCATATCCCTCCGGCACCTGGGCAGCGCCCTCGGTGTTGATTTCCAGAAGGTTCCCGTCTGCGTCAAAATAAGTAGCGTAGGTGTAAGAGCGCAGGGTGTACCTGCCGCTCAAACCATCCATAGCAAGAATCTGGCTCACCGTATCCTCCGGGATGCCGTTTTCCAGCGTCTTGGCGTTGATGGTAAAATAGCCCAGCAGGGCTTTTTTAATATTGGCGTTGGCTGTTTCCGTGGCCGATTGGATGGAAAGGCAGGTCAGCATTAACGTAGCCATGACCAGCAGAAACGCCAGCAGTGTGAGGGTCTTGCCCTTTTTGCGGATGGAATACAGGCAGGCCCGTTTGCACAGGTTCATCTCACGGCCACCTCATTTCCTTCGAGTAAAACCAGTGGGTTCACTTGTGTACCTCCTAACGTAGTTTTTCGCCGGGGCTGCTTCTCGCTCCGGTGGTGTCCCGTCTGCCGGGAACACCCTTATGGTACACTACAAAGGTGGAGTTGAGGTGGAGTTGAGATATTTTTTAGGTGGAGTTGGCATTTTTACAAAGTAAAATCAGTGTACTCTCTCCGCATCAGGCATAAAAAGAGCAGGAAATCTGTTTTCAAGATTTCCTGCTGAATGGTGCCGCCGATAGGCGGCTGCTATTCAGTTTTGAAAGTTCGGGTCAAAGTGGTCTGAAAATAGAATATTTTACAACTCAAAAAGAACGCTTTCGTAGTCCTTTACGAAATACTTTATATTTGTTCGCCCTTTCTGAATAATTGTATGGCCTTCTGCTTCCAGCTTTTCCTTTTGTGCTTCTATACCGCCGGGATATTTTGCATTCAATTCCCCATTTGCCTTTAAGGTTCGCCAATACGGGGTTTCATCTTCGGAACGCTGGTAACTCGCCCATGCTGCAATAGATACAAAAATCCCGGCTGTGATAGGTTCTGTGAAATCCGCCCCATTCAATTCAGCAAAATATTCACGGATTTTTCCGACAGTGATTACTTTGCCATAAGGAATTCGTTTCATCACCTTGTCATAGTCGATTGGTGGGGCAAAGTACATTCTGCTTCCACCATATTTTTCAATGCTTTTCTGGTCGGTAATGGTCTGAAATTTAGGCATATCCTTGCTATCGTGCAGCATGGCATTAAAATCCTTTTTATCTTCGTTCGCCATTTCTCAACACCTCCTGCCTTAATTATAGTGGAGCAAACCATTCCATGCAATGAGACGGTTTGAAAATGGTCTTCAAAAACTTGTAACTACGACTGAATTTGAAAAAGCGTGCCAGACTGGTATAACTGACAGCACAAGATATTCCTGAATAGTAAGCAATACATTTCCTTTCAGCGCAGAAACGCCGTAAACTTCACACCGTTTTCCGTATTAACCATGTTGTGGATGATTTCATGGTGATCCAGGATGGTCTTGGTGATATACAGCCCAAGGCCGCTGCCGCCGCTGTTCCGGTTTCTTGACTTGTCCACCCGGTAGAATGGAGTGAAGATACGCTCCAAATCTTCCTCGGCAATGTGGACGCCGGTATTCTCCACGGAAAACTCCTCGTCCTTTTGGATGACGGTAATTACCGCGCCCACCGGCGAATAAGCCACGGCGTTTCCGATCACATTGGTGAACACCTTCTCCATGAGCCGCCGGTCCCCCTGGTAGTGGTATTCCGGCTGGATGTCCATGCAAAGCTCCATCTGCTTGTCCTCCATCCGGCCGCGGAACTGCTGGCAGACCTTTCGCAGCATTTGGCTGATGTCCAGGTCCGTGCGCTCCAGGTGGAAGTCGCTGCCGCCCATCCGGGCTGCCGATAGAATCTCCTTTACCAGCGCCTCCATGTCATTGGTGGTTTTCAGGCACCGGCGCAGATAGGTGTCCCTGTCCTTATAGGGACCCACCTGATGGATCATCCCCTCCAGCTGCCCTTTGATGATGGCAATGGGGGTTTTCAACTCATGGGATACGGAGGTGAAGAAGTCCACCCGCTGCTTTTCCTGTTCCCGTTCCCGCTCGATGTCCTGCTGCAGCTGCTCATTGGCCGCCTGCAGGCTGTCCAGGGCATTGCTCAGCTGCTGGGACATCTCGTTCAGGCTGGAGGCCAGGACGCCAATCTCATCTTTCCTCTGTACATCGCATTTCCAGGTCATGTCCAGGGTGGTCATCCGTTTCGCCACATTGCTGATGCCCACCAGCGGCTTGGAATAGTACCGGGAGCAAATCACCGCTCCGATGATGGAGATCAGCAGAATCACAGCAGCGATGAGAGGGATCAGCCTCAGGAGGATATCGTAGGACTGCGCCACCGCTACCAGGGCAGCGTTGGCAAACAAATGATAGGTTTGCCCATTTTGCCGGAAGGTAGCGGAGCAGCTCATGGAGGGAGCCGAGGTGTCCAGATTCTCCATATCGGCAAAATTCACGGAGAACAGGTTGTTTCCGTTGTCATCGTTGATCTCCACCGAAGCGTTGTTCGTCATGGAGAATTCCAACAGGCTGTCCGAACTGGCCTCCCAGCCGTTCCGTTCTAATATCTCCACCAGGTCGTAGAAATCCGCCGTGACCTGGCCTTCCAGCTGCGTGTGGTAATTCCTCGGCAGGAAGATCATCACCATGCCGTAGATGATAATACAACAGACCACCAGCAGGGCCAGCATACTGAGGAAGGTCTTTGCCTGGATGCTTTCACTAATTCTCTTTCTCAATTTTATATCCCGCCCCTCGTATGGTTTCGATATAATCCACGCCCAGCTTTTTGCGGATATTCTTGATGTGGGTGTTCACGATTTTCTCGTCGCCAAAGTAGTCGTAGCCCCAAATGCTGTCCAGCAGGCTCTCCCGTGTAAACACCCGCCCCTGGTTCTCCACCAGGAGTTTCAATATCTCAAATTCCCGGATGGTCAGGGACACGCTCTCATCTTTGACAAGGACCGTGAAGCTGTCTGTATCAAGGGTGAGATCCTTATAGCGGAGGATGTTCGTCTCTACACCGGCGCCTTGCTCCGCCCGGCGCAGTACGGCTTCGATGTGCTTCACCACAAGGGGCATGGAGAAGGGCTTGGTAATGTAATCGTCTGCCAGAGCGTCAAAGCCCTTCATCTGGCTGGCGTCATCGTCTAAGGCTGTGAGCATGATGATGGGGACTTGGCTCTCTTTCCGGATCGCCTCGCAGACAGAAAAGCCGTTCATCTTCGGAAGCATCAGATCCAGCAGGATGAGGTCTGGACGATGCTCATGGAATTTCTCCATCCCTTCTAATCCGTCGCTGGCCAGCACTACGTTATATCCTTCATCCTCCAGAAACGCTTTCACCACGCTCTGAATGGCCTCTTCGTCTTCTATAATTAAAATCGTTTTCGACATTGTCCGCACCTCCAGGTAGTAGTGTACCATACGAAGATGGAGTTTTGATGGAGTAAGTGTTACTTTTGAAAAAAAGTAACGGCGGTCTGAGAAAAAATCAGGCCGCCGTTGAATTCAGAGACACCATATTAGCTTTGCAAATGCTACTTTGAAAACTCCTGCATAATGAGGTTTAGGATTTCCTGCTGGTCGGCAGACAAGCCGCCGTTTTTCGGCTTGGTGCTCTCCTTCAATTCTTTCACCAAGAGGTGGATCAGTTCCCGCTGCCCATCGGTCATGCCTTCCAGCACAACCTGGTCTTTCTTATCGAAGCCAACCAGGTAATCCAGCGATACGTTGTAAATCCGAGCCATGGTCGTGAGGACATCCAGCGTAGGGATCTTGATATTGTTCTCATAGTTGCTGATGACCGATCCGGCCCGGCCTACTCTCCGTCCAAGCTCCTCCTGAGAAATGCCATACCGTTCCCGCAGCATCCGCAAGTGGTTCCCAAAATCAAACATCCCATCTCACCTCGCTTTATACTCGAACTTAGCGTACAGCTATATTTTACCCGCTTGACCTTCGTGTATGGCTAAGTATATAATGAAAGTATTTAGCGATTTGATAAGTTTACGGGCGGTGATTTTCATGTTTTGCGAGGGCAGACAGGACGTATGTCCGGAGTTTGTCTGCACATTTGCCGGTCACAGGCAGGTTTTTGAGCCGAAGATCGAGGAAAGAGTAAAAGAAACGCTGGAAAGCCTGATAGGGAGAGGACACAGGCTCGTGTTCCTATGCGGGGGCATGGGCCAGTTTGATGCGCTCTGTGCCGGCGCCGTTCGCTGGCTGAAGAAAAAGCATCCGGAGAAGGATATCCAGCTTTGCTTAGTTATCCCGTATTTCTCAGGTAAATTGAATGCAGATAGAAGTTTTTTTCAATCTCTATACGATGAAATTCTAATGCCGGACGGGGTAGAATATGCCCATTACAAAGCAGCGATCCCGAAACGGAACCGCTGGATGGTAGACCAGGCAGATTGCCTGATTTCCTATATCATTCGCCAATTTGGTGGGGCCTATCAGACCTGCCGATATGCGATGAAAAAGTCTATCCCAATCATCAATGTTGCGAAAGGAGCGCCACAATGCCTAAAATGATTATTATCGAGTGCAGCGACGAAGAAGCTGACCGCATGGTCGAGCAGCTCAAAAACATGGTTGCTGAATATGAGTACCACCCATACCATGGGCCGGGAAAACTCTATGAATTCGGTACGCTGCGGATCGACCAGCCAAAACAGGAGGTGACCCTCGACGGAGCAGCGGTGGATCTGACCCGCAGGGAGTTCGAGCTTCTCGGACTGCTTGCCGAGCATCCGAACCGTGCTTTGCCAGCCGCCTTCCTCCATAATGCCGTCTGGACCCACCCCGACTCGGAACACGGCGAAGAAGAAGTGGCGGCGTATATAGCTGCTTTGCGGGAAAAGCTGAAGTTAGACCAGCCGGGCTCCCCCTGCAGGATCGTCGATGAAGATACGGGGCGTGGGCCAGGGTACCGTTTTACCTGCTCTGCCGGATGAATTCATAATTTGTCGAATATCCCAATACGAAATATGCAATTGGAAGGAGAAAGATAGTAAGAAAATAGTTTCCCCTTTTTATACTGGCCCCATCTGAATTTGGTTGGGGAAAACTGGTATAGCGGGAGGTCGCCGGCTTTCCCCACATAGAGGGGATGCCAGCAATGCGGCGTTGGAAACCGCATCATACGATTTTGGCTGCAGCTTCACCCGAAGCTGCAGCCTTTTTTCGTGTATGGCTCGTTTGTTTTGAACAGCCATGCCGTATTTTTTGTGAATCAGCCTTATCCGGCGCATTCGTCCAGGGACGAGTGCGCCTTTTTTGCTTTTGCGGAAGGAGGTCTTGGCTAAGGACTCATAGCGGCAGGCCGCCGCCCCCGACAATCTGAATTTTCTCAAATTTCAGATTGATCGGAGGAAACAGCCATGGCTTATAACAAAGCCAGAGCCGAAAAGAAGTGGCTCAAATGGAAGGAAGCAGAGGAAAAGAAACTCCGGGAGCTGGGTGTGGACGAGGAAACCATCCAGCGCCTGCATACATACGACTGGGCCGAATTCAACCGGGAGCGCCGGTACCTGCAGCGGCAGGTGGAGTGGTCGCCCTATGTGGATATGATTTCGGCGCAGGACTTGGAACTGCCCGTCGAGGATGTGGAATCCCTCATGGACAGCATCGAGGATATGGAACTGCTGCGTATCCTCTCCAAGGAGGACAAGCTCACCATCCAAATCGCCTTTTTGAAGATGTCCGGCTACAACGGGTATGAGATCGCTGAGAAAACCGGCCTCACGCAAAAGGCGGTCAACCTTCGGATGGTGCGCCTGAGAAAAAAATTGAAAAAATTTTTTGAAGCGTGAAGCTATCGGCCCTTTTTCCTGGGCTATGGGATGAACGGGGAAAAAGACGTTCAGCCTGTAGCTTGAAAAGTCAATACCAGCCATGCGGGTACGTTCCCGTCCAGGCGAGCGACGATGGAAAAAGCGCCATGACAAGCTGCGGCACAGCTGCCACTCCCCAATGGGATGGCAGCTTGTGTCGTTGCTTCGAGCGATCCCTTTTGACCGAAAAGAGGGGGCAGTTGCCCTTTTCGCCACGACCCTGGCCGGAGTATTATGATACGCATTACCGTTTGCCCACACGTCAGATGGGTTGGCCGACCCTGGGTTGTAATCAGCAAGACCCCCGGAGAGCCAGTGAACGGCTTGTAAACTGCAAGCCTGCCCCCATGGTTCCCAAGGTTGCCGGGGGGCGAGTTGCAAATACGGCACATCAGAATCAACCCTTTTATTTTTCAGATTGCCGTTGACGGCGAATCCGTGCGGCGCAGTTTTTGCTGCGCCGCATCAGTTTGCCGCCAACGCACCAAGGAGAATGTGCCGATATGAACATAGACCTGAAGGAGCAGGCCCATGGTGAGATCGAGCGGATCTTCCGCATCCTTCTGCCTCAAAATGGGCTGGCGGTGCGGGAAGAACAGATTGCCCTGTGCCATACCATGCTGGACACCCTGCTCCACAATAAAATTGCCTTATGCGATGCAGGGGTGGGGATCGGGAAAACCTACGCCTACCTGACCGCCTGCATCCTTTTGAAAAAGTTTTATCCATCCGGGCCTGCCGGTTCCCAGCCGGTGGTGGTCTCCACCTCCAGTGTGGCCCTGCAGGACGCCATCATCGGAGAGTACATCCCATTCTTATCCCGCATCTTTTTAGAAAACCATATCATCCCGAAGCCCATTCGGGCCATGGTTCGCAAGGGGAAGGAGCGGTTCGTCTGCGACGCCCGTCTCGCCCAGCGGCTGGAGGCCGTCAAGGGGAAGAACAAAAACGAGGAACAGCGGAAAGCGTTGTTCTCCCTTAAAAGCAATTATGACCTGGACGCTGTCACCGGCCTGAGCGGTTTTGACCGCCGCCAGGTGTGCGTTCCGAAGGTCTGCAAGAAAACCTGCCGGCTGCGGAACAGCTGCCGCTACCATCAATATTTGAAAGAGTCCCGAAGTGCAGAGATCTTCGTCCAGATCTGCAACCACAACTATTTGCTGGCCGATGCAGCCCATCGGCTTCAGGACCTGCGGCCCCTTCTGAACGATTACCGGGCTTTGGTCATCGACGAGGCCCACAAGCTGCCGGATGCCGCCCGCCAGATGTACGGGCAGAGCCTGTCGGCGGAGGATTTTCATGAACTCTGCGCTCTGCTCACAAAGGAGAAATATATCCTTGCGGCGCAGAACCTGCGGGAAAAGTTCCGGGCGCTGATGGGCGCCCTGTGCCGGGGTGAGCTGCTGGAGGAAGCACAGCGCACTGCCTTCGTGCTGACCGCCGAACGGGAAGCGGCCCTTCGGGATTGCCTCTCCCTTCTCAGGCTGCTCCAAAAACAGCTGGCGCCCCACCTGCCACGGTGGATCCTTCACCGGCTGGGAACAACAGAGCAGGCGCTGAACCTGTTCTTCACGGGGGATCGCCGCTATATCCTTTACATCCAATACGACAGAACCGGCAGCCCCAGCCTCTGCGCCGCCAGCCGACAGATGCCGGAGCAGCTGAACCGTGCGCTCTGGCGCAACAACATTCCTGCCATTCTTACCTCCGGCACCCTCATGGCCGGGGGCAGCTTTCACCGGACCCAGCAGCGCATGGGGCTGTCTTCAAGCCAGCGGCTGGAGGATTTCATTGCGGAGTCCCCCTTCAACTACCAGGAAAACTGCATCCTCTACATTCCGGGGGACCTGCCGAAAACGCCAATGGGCAGCGAAATGGAGGCAAAGTGTCTGGCAGAACAGATCTGCAGGTTGGTGGACGCCACCCATGGCCACACGTTGGTGCTGTTTACTTCCTATTCCCTTATGGGCGCTGTCTACAACCAGGTGAAGGGCCGGATGGCCTTCCCGCTGATGGAGGTCTGGCGGCATTCCCAGGATATCATCCATCGCTTCAAGCAGGCTCAAAACGCTGTGCTGTTCGCAGCGGGCTCCTGCTGGGAAGGGGTGGATTTTCCCGGAGATATGGTGTCGTCGCTGATCATTGTGCGACTGCCTTTCCCCGTCCCGGACCCACTGAGCGAAGCGGAACGGGAGCAGTACCCCACCCTGCAGGATTACATTAAAACTGTGGTGATACCCGATATGCAGGTAAAACTCCGACAAGGGTTTGGCCGTGCCATCCGCACGGAGACCGACACCTGCGTGGTCAGCATCCTGGACCACCGTGCCGCCCCCGGAGGGCGATACCATAAAGCTGTGCTGGAAACCCTGCCACCGATCCGCATCACGAGCAAAATAGAAGATGTGGAGGACTTCATCCGGGCAAAGAAAGACCCGGATTATTTTATGCCATAAAGGAGTTGCCATAGATGGACAAGAAAAATATGAAGGTGGCAGTTTATTTCCGAACAGCCACTGTGCCAATAGAGCAAAAAGTCTGGCTCTACGCCAGCTCCAAGAGCTCCGAGCAAGCAGAGTGGAGAGATTTGAGCGTGGAGGCCATGAAACATACGGCCCAGCAAAATGGCCTTGTGGTTGCCGGGGTTTCTACTGACTCCAGCAGACAGCTTCCGCCCATGGAGCGGCCCGGCGTTCAGGAAATGCTGGCGGCTGTCCATGAAGGACGGGTGGGTGCGGTGATGATGCCCAGCCTCCGTCATCTTAGCAGGGAGCTCGGTGCGATCCTCCCTGTGTTGGCCGAATTTCTAAAACAGAAGGTACACGTTCGCGCCAAAGACGCCTCTGCGCTCTCCCTTCCTCTGTTTCCAAAGCCGCCCTCAAAGGGGAAAGGGGGCGGCGCACGATGAGTTTTCCCTATGCGGACCGTCCCATGTGGCTGTACAGCCGCAGCAGCGATAAGCATCTGAAGGTGCTGTTCCAGCAGATGCAAAACCTGCTGGATGAAGCGGAGCGCAGAGCATACACTGTCGCAGGCACTTCGCAGGATATGGGTTCCGGCAAGAGCATGGCCAGAATGGGCCTGAAGCAGATGATGCGGGCCGTGAAAGGCGGCCTTGCCCAAGCTGTCCTTGTGCAGAATCTCACCCGTCTAAGCCATGACCCCGCCATCCTTATGAAGATACTGGAGTTCCTACAGGATCACAATGCGGTACTGATCACCACCGAAAGCGACCTGCGGTATGAACTCTACATCAAAGGCTTGGAAAAACATTTTCTCAGGAGAGCCGCCCAAAAAGGGCTCCGGCTTCCATGGTGAGCCTACCATGGATCCTGTTTTTACTCCGGCGCTACCGTGCGAAAAGGTGATCAGGGAAATCAAATACTTTGTGCTGTTTTCCACGCTGAAAAAGCTGATGGAGCAGGGAAAAATCACAGCAGAATACTGTCAGCAAGCCAATGTTGCTATTGCCGAAAAGTACGGAGTCTCTGAGCTCAGTATTTAGTGGTTGTCGTAATAGCTATCCCATGCCGGTTGTGGTAGTGTTGGGTGTGACAAAAAAGATGTCCGCCGGAAAGGGGGTGGCAGAGATGCCGCAGGTCAGAGTGATTCAACCCATCTCAGAGCAAGCCAAAAAGCTGCGGGTTGCCGCTTATGCCCGTGTCAGCAGCGATTCAGCCGACCAGCTGAATTCCTTTGCCACCCAAGTAGCTTATTACACCGACTTCATCCAATCCAAAGACGAATGGGAGTTTGCCGGCCTTTATGCTGACGAAGCGGTTTCCGGCACCACAGCCGAAAAGCGGGACGATTTTCAACGCCTGCTTGCCGACTGCCGTACCGGGAAAATAGACCGCATCCTTGTGAAATCCATCTCCCGGTTTGCACGAAACACCCTCGACTGCCTTCAGACCGTGCGAGAACTCAAGCAGCTTGGTGTGGCGGTGGAATTTGAAAAAGAGGGCATTGACACTGGAAACATGGGCAGCGAAATGCTGCTGAGTATTTTGGGCTCTGCCGCCCAGGAAGAATCCCTCTCCATATCGAAAAACCTGAAATGGAGTTACCGGCGCCGGATGAAATCCGGCGATTTTATTACCTGCAATGCGCCACTTGGGTATTTTCTTAAAGATGGAGCCTTGGTTCCAGATCCCCAAGAGGTTCCTATAGTACAGTATATTTTTTCCAGCTATCTTGCCGGACATAGTATGGATGAGATAGCTACCTTCTTAAATGATCAGGAAGCAAAGTACAGCCGAAAGGAAATGACAAGATGGTATCGCACATCGATTCGTTACATTCTATCGAATGAAAAATATATTGGCGATTCGTTGCTTCAAAAAACATTTACCCCCAATGAGCTGCCCTTGGTCAACATTCGCAACCGAGGGCAGCTCTCGCAATTTTATGTAAAAGACTCCCATCCGGCGATTATACCATTAGAAATGTTCGAAGCTGTTCAACGCCTGATGAAAAGGCGTGCCGCTACACATACAGCAAAGCCTAAACCCGGTGGCTTCCCTTTGAGCCATATGATGAAATGCGGATTTTGCGGCAGCACATTTCAGCGTCATCTTAAAAAAGAGGGGGCTCGATGGTGCTGTTATCAGCACCGAAAGGACAAAAGCCTTTGCGTCATGGAGGTAGTGGCAGAAAGCGAAGTGTACCAAACATTTCTGCTTATGTACAACAAGCTGCTGGATAATAAAAATCTCATCTTAAGAGTAATGCTGGCACAGCTGATAGAACTTCAAAGCAAGACCACATTTGCAAGGCCAGAAATCGTAGACCTAAATCAAAAAATTTCCGACTTAGCCAGGCAGAATCATTCACTCTCCAGGTTACAGGCCAAAGGGTGCATTGACTCTGCCATTTTTATAGAGCGTAGCAACCGCAATAATAAACTGATTGAAGAACTACGGTTTGAATTGCGCCAGCTTCAAGAGCCAGACCGTGTCAGTGAAACAATCGATCAAACGAATTTATTGCTGGATCTTCTTGATGATGCCCAACCCATGCTGGAGTTTGAACCTTCCATATTTAAGAGCATGATAAAAGAGATTACCGTCTATCCTGAAAAGTTCTCTTTTGTCCTTTCCAATGGGCTGGTTCTTTGCGAAATGAGGCGATAGACATGAAAAGGATACGGAGTTGCCCCTTTGGATATCGGATGGAAAACGGGACTTATACTGTGGTGCCTGCAGAAAGGCGCCTTATTGAGCAGATATTTACTCGTTACCTTAATGGAGCCTCTCTCCAACAGCTGTCAATCATGGCAGAAGAAACAGGCTTGAAGTTCCGAGAGAATGCATCCTCTTGGAACAAAAATATGGTATCCCGAATTTTGGACAACAGCAGGTATTGGGACGGAGAACAGTATCCGCCGATTGTGGAAAGGGAGATTGCCACGAAAGTAGCTGATTTGAAACAGAGCAAAGCTTCTCCTCGCTCCCAAACACCGTTTATCCAAAAAAGAATGACCTGCCCATACTGCGGAAGTAGACTGAGGCGAAATGGGAAAAAGCCTCATCGGACTTTTTGGGACTGCAAATGCTGCCAACAACGTCTTGGCCCTATCCCTGATGATACGTTGCTTCAAATCGTTACAGAAAGGTTTCTTGCAGTTTGCCTAAATCCTCATATGGTGGAACCAGCAAAGGAATCTGCGGAGAGTTTATCAATACAAGCAGCCAGGCTAACCAATGAAATCAATCAAGCAATGAATCAGCGGGAAGTGGATCCGAATGAACTGCTCCCTCTCATTCTTGAGTGTGCCGCTGAAAAATACAAAACCTGCTTTATCAAGGAAGCAGACCATCTGACCATTACCCTGAAAGCCCTCTTTCAGGCACACAGCAATGACACGGCCCTGGATCGGGAACTTTTTGAGAGGACTGTGAAACAGGTGATTTTGCAGCCGGACGCATCTGTACAGCTTCGTCTGCTGAACGATATCGTGGTTTGAAAGGAGAAATCTCTATGGCACAAAAAACAGTTACAGAAATCCCGGCAAACCCTCTGCTGGGTGACCTGCGTAAGCGAAAACGGAAACTGCGGGTAGCTGCCTACTGCCGGGTCAGCACCGAGGAAGAAGAACAGCAGAACAGCTTTGAGGTGCAGGTGGCCTATTACACGGATAAAATCACTCACCATGAGGGATGGCAGCTGGCCGGAATTTTTGCGGACGATGGGATTTCAGGCGTCAGCACCAAGAAAAGAGATCAATTTAACAAAATGATTGAACTGTGCCGGAAGAAGAAAATCGACCTCATCCTGACGAAATCCATTTCCCGCTTTGCCCGTAACACCCTGGACTGCATCAAGCACGTGCGGATCCTCAAAAGCTGGGGCATTCCGGTCATCTTTGAGAAAGAAAACATTGACACCTCGAATATGAACAGCGAGATGATCCTCACCTGCCTGAGTTCCTTCGCCCAGGCCGAGAGCGAATCCATCAGCGGCAACGTGACTAAGGGCATCCGCATGGGCTACCGGCAGGGCCGGTTCAGTTTCCGATATAAGAACTTCCTGGGCTATCGCAAAGGGCCGGATGGTGAGCCGGAAATTGTGCCTGAAGAAGCGAAGATCATCCGGCTGATTGCTCAGAATTACTTAAATGGAGATAGCCTGCGTACCATAAAGGAAACCTTGGAGAGCATGGGCGTTCCAACCGCCACCGGCAACCAAAACTGGAGCACGGAAGCCATCCAACGCATCCTGCAGAATGAGAAGTACATGGGTGACGTCCTGCTGCAGAAAACCTACACGGCAGATTTCATTGAGGGCAAGGTCAAGAAGAACAATGGAGAACTCCCGCAATACTACATCAAGGACAACCATCCGGCCATCATCCCGAGGGAAATGTTTTACCAAATCCAAGAGGAAATCGCCCGCAGGAAAAGTAAAAAGCCCGCCAATGCCAAGAAAGCCAAGACCAATCGTGGGCGGTTTACCAGCAAATACGCTCTTTCGGAAAGACTTGTCTGCGGGAACTGCGGCTGTTACTTTCGAAGGGTGACATGGAGTATCCACGGGCGGAAGCAAATCGTCTGGCGATGCATCAACCGGCTGGAATGCGGGCCAAAGGTTTGCAAGGACTCCCCCAGCCTCAAGGAAGAAGAACTCTATTCCGCTATCCTGAAAGCCATTCGTTCCCTGGTTCAAGGCCACCAGGAAGAAATGGCAGCCACCTTGCAAGAAGCACTTGTACACTGTATTGGTGGAGAAAACGCCGCAATCAATCCCCTTGTGATAGAAAACAGGCTCCATGACCTGGACAAGGACTTGGACCGGCTGCTTACGATGGATGGGAGTGAAATCGTGGATCTGCGGATCAAGCAAATCAGCGATGAGATGCTCCAGCTGAGGCAAATGAAAAAATGTGCGGAACTGGACGCCCAGCAGGATATGGGCCGTGAAAACAAAGCCAAGGAAATCATGGAACTCATCTCCGCAGAAGATCTCGACCTTACGGAGTATTCCGATACCCTGGTGTACCGGGTGATTGAACGAGTAACCGTACTCTCCAAAGAAGAAATCCGCATCCGCTTCGTTGGTGGGTTTGAAATTACCCAGCCCCTTCACTAAGAA
Organism: Pseudoflavonifractor sp. An85; assembly: GCF_002161235.1. Taxonomy (GTDB): domain Bacteria; phylum Bacillota; class Clostridia; order Oscillospirales; family Oscillospiraceae; genus Enterenecus. Next base: position 54,301 of record NZ_NFHE01000009.1, read on the forward strand.
GCAGGCACAGAGAAATGCCGACAGCTTGGGCGTTGCCGGTGTCTCTCTGTGCCTGCTTTTCTCGTTGAGAAATGGGGAAATTTGTGGTATAATAAAAGTAATATTTGAAAGAATCATTCCATTTGCGGGAAATGATAGATTCGCGCTAACTTTAAGATATCAAGAATTGGCATAACTGCGAGGTCTTGTAAAGAATAATGTTATTGGAGGGCGTAAAATGTGGTTAGATAATGCATCTAATATTGATATGTTGTTCTACTCTCCATATGCAAACACAATTGTTAATTTTATAAAAGAACCAGAACTAACTCCCTTAACAATAGGCTTATATGGCAGCTGGGGTGCGGGAAAGTCTTCTCTACTACAACTAATCCAACAAAATATAGATCACGACACCAAAGATATTGTTTGTATCTCATTGAATGCATGGCAATTTGAAGGATACGAAGATGCAAAGGTTGCCATCATGGAATCTCTATTAAAATCATTGCAAAGCAATGAGACATTTTTTGAAAAGGCTGGAGAGAAAATTAAAAGTTTATTGTCTCGCATTGACTTTCTGAAACTTGGCAAAAACATATTGTTTAAAGGAGTCCCATATGTGGTCACTGCATTGACTGGTAATCCTATTCCAATAGCAGTCAATCTTTCTGCCGAGTTATCTAATCCAGATGATATAATTTCTAAATTGGAGACATTTAAAAATGATTATATAAAAGCTGCAGGCGATTCTGAAACGCAAACAGAAAATGTTAGAAAATTCAGAATTGAATTTGAAAAAATGTTAGCGGAGGTTACTTCCGTTAAAACACTTGTTGTTATTGTAGATGATTTAGACAGGTGTACACCGGATCGAATAATTGATACTCTCGAAGCAATAAAGCTATTCTTATCTGTAAAGAAAACCACTTTTATTGTTGCCGTAGATCAGAGAATCATTGAATATGCAGTAAACATTAAATATCCACAAAACGATGGATATGCTGTATCTACAGATTATATTGAGAAGATAATTCAATTGCCTATTAAAATTCCAGAACTATCTCCAAAAGACATTGAGAATTATCTACTGCTTTTAATCTGTCAATTGCACTTGGAAACAGAAAGCTTTGAAAAGCTAATTCGGACACTATATGATAAAAAACTTATGCTTGCAGACAAATCTCTTACATACACTGTCATTGAATCAATAATTAAAGAAACAGGTGGATCATTTAAAGCAAATTCCAATCAAACGAGTTTAGAGGAAGATGCCTCCATTATATCAAAAATCAGCTTCGCTGTTTCAAGCAGCCTAAAAGGAAACCCACGTCAGGCAAAAAGATTTCTTAACACATTTTTTGTTCGAAAGAATCTTGCTTCTCTTTATTTCGGAGCAGAAATTGATCTTTCAGTTATGGCAAAGCTCTTAGCATTGGAAACAATTGATATAAAAGCATTTAGAAAACTCTATGAATGGAATAGTGAATTTGACGGTGAAATAAAGCAGCTGAAAGAAGTGGAAACATGTATAAATAATGATAAAGAACTCAACGAAAATTATAAACTCTGGAAAAATCCAAGAGTTATTCGTTGGGTCAAAAGTGAACCTAAGAATCTTTATAAAATGGACCTAAGCAAGTACTTCTATCTATCTAGAGAATCACTATCTAGTACAGAAACTATATCCGCTTCGTTTAATGAAGCGGAACGAAAAATGTTGGCTGCAATTCAAAACTGTCTACAAGGTCAAGAAGATGCTCGCCTAGAAGAACTTAAGGATATGGAACCCGAATCTCAACGCAAGATATGCGATGCTGTGTTGGTTCATTTTAAGTCTGATACAATAAATCTAAGCATGATTAGCAGAGTGTACAAAGAATACCCAGATTACCAATCAGATATAGTTGACGCGCTGAAAGCAAAGCCTAACTCATTTTTTGGCCCGTCATCGGTACCACATATTACCCGAATGTATAGTGCGAATGCTACACAAATTAGTAGTCTACTTGATGATTTGGAAAAAAGCCAAAAGATTTCGCAAGTAATTAAATCACAAATTGCAAGTGGAAATTTTGCTGCTAAGGCTGTTGATCGGAGATAAAAATGGGAACATCTAAAGGATATATTGCCCCGTCTACTCCTCACTGGGCACAGGCAAAACGAGGAGTATCTATGTATATTAACAATCCATCAAGTGCCGTAAAGAGCGCTGCTGCATCAAAATATGCCAAGGCTATAAACACCGAAGGATATGCCAATAGCCGGGTTGCCCACGTCTTCGCTGGATTTGCAAGTTTTGCATCAAATAGCAGTTCCAATGGTTACGCCACCGCTCTTCGAGACATTGGACGAGAAGATATACTAGCCATGGATCCAGAGGATGCAATAAACGAATTGACTCTTCATTTTGCTAACAATGGCGAAACTATTGACGATGCTATTGCTTTAGATTGCATTTCTGAAACCCTTTCTGTCCTTAATATTCAAAAGATTGAAGATTTAAATAATATAGAAATTAATGGATTTATTAAGGAAATGGTATGTCAATTTGCAAAGCTAAAATTTGCACAATTATTTGATAAGCAAATTCGGAATAAATGCCCTAATATTGTTCAAGCAAATCAGCGTATTGCAGAAATGCAAGACTATATTTACTATACCATGGAACTTACTTTAACTAGTGAGATTCTTGCCTCAATCAATCCACATAACCTTTCGAATGAAACCATAGTTCAAGATATATTAAAAAAGGGTTTTGAACTGATGGAACTATATTATGGTGATTCATATGAAAATCTGGATTAACAAATGTATCGAAAAAGAAAAAAGTACTTATTTCAATGACGCAATTACATTTAATTTAAATGTTCCTGGAAAAGGCGGACTTATTGCGTCAAATATACGTGATGGATGGTACAGAAAACTTGGCATTCAGAGTGTATCGCCAATCTGCGAAGATTTATATATTCTCGCATTATCTGTGTTTGCAGCAGATAAAAGAATATCTCGTTCTTTTTCGTCCGATGGATGGACGCGTAAGTTACATCTTTCTATTCCGGTTATAGAATATTCTCATTGGAATTCAGTGCGTACCAGCTTAGAAAAAATGCTCTCATTTCTTTCGGGAGATATTTGGACAATTGATTTCAGAGAATGTGAACCTACTAATCGTTACCAAGATAATCATAAACGACCTCCCCAAAAATTAGTATCTCTTGAAGAATATGACGCAGTATCCCTTCTTTCAGGAGGGTTGGACTCATATTGTGGCGCATATGAATTGTTGTCACAGGGCAAAAACGTTATATTTGTCGGGTTTAAGGAATTCGGAAAGCTTGAACAGATACAAAACGAAATAGTACATCACTTTAATGAAAGTTTTCCAGAAACATCAAAAATGCTATTTACGTTTACCGCAAAAGCATATAAGCCACTAGGAATTGAGAAATTACCGGCAGAAAACACGAGCAGAAGTAGATCGTTCTTATTCTTAGCCGCTGCGATTTGTGTCGCTGAAGCAATAGGAGCTAATACACCCGTTTACATACCTGAAAACGGATTTATTGGCCTTAATCTTCCTCTAACTCCAGGGAGAAAAGGAAGCTGTAGCACCCGAACAACGCATCCCTATTTTTTGAAAATGCTGAATCAGCTTTTTTTACAGTTGGGGATTAGTCACAAAATAATTAACCCCTATGCTTTTATGACTAAACGTGAGATGATTCAAGAGCATAAAGATACCAAAGGCTTTCTTGATTGTGTGTCTAAAACAATATCATGCTCACACCCTTGTAATACGCGTTGGCACGGAAAATCACAACCAGAAAATTGCGGATATTGTTATCCATGTCTAATTCGGCAATCTTCACTTCTCGACGTGATAGTCCCAAACGAACACTACACATTTAATGCTCTTTCATATGACTATATTTTGTCTGCAACGGATTCAAGACGTTCAGATTTGGTCGACCTTCTGAGTTCTATCAGCGCGGCAGTAAAATCTACGGATCAAGCGCTACTAAAACGAATTAAACAAACAGGACAGTTGTCGAAGGAAGAGTCATTAGCCTTTCTAAGGCTATACAAAGCGACTATTAGCGATCTTTTGGAACTTTTTTCAAGGGACAAGGATCTTATGCGAATGATAGGGATAGAATATGCATCTAATTGATACACATTTTCATTTGGATTACTACAAAAATCATAAATATTGGTATGATCAAATTAATAAATTGCAGCAATACACTTTATGCGTAACAAATTCTCCTGAAGTATACTATTCTTGCAGAAAACTGTATCCCGAAACCAAATTTGTTAAATTTGCATTGGGATATAATCCTCAACAAAGCTCTGAAGTCAATTTTTCTAAAAGCGCCTTTCTACATGGGCTGTCTACTACACAATATATCGGAGAGGTTGGTCTTGACTTTTCTAAGAGGTTCATTGGTACAAAGCAAAAGCAGCTTAATATTTTCGACTTTATTTGTCGTAAATCTGCAGAACAAAATAAACTTTTAAGTGTTCATTCGAGGATGGCTGAATATGATACGCTCAGAATTTTGCTGAGACACAAAGTTTCTAAGGCAATTATCCATTGGTATTCCGGCAATGTTGGAATAATGCACCATTTTTTAAATGCAGGATACTATTTTTCAGTTAATTCTAGTATGTGTACAACAACTAACGGCCAAAAAATATTATCACAGATTCCAATGGAAAGATTACTCGTTGAAAGTGATGGCCCATTTTCAAAAATCGGCACCAAAAGGTATACTCCCACAGACTTACAATCAACGTATGACCTAATCAGCGATACTCTTGGGGTACAAAATATTACGTATATTGTTTATCATAATTTTAAACGACTACTTGCGGACTAATTTCTGTAATTAATAACATAACTCGGAATTTGGAACTCAAGAATGAGACCTCCAAAAAAATCAGAAGATCATACTATAAAAACGAAGATGAATCTCTTCTGAATCCAGAAGTCTCATTTTCAGCTGGTATCTTTTTTGTCAACGCTTCCCACGTCGGAGCAAGCTATGTATCGCTTGCTCCGACTTTTTTATAAAAGTCAGAGCAAGCTCACGCCGCTGCTCCTCCTTTCCAAATCGAACCCGCTGCGCTGGGCTTCGATTTGGTTTTGGGTGCAAGCTTGGAAGCTGCTGGCATCTATACTGTTGCGATGTTCCCAAAATCCCGAATGCTTTCTCATTCGGGATTTTTGTTTTTTATCTGCCATTGCCAAATGATCGGGGAATTGGTATGGTATAAGAAAATAGGTATGCCAGTGGATCGGGGGGAGTTTTATGGCGCAAAATTCATATGACGGGGTGCTGCAATTCAAAGGCACTTGGAGAGGGTACCAACAGCGGGTGCTGGACCGATCCGGCCGGTATTTGGCGGACGGGAAAATCCACATTGTGGCCTCTCCCGGCTCGGGAAAAACCACCCTTGGCATTGAGCTCATCCGCCGCTTAGGGCAGCCCTGCCTCATTTTGTCCCCCAGTATCACCATCCGCCAGCAGTGGTTGGAGCGCATCACCCAGAGCTTTCTGGTGGAGGGCAACGACCCCCAGAAGCTGCTGTCCAACGACCTGAAAGACATGCGCCCCATCACCGCCATCACCTATCAGGCCCTGTACAGCGCATCCAAACAGTTTCAGGGGCAGTTGGAGGATGGAGACGGAGAAGATGCGCCTTCGGCGGGGGAAACGGTGGATTTCCGCGACTTTCGCCTGCTGGACCAGGTGAAACGGGCCGGCGTGCGCACCCTGTGCCTGGATGAGGCCCACCACCTGAGAAGCGAGTGGTGGAAAGCTCTGGAGGGGTTTGTCCGGGAGATGGGGGAGGTCACCATCATTTCCCTCACCGCCACACCCCCCTACGACAGCACCCCCGCCCAGTGGAAGCGGTACACCGATCTGTGCGGCCCCATCGACGAGGAGATATTTACCCCGGAGCTGGTGCGGGAGGGCAGTTTGTGCCCTCACGAGGACTACATCTACTTCAACTGGCCCACCCAACAGGAGGTGTCCGCCATTCAGGCCCATTACCAGCGGGTGGGACAGCTGCGGGACTGGCTGATGGAAGACGAGCGGCTGATGCAGGCGGTGGCCTCTCACCCAGGGCTGCAACAGCCGGAGGAATACTGTGAGGTATTTTTGGAACATCCCAAGTATTTTGCCGCCCTGTTGATGTACTGTCAGGCCCAGGGCATTCCCTTTTCCCGGCGGTTGAAGGAAATTCTGGGGGCTCCGGATTTGTTGCCTCCGTTGGATGATGTATACCTGGGTGCCCTGCTCCAAGGGCTGCTCTTTGACGATGCCCAGTCTTTCACCATGGACGAGAAGTACCGGGAGTATCTGGTGGAGGCGCTGAAAACCGCCGGGTGTCTGGGGCGCAACCGGGTTTCCCTGACCATGGACGAGGCCCTGCAAAAGCAGCTGATGAAAAGCCAGGGCAAGCTGCGCAGCATCGGCCACATTACGGCGGGGGAATATGAGGCTCTGGGGGACCAGCTGCGGCTGCTGGTGCTGTGCGACTACATTAAAAAGGAAATGCTCCCCCTGGTGGGCAACGACGGGGCCCTGCATGGGGAGCTGGGGGCAGTACCTATCTTTGAGCGGCTGCGGCGTATGGCCCTGCCCGGGCTGCGCCTGGGCTGCCTGAGCGGCTCGGTGGTGCTGTTGCCCCTGGACACCAAGGAAAAGTTGGAGGCTTGTTTGGGCCCGTGCGACCTGATCCCCATGGGGAACACCGGTTATGGCCGGCTTTCCATGAAGGGATGCACCTCCCATGTGGTGGTGGCGGTGACCCAGCTGTTTGAGCAGGGGGACATCCATGCCCTGGTGGGCACCAAATCCCTGTTGGGGGAGGGGTGGGACGCTCCCTGCGTCAACACCCTGATTTTGGCCACCTATGTGGGCTCGTTTATGCTCAGCAACCAGATGCGGGGGCGCACCATCCGCACCGACGGCAGAAACCCGGACAAGACGGGCAACATTTGGCACCTGGCCTGTGTTTACCAGGAGAAAGACCCCCGCACGGGACAGGTGTATTTGGCCGGGGATTATCCCACCCTGGAGCGGCGGTTTGATGCCTTCCTGGGGGTGTCCTGGCGGGAAAATATCATCGAAAGCGGCATCCAGCGGCTGAACATCCCTCCGGTGGACCATCCCAGCCAGGTGGATGGAGTCAACGGGGTGATGCTGTGTCGGGCTGCTGACCGTGGGGGACTGCGGGGCCGGTGGATGAGTGCCCTCAACGACATTCACGGGGTGCTGGACATGGAGGACACCCAGAGTGTGCCCAAGTCCCGGGTTCCCGCCCCATATGTGTTCCGCCGTGCCCTGACTGGGGAGCTGCTGGGTCTGTTTTTAGTGGCGGTGGCTGGCGTTTACGGGGCCATCAGCGGAAATTTCCTCCTCCTGTGCGGGGGCGTGCTGGCCGGGGTGGTGCTGAGTGTGTACCACGGCCCCCGGTTGCTGCACTGCGCCACTCCCACCCGGCGTATGGGTCAGTTGGGGAACGTGGTGCTGGCGGCGCTCCTGGAGCTGGGAGAGCTGGACGACCCCAAGGGGTGCCGGGTGCAGGTGGAGCAGCTGGGTGATGGAGCCATTCGCACCTGGCTGCAAGGGGGAAGCATGCGGGATAAGACCACCTTTGCCACCTGCATGAGACAGATGTGGGGGGTCATTGACAACCCCCGCTACCTGATGGTTCCCAAACGGCAGGGCAGCGGAGAATGTTACGGGGTACCGGAGGTGTTTGGACGGCAGAAGGAGCGGGCTGTGGTGCTTCAGCGGCATCTGAAGCGGGTGCTGGGCGGCCGGTTCCAACTGGTGTACACCCGCACCCCCCAGGGGCGGCGGATGCTGCTCCAGGCCCGCACCCAATCCTGGGTGAACCAAAACCAAGAGGCTTGGCAGGGCCGCAAGGTGGCCAAAGGGTACTTGGAGTGAGATTTTCGTTGACAAAGTGGGAAAAAAGGACTAAACTGACATGTCGACAGGGGAGTTCCGAGAAAGGAGCTGAGAGGCAGGTGTGTCCTGCGACCCTTAACCTGATCTGGGTCATGCCAGCGTAGGGAGTTTTGGTGTCTTTGTGTCCAAATACCCCGCCGGTATTCCCGGCGGGGTATTTTGCTATGCAAAAGCATAGCAAAAACCATCAATGCGCCATTTCCTCGCCTCTTCGAGGCAACCGGAAATGCTGCGCAAAACTTCATGCACAGCTGATTTTGCTCAGTTTTCGCGGTGCGTTATGTTTCGCATGAAATTTTATGCAAATGGAGGAAAAAGCGATGAGAGCAAGTGTTGCCATTCAGAGTCTGCCCCAGGCGGACAATGACCAGGAACTGGTGCGCATGGTGGATGAGGTCATCGACTACATCCGTTCCACCGGCCTGAATTATTATGTAGGCCCCTTTGAGACCACCATTGAGGGGGACAACTATGACCAGCTCATGGACATCGTCAAGGAGTGCCAGCATGTGGCCGTCCGGGCGGGCGCGCCCAAGGTGTCCGCCTACATCAAGGTGGTTTATGAGCCGGAAGGGGAGATTTTGACCATTGACCAGAAGGTTACCAAGCACCACCAGGGCTAAGCTGCCTGGGATCGCCGGGGTGGCGGTGCTGCTGGTGGTGTGGCAGCTGGTGTGTGTGTCTGGCCTGGTGCCCAGCTACATGCTGCCCTCCCCGGTACAGGTGGTCACCGCCTTTGTGGAGGATGCCCCCGCCCTGGGCGAGCATCTCGTCATCACCTTGCAAGAGGCATTTTTGGGTCTGCTCATTGGCATTTTGGTGGGCTTTGTCTTTGCCGTGGCCATGGATGCCTTTGAAATCCTCTACAAGATTTTTTACCCCATTTTAGTCATCACCCAGACCATCCCCACGGTGGCCATTGCTCCTTTGTTGGTGCTGTGGTTTGGGTATGAGATGACCCCCAAGGTAATTTTGGTGGTTTTGGTCACCTTTTTCCCGGTGGCGGTGGGCCTGCTGGACGGGTTCCGCAGTGTGGACCCCGACGCGGTGGGGCTGCTGCGCTCCATGGGAGCGGGGCGGTGGCAGATTTTCCGCTACCTGAAATGCCCTTGGGCTCTGCCTCAGTTCTTTTCCGGACTGCGCATTGCCGCGGCCTACTCCATTGTGGGCGCGGTGATCAGCGAGTGGCTGGGAGGCTTTGGCGGCCTGGGGGTGTACATGACCCGGGTGAAAAAGGCCTTTGCCTTTGACAAGATGTTTGCGGTGATCTTTTTGATCTCCGCGCTGTCCCTGGCCTTGATGGCACTGGTGGGATGGCTGGAGCGGCGGTGCATGCCGTATCGCCGTTTGGATGAGAAAAAGAGGAGGACTTGACGTGAAGAATTGGAAGAAATCCATGCTGGCCGGAGTTCTGGCTGTGGGTATGGTGGGCACCTTGTCCGCTTGCCAGCCCAAATCCGAGGGCCAGCAGGAGGAGCTGGAGAAGATCACCTTTGTGCTGGACTGGACCCCCAACACCAACCACACCGGCATCTATGTGGCCATCGCCAACGGCTATTTTGCCGAGGAAGGCCTGGAGGTGGAAGTGGTGCAGCCTCCCGAGGACGGGGCTGAGGTGCTGGTGGCCTCGGGGAAGGCCCAGTTCGGTGTGTCCTTCCAGGACTACATTGCCCCCGGCCTCATTGGGGATGACCCCCTGCCCATCACCGCCGTGGCGGCCATGATTCAGCATAACACCTCCGGCATCATCTCCCGGGCTGGAGAGGGTATGGACACTCCCAAGGGCCTGGAGGGCCACAAGTATGCCACTTGGGATCTTCCTGTGGAGAAGGCCACCATCCAGCAGGTGATGGAGGCCGACGGCGGCGACTTCAGCAAGGTGGAGCTCATCCCCTCCACCGTTACCGACGAGGTGTCCGCCCTGCAGAGCAAGTCCGTGGACGCTATCTGGATTTACTACGGCTGGGCGGGTATCGCCTGCCAGGTGGCGGGCCTGGACACCGACTATTTCGCCTTTGCCGACATCGACCCGGTGTTTGACTTCTACACCCCCGTCATCATCGGCAACAACACCTATCTGACCGAGCATGAGGAGGAGTCCAAGGCCTTCCTGGCTGCGGTGACAAAGGGCTATGAGTACGCCATGGAAAACCCCGAGGAGGCCGCCCAGATTCTCATGGATGCCGCCCCCGAGCTTGCCAGCAACGAGGAGTTGGTGGTGGAAAGCCAGAAGTACCTGGCCGAGCAGTATCAGGCGGACGCGGAGCGTTGGGGCGAATTTGACGCCGACCGTTGGAGCGGCTTCTTTACCTGGCTCAACGACAACCAGCTGCTGGATGGTACCGTAGACCCCAACGCCGGATTCACCAACGACTATCTGCCCCAGAAGTGACCGTGAATAAGCTGGAAGTACGAAACGTCAGCCTGTCCTTTGGGGACAAGCAGGTGCTGCGCAACGTCTCCATCCACCTCAAGGAGGGGGAACTGGTGTGCCTGCTGGGCGTGAGCGGCGGAGGAAAAACCACGCTGTTCAACGTCATTTCCGGCCTGCTCCACCCCGATGAAGGGCAGGTCTTTCTGGACGGGGAGGATGTGACCGGGCAGCCTGGGCACATCAGCTACATGCTGCAAAAGGACCTGCTGCTGCCCTACCGCACGGTGGAGGACAACGTGGCCCTTCCCCTGATGCTGCGGGGGGTGAAGAAGAAGGAAGCCAGAGCCCAGGCTGTGGCCCTGTTCCCCCAGTTTGGGCTGGAGGGCACGGAAAAGATGTGGCCGGGTCAGCTGTCCGGCGGCATGCGCCAGCGGGCAGCTCTGCTGCGCACCTATCTCTTTTCCCGCAATGTGGCTCTGCTGGACGAGCCCTTTTCCGCTCTGGACACCCTGACCAAGGGGGCGGTGCACGAGTGGTATTTGAAGGTGATGGACGAGATTCGCCTCTCCACCCTGTTTATCACCCACGACATCGACGAGGCCATCCTCCTCTCCGACCGCATTTATCTGCTCATAGACGGGCAGGTGGGGGAGGAGATCGTGGTGGAGGCCCCTCGTCCCCGGCATGTGGATTTCAATCTGACCCCGGAATTTCTGGAGTACAAGCGGCGCATCATGGCAGCCCTGCACGCCAAAGGCTGAATCTGTCTGAATTGGATGAAAGAAAACCCCTGCCCCACCCGGAAATTGGAAGGCAAATGCCTTGACGAATTCCGGGGGGCGGGGGTAAAATATTGCGTATGATTTTTTGACAGGGCCGGGCAATGGGGTCTGGCGCAAGGGCGCATCTTCCTGTCCGAAGGAGGAAGCACACATGGCTATGAGCACAAAATTCATCTTTGTCACCGGCGGCGTGGTGTCTGGACTGGGAAAGGGGATCACTGCCGCTTCCCTGGGTCGTCTGCTGAAACAGCGGGGCCTGCGGGTGAAGGTGCAGAAGCTGGACCCCTATCTCAACGTGGACCCGGGCACCATGAGCCCCTACCAGCACGGCGAGGTGTTCGTCACCGACGACGGGGCGGAAACCGATCTGGATTTGGGCCACTACGAGCGATTTATTGACGAAAACCTCACCTTTAACTCCTCGGTGTCCTCGGGCAAAGTGTATTGGAACGTCCTCAATCGGGAGAGGCGGGGAGATTACCTGGGAGGCACGGTGCAGATCATCCCCCACATCACCAACGAGATCAAGGCCAACATCTACTCCCTGGAAGGCCCCGACACCGACGTGGCCATTGTGGAGATCGGCGGTACCGTGGGCGACATCGAGTCCCAGCCCTTCCTGGAGGCCATCCGTCAGGTGGCTGCCGAGCGAGGCCGGCAGGACGTGATGTTCATTCACGTCTCCCTCATTGTCTCCATCCCCGGCTCTGGAGAGCTGAAAAGTAAGCCCACCCAGCACTCGGCCAAGGAGCTTTTGAGCCTGGGCATTCAGCCCGACGTCATCATGTGCCGCAGCGACGCCCCGGTGCCCCAGGAGATTCTGGATAAGATCGCCCTTTTCTGTAACATTCCCGTGGAAAACGCCATTCCCAACCTCACCGCCGATATCCTCTACGAGGTGCCTCTGATGCTGGAGCGGGAGGGACTGGCCAACGTGGTGGTGCGCCGCTTGGGGCTCATTTGCCACGCTCCTGACCTCACCGAGTGGGCCACCATGGTGCACCGGGCCAAGAACGTGAAGGACACCGTGGAAATTGCCCTGGTGGGCAAGTATGTTTCCCTCCACGACGCCTATCTGTCCGTGGTGGAGGCCCTCACCCACGGCGGCATTGAAAACGACGTGAAGGTGAACATCCGCTGGGTGGACTCGGAGACGGTGACCGAGGACAACGCCGCCCAGATTCTGGCCGGGGTTCAGGGCATTCTGGTGCCCGGTGGCTTCGGGGACCGTGGCGTGGAGGGTAAAATCAATGCCATCCGCTACGCCCGGGAGAACAACATCCCCTTCCTGGGCATCTGCCTGGGTATGCAGCTGGCGGTGGTGGAGTTTGCTCGGCATGTGTGCGGCATGACGGATGCCCACTCCTCGGAGCTCAACCCCGCCACCACCCATCCCGTCATTGACCTGATGCCCGATCAGGTGGGGGTCACCGACCTGGGCGGCACCATGCGTCTGGGCAGCTATCCCTGCCGCCTGCAGGCGGGCACCCGGGCGGCTGACATCTACGGCACCCTGGACATCCAGGAGCGCCACCGCCACCGCTACGAGTTCAACAACGCTTTCCGGGAGGAGTTGACAAAGGCGGGCCTGGTGCTCTCCGGCCTGTCTCCCGATGGGCGGCTGGTGGAGATGGTGGAGCTGCCCAACCATCCCTGGTTTGTGGCAGGCCAGTTCCACCCCGAACTGAAATCCCGACCCAACCGTGCCCACCCTCTGTTCCGGGGCTTTGTAGGAGCGGCCAAGGCCTATCAGAAATAAAAAGAGCAAAAAAGGACGCTGCACCCAGTGTGCAGCGTCCTTTTTGAATCTTATTCTACAGGTACCACCCAGCCGTGGGTGTCGGGCAAGGTGCCCCACTGGATACCGGTGAGGGTGTCGTACAGCTTTTGGGTCAGCGCGCCGATGTTGCCGCCGCTGACCTCTACCTTCTGCTCCTCCCAGGCCAACAGGCCGATGGGGGAGACCACAGCGGCGGTGCCGGTACCCCAGGCCTCTTCCAGGGTGCCAGCCTTGGCGGCATCAAACAGCTCTTGGGCGGTGATGAGCCGCTCCTCCACGGGGATGCCCCAATCCTTCAAAAGCTCCAGGCAGCTCTTGCGGGTGATGCCGGGGAGCACCGAGCCGGTGAGCTGGGGGGTGATGACGGTGCCGTTTACCTTGAACAGCACGTTCATGGCGCCCACTTCCTCGATGTACTTGCGGTGTACGCCGTCCAGCCACAGCACTTGGGAGTAGCCCTGGGCCTCCGCCCGCTCTCCGGCCCGAATGGAGGCGGCGTAGTTGCCGCCGCACTTGGTGTAGCCGGTGCCGCCCTTGACGGCGCGCACGTCCTCACTCTCCACGTAGATCTTCACCGGGTTGATGCCCTCGGGATAGTAGGCGCCCACGGGGCAGCAGATGATGGCGAAGAGGTAGCTGTGGGAGGCGTGGACGCCCAGGGAGCAGTCGGTGGCAATGATGAAGGGGCGGATGTACAGGGAGGTACCCAGCTTATGGGGTACCCAGGCCTCGTCCACCTTCACCAGAGCCTTGACGGCCTGGACAAAATCCTCCTCGGGGATCTCGGGGATGCACAAACGCTGACAGGAGGAGTTCAAACGTCGGGCATTCTCCACCGGGCGGAACAGCTGCACCTTCCCCTCGGGGGTACGATAGGCCTTGAGCCCTTCAAAAATCTCCTGGGCGTAGTGGAATACCATGCAGGAGGGCTCCATGGACAAAGGGCCGTAGGGTACCACCCGGGCATCGTGCCAGCCCTGGCCGGCATCGTAGTTCATCAAAAACATGTGGTCGGTAAAGGTCTTACCGAATTTCAGGGTGTCAGGGTCGGGCAGAGGCTTGCGCTGAGCAGCCAGGTTCACTTGAATATCCAGCATGGAACTCGTCTCCTTTACACAGTAAAGCGGTAAAAGCATCTGGTGAGAAGATTGCGCCAACCGAGAAGACCGGCTCGCGCAGAAGTTCAAACAGGCAAATACCTACTATGGATGATGGCATTTATTATAGCAACTGCAGGCATAATGTGCAATGGCATTTTTTCCGAATCTGCCCAGCCATACCAGTCTGCTTCCATTTTCATTGCCATTTCTCCATCCCTTCCCTTGTTTTTAGAGCGGGAATTTGATATAATGATTCATCTATATGGGATTTTGTATTTTCATGGGGATTTGGGGCAAAATGAGGCCCAAACACCCGGAAGGATACCGTTGAAATCATACATGTTGGGACAAAAAGGAGTGGATGAGATGAACCAGACATTGTCCCGATTGCTGGGCCCCCGATTTGGCCTGTATTTTTTGGTTATGATTGTCTTTGCCGCCATGACTGCCCTAATGGGGGAGACGGAGGTGGCGTTGGGACAGGCGGCGGTGGTGCTGGTGCTTTACCTGGTGTACCTGCGGGCATCCTTGCAGCGCCGCCGGGAGGCCACCCGTTATCTGGATCAGCTGTTGGGCAGTGTGGACGAGGCCACCCGGGACAGCACCTTGAACTGCCCTCTGCCGGTGGTGATGTTCCGCCCGGATACCGAGGAGATCGTGTGGTCCAACGACCGCTTTCTCCACCTGTCTGGGGACCGGGGACGGCTGTTTGACACCAAACTCACCGACTTAGTGCCTCAGTTTGACAGCCGTTGGCTGCTGGAGGGCAAGCACGAGTGCCCCCACGAGGTGCCTTTGGGCCGTCGCCGCTACCAGGTGTTTGGCAACGTGGGCCGCACCCAGGAGGATGGCCGGGAAAGCCTGCTGGCCACCACCTATTGGCTGGACGTCACCGAGGCCAGCAATCTGAAGGAAATTTACCAGGCCACCCGGCCTGTGGTGGCCATTTTGTTGCTGGACAACTATGAGGACACCATCAAGGGGCTGCCGGAAAACGTGGCCTCCAACATGCTGGCGGAGATCAACCAGCGCTTCACCCAGTGGATGGGAGATGTGGGTGGTATCTTCTGCCGCCTGGACCGGGACCGCTTCCTCTACATCTTTGAGGAGCAGTACTTGCAGAGCTACAAGGAGGAGAAGTTCTCCATTCTGGACAGTGTTCGGCAGGTGCAGACCCCCAGCGGCATCCCCGTGACCCTGTCGGTGGGGCTTGGCGTGGACGGGGAGACCCCGGCAGAGCTGTTCCGCTTTGCTTCCCTGTCCGTGGAGATGGCTCTGTCCCGTGGCGGCGACCAGGCGGTGGTGAAAAACCGCTTCAACTTCGAGTTCTTCGGCGGACGGGCCAAGGAGACGGAAAAGCGCACCAAGGTAAAAAGCCGCGTGATGGCCTCCGCCCTGGGCGAGCTGGTGGCGGACGCCTCCTGCGTGTTCGTCATGGGCCACGCCGCTGCCGATATGGACGCGGTGGGCGCTGCCGTGGGTGTGTGTGCCATTGCCCGGAAAAAGGGCGTGCCCCACTACATCGTCCGGGAGAGCGGCCCCACCCCCGCCGACCAGCTGTACCGGAAGCTGGAGGGGATGGAGCAGTATAAAAACCTGTTTTTGTACACCCAGGAGGCCCTGTTGAAGGCGGATTCCCGGTCCCTGCTGGTGGTGGTGGACACCAACCGTCCCGAGCAGGTGGCCAGCCGAGAGGTGCTCCAGTCCTGTAACAAGGTGGCGGTCATCGACCACCACCGTCGGGCTGCCACCTACATCGAGGGGGGCGCGCTGTACTTCCACGAGCCCTATGCCTCCTCCACCTGCGAGCTGGTCAGCGAGCTGCTCAGCTACCTCATGGAGCCGGGAGATCTGCTGCGGGGCGAGGCGGAGGCCATGATGGCGGGCCTGATGCTGGATACCAAAAACTTCACCATGCGCACGGGCGGGCGTACCTTTGAGGCCGCCGCCTTCCTGCGCCGGGCCGGCGGCGACACCGGTGAGGTGAAGAAAATGTTCCAGACCGACCTGGCCGACACGGTGGCCAAGTATGGCATCATTCAAAACGCCAAAATGTACCGGCAGGACATCGCCATTGCGCCGGTAGACCACACCGTCAATCGGGTCACGGCTGCCCAGGCAGCCGATGAGCTGTTGAATATTGCTGGTATCAACACCTCCTTCGTGCTCTACCCAGACGGAGACCGGGTGGTGGTGTCGGCGCGCAGCATCAACGACACCAATGTCCAGGTGATTTTGGAGGCTCTGGGCGGCGGCGGCAACGCCGGAGCAGCCGGAGCCCAGATCACGGGGCAGACGTTGAAGCAAGTGACGGAATCCCTCATGGCCACTCTGGAGCGGTACTTCAAGACCGACGACCCGGAGGAGATGGGGGAAGAGGAGGAGTAACGTCCTTCTTTTAAGCAAACAATTTATCTAGGAGGAACACATCATGAAAGTGATTTTACAACAGGACGTGAAGGGCCACGGCAAGAAGGGCCAGATGGTGGAGGTTTCCGACGGGTACGCCCGCAACTTCCTGCTTCCCCGCAAGCTGGCGGTGGAGGCCAGCGCCGAGAACATCAACACCATGAAGATGCAGGACAAGGCCCGCCGTGCCAAGGAGGCCGAGGAGCGCGCTGCCGCTCTGGAGCTGTCCAACCATCTGAAGGAGTGCCCGGTGAAGATCGTGGCCAAGGCTGGCCAGGGCGGCCGCCTGTTTGGCTCGGTGACCAGCAAGGAGATTTCCGAGGGCCTCAAGGAGCAGTACAACATCGACATCAACAAGACCAAGCTGGTGCTGGCCGACCCCATCAAGGCCTTTGGCACCTACGAGGTCAAGTGCAAGCTGGGCTATGAGATCACTGGCACCGTCCGCGTGATGGTGACCGAGCAGCAGTAACCTTACACCTGTAACACATAGCTGGGAGGGATGAAAATGGACGAATTGAATGGCTTGCGCATGCCCCATTCGGTGGAGGCGGAACAGGCAGTGCTGGGCTCCATGCTCATCGACGACCGGTGTATTCCCGACGTGGTGGCCCGGCTTACCCCCGATGACTTCTATCTGCGCCAAAATCGGGAGTTGTACCAGGTGCTGTTCACCATGTTCAACCGCTTCGAGACCATCGACCCGGTGACGGTACTGGACCGCATGAAGCAGGCGGGGGTGTACGACGAGAACACCTCGGTGGGTTACCTGCGCCAGCTCATGGAGATCACGCCCACGGCGGCCAACGTCATGGAGTATGTGAACATCGTCTCGGACAAAGCCCTCCTGCGCCGGGTGGGAGAGACAGCCGGGGAGCTGGAGGAGATGGTGCGCAGCGAAAGCGGCACCGCCCAGCAGATTTTGGAGGCCGCCGAACAGCGGATTTACGCCATCCGCCAGGGCCGTTCCGCCCAGGGCATGGCCCACATCGCCACGGTGATGAGCCAGGTGTGGGAGACCATCAAGGAGCGGCAGGAGAACGGGGCGGAGTTCCCCGGCATCTCCACCGGCCTCATTGACCTGGACCGCCGGATTTCCGGCTTAAACAACTCAGACCTTTTGATTCTCGCTGCCCGACCCGGCATGGGTAAGACCTCCTTGGCCCTGAACATCGGCCTGGAGGCGGGCAAACACTCGGGCAAGAGCGTGGCCATTTTCTCCTTGGAAATGAGCCGGGAGCAGCTGGGTCTGCGCCTGATTTCCACCGAGTGCCTCATTGACAACAAAAAACTACTCACCGGCCGCATTGTGGGGGAGGAGGAGTGGTCCCGACTGGCCATGGCCGTGGCCACCCTCAGCCAGGCCAACATCTACATGGATGACGACTCCTCTCTGTCTGTAGCGGACATGAACGCCAAGTGCCGCCGCATCAAGGATTTGGGTCTGGTCATCGTGGACTACCTCCAGCTGATGACCTCCGCCGGAGGCCCCACCCGGGCCAGCGACAACCGCCAGCAGATCGTCTCCGACATCTCCCGTTCCATGAAGCTCATGGCTAAGGAGCTCAACGTGCCGGTGATCTGTCTGTCCCAGCTGTCCCGTGCCAATGAGAGTCGCTCGGCGGGCCAGCGTCGCCCCATGCTCTCCGATCTGCGTGAGTCCGGCTCCATCGAGCAGGACGCCGACATCGTCATGTTCATCTATCGAGAGAGCTACTACGAGGACGACACGGAGAACCCCAACGTGGCCGAGTGCATCGTGGCCAAAAACCGCCACGGCGAGACGGGCACCGTCATGCTGGAGTGGCGGCCGGAGTTCACCACCTTCCGCAATCTGGCCTATAACTACGACGAAGAGGACTACTGATGGGCTTTTCCTATCATCTCATTGCCCCGGGGGACAAGGTGCTGTGCGCTCTGTCCGGGGGCGCCGACTCCATGTACCTGCTCTGCCGTCTGGTGGAGGGGGCAGAGGAGGGCGGCTACCAGGTGGGCGCAGCCCACTACCACCACGGCATCCGGGCCTCCTCCGCCCAGGAGGAGGAGTTTGTCCGCGTCTGGTGTGAGTCTCACCACATCCCCCTTTTCGTGGGCCACGGCGACGTGCCCCGGGAGGCTGTCCGCAGGGGGCAGGGGGTGGAGGAGACCGCCCGAGCCATGCGCTACGCCTTTCTCTACGAGACCGCCCGCCGGGAGGGGTACACCCTTCTGGCCACTGGCCACCACGCCGGGGACCAGGCAGAGACGGTGCTCATGCACCTGATCCGCGGCTCTGGTCTGCGGGGTCTGCGGGGCATTCAGCCCCGGCAGGGGATGCTCATCCGGCCTATGCTGGAGGTGACCCGGGGAGAGGTGGAGGCGTATGTGAGCCGATATCACGTCCCCCATGTGGAGGACGAGAGCAACGCCGACCCCGCCTACACCCGCAACCGGGTGCGCCATGAGGTGTTGCCCCTCTTGGAGCAGCTCAACCCCCAGGCGGTGCGCCACATCGCCCAGGCGGCAGCTAAGCTGCGGGAGGATGCCCAGCTTCTGGACACCTTGGCCCAGGATGTGACCGGGGTTACGGAAGAAGGGGACGGGGTAGTGCTGGACATTCCCCAGCTGCTGGCCCAGCCCAAACCCTTGGTGATGCGGCGTCTGGCCCAGATGCTCACTCAGTTGCACATCCACCCGTCCCAGACCTATCTGGATGGGCTGTATGGGCTCATGGCAGAGGGGCAGAGCGGGGCACGGCTGTATGTACCTGGATACACCGCCCGAAAAAGCTGGGACTACCTCACCATCACCCCGATGGGAGAGGTGGAGGAGCTTTTGCCGGTTGCCCTGAAGGACGGATGCACGGTATGGGGAGAATGGCGGGTGGAATGTCACCCGGCGGTATGTCCCCAAACCCCTGGGAAAGGGCTGTGGCTCACACCCGGGGACTATACCCTTCGCTCCCGCCAAGTGGGGGACACCTTGCAATTACCCAAGCGACCCACCAAGACGGTGAAAAAACTCATGATGGAGAAAAAAATCCCCGCTTCTCTGCGCCAATTCCTTCCGGTGCTGGCCCAGGGGGAGCGTGTGGCAGCGGTGGCGCTGTTGGGGGTGGATGCGGACTTTCTGGCGGCCCCCGGACAGCCTGCCCGATATATTACCATAACAAAGGAGAACGAAGACCATGCATGAACACGTGGAATCCATTCTGTATAGCGAAGAGCAGCTGAGGGAGCGGGTGAAAGAGCTGGGCGCACAGATCACCGCCGACTACGCCGGGAAGGAGCCTGTACTGGCCTCAGTGCTCCGTGGCTCCTACATTTTCATGGCTGACCTGACCCGGGCCATTGACCTTCCGGTGACGGTGGACTTTATGGCCGTGTCCTCTTACGGGGCCGGCACCAAGAGCTCCGGTCAGGTGGAAATCAAGAAGGACCTGTCCGACTCCATCGAGGGCCGGGATCTCATCATTGTGGAGGACATTCTGGACTCGGGCAACACCCTGTACTACCTCATGGAAATTTTGAAGGCCCGCAAGCCCGCCTCCATCCGTATCTGCACCCTGATGGATAAGCCCGAGCGGCGCACCCAGCCCATTGTGGCCGACTATGTGGGTTTTGAGATCCCCGACGCCTTTGTGGTGGGATACGGCCTGGACTACGCAGAAAAGTATCGAAACCTGCCCTATGTGGGCATTTTGAAGCCCTCCGTCTACGGCGGGGAGTGAGCCCCAGCGGGGAAAAAAGGAGCTGTTTTCAATTTTGAATCGTGGAAAACAAATTCGCAGCGCTGTGGTGTACGTGGTGCTGGTGCTGCTGCTGGTGTGGAGCTTTGTGGCCTTCCGCAACACCCAACAGCAAAACTATGTCACGTACAGCCAGGTGCGCACCTACTTTTTGGAGGAGCAGGTGGCTGCTTTCCAGGTGTCCGATAACCAGACCCTGACCATGCAGCTGCAAAACGGGGAGAAGCGGTATCACCGTCTGGCGGATGTAGACCTGTTCTACAGCGACCTGGGAGATGAGATCGCCCAGCAGCAGGCAGATGGAACGTTGAAGGACTTTGACCTGGAGCCCGCCTATGAGATGCCCCTGTGGCTGCAAATCACCATCCCCATTGTGGGTACTGTGGTGGTGGTCATGGTGATCTGGGGCGTGATGGCTATGCGCCAGCAAAACGCCCAGGGTGGTCAGGGCGGCATGAGCCGCTTTGGTAAGGCCCGCACCGTCCAGGGGGATGGCACCGTGAAGGTTACCTTTGCGGATGTGGCTGGTGCCGACGAGGAGAAGGCCGAGTTGCAAGAGCTGGTGGACTTTCTGCGTAACCCCCAAAAGTACATTGACCTGGGCGCCCGCATTCCCAAGGGCGTGCTGTTGGTGGGTCCTCCGGGCACCGGTAAGACCCTGCTGGCCAAGGCAGTGGCCGGGGAGGCGGGGGTAAAGTTCCTCTCCATTTCCGGCTCTGACTTTGTGGAGCTGTACGTGGGCGTGGGCGCCTCCCGTGTCCGCGACCTGTTCGACCAGGCCAAGAAGGAGTCTCCCGCTATTGTGTTCATTGACGAGATCGACGCTGTGGGCCGTCAGCGTGGCGCGGGCCTGGGCGGCGGTCATGACGAGCGAGAGCAGACCCTCAACCAGCTGCTGGTGGAGATGGACGGCTTTGCCGCCAACGAGGGGGTCATCGTGTTGGCCGCCACCAACCGTCAAGACATTCTGGACCCTGCCCTGCTGCGCCCCGGCCGGTTTGACCGCCAGGTGTATGTGGGCCGTCCCGACATGAAGGGCCGAGAGGAGATTTTGAAGGTTCATGTTCGGCGCAAGCCTTTGGCCGAGGATGTGGATCTGCGGGAAGTGGCCCGGGAGACCACCGGGTTTACCGGGGCTGACCTGGAGAACCTGATGAACGAGGCCGCCCTGCTGGCTGCACGGAAAAATCAGCCCTTCCTTACCCTGAAAGACATTCAGGAGTCGGTGATCAAGGTGATTGCTGGCCCTGAGAAGAAGAGTCGGGCCCAGCTGGAGGAGGATCGGCGCATCACCGCCTACCACGAGGCGGGCCACGCCGTGGTCAGCCATGCATTGGTTACCCAGGACCCGGTGCATCAGATCACCATTGTCCCCCGTGGTCAGGCCGCCGGTATGACCATCAACCGGCCTCAGGAGGACCGAGGCCATGTGAGTCGCCAGCAGCTGTGCGAGACCCTGTGCACCCTGTTGGGTGGCCGGGCCGCCGAGGCCCACGCCCTGGGATTTGTGTGCACCGGCGCCATCAGCGACCTGCAGCGGGCCTCTTCCATCGCCCGGGACATGGTCACCAAGTACGGTATGAGCGAGAAGCTGGGGCTGGTCACCTTCTCCTCCGAGCATGACGAGGTATTCATTGGCCGCTCCATGGCCCAGGCCAAGCCCTACTCGGAAGAGACCGCCGCCCTCATTGACGGCGAGGTGAAGCGCCTGCTGGACGATGCCTACGCCCAGTGTCAGGACATTTTGAAGCGGGACAGCGACAAGCTGGAGCTGGTGGCCCGCTATCTGCTGGCCTTTGAGACCATGGATGCCGATACCTTCCAGATGGTATATGACGATCCCCAGGCTCTGGCCCAACAAATCCCCGCAGAGGAAGTGGAGAAACATGGATGATGAAGTGCGGGAGGTTGTCACTCCCCCATCCAGAACCCAGAAGGACACCTCTCTGGGGTATGAATTGTATTTGAACGTTCGCACCTTGGTGTTTGTACTGGCTGCCCTCATTTTGGTGTTCACCTTTGTGGTGCGCATCATTGTGGTCAGCGGCGAATCCATGGAGAACACCCTGCAAAATGGAGATTCCATGCTGGTGTGGTGCCTGGGCTATGAGCCCAAGCAGGGGGACGTGGTGGTGGTGACCCAGCGGTCCTACCAAAACGACTCCCTGGTCAAGCGGGTCATTGCCACGGAAGGCCAGCGGGTGGACATCGACTATGAGACCAGCACCGTCTATGTGGACGGCGTGGCCTTGGAAGAGCCCTATATCAAAGAGGCCATGCAAATACCCATTTACGGGGAAGGTGTCAACCATGTGACGGTGCCGGAAGGGTGCATCTTCGTCATGGGAGACAACCGCAACGACTCCGCCGACAGCCGTTACCCGGACATCGGGGTCATTGACACCCGCTGCGTCATTGGCCGAGCGGTGATGGTGCTCTTTCCCTTCCAGGACTTTACCCTGTTGTGATGGAAGGAGAGGAGTAGCATGAACAAGCAACGACCTTACAAAGTCTATTGGCTGGTGTGGACCCTGGTGCTGGCTGCGGTGGCTGCCGCCGTGCGGCTGTGGCAGGAGGCCACCGCCTTTGAAGGGGAGTATGGCTTGCCCATTCCCGGGGCCACCGCCAGCGTGGTGCTGGTGTGCGTACTGGTGATGGCAGTGGCTGTTTTGGCCATGCTGGCTGCCCGTCAGCCTGTGGTCACCCCGCCCCGGGCCAAGGTTCGGGGCCGCCGGTGGGATATGAGCTTTTTTGCCACCGGGGACAGTGTGTTTCTGGCTCTGATGTGCATTTCCGCTTTCTGCGCTCTGGCCTCCGTGCCCATTCTCTTTACCAAAGGGCGGGCTCTGTGGAAGGCCTATCAGGTAGCTCTGGCCATGAAGACCTGGAGGGGCGGAGACAACGGCGTGCTGGGCATGGTCACTGCGGTG
Organism: Pseudoflavonifractor sp. An85; assembly: GCF_002161235.1. Lineage (GTDB taxonomy): Bacteria > Bacillota > Clostridia > Oscillospirales > Oscillospiraceae > Enterenecus. Next base: position 77,373 of record NZ_NFHE01000009.1, read on the forward strand.
TTGGCCCTGCTAGCCTTCTTCGGCTTGCTGCAAATTGGCCGGGAGGGCTTCCGGCCCGGACGGAGAGGAAAGGGCGGCTTCTGGGCGGCCCTGCCCGCCTGTGCGGGCTGCGGCTGGCTGCTGGGTACCTACCGCAACTGCGCTGCCGACCCGGTGCTGTGGGACTATGTGCCTTTGCTTTTGGCGGTAATCGCCGGAATGTTGATGTATATCGACTGGGCGGGTATGTCCTGTGCCGCCGCCCGGCCCCGGCGTATGCTGTGGCTGGCGGGGATGACGGTGGTGTGCTCCTGGGTGGCCCTGGCCTCCCGGCCGGACACCGGAACAACTTTGCTGCTGGTGTCCCAGTGGGTGGCCGCTGTGGCTGCCCTGCATCGCCTGCCCATCAACTTGCAAAACCCGCCCACGGTGGGCTCGGAGGAAAAGCTGAGCGCCCCGACGGGAATGCCCCAAGAGATCGAGATTCCCATGGAGAACAAGGAGGAGGATACCCATGTCTGACAATCGTTTTTATATCACAACCCCCATTTACTACCCCAGCGATAAGCTGCACATCGGTCACACCTACTGCACCGTGGCCACCGACGCCATCGCCCGCTATCAGCGTCTGCGGGGCCGTGAGGTGATGTTCCTCACCGGCACCGACGAGCACGGCCAGAAGATCGAGGACAAGGCCGCTGAGGCTGGCGTGTCCCCCAAGGAGTTCGTGGACAAGATCGTGTGCGGCGACCGGGGCGTGCTGGACCTGTGGAAGCTGATGAACATCTCCAACGACCGCTTCATCCGCACCACCGACGACTACCATGTCTCCGCTATTCAGAAGATTTTTAAGAAGATGTACGAGAACGGGGACATCTACAAGGGTAAGTATGTGGGTAAGTACTGCAAGCCCTGCGAGTCCTTCTGGACCGAGTCCCAGCTGGTGGACGGCAAGTGTCCCGACTGTGGCCGGGAGGTGCAGGACGCCGAGGAGGAGGCCTACTTCTTCCGTCTGTCCAAGTACGCCGACCGCATCCAGGACCTGCTGGAAAACACCGACTTTCTGGAGCCCCGCAGCCGAGTCAACGAGATGGTGAACAACTTCATCAAGCCCGGCCTGGAGGATCTGTGCGTGTCCCGTACCTCCTTCACCTGGGGCGTGCCTGTGGACTTCGACCCCGGCCACGTGGTGTACGTGTGGGTGGACGCTCTGTCCAACTACATCACCGCCCTGGGTTATGACAACGACAAGTACGACGACTTCGACAAGTTCTGGCCCGCCGACGTGCACATCGTGGGCAAGGAGATCGTCCGCTTCCACTCCATCATCTGGCCCGCCATGCTCATGAGCCTGGGACTGCCCCTGCCCAAGAAGGTGTTCGGCCACGGCTGGCTGCTGCTGGACGGCGGCAAGATGTCCAAGTCCAAGGGCAACGTGGTGGACCCCTATATCCTGGCTGAGATGTTCGGCGTGGACGCCCTGCGCTTCTTCCTCATGCGCACCTTCCCCTTCGGCTCCGACGGCAACTTCTCCAACGAGTTGCTGATCCAGACCATCAACACCGATCTGGCCAACGACCTGGGCAACCTGGTCAGCCGCACCACCGCCATGGTGGGTAAGTACTTCGGCGGCCAGCTGCCCGCCGGGTGCAAGACCTGGGCCGAGCCTCAGGAGTTTGACACCCAGCTTATTGGCATGGCTTCCGCTCTGCGGGAGACCTACCAGAAGGACATGGACACCTACGCCCCCCACAAGGCCTTGGAGGAAGTGTTCAAGGTGATCCAGCGGGCCAACAAGTATATCGACGAGAACGCCCCCTGGGCTCTGGCCAAGGACATGGAGCAAAGCGGCGCCCGCCTGGCCCACGTGATGTACAACCTGCTGGAGACCACCCGCATCTGCGGCGTGCTCCTCACCCCCTTCATGCCCGAGAGCATGGACAAGCTGTTTGCCCAGATTGGCGCCTGTGAGGGCTGCTGCACCTGGGAGAGCGCCGGTGTGTGGGGCAGCCTCAGCGACACCGCCACCGTGTCCAAGGGTGAGAACCTGTTCCCCCGTGTGGATGCTGAGAAGGCCCTGGAGGAGCTGGAGCGGGTGGCCGAGGAGGCCAAGAAGGCCGCTCTCCCCGCCCTGGAAGTGGAGCCCCTCAGTGAGGAGCAGGTGGACTTTGACACCTTCTGCAAAAATGACCTGCGTGCCGTGAAGGTTGTGAACTGCGAGAACGTGAAGAAGAGCAACAAGCTGCTGAAATTCACTCTGGACGACGGCACCGGAACCCCCCGGCAGATCCTCTCTGGCATTGCCCAGTACTACAAGCCCGAGGAGCTCATTGGCAAGACCCTGGTGGCCATTGTCAACCTGCCTCCCCGCAAGATGATGGGCCAGGAGAGCCAGGGCATGCTCATTTCCGCCGTGCACACCGAGCGTGGCGAGGAGAAGCTGAACCTGCTGATGGTCAGCGACGCCATCCCCGCCGGGGCTAAGCTGTGCTAAAGAGGGTGTCTACCATGCTCTTTGACACCCACGCCCACTACGACTCCAACCAGTTCAAGGACGACCGCATGGAAGTTCTCGCCGCCCTGCCCCTGGCCGGGGTGGGGCTGGTGGTGAACCCGGGCTGTGATCTGGCCACTTCCCGCACCGCCGTGGAGCTGGCCGAAACCTTCCCCCATGTGTACGCCGCCGTGGGCGTCCACCCCGGGGACTGCGGGGACTGGCAGGACAGCTGGCTGGACGAATTGGAGCAGCTGGCCCGGGAGCACCAGAAGGTGCGGGCCATCGGTGAGATCGGTCTGGACTACTACTGGAAGGACAACCCACCCCGGGACCACCAGAAGCACGTGTTCCACGCCCAGATGGATTTGGCGGAGAAGTTGGGGTTGCCCATCATCGTCCACGACCGGGAGGCCCACGGGGACTGCCTGGAGGCGGTGCAGGCCCACCCCTATATCACAGGGGTGTACCACTGCTATTCCGGAAGCCTGGAGGACGCCAAAACCCTGGTGAAGATGGGGTGGATGCTCTCCTTTACCGGCGTGGTCACCTACAAAAACGCCCGCAAGGCCCTGGAGGTGCTGGAGTGGCTGCCTCTGGATCGGATTATGATCGAGACGGATTCTCCGTATCTCTCTCCTGAGCCGTTCCGTGGCAAGCGCAACGACTCCCGCCATGTCTACCGGGTGGCGGAGACCATCGCCCTGGTGAAAAACCTCACCGTGGCGGAGGTGGTGGAGGCCACCACCGCAAATGGATGCCGTTTCTTTGGCATCCAGCATCCATAAGTGCACAAAACATCCAAGATATGGGAAAATACCCGTATCTTGGATGTTTTTTCTTCAAATAAATACTTGACTTAGTCAAAGAATATAATATACTTGATCTAGTCAAATAAATGGAGGGAACGACGTGGAAATGACGTCCTTTGCAGCCCAAGTGTCCGCACTGCGGCGGCAGTTTGTGGGCTACTGTACCCAGCAGCTGTCCCAGGTAGGAGTGACCTACGGGCAGGTGTATATTTTAATTTGCATTGGAAAGCGGGGGACCTGCTCCCCCAAGGAGATCGGCCAGGTGTTGGGCCTGGATGCGGGGCATTTGAACCGCACCTTGGCCAAGTTGGCGGAAGGGGGCTTTGTGGAGCAGGAGCCGGACCCCAAGGACCGCCGGGCCCGGGTGGTGCGCCTGACCCCCAAGGGAGAAGAAGTCTTTGCTCTGAGCCATGAGGTGTTCCGCCGTTGGGACCAGGAGGTTTTGGCCCCTCTGTCCACCCAGGAGCGGGAGCAGCTCATGAGCTATATGAAAAAACTCAATCGTGAAAGGATGAACCGTGATGAATAACCTGAAAGAAATGGTGGCCCTGCTCATTGGCAACTTTGACAACAAGGCCCAGTTTGAAGAGAAGGAGCGAGCGGGGGAGAACTTCCCCTACGCCCGCCACGTCAACACCGTGTGCAACGATAAAATTACCAACCTGCCGGACGGCTTTGAAGGGCTGTTTGTGGTGGAGGAGAGCTACTACACCGGAAACGGCAGCACCCATGCCGCTCCCCACCTGTTTCTCTTCACCCAGGAGGGGGAGGATGTGAAGCTCACCTCCTACGAGATTCCCCAGGGGTACGACAAGAACACCTTTACCTATGAGCAGTTGGGTGAGGTGGACTACAACCAGCTGAAGGTGTCGGAGAAGTTCACCCCGGCCCTCTACCGCAAGGTGGACGGCGTGTGGGAGGGGGGCAGCGTGAGCATGTTCTCTCCTGTACTGAAATTCAACCTCTTTGAGCGGTTCTCTCCCGAGGTGCTGGAGGTCATTGAGAGCATGGAGGTGGGTGGCAAGCGCACCTTCGGATATGACGAGCCCATTCTCTACAAGCGGGTGGAGGCATAAGGTTCGACCCTTGACAATTTGTCTCCCAAGTGATATAGTGTCCCCATCAAAATGGCGTGGACGGAGAAGAGCCGGAATCAGCAGCTGCCCAGAGAGGGATGTGTTTGGTGCAAGCATCCTGCACGTTGCCTTCGGCGGTACCACTCCCGAGCTGCCCGGGACATGACCGGGACGGGGCCCTCCCGTTACAGAGGACACAAGCGACAAGATGTTATGTGCAAGTACTGCCACCTTTTGGTGTCATGCTCGCACCCTTCGCAACGGCCAACTGCTCCACACTGCGCCGAAAATGCCGCCGGGCTACGCCCAACCTATTTTTCGGTCTGCGTGTGTCGCTGTTGCCCTGCTCTCGGGTGCTCCGCACTTCTTCTTGTAAGCAGGGTGGAACCGTGGAGCATCTTTATGCCTCACCCCTGAACCAATCTCAGGGGTGAGGCTTTTTCTATCCCTTCGCCCCGAACCAATTTGAATAGGAGGGCAATACCATGAGCGAAGAAAAGAATCTGTATACCTTTGAAAATCCCGAGTACCGCAAGACCTATTGGCACACCTGTTCCCATGTTCTGGCCCAGGCCATGAAGCGGCTGCACCCCGAGGTGAAGCTGGCCATTGGTCCCGCCATTGAGAACGGCTTCTACTACGACTTTGACACCCCCCGTCCATTCACCCCCGAGGATCTCACCGAGCTGGAAGGCGAGATGCGCAAGATCTGCAAGGAGAAGGTGAAGCTGGAGCGGTTCGAGCTGCCCCGGGCGGAGGCTCTGGCTCTTATGGAGGAGAAAGAGGAGCCCTACAAGGTGGAACTCATCAACGACCTGCCCGAGGACGAGGTCATCTCCTTCTATAAGCAGGGCGAGTTTGTGGACCTGTGCGCCGGCCCCCACCTGGACTCCACCGGCCGCATCAAGGGCAACGCCATCAAGCTGACCTCCGCCACCGGCGCCTACTGGCGTGGGGACTCCAACCGCAAGATGCTCCAGCGCATCTATGGCGTGGCCTTCCCCAAGAAGGACGAGCTGGACGCCTACCTGGAGCAGCAGGCTGAGGCCCTAAAGCGGGACCACAACAAGCTGGGCCGGGAGCTGGAGTACTTCACCACTGTGGACGTCATTGGCCAGGGCCTGCCTGTGCTGCTGCCCAAGGGCGCCCGGGTGATTCAGCTGCTCCAGCGCTGGATTGAGGACACCGAGCAGAAGCGTGGCTACCTGCTGACCAAGACCCCCCTGATGGCCAAGCGGGATCTGTACAAGATCTCCGGCCACTGGGATCACTACCTGGACGGTATGTTCATTCTGGGCGACCCCTATGATGAGACCAAGGAATGCTTCGCCCTGCGTCCCATGACCTGCCCCTTCCAGTACCAGGTCTACCTCAACCGCCAGCGCTCCTATCGTGAACTGCCCATGCGTCTGGGCGAGACTTCCACCCTGTTCCGCAACGAGGACTCCGGCGAGATGCACGGCCTGATTCGTGTGCGCCAGTTCACCATCTCCGAGGGCCACATCGTGCTGCGCCCCGATCAGTTGGAGGAGGAGTTCCGCAACTGCTTCGAGCTGGCCAACTACTGCATGGAGACTCTGGGCCTGAAAGAGGATTGCACCTTCCGCTTCTCCCAGTGGGATCCCGCCAACCCCAACAACAAGTACGAGGGCACCGCTGAGCAGTGGGAGCACGCGCAGGGCGTCATGAAGACCATTCTGGACGATCTGGGCATCGACTACGAGGTGGGCGTGGACGAGGCTGCCTTCTACGGACCCAAGCTGGACATCCAGTGCAAGAACGTCTTCGGCAAGGAGGACACCCTCATCACCATCCAGATCGACATGCTGCTGGCTGAGAAGTTCGGCATGGAGTATGTGGACGCCGACGGCTCCAAGAAGACCCCCTATATCATCCACCGCACCTCCATGGGCTGCTACGAGCGCACCCTGGCCCTGCTCATTGAGAAGTACGCCGGCGCTCTGCCCACCTGGATGGCTCCCGAGCAGGTGCGTTTCCTCCCCGTCACCGACCGTGCCGCCGACTACTGTGCCAGCCTAGCCCTTCAGCTGGAGAGTAAGGGCTTCCGGGTGGACGTGGACTACCGCAACGAGAAGATCGGCAAGAAGATCCGCGAGGCCCAGATGGACAAGGTGCCCTACATGCTGGTCATCGGCGACCGGGACATGGAGAACGGCACCGTATCTCCCCGTCACCGCGCTGACGGCGATCTGGGCGCTATGTCCTTCGACGAGTTTGTGGCTCTGCTCACCGACGTGGTGGAGTCCAAGGCTAAGAAGTAAGACATGAATTATAAGCTGACGATACAGTACGACGGCACACGCTACGACGGCTGGCAGCGTCAGGGCAACACCGACAACACCCTCCAGGGTCGCCTGGAGGGTGTGTTGTCCCGTATGGTGGGTAGTCCTGTGGAAATCCAAGGGGCGGGCCGCACCGATGCCGGGGTTCACGCCCGTGGCCAGGTGGCCAGCGTCCACTTGCCAGAGGGGTACACCCCTCAGGAGGTGCTAGCCTACCTCAACCGCTATCTTCCCGAGGATGTGGCGGTGGTGGACGTGGTGGAAGTGGGAGAGCGGTTCCATGCCCGCCTGTCCGCGCGGGGCAAGGAGTACCGCTACCATATCCGCATGGGCAGCGTCCCCGACGTATTCGCCCGAAAGTACCAATACCGGGTGGAGGAGCCTCTGGATGTGGAAGCTATGCGGAAGGCGGCGGAGTACCTCACCGGCAAGCACGACTTCCGCTCCTTCTGTGGAAACCGCCGCTTCAAAAAGTCCACGGTGCGGGAAATTTTCCACATCGGGGTCGAGGTGTGTGGAAATGATTTGACCCTCGTCTACCGAGGGGACGGCTTTCTCTACAACATGGTGCGGATTTTGACCGGCACCCTGTTGGAGGTGGGGCTGGGCCAGCGCATCCCCGAGAGCATGGTGGAGGTGCTCCAGGCCCGCGAGCGTACCGCTGCTGGAAAAACCGCTCCTGCCCAGGGCTTAGTGCTGCAAGAAGTATATTATTCTTGAGATTTTATAAAGAATTGCGAAAGTTCCTTTACAACCTGTCATGGAAATTATACACTGATCTCAAAGGAGAACAGCCCCACACATCGTGTGGGGCTGTCTTGGTAAAGGGAGGGTGTGTATGAACAGACGACGCATGGCAGCACGGATGGTATGTGTGGGTATGGCGGTTTTCTTGCTGGCGGGATGTACGGGGAAAGGGGAGGAGCTCCAGGTGCAGACGGGGACACGGCCCACCATCACCCAAGAGGTGGCCCCCGTGCAGCCAGAGCCGCAGGTCTCTCAGGTGCCCCAGGCCAGCCCGTCTCCCACTCCTGCCCCCACACCGGTACCAACGGCACCACTGGCCACCCCCACTCCCACCCAACCGGCACAGGGGGGGACGTCTCCGGGTGGAGAGAAAGGGCAGAGGGGGAACTCCTCCACGGGGGCGGTAAAGCCCACCCCTACGCCGGAGCCGTTGACCCCTAGCGGCAAGCCGTACGGCTATTACAACACGGTGCGGCCCACCTACCTCAAAGGGGTGCTGCTGGTGAACAAACAGTATGCCTTGCCTCGCAGCTATGGCGGCGCCAATGGGGAGGCCAACGCCGCCCTCCGGCAGCTGCAGGCTGGGGCAGAAAACGCCGGGTTCTCCATGCCTTTGCTCAGCGGCTTTCGCTCCTTTGAAACCCAGGACAAGCTGTATCGCAGATATGCCGCCACAGACGGGGTAGCCGCGGCCAATACCTATTCTGCCTGGCCGGGACATTCAGAGCACCAGACAGGTCTGGCCTTTGATGTGGGCAAGATCAGCAACGGATTTGGCAACACGCCCGCAGGAAAGTGGCTGGCAGCTCACGCTCATGAATACGGTTTTATCATCCGCTACCCCAAGGGGAAGGAGAGCATCACCGGGTATCAGTATGAACCGTGGCACATTCGATACCTGGGGGTAAAGACGGCCACGGCGGTGTATGAGAGCGGTTTGTGCCTGGAGGAGTATCTCTTCCGCACTACCCCAGAGGTCACCCCGGCCCCCACAGCAACGCCCCAGCCTACCCCGTCTCCAACGCCCACCCCAGAGCCTACCCCGGTTCCCACGGTGGAGCCTACCCCGGAACCGGAGGTTACCTCCACCCCGGAGTTCAGCCCCCAGCCCACAGAGCGGGGTGGAGAGACATAAATATGAAACTGAGCCCTCAGAGCGATGCTCTGAGGGCTCGCCATTTCTTGCAGACGCAATAACAGGTTGGTCAGGTGTGCCTGGGTCTACTACATGGGCTGTTCCGTAATCTCATACCGGAACAATCTGGTCCAAGTCCCGACCAAAAATTCCGTATCAGACAAGAAGAGACAGTCGGAGAGCCAGGTGATTTTACTGGTGTGATGCAACTCCTCCGTGGAAATATAAAACCGGGTGCTCACATCCCTGCGGTCCAGAATGATGAGATCATGGTGAAAGTCGTTGGGAACGGCCAGATATCGGCTGGACCCCACCACAGAGATGCAGGGGGAACAGCGGAAATGTTTCGGCAAGTCGATCTCCGTGGTGTGACCATCCGGGGAAATAAGATACAAGACACTTCCCCCTAAGATGGGATGTTTACCGAAGAAGGTCATGGCAAGATATCCCCCATCTATGATCCCTGGCCGGGAGATGTTCCGACAGTCGATTTTGCGGTCTACCACCGAACAGCTGTGTATCGTACCCTGTGGGTCCATCACCACATAGGAGGGGAAGTCCCAGTTTTTTTTCCTATCATGGATCAGGAAGTGGAGCAGACCATCTGCCACCCCGGCGAAATACAGGAATTTATCTGGACAGGTATAGATGGGGGTAAACTGTCCCGTGGAAAGGGAGTACCGACACACGCCCTCATCGTATCCCAAGACGACGCTGTCCGGCCCACAGCGGAAGATGGGCCGTTCCCTCCACAGGTGATCCGGCCAATGGCCCAGCGAGTGGAGGGTGTTGTCCCGCCAGTGGAACAAGCCCCCGGTGGTATTGAGGATCAGCAGGGAGCCGTCGTGTAGATAGGCCATGGAGCTGGGGTCGCGCACATAAATGGTTTTCTCCAGAGCCAGGGCGGGAAGAGAGAATATGCGAATACACCGATCCCCTGACACGGCTAGAAATTTGCCATCGGGGGAGGGCACCAGATCGTATGCCGGATACTTGTAGATACGTTTCAACTGTAATTGCTGCATATCATTGTCCTCCCGAAATTCAGGTGTGCATGGGATGAATGGCGGCGGCCCAAAGGGATTTGAAGGCCGTCTTTGTCCGGTTGGAGTTGTAGCAATGGTGCACCTCCTATCCGGTAACCTTGTCCGATTCGGAAATGGGATAATGAAGTCCATCCATACACACCTCTTGGGCGTGGAGCAGCAGCGCAGAATCCCAAATTTCCACCGCAATGTTGTATTCCAGGGGGTACTGCTGGAGCCATGGGTCTGTGGAGGTGGCGGTGGTGGTTCGGACCAGGACCGAGGTCAATTCGTAATAGTCACAGGCCTGAAAATCAAAGGTGCTGTTGCCCTTCATCTTTTCCACCCACATACATGAGGTGCAGCCCGTAAAGGTGAGGTTGTGGATGGTGGTGTTGCCGTAGTCGGTGCATTCCAAATCAAATTCTACCTTTTTGTTGAGTAAATCCACATGGAAGCGGCGAATCACGGAACCATAGATATCATTTAGAGCGGTGTTGAGATCGGTCATGTCAGACCTCCTTATGTGTTTGAGCGTTTCCCGCTGATTTCCCGCAAACGCTCCAGATTCCGGCGGAGCACCTTCCGGTTATAGATGCCGATATACCCGCACACCAGCACCAGGGCCAGGGCCACCACGGCGCAGATGGCTGCGGCCATGGTGTTGTTCTGAGTCATGGCTCCGTAAAAGAGTGCACCAAACAGCACCAAGGCCCACAGGAGTACCCCAAACACACGGCACATATGGAAGAAATACGCCTGATGGAGCACTTGGGGAAGGGGCTCACAGGTGGACTGCTCCAGGGATACCCCGTCCCCCGAGATTTCCAGCTTGGGAGGGTATAGCTTCTGGGAAGACTTGGTGACCTGTACGGTGCAGGTGGCATCTTTGGAGGGGCGGAGTACAGCACTCAGGTGGTATGGCACTACGTCGTCCCATTGGTTATCACCGAAATGCAAAGCGGCCTGCAAGGGGGCGGTAATCACAATGCCTAGGGCAGCCAAGGCCTTCCATTTACGGGGTAAGGGCGGGTCTTGGGTCAGGGTAATGGTCTCACCCTCTACCACGTCCACTTCCACCGGGGTGTCCGAGGACAAATCCATCTGGGTTCCATGGTGGATAAAGTACAGGTTCAATTCTTCGGGGAGAATTCCATGCAGGCGTACGTTCATACGTCCTTTCCTCCTTGTTTTTGTTTCCACAAAATATGTTCCGCCCAAATCCAGACAAAACTGGAGAGATAGGGGACACCCTGATACAAAAGCAGGGACAGGTCTTTCAGCTGCACCCAAAAGAACACGCTGACCGGGAGGTAGAGGGCCACGCAACAGGCAGCAACTTTGGGGGGCTGCTGAAATCGTTTTAACATCAGAAAAGTTACGATAAGGGGGATGGCAGCAATCCAAAACCGGATAGCCCCTTCCACGAGGTAAACAATCAAGTCCATACTGACTCCTTCCGCCTTACGGCTGACAGCTCTCTTTGTACAAGAAGGTCTGGAAAAAAGTGCAATGCTCCTGGAATCGCTGGGATTCCAGGAGTATTGGGATGTATGAATGCGGAAGTCCTGGGCTCAGGGCTTGGTGACAGGGGGCTTCTGAGCGGGGGCAGTGGCGGGATTGGGGGTGACGGAGTCGAACACCGTCTTGGCAGAGGCGCACAGGCCGGCCAGACCCTGAATCTCGCTGGGAATGATAATCTTGGTGGCCCGACCGTCGGCGGCCTTCTGGAAAGCCTCCAGAGCCTTGAGCTGGAGCACTTCGGTGTTGGGGGCGGCCTCGTTCAAGAGCTTCAAGGCGTCGGCGGTGGCCTGCTGCACCTTCAAAATGGCCTCACTCTCGGCCTCAGCGGCCAGGATGCGGGCGGTCTTTTCAGCCTCAGCCTGCATGATCTTGGCCTGCTTGGCGGCGTCAGCCCGGAGAATGGCGGACTGCTTCTCGCCCTCAGCCACCAGAATCTGAGACTGCTTCTGGCCTTCGGCCTGGAGGATGGCTTCCCGGCGTTCCCGCTCGGCGCGCATCTGCTTCTCCATGGACTCCTGAATGTCCCGGGGAGGCATAATGTTCTTCAGCTCCACGCGGTTGACCTTGATGCCCCAGGGATCGGTGGCCTCGTCCAGAATGGCCCGCATCTGGGTGTTGATGTGGTCACGGCTGGTGAGAGACTGGTCCAGTTCCAGGTCGCCGATGATGTTACGCAGGGTGGTGGCGGTGAGATTCTCGATGGCGCTCAGGGGCTGCTCCACACCGTAGGTATACAGCTTGGGGTCGGTGATTTGGAAGTACAGAACGGTGTCGATCTGCATGGTGACATTGTCCTTGGTGATCACGGGCTGGGGCGCGAAATCCACCACCTGCTCCTTCAGGGACACCACTTTGGCAATGCGCTCAATGAAGGGGATCTTGAAGTGAAGACCCACACTCCAGGTGGCTCGGAACGCGCCCAGACGCTCCACCACCATGGCCTTGGACTGAGGTACCACCTTGACGTTGGCGGCGATGATCAGCAAGACCAGAATGATGATCACCACAGGGATGATCAAACCGAACAGACTACTTACTTCGAGTGGCATACAACTTCCTCCTTTATCTCTTCTACCATAACTTTGACGCCTTCTATGCGCAACACCCGTACCATGGTCCCGGCGGGAATGAGGGTGTCGTGCTCACTACGAGCGGTCCAGGGAATGCCGCCGATGGTCACAGCGCCCACGCCCCGGATGTTGTCGATGTCCTGGGTGACCCGGGCCTCCTGTCCGATGACACGGTCGGCGTTGGTGGCCTCTACCTTGCTGTTGAGATACTTTTTCGCCAGAGGACGCAGGGCCACCAGACACACCACAGACAACACAATGAAAATACCAATTTGCAGCCAAATGCTGCCGCCCAGTAGGGCGCAGACCAGCGCGCCCAGGGAGCCAATGGCAAACCACACGGAAGTCAGACCCACGGTGGCGGCTTCCGCAGCGGCAAAGATGAGCAGCAATGCCAGCCAGACGATTTGATAGACAAGATCCATGATGGAAACCTCCTTTGGGGGTAGTATAGCATAGCACCCCCTGGTGATACCACTACAATTTGTAACCTTTACGGCTTTTATCAAAAAATTATTGTCCTTGTCATGAGGAGGAAAATTGGGTATAATAAAAAAGATTATGGCTATTTTATGTCAACAGGGGAACCACCCCGGAGAGGACGGAATATGGACGGGAAACTGCAATTTGTCATCCCCACCCTGCTGGGTGTGGAGAGCTTGGTGAGCTACGAGGTAAAGAAACTGGGCCTTAGCGATGTGCGAGCAGAAAACGGTCGAGTTTTGTGCGTGGGCACCAAAAAAGACATTCCCCGGCTGAATTTGAATCTGCGCACCGGCGCCCGTGTGCTCATTTTACTGGGTGAGTTTATGGCGCCCACTTTTGAGGCTCTGTTTGAGGGGACCCGGGCCTTGCCCTGGGAGGAGTTTATCCCTCGGGAGGGCAAATTCCCTGTGAAGGGCTATTCCATCAACTCCGCCCTCCACGCCGTGCCCACCTGCCAGGCCATGGTGAAAAAGGCCATTGCCAAGCGGCTGGGGAAGGTGTATGGGCTGGAGACTCTGCCTGAGACCGGGGCACTGTATCAGGTACAGTTTGCCCTGTTTAAGGATCGGGCTTCTCTGATGCTGGACACCTCCGGAGAGGGGCTGTACAAGCGGGGCTATCGGGCTCAGGGTGTGGCAGCTCCCTTGAAGGAGACCTTGGCCGCTGCCATGGTAGCCCTGTCCCGATACAAGGGACGAGACCCTTTTTGTGACCCCTTCTGCGGCTCGGGAACCATTGCCATCGAGGCCGCCCTTATCGCCGAGAACCGGGCTCCTGGCCTGAACCGCTCTTTCTCCGCCCAGAAGTGGGCGCAGCTGCCCTCGGGGCTGTGGCTGGATGCCGCCGACGAGGCCATAGACGGGGAGTTTGACGGACATTACGAGATCTGGGGCGGAGACATCGACCCCAAAGCGGTGGAGCTGGCCCGACACAATGCCCAGCTGGCTGAGGTGGACGATGTGGTGTCCTTTGAAGTGGCGGACGCCACCCGGTTCCACTTCGGCGGCCTGCGAGGGAGGGTGGTCACCAACCCGCCCTACGGCGAGCGCCTGATGGAAAAGCGGGAGGCCGAGGAGCTGTACCGGGCCTTTGGTCGGGCCATGGACAAGTTCCCCGACGGCTGGCAGGTGTCCATTTTGTCCTCTCACACCGAGTTTGAGCGCACCTATGGCAAAAAGGCGGATAAAAAACGGAAGCTGTACAACGGCATGTTGAAATGCGACCTGTTCCAGTACGGCGTGAAATGACGGAGAGAGGGATATGAAACATTTATTTATCGTAAACCCTGCGGCGGGAAAGGCGGGGAACGAGGGGGCGCTGCTGGAGCAGATCGACCGGCTGGACCTGGACAGCGTGGTGGTGCACACCCAGCGCCAGGAGGAGGCCTGTGAGATCGCCCGGGCTGCCGCCCAGAGTGGGGAGCCCCTACGCATCTACGCCTGTGGCGGAGATGGCACCTTAAATGAAGTCATCAACGGGGTGGCGGGTCTGGACCATGTGGCGGTGACCAACGTGCCCCTGGGCACCGGCAACGACTTTTTGAAAATCTTTGGTCCGGAGAATAAGGACAAGTTCTCCCAGCTGGAGCAACTCAGCCAGGGGCCCCAGGTGGCCATGGACCTGATGGAGTGCAACGGCAAGCTGGGCCTGGATATCTTCTGTGCCGGCGTGGATGCCCGCATTGCCGCCGATGTACATAAGTACCGCCGCCTGCCTCTGGTGCGGGGCATTGGGGCCTACATCCTCTCTCTCATCGCCAATGTGCTGTGGAAGGGCATCAGCCGCCCCACCCGAGTGGAGGCGGAGGAGTACGCCTACGAGGGAGAGACTGCCATTGTATGCGTGTGCAATGGCCGCTATTACGGCGGCGGCTTTATGCCCGTGGGGGACAACCTCCCCGACGACGGCAAGCTGGAGATGTTGGTGGTGCCCAAGGTCAGCCGCCGGACCTTCTTCCGCCTGGTGGGGGAGTACGCCAAGGGCCGCTATCGCCAGCACCCTGACCTCATCACCGCCGTGGAGGGCACCGAGTTTACCATCACCGCGCCCCAGCCCTTGGTGGCGGTGGTGGACGGGGAGATGCTGGAACAGAAGCGTTACCACATCCGCCTCTCGGAGAAAAAGGTGAATTTCTTCTATCCCCAGGGCCTCAGCTACCAGCCCCGGGTGGAGGAGTCGAATTAGCACTCCCCCTGTCGCCTTGTGAACAAAAGATGAATTTTTTTCACTCAACCTCTATTTCTCAAAAATAGGGGTTGATTTTTTGGAGTGAAACGGTTATTATCTTATCTAGAGTTAGCACTCGGATAAAATGAGTGCTAACCCATGAAACCGTAAACCATTGGATTGATATAAGGAGGAACCAATTATGACTCTGAAACCTCTGGCAGATCGCGTGATCTTGAAGGCCATGGAGGCCCAGGAAACCACCAAGGGCGGCATCATTCTCACCGCCAGCGCCAAGGAGAAGCCCGAGATGGCCGAAGTCGTGGCCGTTGGCCCCGGCGGCGTGGTGGACGGCAAAGAAGTCGTCATGACCGTAAAGGTGGGCGACAAGGTGCTCACCAGCAAGTACTCCGGCACTGAGGTCAAAGTGGACGGCGAGGAGTACAACATCGTGCGTCAGAACGACATTCTGGCCATTGTCGAGGACTAATTGAGTTTTTCTTACGGAGGTAATTGAATTATGGCTAAGATTATTTGCTACGGCGAGGAAGCCCGTCACGCTCTGGAGCGCGGCGTCAACCAGCTGGCTGATACGGTCAAGATCACCATGGGTCCCAAGGGCCGCAACGTGGTGCTGGATAAGAAGTTTGGCACTCCCCTGATCACCAACGACGGCGTGAGCATCGCCAAGGAGATCGAGCTGGACGATCCCTTTGAGAACATGGGCGCCCAGATCGTCAAGGAGGTTTCCACCAAGACCAACGACGTGGCTGGCGACGGTACCACCACCGCCACCCTGCTGGCTCAGGCCATCATCCGTGAGGGTCTGAAGAACCTGGCTGCCGGCGCCAACCCCATGGTCATGAAGAAGGGCATTGCCAAGGCCACTGCCGCTGCCATTGAGGAGATCAAGCGCAACTCCAAGCCCGTCTCTGGCACCTCTGACATCGCCCGTGTTGGCGCCATCTCTTCTGGCGACGACACCATCGGCACCCTGATTGCCGAGGCCATGGAGAAGGTCTCCCACGACGGCGTCATCACCGTGGAGGAGTCCAAGACCGCCGAGACCTACTCCGAGGTGGTAGAGGGCATGCAGCTGGACCGCGGCTACATCACCCCCTACATGGTCACCGATACCGAGAAGATGGAGGCCGTTCTGGACGACCCCTATATCCTCATCACCGATAAGAAGATTTCCTCCATCCAGGAGCTGCTGCCCCTGCTGGAGCAGGTGGTGCAGAGCGGCAAGAAGCTGCTGATCATCGCTGAGGACGTGGAGGGCGACGCCCTGTCCACCCTGCTGGTCAACAAGCTGCGCGGCACCCTGAATGTCTGCTGCATCAAGGCCCCCGGCTTCGGCGATCGCCGCAAGGAGATGCTGGAGGATATCGCCATCCTCACCGGCGGCACTGTGGTGTCCACCGACATGGGCATGGACCTGAAGGAAGCCAACCTCACCATGCTGGGCACTGCCCGTCAGGTGAAGGTGTCCAAGGAGAACACCATCATTGTGGACGGCGCCGGTTCCACCGAGACCATCGCCGCTCGTGTGTCCCAGATCCGTCACATGATCGAGAACACCACCTCCGAGTATGACAAGGAGAAGCTCCAGGAGCGTCTGGCCAAGCTGGCTGGCGGTGTTGCCATCATCCGCGTGGGTGCTGCCACCGAGACCGAGATGAAGGAGAAGAAGCTGCGCATTGAGGACGCCCTCAACGCCACCCGTGCCGCCGTGGAGGAAGGCATCGTGGCTGGCGGCGGTACCGCCTACGTCAACGCCATCTCCGCTGTGGAGGCTCTGCTGAACACCGTGGAGGGCGACGAGAAGACCGGTGTGAAGATCATTGCCAAGGCTCTGGCTGAGCCCATGAAGCAGATCGCCACCAACGCCGGCATCGACGGCTCCGTGGTGCTGGAGAAGGTGAAGACCGCCGGTCAGGTGGGCTACGGCTTCGATGCCTACAAGGAGGAGTACTGCGACATGATCACCAGCGGCATCGTGGATCCTACCAAGGTGACCCGTTCCGCTCTGGAGAACGCCGCTTCCGTCTCCGCCACCCTGCTGACCACCGAGGCTCTGGTGGCCGACAAGCCCGAGCCTCCCGCTCCCGCTGCTCCCGCTCCTGACATGGGCGGCATGTACTGATAGATGCCGAAAACCCTTGAAATGACTGGATTCCAGCGTAGAGAAAAGCGGATTTACGCCAAACTTACGCCACAAAAAAACCGTATTAGAGCGAAATTTTACGCCAAACTTACGCCACGAATGAAGCGCATGATAGGGTAACTAATACCCGGTACTCACATCTGTTTGAGTACCGGGTATTTTTATTATTTCAGGAACAAAAATACAACCTATTTTATAGGGCGATGCCAATTTTCTCTGTTTTCCCTCCGGCGTGTCCCATCCCGACGGCGTATAGAGTGGGGAGCGCGGCGGATGGCATACAATGCTCGGAACAGACTCATCCATCCGCCGCACCACCTTTCAAAACCGGATTCCATTTTTCGGCGTGTCGGGTAAGCGCTTCCCGTAGAATATGGAATTGGGCGGAGGCTTGAGGTACAGCTCAAATACTCCTGGGTCTCAGCCCCTTCTCTCATGAAACTCACCCCCGAGGGTTTTCCACCTTCGGGGGATTTCCATATCCGGCGCGATCCCGGTCCGTCCTCCGTTTCCTGTGGTATCCTTTTTGTCAGGCGATGGTTGGATGCGTATTCGTAATACCTCCAAATGTTGTCTGTTATCACACAGCCCAATCACTGCCTTCAGCCCCGGTCTTCGGATCGGGGCCTTTTTTCGTTTCCCCGTTGGCAGCAGTCGTATCCCGCGTCGTGTAGAGAATGAGGCTGCCGGGAAAGGAGGTGCCACGGGTAAGATGGAAGGGATACGGCAACCCAATACGCCCGCCCCGGCGGGAGAAAGGAAGGAACAACATGGCACAGGATATGGGCGACGATATAGGAGAGCGGATTTTCCGGCTTCTTGGCCGCGCAGTCGGCTATGGAATGCGCCGTTTCCTCGCGGACTACCAGAGAAATGCGGAGCAATGGACCCGGCAGCGGTTCCTCGAAAACGGCATGGACCCGACCCAAGCACAGGCCCAAGCGCAGGCCGCAGCCGCCCGCGAGGCGGTGTGCGTGCCGTTCGGCGGCGCACAGGACGCGGCCCTGTTCGCACAGATGTGCCGTCAGGACGGCGTGTACGCCATGCCGCTCACGGACCCGCAGGGCAACGGCTTCCTCCAGTTCGCCGTGGCCGACCTTGACCGAATGCAGTCCACCATTTCCCGGTTCGCGCAGGAGGTGGCCCGGCAGCATGAGCAGTGGATAGGCGAAACGCTCCGCCAGCCGGTCAGCCCGGAGAAGCTGCCGCGGCTAAGGGAAATCCCCATCACGGATCGTCCCCGCACCGCGCCGGAGCAGGCTCCCGCGCAGGAGCGTGCCGCACAGACGCAAACGCAGCAGGCTCCCAACCGCACGCAGGCCATCGCGGACAAGGTGCGGGACGCCCGCGACAATTGCACCGGCTTCAGTGACTTCCGCCAGCGGCTCGCCGAACAGGGTATCGGTGTCACCACCACCATGACGGGAGAACTTATGTTCTATGAGGCCCGCATGGGTGCGGACGGACAGCTTTTGCCCTTCGAGCACCGGCAGGACTGGTCCGTTGGAGCCGATACGCTTCAGAAAAACTACGGCGTGGACGCCCGGCAGGACTGGTTCAACCGCAACCGGCCCACGGTGGCGGACGGTTCTCTGGATCAGCGCGGGGAGACCCCGGACCTGAATCAGGGGATCCGCTCCCACGACGGCATGGACACGGACACGCGGACCATGCGTATCGAGCGTGAGCAGAACGGCACGGATGTGCCGCCGTCCAAGGTGCGTGAGGAGAAGGCGTACAGCCTCGACTCGGAGGCCAGAGAGGCCCGTGACGCCAGCAGGCAGCTCGCCAAGGAGAGCGGTCAGACGCAGGAGCGCGTCACCGACATCTCGGACAAGCTCAATCCGGTCCGGTAGGAGGCGGCGCATGGCAAAGCACAGCGGCAACCCGGAGGTCAGCCGGAAGATGGGCGTCTCGGCGCTGGTCACTTTCCTGCTGTCCGTCCTCGGCTTCTACCTCGGCGACCGGTACGGGGAGGCCATCGCCTCCCAGCCGGGCCAGTTCTTCGACCACTGGGGCGACGCCTTCACCGGCATGTGGCCCCTCATCCTTGACCGGCCCCTGCATCTCGACCTGTCGGCCACATCCCTGCTCATCGGCCTCGGCATGTTCTGCGTGGTGTGGCTGGTGTGGCTGCGGTTTGTGGCCTTCATGGGCAACTACCGTGCGGGCGAGGAGAGCGGTTCGGCACGCTGGGGCACCCTCAAGGAGGGCAAGGCGTTCAAGGACCAGACCAACGAGGACAACAACCTGATCTTCACACAGAACTACGGACTCGCCCTCCACCGGCCCAAATACAACCCCGAGCTGGACCGGAACCTGAACGTGCTGGTCATCGGCGGCTCCGGCTCCGGCAAGACGTTCAACTACGTCACCCCCAACATCATGCAACTGAACGCCAACTACTTCATCACCGACCCCAA
>NZ_NFHE01000090.1 GCF_002161235.1 Pseudoflavonifractor sp. An85
TCTGGTTCGTCCCGCATGGCTTCATCTTCAAAGGTCAGGAGGCCGAGACGAATGTTCTCGGCCTCCCGGATCACATCGTTTTTGATTTTGCGAAACTCCTTCTGCTGAGAGAGGGGGAGATGCTCCCTGGGGGTGTTGTTGTAGCACTGGTTCAGCTCATCCCGAATGCGATTCCAGGCTTTGTAGCACTGGGCCACCTCCGGCTGCTTGGCCAGCTCATTCACAATGTTGTCCACCAGGGTCTTCAGGGGCTTCTTCAGATAGCCGTACTGCTTTTTTCCGCCTGTGGTTTCCAAGGCCTGTACCAGCTGGCCCATGTTCTCCTCAATGATGGGGCTGTCGCACAGCTGATGTGCCATCTTGTGAATCAGCTCCCGCATGGTGTCCTGGGCCGTCTCCGTGAGTTCCTTGTAGGCAACATCTTTTCTCTGGTAGAGCGCATTCATCTCATCCCGGAAGATGCTGTTGGTCAGCTTGGAGCGCATGGCCGCAATGCCGTCTCTGGACAGGAAGCCCTCCTTGGGATGATCGGACCACACCATCATGTGAATGTGAGGGTGATGTCCCTCGTCGTGGAAGGCTGCGTACCAGCGGAAGTGATCGGCGGGGATTTTCATAGCCTGGGCTAAGTCCTTTGTGTGTCGCATCAGCAGGGAGCGCCACGCCTCTGCGTAGTCGTACCCCAGCCGAGCCGCATCCTCACGGCGGAGGGAGTAGATGAGGGTCCACACATTCCCCTCATGGGATTCCAGCTGGGACATGGCGGCATCCAGATCCACGGAAGGGGCGGCGCTGAACAGCCCGTGGGAGCCCCGTCGCTGTACACGGGGGCGGGTAGCGATGTACTGCATATACCCACTCTCCGAATGAATCTCGTGGAGGTTGGAATCCAGTGCCATGGTGATGAATGCAGAGGCGGTACCCAGAGTGGGTGTCTTGCAGTAGTCCTCATACTCGAACAGCTCTTTGGAATCGGGGAAGTCATGGAGCAGTTTCTGAATGAATTCCCGCTGTCCTTTGGTGGCCGGGCCGTTGCCCACCAACTTCTCCACTCCTTCACGGGTGGCAATGTACTTCATGTACCCGCCGGCCTTAGAAGCTTGGATGTAGCCGCTTTTCTGTACCAGCTTCGTCACAGGTTACACAGACCTTTGGAAGTCCAGCACTTCCTTGAAGGTGATGCGCCCGTTGGTGCTGTCCACCTCACGCACACTCCGGCCACGCATGAGCTGGTAGGTGCGCTGATCCATGTCAGTGTCGGCGGTGAGGATGTGGTTGCACAGGTTTTGTTCCACGGACAGCTTGTAGAGCATCCGGCCCATGCGCTGTGCGAAGTCATCCATGATGCCGATGAGGATCGTGGAGAGAACTTCGGGCAGGAAGGCGCTGGCGTTCTTGGTGTTCAGGTAGCCAGCGTAGAACTGAATTGCCTTTTCCACAAATTCACTCTGGCTCTTGCAGTTGTCTGCGGCATATACTTGCT
>NZ_NFHE01000091.1 GCF_002161235.1 Pseudoflavonifractor sp. An85
GTGTGCCCGTAGATTGCCCCGGCGGAGCCGCTGCCGTACTGGGCGGAGATGATCTGCCCGACCTTGATGTTGGCCCAGTCGGAGGAGGTGGCGTATCCGGCGAGGATGGAGTTGCCGTTGCCGGTGGGGTATCCGAGTCCCGCCTGCTGGTAGACGTGGCTGACCCATGTGGCGCACAGGTCCGCGCCGGGCCATGGGGTGACGAGGGCCGCGTTGACGATGGCTTTTCCGGTCTCGTCCGCGTTGGCGTAGTCCTCGCCCAAGCCGCCCGCCCCGCCGGTGAGCAGCGCGTAGAACTGCTGGGCTGCGGGCAGTCGGTCCTCGGTGAAGGAGGACGGTGCCACGTCGGAGCGTGGACGCTCGTAGCAGGCCATGAAAGCGTAGGTGGCAAAGCCCACATCCGTACTGGACTGCCATGCCTCGTAGCTTACGTCCTTTCCGGCGTAGTCGGTGATGGCCCCGTAGTAGCCGCTCTCATGGAGGGCGGTGCCCCATAAGCCTTGCAGGTTGGAGGCGATGTACTCGGTCTGGGCTGTAGCGGAATCCTTCTGTTTGCCGTTGGCGTCGCACCAGTTGGCGAAGGCCGTGTAGGAGCTTCCGGTGAACTGGTACAGACCGTACCCGGAGGAGGCGTCGCCCACAGTGGGGTCCCAGCCGGATTCGCCTTGGATGTTGCCCATGATGGAGGCGATCTGCACCGGTCCGTAGCCTGCTTGAGAGAGGGCCGTGGCTACCTCCAACTGCACACCGCTCAAGCCGTTCAGGCTGACCTGATTCTGCTGCTGAGTGGAGGACCCGGAGGCCCCGCCCAGCACGGCGATGAACACGACGACGAGAAGAATGCCCAGAAGGGGGGCCAGAAGCCCGCCGAATGCCCCCGCGACCGCCTTCAGCCCTCCTCCTGCGGCCCCTTTGAGGCCCGCCGTGGTGGCGGAATGGACGGCGGCTGTCTTCGACGCGGCTGCCGCCGCGTTTTTTGCCGCCGCCTGATAGGTGCGCCGTTTGACGTAGCCTGCGGCCTGCGCCCTGCGTTTCACGGCGGCGGGGTCCACCGCCTTTTTCAGGTATTTCTTCTCGGAAAGTCCGCCGAGGGGGCTGCCCGGCTGCGTCGGATCGCGCCCGTCCAAGGACAGCGTGCGCTTGGCCTTGGATGCGGACAGCCTGCCCTTGACGTATCTGGCGGCGCGGACCACCGCTTTGCCCTTGTAGTAGGCGTCATCCACGCCTTCCAGTTCGGACCCTTCAAGAGTGCTGTGCACGGCTTTGGCGGCGAGGCCTTTTGCTGCGCCTTTGGCCCCATTACCGAACCGCGTCCTGATGGTGCGCCCGCCTGATTCGCCGGTATCGCCGGATTCGGACTCTGCGGTACGGTCGCCGTGGCTTTTGGCGGTGGCCGCGAGGACGGCATTGCCCATGCCCGCCTTCGCGGC
>NZ_NFHE01000092.1 GCF_002161235.1 Pseudoflavonifractor sp. An85
ACCTCCATGCCGTCCTCGGTGACCTTGGTGGACATCTCGGAGCCAGTCTTGCTCACCGTGAGCCCTTCCTCGTCAAAGGTGAATCCGGTGGCGGTTTTTACCGTCTCCACCCCCTCCGAGAGTTTCTTCTCGATGGCAATGTTCACCTGGTCCGAGGTGAGGGAGAGGCTGACCTGCTCGGTCAGCTCCTGCAACGACTGCTCCACCCCGTCCAGAGAGGTCTGGGTCTCGCTCTGCACCCGCTGCACCGTGGCGGTGATGGCGTTGGTGTTGATCTCCAAGTCGGACAGGCGAGATTCCTGGCTCTGAATGATCTGGCCCTGGTTGGCCGTGGTGTCCTTCAGGTCGTCAATTTCGCCCTGTGTGTCCTCGGGCGCAGGGGTCCAGTCGGTAGCTTTGTTACCGATTTCGAGTTTTACATTCTCTATGTAGTAATTTTCCACATAGGGATATTGCCCAAGACCTATATGGACGTAAGAGGCTGAGGCCGGAACAGATAAATCAAACTTGAATTTACCGTTATTAACAGTTACAGCCAGATTTTTCTGAATATCAGCAGTCGAATTGTCTTCTTTCCTAAATTGATAGTAGCAGTTTATTTTCGCTAGGTCCGTGAATCCGGTCACAACAACTTCGGATCCTGATATATTAGAACTTATAAAACCTATGATATCTAAGGGTTTTGCGGTTGTAGATATCTTATAGCCATCTATGGACAGATTATCAAGTTCTCCAGGATGTGTCGTTCCACCTTTGTATAGCCCTATCGTTTTTTTCGAAAGAAGATTCCTTCCTCCAACCTCGATTTCATTCACAGCTTCCCAACTTGAGTCGCAAATCGGAGTAGTGTACTTGGTGCTCGCAGGGTTCGTATATACAATCTTGTTGCGTGTCCAAATATACTTCCCGCTACTCCAGGTCGGAGGCGTAGTCGTCCAAGAGCCACCCGTTTGAGCAGTTTTTGATGTGGAGAGATAATACTCCTCGGTGATGGAAGAAACGCCCGTTCCCGCCGCACCGGTAGCACCTTTGGCTCCTGTGATACACACCGGCTTGCTCTCCTCCACCCCACCGTTGGTGAGGGTAGTCACCGTCTTGCTCCACATGTACTTTCCGTTGACCCAGGCCGGGGCGGTGGTGGACCAGCTGCCACCAGTAAGGGAGGTGGAGCTGGTGGAGAGGTAGTATTGCACGTCCACGCTCTGTACCCCCACGCCGGAATCACCGCTATCTCCCTTCTCACCCTTCGGCCCCTGGGGACCGGTGGAACCGGTCTCTCCCTTGATTTTCGTCCAGGCGTACTTGGTGGGGTCGGTAGAATCGCTGGATGTGTAGTCCACATACTGGCCAATATACAGCTTTCCTGAGGCATTAGTGGTACTGAATCCGCTAGTTCC
>NZ_NFHE01000093.1 GCF_002161235.1 Pseudoflavonifractor sp. An85
TATAATGGTCTCATAAATTAAGACACTTTTTCGGACAATTTTTAATGAATCTGATATACTAAAATCAATACGAAAGAGAGGATTCATTACTATGTCCAGACAAAGAAGAAGTTTTAGCGCCAAATTTAAATCAGACCTTGTGATTGAACTGTTAAAGGGTGAGAAAGATCTCAATACCCTTGCCGCGGAAAATAACATCCAGCCAAACCTGTTGCGGAACTGGAAAAAAGAGTTCCTTAACAATGCTTCCCTTGTGTTCGATGACAAGCGTGAGGAAAACCTCAAAGAGAAACTTGCCGAAGAACGGAAAGAGAAAGCGGCGTATGCTAAGAAAGTCGGTCAGTTAACCATGCAGGTGGACTGGCTCAAAAAAAAATCTGAAGAAATTTGCGGACCTGACTACGAGAGTAAATTTAGTCCAAAACCTTTTGACGACTAAAGAACTCCCCGCTTCTGTTGGTGCCCGGCTTCTTGGTATTAATCGTACCAGCATTTATTATAAAAGCACGCCTGTTTCTGAAGAAGAATTGGCCTGTAAGGAGATCATTGACCATCTGCATACAGATAATCCCACCTGGGGTGCCAGGCAAATGTCTGCGCAGCTGAAAGCCCGTGGATATCAGGTCGGCCGACGCAAAGCAAGGCGTTATATGAATGAGATGGACATTTATCCCATTTATCCGAAAATGAATCTTTCTAAGCGGATGCAGCAGGCCAAGGTATGTCCCTATCTCCTGCGTAATGCGGTGATAGACAGGCCAAACCAGGCATGGTCCATTGATATTACCTATGTTCCCATTCGGAGAGGGTTCCTGTATCTGACAGCCGTGATCGACTGGTACAGCCGCTGTATTGTTGGTTGGGAAGTAGATGATACTCTTGATACAAGGATGGTGATCAACGCCCTGAAAAAGGCCTTCAAAGTAGCGAAACCGCAGATCCTGAATTCTGACCAGGGATGTCAATTCACAAGTCAGCAATACATTGACTTCGTAAAGGAAAATGGGATCCGCCAGAGCATGGACGGGAAAAGCAGGTGGGCAGATAACATCATGATTGAGCGCTGGTTCCGCAGCTTCAAGTATGAAGAAGCTTATCTGACGCAATATAACAACATCCGTGAGGCAAGGAGTGCCATCGGGAAGTATATCCATACTTACAACTTTGAGCGCCGTCATTCCGCACTCGACTACCAGACACCGGCTGAATGCTACTATCCGGCAATGTTGTTGCCATATGTAGCTTAGCATATATGGGAATGGGAGTATTCCACCGTCCTATACCTCATCCCTGTAACTTATCCACCGTATCAGTTCATTATAAAAATCTTAGATTTTTGTCTTGACAACTGAGCCACTATA
>NZ_NFHE01000094.1 GCF_002161235.1 Pseudoflavonifractor sp. An85
GCCGGAACGCGCGTTCTTCCCCGTGGACACCCGCGCCATGGATGAACTCGCGCAGGCAGCAGCCGAAACCGCCGTCAACCGGATTCCCGAGAATCTGCGCCCCTACGCGGCACCGGTACAGCAGGTCAACGCCTACCTCGATCCCACCACGGAATCCCATGCAGCCGTCACCGACATCCGCTGCGGCGAGAGACCCGAACGCCCGCACCTGACCGACCTGAAAGACCGGATCGCATGGGAACAGGCACGCAGGCTCCAATCCCATCCCCTTGAACGGATCGAGGTGCCCGTGGATTGGAACACGCTCATGGAACGATACACGTCCCAACCTTCAAAGCCGGAGGATAAGGGACGGGACGGCAACCTGAGCGACGAGGCGCGATCCATGCGGGACTCGTCCGCCACTCTCGCCAGCATCCACGAAACGGAAACCCCGGCCCACGAGACCACGAGATAACCGAGCAGCAAAGGAGAAACGAACCATCATGGCAGCACAGGAAACCACCACCCCGCAGCCCAAGGAGCGCATCATCTTCGATGCCGACTCGTACTACGGCACCGAAGGCGAGAACATGGCGGTCGAGGACATCATGGAACGCTACGGCATCACCGAGGAGGAGGTACGCGAACAGTATTCGGACGAGGAAATCTTCGACCGTGCGATGGAAATGCGGGAGACCGACTACGAGGAGGAGACCGACGCACTGATCGGCTGGTTCGACGGCCAGACCCCCGGCTTCACGCCCGCGATCACCGACGAGAACAGCGACTGGTACGGGAACCCCGTCATCGTGTCCGGCAGCATCGGACGGTGGTACGGCACCCGCAGCGGGTTCACCGTATACGACAGCTTTAGGGACGCCATCGACACATCCCCATCCCGCTACGGCGGGGACAACGTGTTCGCCGACTGCGAGATACAGAAAATCTGGGACGAGAACGGGCACCTGTTCCTCACCGGGGCGCACCACGACGGCAGCGTGAGCGTGGAACTCCGCCAGCTCACCAACGATGGCGCGGAAGCTTACGAGACCATCCGTGACGCGATGGATTCATCGGAACAATTCACCATAAACGGCAAGACCTACGGCGGCACGTACCAGTCCATCATCTACGCGCTCCGCGACCTGTGGAACGACCCTGATCTTGCGGAGGTGCCCCGCTACATGGAGAAAGCCTTCGGCTGCCCCGCCGAGGAATACGAGGAGCCGAAACACCCCAAGAAACAGGCGCAGACCGTGAGCCTCAGCGCGGAAGCCAAGAGCGCAAAGGAATCATCCACGCAGCTCGCACAGAACCACGGCAACACCGCCCCGGCCCACGAGACCGCACGCTGAAGAAGG
>NZ_NFHE01000095.1 GCF_002161235.1 Pseudoflavonifractor sp. An85
TGGTGTGGGCTGGCTTTTGCATGCCCAAAACGCTGCGGAAGTTCCACATACTGGATTCGTTTTTGCTGTTGAGAGTAAAAAAGGATGTGCCACAAAACTTACGTTTTGCGACACATCCTCCGATTCCGGCGTCAACCCACAGTGAGGATGCCGCATGGAATCAGAATCACAGCCGTGATGAGTAGAGGGATGAAGTCATGATGGTCGTCCATGAACATGGAGGCGATGAGAAACAGCATGGCGATGATGCCGGTGATGGGGAGAACCCAGTCCATATCCGTCACTCCTCCGATTCCAGAAGGTGGATAAGTTCTTCCATGATTCCCGCCACGTCCTCAAGGGAGGAGGTGCGGATACTCCGGTGCCCGCAGCATTCACATTCGCGGGAGCCTTCATAGGTGAGCGCATCGCAGCAGTCCCAGATACCGGCGGTGGTCGGGTCGATCTGATCCCACACCTCGCCGGTGGTGGGCGTCAGTTCGGGATGCTGCGCCAGCATCCGTTCGACGGCCTGATCGTAACGGGAGCGTTCGCCCTCCGTCACCGCCTTCAGATCGAGCAGACAATCCCGCATCGCGGGGAGTACGGTGCGCAGCCTTTCCAGAAGCCGCGTGCGTCGCGGGCTTTCGATGCCGGAGGAAAATTCATCATTGAATGTTTCGCAAAGCTGAATCTCGTCAAGACGCTCCCGCAGTTTTTCCGGATCATTGCCGCACGGGGACGTGCTTGAATGTATGGTTACGCCCATTCCACACACTCCATTCGTATCAGAAGATCGTATTGCAGAACCAGACCAGAAACAGGCACCATGCCGCAAGCACCAACAGGCACCAGACAGCCAGCACCGCGAAACCAGCCCATACCGTGTGGGTTTTTATGCACAGCCTTACGCATGGGCCGATCATCCAGCCGACGGCCATGGGGACACCGAACAGGGTTCCGATGATTGCGACAAGCAGGAACACGGTCATCCCCATGCCGGATCACCTTACATCATCATGGGGAAGCAGTGTGGAACCAACATGCGGGTACGGTCCCTTGACGATGCTGAGCAGCAATTCACCAGCCGTGCGCCTTCGATGGATGCTCCGGTAATGCATGTCCGAATCTTTCCCGAAGGCCCGGCGCAGACGAGACCAGTCCGACGTGGGAACGAGCACCGCCGTGCAGTCATCGGGGATTCGATGTTCGACGCGGAGCCGTTCGGCCAGATCGGGCACAGTGACCAGATAGTTTTCATCACCCTCGAAGGTCAAACCATGTCCGCTCTCGAAATCAGCAATGCAGGATTTTATCTCATAGAACTCGAACGTCCCCAGTTCCAGACTCGACGGTTCCA
>NZ_NFHE01000096.1 GCF_002161235.1 Pseudoflavonifractor sp. An85
ATGGTCACCTCATTCTCCGGCTGCGGATCCTCTTCCGGCTCATACGCCACCCGAACCCCACGCACCAACAGCCGGTGGCTATTGACCGCATAGGGGGTGCAGGTCACCAAGGTCACCAGATCCTTGTCTGGCTCTGCCACCAGATTTTCCAACTCGTCTGGCTCCACCGTGGTGATTTGATCCACCTGGTAGGCGTGCACTTCGTCCAGCACATGGATGTAGAAGATATCTCCCACCTCCACTTCATCCAGGCGGGTGAACAGTTCCGAACTGGGTAGCCCCCGGTGTCCCGTGAGCACCGCGTGGCGGTTAAGCCCACCAATGGGCAGGGCGGTGACCTCCAAATGCCCGATCCCTTTTGCCAGTACCTCCTCGCTGGTACCATGGTACACCGGCAGGGACAGGTCGATCTTGGGAATCTCCAAGGTGCACATCACCTCGTCCAAATCCAAGGTCTGGGCATAGTTATCTGGAATGGCATATCCGCTGCCTGGGACAAAGGGGTCATGCACCGGGTCTCCCATGAGGCTCTCGTTGTAGATCTCCGCCTCCTGCCACTCCTGTTCCAGTATCTCCGGGTCCGTGGCGGAAATCAGGTTGGCATGGGTGGTGATGATCTCCCGGTGGCTCTGGTCGGCTATAAAGTTGCTCACCGCCGGGTAAAAGAAAACCCCTGCTCCCCCAAAAATCAGGAGCGCCGCCAGAATCAGCGGCAGCCAGAGCCCCCAGCGTTTGGTTCGTTTCCTCTTGGGTGTTTCTCTCATACGCTTGCTTCCTCCGTCCATAGGAGAAGAGCCGGGGCAGTGATGCCCCGGCTCTCTGGGTCATATAGGTGCGATGTAAGGTTGGAAGGGGCTTAACCCTCTGCCTTGAACTTCTTGACCGCAAACAGCACCAGGGCTGCGCCGCAGGCCATGAGAATCACGCCGCCGATGGTGAAGGCCACGGTACCCATGCCGCCGGTGGTGGGCAGGGTAAAGTCGGGCTTCTCGTTTTTCAGCTTGAAGGTAAACACGTTGTCGAGCGGATCCGGTTCACCGCCTCCCATGGCAAAGGTGCTAGCCTCCTGCACCACCATAGAGCCGGTGGCCGTGGTGACTTCCAGGTTGCCGTCCTTGTCACTATCGGTGATGGTAATGGTGACGACGTCTCCAGGCAGGGCATAGCCATTGGGGGCCTTGGTCTCCTTCAAGTAGTAAGTGCCGTAGGCCAGACCCTGGAGTTTTAGCTGGCCGCTGCCATCGGTAGCCAAAGCCACACTGGGTGCATCCTGTCCTGCGTCGTACTTATACACACCGTTGGAACCGTTGAACTTCACTTC
>NZ_NFHE01000097.1 GCF_002161235.1 Pseudoflavonifractor sp. An85
GGCCAGCCCGACCGAAAGAAAGGAAGCATCTATGGAAAATACTACCGAAAGCAGGGAAATCTCAAGGGGATCGAAGCCTATTCCCCCCGCGCGGAACGTGTCATCGTATGACTATGAGGGCGATCCCGTGACCGCCAACTTCGACATTGATGAGTTTGTCCACGCCACAGGCGAGGGCGGCATCGACCCCCGCCCCGTGTACGACGACGCGGGGGCCATCGACGTGGATGCACTCGGGCAGGTCGCGCCCCGGCGCGGCCGCACCGCCCACGGGCGCAAGCTCACCCGGAAGGAGAAGAAGGCCGCGAAGCGCGACATCGCCCGCCGGGAACGGGAGGCGAAGGACGCGGAGAAGACCGCCAAGCGCAGCTACAAGTCCATCAAGTCCCAGCTCAAGGACCGGGATAAGGAACTGAGCGACAAGACCGAGGGCTTCCGACGCAAGCGAGAGGCGGCGAAGACCGTCACCGACTACATCGGGTACAACAGGATGTATCAGGACGGCATCTGCGAGGTGGAGGAGGGCCTGTTCTCCTCGTCCATCGCGTTCGACGACACCAGCTACCACAGCGTGCGCGACGAACAGCAAAAGGCCATGTTCTCCGCCCTGACCCGCCTGTACGACCAGTTCGGCGCGAATACCCTCGTGCAGATGAGCGTCGTCAACACGCCCCTCCTGCGGGAGGAGGTGGGCCACCGGAGGTTCTTCAACCCCAACGCCCAGTCCACCGACGCGGCCCGGCACGACGCCCAACTGTTCAACGACATCCTGAACGACAAGGTGAAGGAGGGCGTGAGCAACATCCGCCGCAACCGCTACCTGACCTATTCCGTGTCGGCGGACACGGCGGAGGACGCCGCCCGGCAGCTCTCCCGCATCGAAACGGAATCCAGCCGCATCCTGAACTCCATGGGGTCCAAGCCCCATCTGTTGAACGGCACCCAGCGGCTCAGGGTCATCCACAGCCTGCTGAACCCGTACAAGCCGTTCTACTTCGACTACCAGCGAGACATCTCCGCCCGCAGCGTGCAGACCACCAAGGACTGCATCGCGCCCACACAGATCGACTTCAAGCCGGATGGCGTGTACAACGACTGCTTCCAACTGGACAACGGCGTGTACGGGCAGGTGCTCGTCATGAAGAAGTTCGGCTCGGAACTCTCCGACCGCGCTTTGGCGGACATCGTGGACCTGCCCATCCCCATGGAGGTCACGTGGTACGTGCAGCCCATGGACAAGTCGAAGGCCATCAACTTCGTGCGCAGCCG
>NZ_NFHE01000098.1 GCF_002161235.1 Pseudoflavonifractor sp. An85
CCGAACAGGCCGAAGAAGAACATGATGTACCCGATAAGGTACAGGCCGTACACGATGAACATGAACGTGCCGGGCTTGTCCGCGTCATGGAGGCGACGCCATGAGATGGCGATGGTCGGCAGGATGGTGGCGAGTCCCCAGCAGGCGCTCAGCAGGGAGAACAGAGCGCCCAAGCCGCTGCCCGACTGATCCAGAAGGCTGAAGGCGAACCACACGAGGAAGGTGAACAGCATCGCCCACCAGTATTCGCTGCGGCTGGCACGGCCACGGAAGCGCACGTAGCCCTTCCAGTATCGGATGATGGCGTCCTTGAAGGAGCATCCCGTCACGGGTTGCTCTTCGCCTGCCTGCGGCAGCGCCGGTGCGGGCACAGGCTGTTCGGGGGCCTGCCATGGGTTTGGTTCTGTCATGTTGGTTTCCTTTCTGTCCATTGCAGATACCTCTATCAGGGTACCATTTGGTCTCCACCGCTTCCGCTTGCCACCACGACGGTGCGCTCGTTCTCCGGGTGGACATAGTAGGAACAGCTCACAAGGGAGACGGCCTGTTCCGGTTCCGTGGTGCCGTCCAGCGTCATGGCGGCGTCCACCCGCATCGCGTCGTACCACATGCGGAAATCCTCATCATTGTGGAAGACGGTTCTCTTGGATGGTTCCAGACCGTTGACGATCTGCGCGAACCGCACCTCGTAGGCCCGTTTCCACTCCGGAGTCTGAAGAAGGATTGTGGCGTGCCCGGCGGCGAAGGTTTCGTCCGCGTACTCTTGGATGACGCCGAAGGGCGCGGCTTCCAGATTCCCAGAATGGTGGCCGAGAATGACCGCGTTGCGGCTGTCCAGCCCTGCTTCAACGCATTCCGCGTCGAGATATATGGCTCCGTAGATGTTGTAGTTCCCGTACACGTCGTGGCTGAGATAGAAGTCCGGGTCATCCGTGGGTGCCTGCACGATGGGGGAATTGATGGTGGTGCCCGGCACGGTGATCCACCCGATGACATCCGGGTTGACGCCCTGCCAGTAGGCCCAGTCCACTGTGGGGAACCCATCATCCGCCGCCTCGCTGGCGTCATCCTCCCCCGTGGAGGAGGATGCGTCGGAGGTTATGGTCAGGGAAGGGTCTGCCGTGTCCCCCTGTGTGGGGGACAGTATTCTGGGCGAGGGCGGCGTTTGTGCCGCTCCTCCCCA
>NZ_NFHE01000099.1 GCF_002161235.1 Pseudoflavonifractor sp. An85
GCCGGAACGCGCGTTCTTCCCCGTGGACACCCGCGCCATGGATGAACTCGCGCAGGCAGCAGCCGAAACCGCCGTCAACCGGATTCCCGAGAATCTGCGCCCCTACGCGGCACCGGTACGGCAGGTCAACGCCTACCTCGATCCCACCACGGAATCCCATGCAGCCGTCACCGACATCCACTGCGGCGAGAGACCGGAACGCCCGCACCTGACCGACCTGAAAGACCGGATCGCATGGGAGCAGGCCCGCAGGCTCCAATCCCATCTCCCTGACCGAATCGAGGTGCCCGTAGATTGGAACACGCTCATGGGGCGATACACGTCCCAACCGTCAAAGCCGGAGGATAAGGGACGGGACGGCAACCTGAGCGGCGAAGCCCGATCCATGCGGGACTCATCCGCCGCCCTCGCCAGCATCCACGAAACGGAAACCCCGGCCCACGAGACCACAAGATGACCGATTATCAAAGGAGAAACGAACCATTATGGCAGCACAGGAAACCATCACCCCGCAGCCCAAGGAGCGGATCATCTTCGATGCCGACTCGTACTACGGCACGGAAGGCGAGAACATGGCGGTCGAGGACATCATGGAACGAGACGGCCTCACCGAGGAGGAGGTACGCGAACAGTATTCGGACGAGGAAATCTTCGACCGTGCGATGGAAATGCGGGAGACCGACTACGAGGAGGAGACCGACGCACTGATCGGCTGGTTCGACGGCCAGACCCCCGGCTTCACGCCCGCGATCACCGACGAAAACAGCGACTGGTACGGGAACCCCGTCATCGTGTCCGGCAGCATCGGACGGTGGGACGGCACCCGCAGCGGGTTCACCGTATACGACAGCTTTAGGGACGCCATCGACACATCCCCATCCCGCTACGGCGGGGACAACGTGTTCGCCGACTGCGAGATACAAAAAATCTGGGACGAGAACGGGCACCTGTTCCTCACCGGGGCGCACCACGACGGCAGCGTGAGAGTGGAACTCCGCCAGCTCACCAACGATGGCGCGGAAGCTTACGATACCATCCGTGACGCGATGGATTCATCGGAACAATTCACCATAAACGGCAAGACCTACGGCGGCACGTACCAGTCCATCATCTACGCGCTCCGCGACCTGTGGAACGACCCTGATCTTGC